>NZ_JBIRRV010000001.1:0-25488 GCF_044333925.1 Streptomyces sp. NPDC020898
ACCACCCCCCGGGTCATGGTCGACAGGGGGCAAAAGTCATGCCGGGCCAGAAGGCCGGGAGCCCCAAAATCGGGGCCGTCTAGAAGGTAACGGGGTGGCTGGTACGGCGGGGTGGGGCCGGTCCGGCCGGTTTCCGGCGGAAGTGGCTAGACGGCGGCGGCCTGCGGCCAGGTGATCCAGGAGTCCGGGATCTCCTCGTCGAGGCGGCGCACGTCCCGGTGCGCCAGCACCCGGCTCCGCACCAGGCCGGCGGCGACGAGCCGGGCCACGGCGACGGCCCCCGGCGGATTGAAGTGCGTGTTGTCCTGCTCGGTCGCTGTCCAGTTGAAGTACTTCTTCGTCTCCTCGACGCCCAACTCCTGCCAGAGCGCGATCGACAGGGCCTGGATGTCGAGCAGCGCCACGCGCTCCTTCTCGGCGAGCGCACGCATCGCCGCCGGGTAGTCGCCGTGGGTCGGCTGTGCGTTGCCGCTCGCGTCGAACTTTCTGCGCTCGACGGAGGTGGCCAGCACCGGCCGGGCACCACGGGCCCGCGCACCGTCGATGTACAGCCGCAGATGCTCCTGGTACGTCGTCCAGGGCTCCGTGTAGCGGACGGGATCGGCGATCTTCTCGTCGTTGTGCCCGAACTGGATGATCAGGAAGTCACCGGGGCCGATGACATCGAGAATGGCGTCGAGACGCCCCTCGTCGAAGAAACTCTTGGAACTACGCCCGTTCACGGCGTGATTGGAAACGGCCAGCCCCTTCCCGAGAAAGAAGGGAAGCGCCATTCCCCACCCGGTCTCCGGGGCGGCGTCAGCGTATTTCTGGGCGGCGGTGGAATCACCGGCGATATAGATCGTGCGAGAACGACGGCCGGAATGCGCCGAGGCGCTTCCCGACGTGGTGGCGACAGCGAGAGGTACGGCGGCAAGAGCAGCCACGGTCACCTGTCTACGGCTAAGAGACACGACGTTGTGCCTTTCTCAAAGGGGGCAGGGGACCCCGCGCCCTGTTTTTAGGGGCGCGGGGAACTGCGCGACCAGCCACGGCGAACCCGCAGCCAGCGACGAACAAGAACGACCCCTAGCCCATCTGCTCGTTCCACTCAGCCTGCGCAGCATTCAGCTGGTCGGCCAGCGTGTCCAGGAACTCCTTCGCGCTCATCTTCTTGAGCAGCACCTTCTGGAGGTTCGGCTCGTTGTCCGCCTTCGAGATGGTGTTCCAGTCAGGCAGGTAGTACGGCAGCTGCACGATCTTGATCGTGCCGCTGTTCAGCGACTCGGCCGCGAGCTTCGTCGCCTCGGCTGCCTGGATCCACGGGTCCTTCGCAGCCTCCGTGTTGGACGGAATGGCGCCCGCCGCCTCGTTCCACTTGCTGTTGGACTCGTGCGAGGCGGCGAACTCGATGAACTTCCACGCGGCCGTCTTGTTCTTGCTGGACTTGAACATGCCCAGCCCGTCAACGGGGTTGGAGACCTGGACCCGGGTCCCGTCGTCCTGCGTCGGGTTCGGAATGCCCCGGAACTTGCCTTCGAGCGCCTTCAAGTGGTCCTGGTAGGAACCGAGGTTGTGGCTCAGCATGCCGATGTCGCCGCTGTCCCACTGGGCGACCATCTTCTTGAAGTCGTTGTTGACGTCGGCGGCCGGAGTGTCCTTCTTGTACAGCGCGGCGTACTTCTCCAGCGCCTCGACGTTCTTCGGGTCGTTGACGGTGGTCTTCGTGTCTTTCCAGAACGACGTGATGCCGGACTGGCCGTACATCGCGTCCAGGGCCTGGGCGATCGAACCCTCACCGCCGCGAATGGTGTAACCGAACTTGTTGTTGTCCGCGTCGGTGAGCTTGTCGGCGGCGGCGTAGAACTTCGACCAGGTCGTCGGCGGCTCCAGCTTCGCCGCCTCGAACAGGTCGGTGCGGTACCAGAGCGTGCCGTTGTTCGCGGAGGTCGGGACGGTGAAGAGCTCGTCGCCGCCGCCCGCGCTGCGCACGCTGTCGATCATGCCCGGGGTCAGCTTGCCGTTCAGCGAACTGCCCGTGAGCCGGGCGTCGAGCGGCTCCAGGGCGTTCTGCGCGGCGATGCCGGCGAGCATGGCCGCGCCGACCCCGCCGACGTCCGGCAGGCCGCCGCCCTGGATGGCGGTGTCGTACTTGGACTGGACGCTCTCGGACGGTATCCCGACGTACTTGACCTTGATGTCCGGGTTGGCCGCGTGGAAGTCGGCGATGATCACCTTCCAGACGTCGGTACGCACACCGCCGTTGTTGTCCCAGAAGGTGATCTCGCCCTTGCCCGAGCCCTCGTTGCCCTTGTCCCCGCCCGCTCCGCTGCCGTCGTCGCCACAGGCGGTGGCGGTCAGCGCGAGCACGGATCCCAGGGCCACGGCGATGGCCGCGCGCCTGCTTCTGCGGATGCTGATCTTCATTGGTCGGCACTCTCTCTTCTGGATCAAACGAAACTGTGAAGTTGTGGGGGTCAGGGGGTACTGAGGGATCAGCGGCGGGCGTACGGCGCCCAGCCGTCCGTACCGTTCAGGTAGTCGGCCACGGTGTGCGTGGCCGCGTCGGTGGGGCTCAACTGCGGCCGGTCGGCGGTCACCTGGGCACCGGGCCCGTACGTCCGGTACTCGGTGAAGCGCGCGTCCTTCCACGAGAAGCCGCTCATGTCGGTCCACGGCGAGGCCTTGATCGCGGCGGGCAACTCGGTGTCCCGGAACAGGACTTGGGCCACCGCGTTCGGCTCGCCGCCCGGGTGCCAGGGCCGGCCGAGGTGGAAGGAGCCGGCGGGTGCGTCGCTCACCACCTTCGAGCGGGTGATCAGGAAGCCGTACGGATTGCCCGTCCAGGTCGAAGCGGCCGTGATGTAGCCGTTGTTGGTGGCAGATCCTCGGCTCAGTGCCCGGATCACGGACCGCTCGATGACGGTCGTCGCCCGCCCGTAGATGAAGTCGACGTCGCCCTCGATGTACGAGTCGCGGACATAGACCCGGCTGATCACGTCCAGCTTGGGGCTGTCGGTCATCAGGGTGTCCTGGTTGCCGAGGAAGGCGGTGTTCTCGAAGACGATCCGGTCGCCGGTCGTCTTCATGGCCAGCGCCTGCTCGCCGCTCAGCTCGACGGCTGCCTCGTCGAAGTCGTTGCTGAAGGTGAGGTTGCGGGCGGTGACGTCGTTCGCGGCGATCCGGACCGTCGCACTCCCCGTCGAACCGCCGTACGCGGCAGGCGTGTCGTAGACGATCACGGTGTCGGAGCGGTCCCGGCCGGTCCCCTGGAGCAGGATGTTCGGCTTGGCCGCCGGGATGAAGACCTTCGCGCGGTACGTGCCCGGCGCGACGGCGATGGTCACCGGGACGGCGTTCCCGTCCGGCACCGCGTCCACCGCCGCCTGGACGGTCGGATAGTCGGCCGGGACGTGGAGCGTCACCGTGTCACCGATCCGCTGCTGCGGCCCGGAGAACCGCTTGACCAGCGACGGCACCGCGGCGGCCGGGTCGAGCCGGTAGGGGTAGAAGTCACGCGGTTCGAAGGCGGTGCCCCACGTGTCCTGGCGCCCGCTGACGTTCTTCAGGATCGACCCGCGCTGCACCAACTCGGCGGTGGCGTCGGCCTGGTAGGGGTGCTGGACCCCGTCGTAGTAGCTGTTCTCGATGACCATCTTGGTCTTGCCGCGCGACCAGTTGCCGTACGTCCAGACGGGATCGCCGTCGACGACCTGCGCCGACACGTAGTTGTTGTAGAGGTGTGCGTAGGCGCAGTTGTCGGCGGACGGGTTGCGCTGCTTCGTGCCCGTGAACCAGTTGTGGTCGATGGTGATCTGGGTGAGCACGTTGGACGTCCAGCCGATGCCGAACGCCTTGTTGTGGTCGGCGAACTGGTTGTTGGAGACGGTGATGTACTGACTGTCCTTGCGGATGTCGAGCAGTCCGTCGCCCATGTGCGTGAAGCGGTTGTGGTCGATCCAGACGTGGTCGACGGTGTCCATCTGGATCGCGTCGAAGTCGGTCGTCTTGCCGTCCCAGTCGCCCTCGACGTACGAGTCACGGATCGTCAGATTGCGGATGATCACGTTGCTGGTACCGGGGTTGAGGTGCAGCTCGCCGTGGACGATCTCGCCGGTGTCACCGACGCCGATGATCGTCTTGTCGGAGGCCACGACGACGTCCGCGCCGAAGGGCGCCACGGCGATCGAGCCCGCGACCCGGATGACGTACGGCTCCTCGGCCGCCGCGTACTTCACCAGCGAGGCCTGGTCGGTGACGGTGACGACCTTGCCGCCGGCGCCCCCGGAGGTGCCACCGGCGAGGGAGGCGAACCCGTGCGGCCGGTCGGTCCAGCGGGCGGGACCCGTCGTCGTGCCCCCAGCGGCGGGGGCGGCAGCCGTCGCCTCGGTGACCGCCCCGAGGGTCAGGGCGACCGCCAGGCCCACGACGGCGGCCAGGGTTCTGCCGATCGGTCTGTCGACCCCCGGCAAGCGCTTGCTAGGGAAGTGCGTCATTGCGGCTCCCAACAGGCTTACGAATAAGGAGAGTTACGAGGTAGTCACTCTGAACTGCGTGAACGAGGCCGCGCCGGCGTGTCCCCCGCCGACGGGTGCGAGCGCGAAGAGGCCGAGCAGGGCGCCGACCCACCGCCAGGGCGTGGCGGCGAACACCGGCCCGGACGACTCCCAGCCGTCCCCGGCGCCGACGTCGTAGGAGAACCGGCAGCGCGCTCCCGCCCCGATGGCGATCCGCAGCCGGGCCCGCCCGTCCGGAGCCGGCCGCGGGTGCTCGGCGTCCCGTTCCCGCTCGGCCACGGATTCCGCGAACCGGTGGACGAGCCGGACCGTCCCGTCGTCCGCCCGCTCCAGACCGATCCAGCCGAAGGAGTCGCCCAGCACGGCGAGTCCGGCCCGCGCCCCCGGCTCCTCGCTGTCGAGCCGCAGTTCCACCTCGACCACGCACGCGGTTCCGGGCAGCCGCTGGGTGAGGATGTTCGGGAGTTTCCGCAGGTCATGGGCGTCGGCACTGCGTACGCAGCTCAGCCGCAGCCCGTCGCCCGAGTGCTGGGTGGCCCAGCCGTCCTGCGGGTTGGCCGTCCACTGCCACTGCCGGCCGAACCGTCCGCCGGGGAAGTCGTCGTCGGTGGCCGGCGCGGCGGGCGACTGCACCGGCAAATCGGGCTTGCGGTGTACGGCGACGGGCGTGCCCCCGTCACCCATTACGGGCCAGCCGTCGCCACCGTCGGCGCCCCAGCTCATCGGCTGAAGGTGCACGACACGGCCGTACGGGCCACGCTGCTGGAAGTGGAGGAACCAGTCCTCGCCGGTCGACGTGCGCACCCAGCCGCCCTGGTGGGGGCCGTTGACGTCGGTGTCCCCCTGCTCCAGGACGATCCGCTCCTCGTACGGCCCGAAGAAGTCGCGGGAACGTAAGGCACCCTGCCAGCCGGTCTCCACTCCCCCGGCGGGGGCCAGGATCCAGAACCAGCCGTCGTGCCGGTAGAGCTTCGGGCCCTCGATGGTGAACCAGCCGGGGATGCGGTCGCCGTCGACGATCACCTTGCCCTCGTCCAGAAGTCGCGTGCCCTCGGGGTGCATCCGGTGTCCGGTGAGCCGGTTCTTCACGCCCGACCGGGACTTGGCCCAGGCGTGCACGAGATACGCCTCGCCGGTCTCCTCGTCCCACAGCGGGCACGCGTCGATGAGTCCCTTGCCCTCCTTGACGAGGTGCGGGCGGGTCCAGGGGCCGCGTATCGCCGGGGAGTTGATCTGGAAGATGCCGTGGTCGGGGTCGCCCCAGAAGATCCAGAAGCGGTCGTCGTGATGCCGGAGCGAGGGTGCCCAGACACCGCAGTCGTGGCGCGGAACGGTGAACTCGGCCGCCGGTTGCAGGCGTTCGAGGGCGTGGCCGACGAGGGTCCAGTTGACGAGGTCGCGGGAGTGCAGGAGGGGCAGACCGGGGGCCCGGCCGAAGCTGGACGCGGTGAGGTAGAAGTCGTCGCCGACGCGGACCACGTCCGGGTCGGACCAGTCGGCGTTCAGGACCGGGTTGCGGTAGGTCCCGTCACCCAGGTCGGCACTGGCGATCACAGGCTCACCGCCTTGCGTACGAGAGCCGCGGCCTCGCCGCGGTCGAGGCGGCCGTCGGCGACGACGGTGACGATCCGGCGTACGACGGTCTCGCCCGCGGGGATCGGCAGCCGCTCGTCGAACGCCAGGGACGAGCCGACCCCCGGGTACTCCTCCGCGCGGACGAACCACGGGTCGCGGCGCGTCTGTTCGGTGGCGCCGGCGAAGACGAGCGTCCAGGTGGCGCCGGCCAGGGCGAGCCAGTCGGCGCGGTGGCCGTGGACCGACGACTCGCCCTCGACGGAGGCCGTGAAGACGTCGGGAGCGCCGGACTCCTTCTTCGCCCGCCAGAAGAAGCCTCCGTAGGCGGCTCCGGGGCGGCCGTTCGTGGCCGGGCTGCCGATGGAGAGCGGGGCGGCGGCGGTGTTCGTGAGCGAGAAGGTGAAGTCCAACGCCCAGGCGGTGTCGGTGAGTTCGGCGGCGGCGACCGTACGGCGCTCGCGCAGCAGCTCGGCGCCGCCGACCATCCAGCGCAGTTCCTCGACGAAGCCGTCGGGGTCGCGCAGCTGGTAGGCGGTGTGCCGCTGGGCGCCGTGGTTGTCCAGCTCGGTCGGGCCCTGGTCGCGTACGTAGGTGCGCCCGCCCCAGAAGTTGTGCCCCTCGACGTCGGGAATGGCGACACCGACGCCGAGGTGGTGAGTGTGGTCGGCGGGGCTGAGCTCGGTGACAGCGGTGCCGGCCAGGGTGGTGACGGGGTGCAGATACGGGCGGGGCGAGTGCCGGGGCGGCAGCTCCGGCCTGCCGGTGTAGCGGCCGACCGGGCGGCCCGCGACCCGCAGGACCAGCGACTCGTTGGGCATCTGGGTCATCAGGTGCTCACCTCTTTCGGGAGCGCCCAGGAGGCGCCCAGCTCGGAGTAGAGGGAGAGGGTGTCGGCGGCGGCTGCGACGAGGCCGTCGATCCCCGGGACCACTCGGCGGCTCTCACCGGTGGCGTACTGCCAGGCGTCCTTGGGCAGCGCGACCGGGTCGGGGGCCTGCCGGATCGCCTCGACGACCCGCATGAAGGCGCCCGTCCCGTCGGGCACGACCAGCAGTTCGGCGCCCTCGGTGAGGTGGTCGACGAGGTTCTCCAGCAGGTCGGTGCGGTCGTACTCGTACTCCTCCGGGCCGTGTCCCGAGCGCTGGAGGAGGACGCGGTCCTGCTTGTACCAGAAGGTGATCCGGCCGCTGGTGCCGTGCACGAGGACGTACGGGTCGTCCGGGTGTTCGGCGCACAGGGTGGCGGCGACGGTGACCGGGACGCCGTTCGCGGTGCTGACGCGGACGCACGAGGTGTCGTCGGACTCGATGTCGTTGGCGCGCAGCAGCTCGGTCTCGATGCCGGTGACGTCCTCGGCGCGGGTGGTGCCGCCGAGGGCGAGGCCGGTGGCGACGGCGTGCGCGAGCGGGTTGGTGAGGGCGCCGTCGATGACGTCCACCCCGTTCAGCCTGCGCTTGCCGGCCCAGGGCGCGCGCCGGTAGTACGCCTCGTCGCGCGCCCACGCGCCCGCCCCGCCGACGCCGGTCACCTCTCCGATGGCACCCTCGGCGATCAGTTCCCGGATCGCGGGCAGGGCGTGCGAGCCCAGCGACTGGAACCCGATCTGGCAGGCGACCCCGGCCGCCGCGACCCCGTCGGCCATCCGGCGGAACTCCGCGTACGACGGCGCCGGCGGCTTCTCGAGGAGCAGGTGCACGCCCTTGGCGGCGGCGATCAGCGCGAGGTCGGTGTGGGTGGGGATCGGCGTGCAGATCACGGCGATGGCGGCGCCCGTGGAGTCGAGGAGCGCGCCGAAGTCTGCGGACTGCTCGGGCGTGCCGAGCCCCTCCAGCTCCTCATCCGTGAGCCGGGTCAGCTCGCAGACACCTGCCAGCCGTACGAGGCCCTTGTCCTGGAGCCGGCGGATGTTCGCGAGATGCCAGTGGCCGTGGCCGCGCGCTCCCGCGAGGACGACCGGTACCGGAGTGGTGTGTCGTGTGGTGGTGGTCATGTGAGCCTCCCTGCGCCCGCGCCGCGTGCCACCTCTCGGTCGGCCGTGTCGGCGCTGTCGATCTTTGTGTGCAGGGTAGGCGTCCAGCCGACGTCGGCCGTGAGGTCACGCTCGCTGCCCGAGTTGTAGGCGTTGTGGATGGTCAGAAGATCGACGGGGAAGCCGTTGAAGAGGGTGCCGCTCTGGTGCAGGGCGGTGCCGTTCCAGCTCTTGACCAGGTCGGCGGCCTCGACGTGCCCCGGGGTGGTGAAGGCGTTGTTCTCCGCGTACACGGCGGACTCGGTGGAGACGCCGAGCGAGTAGCGGTAGTCGTCGCCGTGGTCGATCAGGTAACGGTTGTTGTAGACGTGCACCTGCCCGAAGCGGACACGCGGGGCGCGCTGCGTGACCGAGCGGAACTCGTTGTGGTGCAGGGTGACGCGGAGCTTTCCGCGGTCTCCGGTGGCCGTGTCGCCGCTGCCGATGAGCATCGCCTTGTCGTGGTCGGCGAACCGGCTCCAGGAGACGGTGACCAGGTCGGAGCCGTTGGTGATGTCCAGCAGCCCGTCGTGGCGCAGGTAGTTGCGGGCGAAGTAGGTCGGCTCGTCGGCGTCCGCGTGGCCCTTGTCGGAGGCGGTGACGTGGTCGACCCAGACATGGGTGGCGCCGTTCAGCCAGATGGTGTCGTACGCCGTCTTCCAGTCGCCCAGGCCACCGGAGTTGGGCTGCCAGACGGGGAAGCAGTCGTAGGCGTCGCGGAGTTCGAGGTTGCGGAGGATCACGTTGTCCGCGTTCTTGACCTGGAGGCTCGCCCCCTTGAGGACGGCTCCCGAACCCAGCCCGACGATCGTCGTGTTGGACCCGACGGACAGCACGACCCGCTCCGCCTGCCGGGCCGCGGCGACCTGCCGGGCCTCCTCCTGGACGCCGCTCGGCTTGGCGGAACCCCAGGTGCGGGGGTCGTAGGCGGCCAGGTACTTCTGCACGCCGTACCCGGTCCCGGCCGCGTAGTCGCCGCAGCTCAACCGCCCGCCATCATCGGCGGTGTTGGCGTCGACGGTCCCCGCGATGCGGATGATTTTCGGGGTGGCGCTGCCACCGTCGAGGGCGCGGACGAGTTCACCACGGCTGCGTACGGTGAACACGTGCGCGTCGTCCGCCGCCGCGCCGCCGGTGGTGCCACCGTCGGCGGCGGCCCAGCCGTCGTGCGCGGGCAGGGTGTCGCGGCTGATGTCACGGGCGTCGGCACCGGCCGGGGTACTGAGCACGGCACCCAACAGGCCACCCACAGCGGCTACTTGAAGCGCCCCCCTCATCCCTTCACCGCCCCCGCGCTGAAGCCGGTGATCAGCCACTTCTGGATGAAGGCGAACACGATCACCACGGGTACGGCGGCGATGATGCCGCCCGCCGCGAGGGCGCCCAGGTCGACGCTGTCCGCGCTCATCAGGGTGTTGAGACCGACCGGGATGGTCTGCTTGCCCTGGTCGCTGAGGAACATCAGGGCGAACAGGAAGTGGTTCCAGGAGTGCACGAAGGCGAAGGAGCCGACGGCGATCAACCCGGGCCGCAGCAGCGGGAGTACGACGACCCGGAACGCGGTGAAGCGGTTGCAGCCGTCGACCCAGGCGGCCTCCTCCAGGGTGTACGGCACGTTCTTGATGAATCCGCTGATGAGGATCATCGACAGCGGGAGCTGGAAGACCGTCTCCGCGATGATGACGCTGACCAGCGAGTTGATCATCTGGAGCTCGGCGAAGATCTGGAACAGCGGCACCAGCAGCAGGGCTCCCGGCACGAACTGGGAGCAGAGCAGGGCCAGCATGAACGCGCGCTTGACCTTGAAGTCGAAGCGGGCGAGGGCGTAGCCGCCGGCGAGGGCGACGAGCGTCGTCATCACCAGCGTGGCGACGCCGACGAGGATGCTGTTCTCGAAGTACGTACCGAAGGCCCGCTCGGTCCACACCTTCTCGAAGTGGTCGAAGGTCATCGGCCAGGGGACCAGGGAGGTCGAACCGGCCGGACGCAGCGCGAACAGCAGAATCCAGTAGAAGGGGATGAGGGTGAAGACGAGGTAGATCCCGAGGGGGAGGTAGATCTGCCAGCGCGGGGCCTCGTCCCAGGCGCGGCGCTGCTTCTTGTGCGGGCGTGGCGGCTCGGGGATGTCGTCCACGGGCGTGGGCACGATCGCGGTGGCTTCCTTGGTGATCACTTGCTCTCCCCTCCGAACTTGCTCAGCCGCAGGTAGACGATCGAGAAGAAGAGCAGGATCACGAACGCGACCGTGGTGAGGGCCGATGCGTAGCCGAAGTTGTGTGCGTCGACGCTGGTGTTGGCGATGTAGAGCGGGAGTGTCGTCGTCTCGCCGGCCGGCCCGCCGCCGGTGAGGGTGTAGAGCAGGTCGACGTTGTTGAACTCCCAGACCGCGCGCAGCAGCGTGGCCAGGACGATGGCGTCCTTGAGGTGCGGCAGCGTGATGTGCCAGAACTGCTTGAGCCGGCTGGCCCCGTCGACCTCGGCGGCCTCGTAGAGGTCCTTCGAGACGGACTGGAGGTCGGCGAGGATGAGGATCGCGAAGAAGGGGACTCCTCGCCAGAGGTCGGCGACGATCGCCGCCGAGAACACGGTGGAGGTGTCCGACAGCCAGCTCGTGCCGTAGGTGCCGATGCCCATGTCGGCGAGGTAACGGGTGATGCCTGTCTGGGAGTTGTAGAGCAGCACCCAGATCGCCGAGGTCAGTACGCCCGACACGGCCCACGGGGAGAAGACGAGCGCGCGGCCGATGGAGCGGCCCACGAAGGTCTGGTTGACGATGAGCGCGAGCGCCAGGCCGAACATCAGCTGGAGGCCGACCTCGACGACGACCCACTTCCCGCTGAAGACCAGCGTGTCCCAGAAGATGGGGTCTTCGGTGAAGGCGTGCGTGAAGTTCTCGAAACCCGCGAAGCCGTTGCGCCATGGCTTGGTGGGGTTGAAGTGCTGCAGGCTGTAGTAGAAGACGCTGATGACCGGGTAGGCGATGAAGCCCACCATGAGCAGGGCTGCCGGTGCGATCAACAGATAGGGAAGCCTGCGTGGCGTCGCAGAGGCACGCCGCCGCCGGGGTGGCGCGGGCGGTTTCGCCACGGCTGCGGCTTGGGCCATGACTGTTCTCCGTTCTAGGTGAAGCGCTTACCTAAGTAATTCGACATATCGACCAAGTGGGGTGATCTGTGGTGATCTGCTCTGCGTTGAAGGGTGGTTCAGCCCGCGTACGGGTCGCGCACCTTGCCCGGCCTGGCCAGGAACTCGAAGTCGCAGCCGGTGTCGGCCTGCGTGATCTGCTCGTTGTAGAGCGCGCCGTAGCCGCGCTCGTACCGTTCGGCCGGCGGCGTCCACTCCGCCCGTCTGCGCGCCAACTCCTGCTCGTCCACGTTGAGTTGGAGTGACCGCGCCTCGACGTCCAGGGTGATGGAGTCCCCCGTGCGGACAAGTGCGAGCGGCCCGCCGATGTGCGACTCGGGTGCCACGTGCAGGACGCACGTGCCGTAACTGGTGCCGCTCATACGGGCGTCGGAGATCCGCACCATGTCCCGCACGCCCTGCTTGAGCAGGTGGTCGGGGATGGGCAGCATCCCGTACTCGGGCATGCCGGGGCCGCCCTTGGGACCGGAGCCGCGCAACACGAGCACGGTGTCGGCGGTGATGCCCAACTCCGGGTCGTTGATGGTGCGTTGCATGGTCCGGTAGTCGTCGAAGACGACCGCGCTCCCGGTGTGCCGGAGCAGGTGCGGCTCGGCGGAGATGTGCTTGATGACCGCGCCGTCCGGACAGAGGTTGCCGCGCAGGACGGCGACCCCGCCCTCGTTCGCGACCGGCTTCTCGCGCGGGCGGATGACCTCGTCGTTGTGCACCTGCGCGCCTTCGAGCTGCTCGCGCATGCTGTCGAACGAGACCGTCGGCCGGTCCAGATGCAGCAGGTCGGTGATCCGGGAGAGGAACCCGGGCAGCCCGCCGGCGAAGTGGAAGTCCTCCATGAGGTACGTCTGTCCGCCCGGCCGTACGTTGGCCAGCACCGGCACGGTCCGCGCGATGCGGTCGAAGTCGTCCAGGGTGAGCCGGACGCCGGCCCGGCCGGCCATGGCGATCAGATGGATCACGGCGTTGGTGGAGCCGCCGAGGCCGAGGACGGTGGTGACCGCGTCGGTGAAGGCGTCGGCGGTGAGGATCTCGCTCAACTTCCGGTCCTGGTGGACCAGTTCGACGATCCTCAGGCCGGATGCAGCAGCCATCCGGTCGTGCCCGGAGTCGACGGCGGGGATGCTGGACGCCCCCGGCACGGTCACCCCGAGCGCCTCGGCCGCGGCCGTCAGCGTGGACGCCGTACCCATGGTCATGCAGTGCCCGGGAGAACGCGCGAGCCCGCTCTCCAGTTCCGTCATCTCGCAGTCGCCGATGAGCCCGGCGCGCTTGTCGTCCCAGTACTTCCACATGTCGGTGCCGGAGCCGAGGACCTCGTTGCGCCAGTGGCCCGGCAGCATGGGCCCGGCGGGCACGAACACGGTCGGCAGGTCGACGGACGCGGCGCCCATGAGCAGCGCCGGCGTCGACTTGTCGCAGCCGCCCATCAGGACGGCCCCGTCGACCGGGTACGAGCGCAGCAGCTCCTCCGTCTCCATGGCGAGGAGGTTGCGGTAGAGCATGGGGGTCGGCTTCTGGAAGGTCTCGCTGAGGGTCGACACCGGGAATTCCAGGGGGAATCCGCCCGCCTGCCACACGCCCCGCTTCACGGCCTGCGCCCGGTCACGGAGGTGCACATGACAGGGGTTGATGTCCGACCAGGTGTTGAGGATCGCGATGACGGGCTTGCCCAGGTGCTCCTCGGGGAGGTAGCCGAGCTGGCGGGTGCGGGCCCGGTGGCTGAAGGAACGCAGCCCGTCCGTCCCGTACCACTGGTGGCTTCTGAGCTCTTCCGGCTGCTTCCGCACGCGGTCGCCGGTCATATGGACCACCGGGCGGCTATCGCGGCGACCTCGGCGCGTTCGTCCTCGGGCAGGGTACGGCTCGGCGGGCGGACGTCGCGTCGGCACAGGCCCAGGGAGGCGAGGGCCTCCTTGACGACGGTCACGTTGTTCGCGGAGGCGTTGGCCGCGCGCAGTTCCTCGAAGCGGCGGATCTGCTCCCAGACCTTCATGGCGGCCGGGTAGTCGCCCGAGCGAAGCGCTTCGATCATGTTCAGCGAGACGGCCGGGGCGACGTTCACCAGCCCGGACGTGAAGCCGGTGGCGCCGGCCGAGAAGTAGGAGGGCGCGTAGGGCTCGGCGAGCCCGGCCACCCACACGAAGCGCTCCAGCCCCGCGTCCCTGGCGAAGGAGGCGAAACGGGCGGCGTCCGGGACGGCGTACTTCACGCCGATCACGTTCGGGCAGACGTCGGCGAGTTCGGCGAGCCGCAGGCCGCTCAGCGAGGCGTTGCGGATGTACGGGACGACGCCCAGCTCCGGCGCGGCCTCGGCGATGGCCCGGTGGTAGTCGACCCAGCCGCCCTCCGAGACGTACGGGTGGATGGGCTGATGGACCATCACCATCGCGGCGCCGTGGTCCCGGGCGTGCCGGGCGGCGGCGACAGCGGTCGGTACGTCGTGCCCTACGCCGACGAGGATCACGGCCCGGTCGCCGACCTCGTCGATGGTCAACTCCGTGACGAGGCGCCGCTCTTCGGGAGTGAGGGCGTAGAACTCGCCCGTGTTGCCGTTGGGCGTGAGGGTGGTGATCCCGCCGTCGAGCAGCCGGCGAAGCAGGGCCCGGTGGGCGCTCTGGTCGACGGTGCCGTCCTCGGCGAACGGTGTCACCGGGATCGCCACCACGTCGGCCAGGGCCGCCCGTTGGGTCTCGAACGCCACGCCGCTCATCACTGACCGTCCTTTCCCTGGACCTCGGACTCCCCTGCGGGGAAGGCCCGTTGCACGAACGACTCGATATGGGCGTGCAGCGCGCGCGCCGCGCCGTCAGCGTCACCGTCGAGGGCGAGCCGCAGGATCTCGCGGTGCTCGTCCGCCTCCCGGTTCCAGGAGGGGTCGGCGGCCCAGGCGACGGCGGAGACCAGGGCTGCCTGGTCACGCACCTCGTCGAGCATCCGGCCGAGCAGCGGATTGCCGCACCGCACGTACAGGGAGCGGTGGAACTCCCGGTTGGCCAGGGAGCGTTCGGCGGTGTCGGTGGCCCGGTCGGCCCGGGCCAGCGCGTCACGTGCGGCATCGAGGGAGGCGCCGCGGCACACGGAACGCTTCAGCGCCTCCGGCTCCAGCAGCAGCCGTACGTCGTAGACCTCGCGCGCCATGTCCGCGTCCACCATGCGCACCGTGACGCCCTTGTACTGGTTCATCACGACGAGCCCGGTACCGGCCAGCGTCTTGAGCGCCTCGCGCACCGGGGTCTTGGACACCCCGAACTGTGCGGCGAGCTCGGTCTCGACCAGGGCCTGACCGGGCGTCAACTGCCCGGTGAGGATGCGGTGTTTGATCCCCTCCAGCACGAACTGCGTGCGGGACGGGATCGGCGTGGGCACTGAGGTCATGCGTGCCTCTCGGATGTGGACGGACCGGATCCCTCGGATCAGATCTCGCGTATCGGATCTCGCATATCGCGTCTCATATATGACGTACTAAGTACGACGGGGTTGAAGGTAGGAGGGGCCTTCGTGTTTCGTCAACGTTTCTGACAAAGGAAGTGAAAAAGAGGAGCAAAAAAGTGAGGGAAGTGAGGGAGTTGAGACGACGCACCGACGGGTGCGGTCAGCGGCGAGCGGTCGACAGAGCGATCAGATGATCTTCGTGGTGCCTTCGTACGCGGTGTCGGTGGGACCGCCGAAGACGGCTGCGGCACGGTCGGTGGCCGACTCCGCGGTGAGCGTGGGCCCCACATGCGTGATGAGCAGCGAGGCCGCGCCCTTCGCGTACGCGCCGGCGTCCTCCGGCGTCAGATGCACCTGTTCGCCATCGCCATCGCCATGCCGGTCGATGTCGGCCTCGCACAGGAACAGGTCGGCGCCCCGGGCGAGTTCGGCGAGCGCCTCGCAGGGGCCGGTGTCCCCGGAGTACGCGAAGACCTTGCCCTGCGACTCGGCGCGCAGCCCGTACGCCTCGATGCCGTGGGAGACCGCGCGCGTCATGAGGCGCAGGTTCCAGTGCCGGACCATGTGGCCGTCGTACAGCGGCCTGAAGTCGAGGATTCCGCGCAGGAAGCCGAGATCGCGCTGCCCGAAGAACCCGGCGATCCGCAGCGCGCACTCACGCGGCGCGTAGACGGGGATCGGGGCGGGCGGGGTGAGCCCGCCGTAGGCGAACCCGTACACGGCGGCGAGGAGATCAGCATTGTGGTCGGCGTGCAGATGGGAGATCCAGATCGCGGTGAGCCGTGCGGGATCGGTGTGCCGCTGCAACTCCGCGAACGTGCCGGGCCCGGCGTCCACCCACACCTCGGCGCCCCCGCCACGCAGCAGATAGCCGGAGCAGGGGCGTCCCGGCTCCGGATGCGGAGAGGCGGTGCCGAGGACGGTGAGGCTCAGGGGCATGCGGGGAGCGTACGGGGCGGTGCGGGCGCCTGTACGGGGATTGGCAGGCCGTACAGGCGGGGGCCGCCGTCCCTAGGCCCTGTCGCCACATTCCCGCCTGCCCTGCGACGCCATGCACGCTCCCCCACTGCCTTAAGGGCGTGGGAGGGGCCCCCACGCCGCCGCACCGGGCACAGACCCACGTACAACCAGTACGAGGGCCTGCGCCCGCCACGCCGAGAGCACGCTCCTCACGCCGCCAGGCCCGCCCTTCGGGCGGACGACGGGAATGTGACGACAGGGCCTAGCGATCACAGCGCCGTCCACCCCGGATCCCGCCCGCTGAGCCCGATCACCCGGTCCAGCAGCGGCGCGTCGTCCGGCACGGGAACGATCGGGCCGAAGATCTCGGCCCGGCTGCTCGGGTCCTCGGCCGCGGCGAGGAGGAAGCCGTACGCCGCCTCCAGAGCGGCCGGATCGGGCTCGTACTCCTGTCCGGTGGAGCGGGCCAGGTCCCAGCCGTGGACGACGAGTTCGTCGACCGCGACGGCTGCGGCGACCGCGCCCGGCAGGGGCACACCACCGGCGCGGGTCTCACCGGTCCAGGCGGCCGGGTCACGCCAGGCGTCGGCGAGTTCGTCGAGGGCCTTGGGCAGGGTCGAGCGCCAGCCGGGGGCGAGGTCCGGCACGGAGGAGTCCGGGCTGGTGTCCGTCGTCGCGCCGAGGTCCTTGCGCGCGGCGTCGCGGAAGGCGACGGCCAGTCCCGCGACATGCCCCAGCAGATTGCGCACGGTGTACTGCGGACACGGCGTCCCGGCCGCGAGCTGCTCGTCACTCACCCGCTCCGCGAGCCGGGCCACGGTCCGGGCCTGCGGTCCGAGGTCGAGGGTCGTGGGGTCGGTCATCGGCTTCTCCTCAGGTCCGGCCGGCCTCACCGAGACCGGCACTGCATGAGGTAGACCGGCGCCGCACGCGAAACTCATCGCGCGCCCCGCAAACCCGGCGATGACCAGGCATGACGCCTCGAAACCGGTCCGCGGCGCGCATGGTGCGCGTCCGCTGCCTCAGCGCCGGGCCAGCGCCTCCCGTACCGCCACCAGGTCGTCGTCCGACGCCAACCCGGCGTGGTAGAGCCGCACTTCGGTGGCCCCGAGCCCGGCCGCGCGCTCCGCGTCCGCCGCGAGGCTGGCCGGGCTGCCGCCCATCCCGGAGACCACGACGAGGTTGGCGGCCAGCACCGCGTCCGCGCGGCGCTGCTGCGCGAACGGGGTCAGCAGTCCGGCGCCGCCCGTGCACGGCACCACCACACCGTCCGCGACGGACAGGATGTGCGCGGGGTCCACGCCCGGGTTGGCGCCGACGTGGTACGAGACCGGGTCGGCGTGCAGCAGCACCTGGAAGCCGGCCGGAGCCGCCGCCCGGACCGCCGCGACGGCCGCCTCCTGAAGCGTGCGGGCCGTTTCCTCACGCCACGCGCGCGTGCGGGCCGCCGTCTCGTCGCCGAGGGCCTTCTCGACCGCCGTCCAGCCGCCGTCGTCCGGTTCGCCCCGCCACAACGGCTCCAGCGCGGCCCGTACGGCCACGGCCAGCTCGTCGGGGTCCAGGCCCTGTCCGCCGTACCCCGCCCGGCAGGACGGGCAGAAGCAGAGCGCCATCAGATACTGGCCGGCGTCGCCGAGCCCGATGGCGCCGGTCTTGTCGTGGGCGTGCAGATGCGTGAGCCCGTACCAGCCCAGGGACTCCAGTTCCGTGCCGCGCGCGCCGGGCCGTACGGCGGCCTCTGCGGCGAGATCGACGAGGTACGCGCGCGTGGCGGGCTGCGCGATGCACGGCGCCCACGGGTAGCGGTCCCCGTAGGCGTTGACCACGGAGGTGTCCGGATGCTCGGCGCCCAGGCGGGAGTTGTGCGCGAGCACGACCCAGGTGTGCACGTCGAGGCCCGCGTCGGCGAGAGCGTCGGCGGCCTCGCCGTACGCGTCCCCGGGGGCCCACGCCCCGGCCGCGTACGGCCGCAGCTCACGGCCCGCCCAGCGCTCGTCCGTGGGGTAGAGCACGGCCGCGTGCTCGGCGGTGACGATGCGGTGGCGCGGGTGGCGGGGGGTCAACGCGCGCGTGGAGTGGTACGCGGAGGCGAGCGTCACCTGTTCGACGCCGAGCGCGGCGATCCGCCGGGCCGCGTCCGGGTCGCCGTTGACGTCCCAGGGATAGACGAATGCGGACGCCTTCACACGCTCTCCTCGAACTCGGGTTCAACCTCGGCACCAGTGCCCGCGCCCACCTCGATCAGGGCGTAACCGCGCTCCACGAGCCGCACGAGCTGCTTCACATGATCCTCGCTCGGCTCGTGCAGCGGCGGCCGGACCTCCCCGACGTCCAGCCCGCCCTGCCGTACGCCCGCCTTGACGAGCGAGACGGCATATCCGCGCCCTTGCGCCCGCAGCTCGACGAACGGCCGGTAGAAGCCGTCCAGGAGCCGGTTCGCGGTCGCGTCGTCGCCGGTGTTGAGCGCCCGGTGGAAGGCGAGGGCGATCTCGGGGGCGAAGCAGAAGACGGCCGACGAGTACAGGGTGATGCCGATGCCCCGATAGGCGAGACCGGTCAGTTCGGCGGTCGGCAGACCGTTGAAGTACAGGAAGTCGCCGGGCACCTCACCGCGTACGGCGCTCACGATCCGCTGCATCAGGTCGAGGTCACCGAGCCCGTCCTTGAGCCCGATGATCCCCTCGGTGCGCGCCAGGCCGACGACGGTCTCCGGGGTGAACACCGCGTTGTCGCGCTGGTAGACGATGACCGGCAGGTCGGTCGCCGCGGCCACCTCCCGATAGTGCCGCAGCAGGCCCTCCTGCCCGGCCACCACCAGATACGGCGGCATGGCGAGCAGCCCGTCGGCCCCGGCCTCGGCGGCGAGACGCGCGTAGCGCACGGCGAGGGCGGTGCCGTATCCGGCGCCGGCGATCACCGGCACGCGCCCGGCGGTCTCCTCCACCGCCGCCCGTACGCAGTCCTGGAACTCCTCGGGCGTCAGGGCGTGGAACTCCCCCGTGCCGCAGCACGCGAAGACGGCCGCGGCGCCCGCCTCCACGCCACCGCGCACATGCTCGCGGAAGACGTCGAGGTCGAGCGAGCCGTCGGGGCCGTACGCGGTGACGGGGAAGAACAGCGGACCGCTCGGAACGGTGAGTCGGGTGGCGAGGGGGGCTGGCGTCACGGGCTCTCCCTGGGGCATGCGTACGTGCACGCTTCTGATCAACGTCTACATTTCTGAACAATCCTTGGAAGCGCCCACGCTAAATGGCCCCCTTGGGGCCGGTCAAGCGCACAAACAGCCACCGCGGAGCACGACCGCGACGAAATCCGCAGCTCCGGACCGCGCAGGACAACCCGGGTGCGCGTACTTGACGAGCTGGGCACGTGATCCCTAGCGTGTCCACGCATGTGAATATCGTGCACGCATACGGCCGTCGCCGCGCCGCCCGCCAAGGAGCCCCAAGGAGACCCGGGATGCCCGCTCCCCGCACCGTTCTACTCACCGGCGCCGCCGGCGGACTCGGCACCCTGATGCGGGACCTGCTCCCGTCCTACGGCTACGAACTGCGCCTGTTCGACCTGCTCCCCATCGAGGGCGAGCCGGACGCGATCACCGCGGACCTCACCGACAAGGCGGCGCTGCGCGAGGCCGTACAGGGCGTCGACGCGATCATCCACCTCGCGGGCATCTCCCTGGAAGCCTCTTTCGAGAAGATCCTCAGGGCGAACATCGAGGGAACGTACAACCTGTACGAGGCCGCACACGAGGAGGGCGTCGGGCGCATCGTCTTCGCCTCCTCGAACCACGCGGTGGGCTTCACACCCCGCCCCCAGGGCGCCGACCCCCTCATCCCCGTCGACACCCCGCACCGCCCCGACACCTTCTACGGCCTCTCCAAGTCCTTCGGCGAGGACCTGGCCCAGCTCTACTGGGACAAGCACGGCCTGGAGACCGTCTCCGTCCGCATCGGCTCCTGCTTCCCCGAGCCGACCAGCGTGCGCATGCTGTCGCTGTGGATGAGCCCCGCCGACGGCGCCCGCCTCCTCCACGCGGCGCTGACCGCGAAGGACGTCGGCCACACCGTCGTCTACGGCTCCTCCGCCAACACCCGCCTGTGGTGGGACCTCACCAGCGCCCGCGCGCTCGGCTACGCACCGCAGGACGACTCCGAGCCGTACGCCGAGAAGCTCATCGCCGAACAGGGCGACCTCGACCCGGAGAACGCGGGCCACGCCCACCTGGGCGGCCACTTCGTGAGCGACCCGCCGATCTGGCCGTACTGATCCGGCCGCACCAATCCGGCCGACACGGCGGAAACAGGACAGAAAACAGACGTTCATGAGAGCGGGCGGGCACCGAACGGGCCCGCCCGCTCCGTCATTCGGGCACCCGTGTTGCCCGATCTCACGCCCGGATCCACACCTGCGCAGGTCCGAGGCGGGCACGCCTCTCGCCAAACGGGTGAAAACGGGCAGTATCGTGTCGACAACAGGCCTGTTCAGCGCCGCATCACCGCTGTAGAACTTCCCCCAAGGGCCACACCGGGCCCGAACGGGCAGTACCGGCTCGAAGCACAGCGAGAGTGATCGAGCCACGCATCACAGCACGGAAGCAGGTGTCGACGATGACGACGGCAAAGACGGCGAAGACCGCCGAGGACCGCCAGCGCGAGATCGTGCGGGCCGCCCGCGCCACCGGCTCGGTCGACGTCACCGCGCTCGCCACCGAACTGGGCGTGGCCAAGGAGACGGTACGACGGGATCTCCGCGTCCTTGAGGAACACGGGCTGCTCCGCCGCACCCACGGCGGCGCCTACCCCGTGGAGAGCGCCGGCTTCGAGACGACGCTCGCCTTCCGTGCCACCAGCCATGTTCCCGAGAAGCGCCGGATCGCGGCAGCCGCCGCCGAGCTGCTCGGGGACGCCGAGACGGTCTTCGTCGACGAGGGCTTCACCCCGCAGCTCATCGCCGAGGCACTGCCCAGGGACCGGCCGCTGACCGTGGTCACCGCGTCCCTGCCGGTCGCGGGCGCGCTCGCCGAGGCCGACAGCGTCTCGGTGCTGCTGCTCGGCGGCCGGGTCCGCACCGGCACGCTGGCGACCGTCGACCACTGGACGACGAAGATGCTCGCCGGCTTCGTCATCGACCTGGCGTTCATCGGCGCCAACGGCATCTCCCGCGAACACGGCCTGACCACGCCGGACCCGGCGGTCAGCGAGGTCAAGGCGCAGGCGATCCGGGCATCGCGGCGGACGGTGTTCGCGGGCACGCACACCAAGTTCGGAGCGGTCAGCTTCTGCCGGTTCGCGGAGATCGGCGCACTGGAGGCGATCGTGACGAGCACCCTGCTCCCGTCGGCCGAGGCCCACCGCTACTCACTGCTGGGCCCGCAGGTCATCCGCGTCTGACGTCCGGCCGCACGCACCCGGCACACCCACCCCACCCGAAGAGCCGACAACCCGACCGACCCACCCGTAAGGCACCTCCAGCCCTCCAGTCGTCCCCTTTGCACCTAAATATCCAGGAGTACCCATGCGAACCCAGAGCCGACGTGCGCCACGCGCCTTCCTCGCCGTGACAGCCGTAGGGACGCTGATCACCTCACTCGCCGCCTGCTCCGGCGCCGGCGGGTCCGGATCCACCGGCGGCGACTCCATCAACGTCCTGATGGTGAACAACCCGCAGATGGTGGAGCTGCAGAAGCTCACCGCCGACAACTTCACCAAGGACACCGGGATCAAGGTGAACTTCACTGTCCTCCCGGAGAACGACGTCCGCGACAAGATCAGCCAGGACTTCGCCAACCAGGCCGGCCAGTACGACGTGGCGACCCTCTCCAACTACGAAATACCGATCTACGCCAAGAACGGCTGGCTCCACTCCCTGGACTCGTATGTCAAGAGCGACACCGCCTTCGACCAGAAGGACATCCTCACCCCGATGACGCAGGCCCTCACCGCGGAGGACGGCCAGCTCTACGGCGAGCCCTTCTACGGCGAGTCCTCCTTCCTGATGTACCGCAAGGACGTCCTGGACAAGGCCGGCCTGACCATGCCCGCCAAGCCCACCTGGACGCAGGTCGCCGACATCGCCGCCAAGGTGGACGGCGCCGAGTCCGGCATGAAGGGCATCTGTCTGCGCGGCCTGCCCGGCTGGGGCGAGGTGATGGCTCCGCTGACCACGGTCGTCAACACCTTCGGCGGCACCTGGTTCGACGCGGACTGGAAGGCGCAGCTGGACTCCAAGGAGTTCAAGGAGGCCACCCAGTTCTACGTCGACCTGATCCGTGAACACGGCGAGTCCGGCGCCGCACAGTCCGGCTACGCCGAGTGCCTGAACAACATGACCCAGGGCAAGACGGCCATGTGGTACGACGCCACAGCCGGCGCCGGCTCCCTGGAGGCGAGCGGTTCCCCGGTCAAGGGCAAGATCGGCTACGTCCCGGCACCGGTCGAGAAGACCGACAGCTCGGGCTGGCTCTACACCTGGGCCTGGGGCGTCCAGAAGGCGTCCGGCAACGCCGAGAACGCCTGGAAGTTCATCTCCTGGGCCTCCAGCAAAAAGTACGAGAAGCTCGTCGGCGAGTCGTTCGGCTGGGCCAACGTGCCCGGCGGCAAGCGGGCGTCGACGTACGACATCCCTGAGTACCGCAAGGACGCGGCCGCCTTCGCGGACGTCACCCGGGACGCCATCGCGGACGCCAAGCCCGACGACCCGGGCGTGCAGCCCCGGCCCGCGCCCGGCATCCAGTTCGTCGGCATCCCCGAGTTCACCGACCTGGGCACCAAGGTCTCCCAGGAGATCAGCTCCGCCATCGCCGGCCGGCAGTCCGTGGACGACGCGCTGAAGAAGTCGCAGGAGCTCGCCGAGGCCGTCGGAAAGAAGTACGAGGGATCATGACCGTCGCCGCTCCCCCCACCCGGGTCGCCGCCGCCGCGCGGCCGGCGACCCGGCCGCCGAACCGTATGCGCGAGTGGGCCACCCGGGCCCCCTTGCTGCCCGCGCTGATCTTCATGATCCTCGTGACGCAGCTGCCCTTCGTCGCCACCCTGGTGATCTCGTTCTTCGACTGGAACGCGCTCTACCCGAACGACCGCAGCTTCACCGGCTTCGCCAACTACTCGGATGTGCTGAGCACACCCGAGCTGCGGGAGTCGGTGTGGACGACCGTCCTGCTGACCGTCACGGTCGTGCTCGTCAGCCTGGTGCTCGGACTGGCGCTGGCGCTGCTGCTCGACCGCAAGTTCCGGGGCAGGGCCATCGTCCGCACGATGCTCATAGCCCCCTTCCTCCTCGTACCGGTCGCGGCCGCGCTGCTGTGGAAGCACGTCCTGCTCAATCCCGAGTACGGCCTGTTCAACGGCGTCCTGCACTGGATCGGCGGCGACGGGGCGACCCAGCCGGACTGGATCTCCGAGATGCCGCTGATGGCGGTCGAGGCCTCGCTGATCTGGCAGTGGACGCCGTTCATGACGCTGATCCTGCTCGCCGGACTGCAGAGCCGTGACTCGCAGTTGCTCGAAGCCGCCCGTATGGACGGCGCGAACGACTGGCAGGTGTTCGTCCACATCACGCTGCCGCACATGCGCCGCTACATCGAACTGAGCGTGCTGCTCGGCTCGATCTACATCGTGCAGAACTTCGACGCGGTGTACACCATCACGTCCGGCGGGCTCGGCACCGCGAACCTGCCGTACACCGTCTACCAGACCTTCTACCAGGCGCACGAGAACGGCCTCGCCTCGGCGGCCGGCGTCATCGTCGTCATCGGCTCACTCATCCTCGCGACCTTCGCCCTGCGCGTCGTGTCGTCCCTGTTCCGTGCGGAGGTGTCCCGCTGATGGCCACGATCACCACCACCGCCCCCAAGCGCCCACGGCCCGGCGGCCGGTTCCAGGGGGCCGCCCTGGGCATGACCGCATGGCTGGCCGGCATCCTGTTCGTGCTGCCCATCCTCTGGATGGTCCTGACCTCCTTCCACTCCGAGGCGGACGCGGCGACCAACCCGCCCTCCCTCGCCGCCTCGCTCACCCTGGACAGCTACCGCGAGTTCTTCGGCGTCGGCGGCGGCGCCAGCCCCTGGCCGGCCCTGATCAACTCGATGACGGCTTCACTCACTTCGACCCTGCTGACGTTGCTCCTCGCACTGCCGGCGGCGTACGCGCTGTCCATCCGGCCGGTGAAGAAGTGGACCGACGTCATGTTCTTCTTCCTGTCCACCAAGATGCTGCCGCTGGTGGCGGGCCTGCTGCCGATCTACCTGTTCGCGAAGAACACCGGTCTGCTCGACAACATCTGGGCGCTGGTCATCCTCTACACGTCGATGAACCTGCCGATCGCGGTGTGGATGATGCAGTCCTTCCTCTCCGAGGTGCCGACCGCGATCATCGAGGCGGCGCAGATCGACGGCGCGAAACTGCCGACGATCCTGGGGCGCGTGGTGGCCCCCATCGCCCTGCCCGGAATAGCGGCAACAGCCTTGATCTGCTTCATCTTCAGCTGGAACGAGCTGATGTTCGCAAGGGTCCTGACCGGCGTGGTCGCCGAAACCGCCCCCGTCTTCCTCACCAGCTTCATCACCAGCCAGGGCCTGTTCCTGGCGAAGGTGTGCGCCGCGTCGCTCGTCATCTCCCTGCCGGTGCTCGCCGCAGGTTTCGCCGCCCAGGACAAGCTGGTCCAGGGCCTTTCGTTGGGAGCCGTGAAATGAAGGCCGCCGTCATCGAGTCCGTGGGCCGCGCCGTCGTCATGGAGGTGCCGGACCCGACACCGGGCCCCCGCGACGTCGTCGTCGAGGTCGCGGCCTGCGGCCTGTGCGGCACCGATCTGCACATCCTCCAGGGCGAGTTCGCGCCGACACTGCCGATCGTGCCGGGACACGAGTTCGCGGGCGAGGTGGTCGGCGTCGGTACGGCGGTCACGGAACTGTCGATCGGCGACCGCGTGGCCGTGGACCCCTCCCTCTACTGCCACGAGTGCCGGTACTGCCGCGTCGGCCACAACAACATGTGCGAACGCTGGGCGGCGATCGGCGTGACCACGGCGGGCGGCGCGGCACAGTACGCGGTGGCGCCGGTCGCCAACTGCGTACGTCTGCCGGACCACATCCGCACCCAGGACGCGGCCCTGGTGGAGCCACTGTCGTGCGCGGTACGGGGGTACGACGTCCTGCAGTCCCGCCTGGGCGCCCACGTCCTCATCTACGGCTCCGGAACGATGGGCCTGATGATGCTGGAGCTGGCGAAGCGGACAGGAGCGGCGAGCGTGGACATGGTCGACGTGAACCCGACGCGCCTCGAAACAGCGCACCGCCTCGGCGTCTCGGCGTCGGCCGCGAACCCCGACGAACTGGACCGCCCGCAGGGCTGGGACCTGGTGATCGACGCGACGGGCAACGCGGCGGCGATCCAGGACGGCCTGGACCGGGTGGCGAAGGCGGGCACGTTCCTCCAGTTCGGCGTCGCGGACTACGCGACCCGGGTCACGATCGACCCGTACCGCATCTACAACCAGGAGATCACCATCACCGGCTCGATGGCGGTCCTGCACAGCTTCGAACGCGCGGCGGAACTGTTCGCGGCGGGTGTACTGGACCCGGAGGTGTTCATCAGCGACCGTATCCCTCTGGCGCGGTATCCGGAGGCACTGGACCAGTTCAAGGCGGGGGTAGGACGCAAGATCGTGGTGGTGCCGTAGGGTTCGCGCCCCCTCGGGGGCGACAACGGGCCGGGCCCCGCATGTCGAACCCGTCCGGCATGTGAGGCCGGACCACCCAGCCTTCTCTCCCACCCACCCCCACCAACTCCACCCCCTCCGGCGGTTGTGGACAAAGGCCCGCCCCCCCCCCCCGCTGTGCCCCCCCCCCCCCCCCCCCCCCGCGACCACCCCCGGCCC
>NZ_JBIRRV010000001.1:25497-288339 GCF_044333925.1 Streptomyces sp. NPDC020898
CACCCACCCGCCCCCGCCGCTTCTACAGCCCAGGCCCAGGCACCCCAGCCCGTCCGGCGTTTGAGGACAAGGCCCGTCCAGGGCCGGAGCGGGGTCTGGGGCGGCAGCCCCAGGGATGGGACGGGTAGGGGCGGCGGGGGCGAAAAACCCGCATCCACCCCCACCCCCCAATCGGACGCCGAGTAAGGGAACGGTAAAACGGCCCCGGTCGTTCACAGGCCATGACAGCTATGACCCCCGGCTCGAACATCCCTCTCCCCGTCACCCGCGTGGCGGTCGACGTCACCGCTCCCGTGCGGCTAGACGTATCGGGCCTGCTGCTCACCGCCGACGGCAAGGTGCGCTCCGACGACGACTTCATCTTCTACAACCAGGCCACAGGCCCAGGCATCACCTACCGCTCCGGCGGCGGCACGGCCCCCGACTCGATCACCGTCGACACCGCCGCCCTCCCCCCGGGCATCGAGAAGATCGTCGTCACGGCGAGCCCGGACGCCGCGGGCCAGTCCTTCCAGGGCATCGAACCGACGGCCACGATCCGCAACGCAGCCGACAGCTCCGTACTGGCCACGTTCACACCCCCGCAGCTCGGTGCGGAAACGGCACTGGTGATCGTCGAGATCTACCTCCGCAACGGCGCCTGGAAGGCCCGAGCGGTGGGCCAGGGGTACGCGAACGGCCTTGCCGGCATCGCCACGGACTTCGGCGTGAGCGTGGAGGAACCGGCACCGGCCCCCCAGCCCGTACCGACGCCCGCACCCGTCCCCACGCCCGCCGTACAGACCCCGCCGCCCCCGCCCGCCGCACCCCCGGCGCCCCCCGCCCCGGTCCTCGGCGCCGGCAAGATCAACCTCGACAAGGGCCGCGTAAGCCTCCAGAAGAACCAGACCGTGTCCCTGGTCAAGGGCGGCAAGCCCCTCCTCTCCCAGGTCAAGATGGGCCTCGGCTGGGAACCGGCGTTCCGCGGCAAGGACATCGACCTGGACGCGTCGGTCATCGCGTACGGCCCGCAGCGCAACCACATCGACAGCTGCTACTTCGGCAAGCTCTCCATCGTGAACGGCGCGATCAAGCACTCCGGCGACAACCTCACGGGCGAGGGCGGAGGCGACGACGAGGTCATCGTGGTCGACCTGGGCCGCCTCCCCCAGGAGGTCACCGGCCTGGTCTTCACGGTCAACTCCTTCTCCGGCCAGAAGTTCACGGAGGTCGCGAAGGCGTACTGCCGTCTCCTGGACGCCGCGACGGGCGAGGAACTGGTCCGCTTCGACCTGACCAGCGCCGAAGCGCAGACGGGCGTGATGATGGCGAAGATGATCAAGCAGTTCTCGGGCGAGTGGGAGATGACGGCGATCGGCGACTTCGTCAAGTCCCGCACAGTCAGGGGCATGGTGAAGCCCGCGGCCCAGGCGCTGTAACCACGCACAACGGCGCACAACCACACGCAACTAGGCACAAATACTCCCAAACACCAGCACAACGGACCGTGGGGTCAACCCGTCACCTTGGCGACGAACGCGGCGATGTTCCCCACGGTCCGCTGGATCTTCTCCTCCAGAGTGATCGTCTCGTGCAGCCGCGCCCCGGCTCCCGCGTCCTTCCTGCCCCGCACATACAGCGAGCAGCAGAGGTCGCCGCATACATAGGCCCCCACCGAGTTGCCCTGCTTCCCTGCCTTCCCCGCCCTCGGCGCGACCATCAGGGAGACGCCACCGGTGTGCGTGGTCAGGCACATCGAGCACATACTGCGCCGCGTCCGCCCGAAGGCGGGCGCGGAACTCCGCAGCGCCAGGCCGACCACCCGGCCGTCCAGCTCGGCGACGAGGTAGGCACGGTCGGGCGCCTGCGGATCTCGCCATCCCAGATAGTCCAGATCCCCCCAGGGCCGGTCGGCCAGATCGCGCGGAACGGACAGGCGCTGCGCCTCACCCTTGGTGCAGTTCACGAACGCGGCACGTATCTCTTGCTCAGTCAGCGGCTCCATAACGTCAGGCTAATTTGCCTAAAGCTCTTAGGCAAACCCATAATTCCCTTAGCCACGCAACACAGGAGGAGGGGAAGGTCATGGCACGCGCAGGACTGACCACAGCACGCCTGACCAGAGCCGGAGCCGAACTCGCCGACGAGGTCGGCTTCGACCAGGTGACCGCCTCGGAACTCGCCCGCCGGTTCGACGTCAAGGTCGCGAGTCTGTACTCGCATGTGAAGAGCACCCAGGACCTCAAGACCCGGATCGCCCTGTTCGCCCTGGAGGAGCTCGCCGACCGGGCCGCCGACGCGGTGGCCGGGCGGGCCGGCAAGGACGCCCTGGCCGCCTTCGCGAACGCCTACCGCGACTACGCCCTGGAGCACTCCGGCCGCGCCGCCGCCGCACGACTGAGGCTCGACCCCGAGACGGCGGCCGCCAGTGCGGGCGTCCGGCACGCCCAGATGACGCGCGCGATCCTGCGCGGCTACGACCTGACGGAGCCGGACCAGACCCACGCGATCCGACTGATGGGCAGCGTCTTCCATGGGTACGTCAGCTTGGAGACGGCAGGCGGCTTCAGCCACAGCGCTCCCGACCCGCAGGAATCCTGGACCCGGATCCTGGACGCCCTCGACGCCCTGCTGCGCAACTGGCCCGCGCACGCCACCACTCACACCACCCCCGCCACCCCCACCACCCTCACTCCTCCCACCCTTTGACCGAAAGGCCGAGGACATGCAGCCCGCCGAGCACGACCGGCCCACCCCGCCGGTCACCCCACCCGTCACCCCGCAGGCCATCCCGCCCATCACCACACTCATCACCGCGGACCTCCTGCGCGGCGCCCTCGACCTGGAGCGCACCGAGCACGGCGTCATACCGCACCGGCTGCCGGCCCGGGCCCGCGCCCAGTGCGCCGACGGCCAGCTGGCCATGGCCGAGTCCCAGCCCTCCGGCGTACGACTGGTCTTCCGCACCCGGGCCGGCGTCGTCGAACTGGATACGCGGCCCACCAAGCGGATCTACGTGGGCGCCCCGTTCCGGCCCGACGGCGTGTACGACCTGCTCGTCGACGGCAGCCTCGCCGGTCAGGGCAGCGTGACGGGCGGCAACACCGTCACCATCGACATGACCGCAGGGACCGCCGAGAGCCGGCCGGGCCCGGTCGGCACCCTCCGTTTCACCGGTCTGCCGAACCGTGTGAAGGACATCGAGATCTGGCTGCCGCACAACGAGACGACCGAACTCGTCGCCCTGCGCACCGACGCCCCCGTCGAGCCCACGCCCGACCGGGGCCGCAGGGTCTGGCTGCACCACGGCAGTTCGATCAGCCACGGCTCGGACGCCGCGAGCCCCACCACCACCTGGCCCGCGCTCGCCGCGTCACTCGGCGACGTGGAACTGATCAACCTGGGCCTGGGCGGCAGCGCCCTCCTCGACCCGTTCACCGCCCGCGCGATGCGCGACACTCCCGCCGACCTGATCAGCGTCAAGATCGGCATCAACCTGGTCAACACCGACCTGATGCGCCTGAGGGCCTTCGGTCCCGCGGTCCACGGCTTCCTCGACACCATCCGCGAGGGCCATCCCACCGCACCGCTGCTGGTCGTCTCCCCGATCCTGTGCCCCATCCACGAGGAGACGCCCGGCCCGAGCGTCCTGGACCTCGCCGACCTCGGCAAGGGGCAACTGCGGTTCCGGGCCATGGGCGATCCGGCGGAACAGGCCGACGGCAAACTGACCCTGCGAGTCATCCGGGACGAACTCGCCCGGATCGTGGAACAGCGGGCACCTGAGGACCCGAACCTGTACCACCTCGACGGCCGCGACCTCTACGGCGACACCGACTCCGCCGAACTCCCCCTGCCCGACGACCTCCACCCGGACGCCGCCACCCACCGCCGCATCGGCGAACGCTTCGCCGAACTCGCCTTCACCTCACCAGAACCGCTCTTCCGGAACACGGAACCACCGGAACCGGCGGCACCGGCCGTCCGGAACCCCCTCTAACCAACTAGAACAACGCGCTGTACGCGTTCAGCGCGGGCTGCCCGCCCAAGTGCGCGTACAGCACCGTGGACTCCCGCCCGATCTCCCCGCGTGCCACCAGGTCGACCATCCCGGCCATCGACTTCCCCTCGTACACGGGATCGGTGACCATCCCCTCCGTACGGGCGGCGAGCCGCATCGCGTCCAGGGTCGTGTCGTCGGGAATCCCGTACGTACCCGCGTGGTAACGCCCGTCCAGCTCGACGTCGTCCTGCGTCAACTCCCGCTTGACACCGATCAGTTGGCCGGTGTTGTGGGCGATCCGCGCGATCTGCTCCTTCGTCCGGGCGGGCGCCGCCGACGCGTCGATCCCGAGCACGCGCCGCTCCCGCCCGCCCGCCTCCTCCAGCGCCGCGAACCCGGCGACCATGCCCGCCTGGGTCGACCCGGTCACCGAGCACACCACCACGGTGTCGAAGAAGACCCCCAACTCCCGTTCCTGCTCGGCGACTTCATAAGCCCACCCGGCGAAACCCAGCCCGCCCAGCGGATGGTCGGAGGCACCGGCGGGGATGGCGTACGGCTTACCGCCCCCTTCCTCCACCTCCCGCAGCGCCAGCTCCCAGCTCTCCTTGAAGCCGATACCGAAACCGGCCCGCACCAGCCGCACATCCGCGCCGGCGAGCCGACTGATCAGGATGTTGCCGACCTTGTCGTACACGGAGTCGGGCCACTCGACCCAACTCTCCTGCACGAGCACGCACTTGAGCCCGGCCCGGGCGGCACAGGCGGCGACCTGCCGGGTGTGGTTGGACTGCACTCCGCCGATCGAGACGAGCGTGTCGCACCCCTTGGCCAGCGCATCGGCGACGAGGTACTCCAGCTTGCGGGTCTTGTTGCCGCCGTACGCGACACCGGAGTTGCAGTCCTCCCGCTTCGCCCAGAGAGCGGCGCCGCCGAGATGCGCGGTGAGCCGCTCAAGGGGATGAACGGGCGAGGGCCCGAAGAGAAGGGGGTAACGCTCGTACGAGGCAAGGGACATGGGGTTCGGTTCCTCCCGGGATCAGTCGCTGTCGGCGAGCTCGGCGAGCCCACGCCAGATCTCCGCGGTGACACGGACCGCTTCGTCCACGTCTCCCGCCGCGCAGGCCTCGATGAGCCGGTCGTGCAGGTCGGCCGAACGGCAGTTGCTGCCCTCACTGAAGCGTCGTCGCTCCAAGCGGCGGATGAGCGGGGTGTAGCGGGCGGCGGTGGCGGCTGCCGCGCGATTGCCGCTGACCCGGACGAGGACGTCGTGCAGTTGGTCATCGGCGCGCAGGGCGAAGTCCACGTGCCCGGCACGGACGGCGGTCACGAACCGCTCGTTGGCCGCGCGCATCGCCTCGACGTCCGCGGCGAACAGCCGGGGCACGGCGGCCCGCGTGACCAGCTCGTGCATGGCCCCGACCACGGCCGCCGCGTCGCGCACGTCGGCGGCCACGACCGGCGTCACCTTCGTATAGCTCTGCGGCTTGCTCTCCAGCAGCCCTTCGTCGACCAGCCGCGCGAACGCCTCCCGCACCGGCGCCCGGGACAGCCCGAGCCGCTCGGCGAGTTCGGCGTCACGCACCACCGCGCCGGGCTCGATCTCCCCGGCGACGATGGCGTCCCGGATCGCTTCGTACGCCCGGTCCCTGAGCAGGGTCCGGGGCACGGGTCGCATCGCTTCCACAACTGAAATGTTAGATGTCAGATTCCATGGAGCGCAAGACGGAACTCAAGGACAGCGCACAAGAGTGTGGCCCGCACCGAAGTACGGGCCACACCCCAATTCAGCTCACTTCAACCGCCTCAGCCGGCCCAGGGCCAGTCCGCGTCCCGAGCGCCTTCCAGCAGCGGGACCATCCGGAAGGCCGCGTCCGAGAGCCCTCCGAACGTGTGCCGGTTCCCCGCTCCCGAGGGGCCGTGGCCGGCCTGGTACCCGGCGAGGTTCCAGGTGTAGACCGGCACGTCGGACGGCACCTGCTCGGTCGGGTCGCCGTGCCGGCTGTAGGCGTACTGCTCGTCAGTGACGATCAGCACCCGGTCGTGCCGCCGGTAGTGGCGCCGGACCGCCTCGGTCGTGTCGGTGCCGCCCAGATCGCCGAAGCGGTCCAGAACCTTCAGCACCGACTCGCCCTTGCGGTACTTCACGCGGTTGCTCGACGTACCGAACTCGACGAGATCCGCGTCCGCCGCCCGCAGCGCGAGCGCCGAGCCGAAGATCGCCGCCGCGTCGGCCCTGGTCAGTTCCGAGCGCTCCGACAGCCGGGAGTAGAACATCGAACCCGAACGGTCGACGAGGACGAGCGTCCGCCCGGACAGCACCGGCACATTGGCCAGCGAGTGCCCCAGCGCCTGCTCCAGCGGGTACGACCAGCGCAGCGAGGGCGCGTGCCGGTACGCGGCGAGGTAGCGGAAGGGGAACTGCCGCGAGCGCGCGACCTCGGCGGGGTCGCTGATCTTCGCGGCGACCCGCGCCGCCACCTCGTCACTCACCCCTGCCTCGTCGAAGTTCCGCAGGTTGCGAACGAGCGCCATCGCCCCCATGGAGGGAATGACCGCCTCCCAGGCCGCCCTGTCCATCGGCCCCTGCAGCCAGCCGGCCAGTGCCTCCCAGGTCATGCCCGCGTCCGCCAGGCGTTCGGCGCCGCTCGCTCCGGTCACGACCTTGCGCCGCTTCGCGGGCCGCAGCGCCATCAGGTCACGGTGTGCGGCGAGCACGGGCAGCGACTTGGGGACGACGGCCGTGTCCGGGTTGTGGCGCCGGTCCAGCGCGTACTGGAACAGCTCGCCCTGCCACGGCTTGGCCGGATCCGGCGCCGCGTGCACGAGGTTGAGGATGTCGCCGAAGCGGTACCCCTTGGACGCGGTGTCGTACTTCAGCAGCGACTTGCCGCTGTAGAGCCGTCGTACGGCGTCGGCGATACCTCGCTTGACGGGCTTGGGGATGTTGCGGCCGTACCGGGAGGTCCAGTAGGCGAGCAGTTCGCCGGGCTCGTCCGGGCGGCGCAGTACGGAGTCGATGACCTGCCGGTTGGACGGGCCGTCCGTGGCCTCCGTGACCCCCGCGTCGAGGCGCGCCTTCACGTACTCGGCGGCGCCCACGATGGCGGCCGTACGGAGGTTGCCCTCGCCACGCAGCCAGCCGAGCAGGCCGGCCGTCCACGCCGGGTCGGTGACGGCGAGCCGGCGTACGAGCGCGGCGAACCGGTCGTCCCGGTCCTCGCCGCTCTCGTGGAAGGTCTTCTGCGCGACGAAGTTGGCAATCGACAGCAGGAACAGTTCCGAGCGCTCGTCCCGCTCACGGCCACGGCCGCCCTGGTACGTACGGAGCACACGCCCCGTCGAGGTGACCCGCGAAGTGGGCTGCGCCTTGGCGGCCTTGGTGTTGAATCGCGCCATGATGAATTTCCCCCCAATTCGCCGGCACTTCGTGCGTGCATATTGGTTGTTTCGGAGGGAGGCGCAGCAAAAGGAGGGTGCCCGAGGTCGAAGTCGGCGACGGTTGCTTATCACTGGCGCGTCTTCCGTTCCGCCACACCGACCCTGGGTCGATGACGGGATTTGAACCCGCACGAGGTTTTATCCTCACCAGTTCCCGAAGTATCCGCTGCCTGCGCACCGGGCACCCACCATCTGCTGCGCCTCCCCGAGATCAGAATCGCGCACCGGGAGGTGCATGAAGTTTTAGGTGTCCAGAGATCGAAGCCGGCGGAACCGACGTAGGTGCTCTAACCCCTGAGCTACACCGGCGCGTTGTACCGGTGACGGGACTCGAACCCGCGGCCGCCCCATTATGAGTGGAAGTAGGTCCTGCCTTCGCACCTGGACGTTCATCACTCTAGGAGGCGTACCGCGGGACGAGCGACCGAATTAATTATCCGCGCTTCTGCCGCTTCCACGGCCCCGTGATCGCCAGCAGGATCCCGGGCTTCTGGATGTTCGCGTACAGCGTCTTCCCGTCGGGCGAGAAGGTGACGCCGGCGAACTCGCTGTATTCGGGCTCCTCTTCGGTGCCGACGTTGAGTTCGTTGCGGGCGATCGGATACGTACGACCGCTGTCCGTCGCGCCGAACAGGTGCTGGATGCCTTCGCCGTCCTCGGCGATGATCAGGCCGCCGTACGGGGAGACGGTGATGTTGTCGGGGCTGTCGTAAGCGCCGTCGACCGACGGGTCGGGGTTGACGCCCAGCAGGACCTTCAGGGTGAGCGTGCGGCGCTTGGGGTCGTAGAACCAGACCTGGCCGTCGTGCTGGACGGGGCTCTCGGCGCGGGCGTACGAGGAGACGATGTAGGTGCCGCCGTCGCCCCACCACATGCCCTCGAGCTTGCGGGCGCGGGTGATCTCGCCGGCGCCGAACTGCTTGCGCACGTCGACGGTCCTGCCGTCGCGTTCGGGAACGTCGATCCAGTCGACGCCGTACACCGTGCCGATCTTCGTGGCGCGGGAGAGGTCGTCGACGAACTGGCCCGCGGAGTCGAAGCACTTGGGCGCCTGGAGGGTGCCCGCGGTGTCGGAGAGGGTGCGGAAGGTTCCGTGGCCGTAGTGGAAGTGCTGCGGCGGAGTCCAGCGGTAGAGGAGGCCGTTGGGGGCGGCGGCGTCCTCGGTGAGGTAGGCGTGGCCGCGCTTGGGGTCGACGACGACGGCTTCGTGGTCGTAACGCCCGAAGAACTTCAGGGGTTTGGGGTTCTGGTTGGCGCGCTTGTCGCAGGGGTCGACCTCGAAGACGTACCCGTGGTCCTTGGTCATACCGTTGACGCCGGCGCGGTCGGAGTTCTCCTCGCAGGTGAGCCACGTACCCCAAGGGGTGCTGCCACCCGCGCAGTTGGTGGAGGTACCGGCGATGCCCACCCACTCGGCGACCTGGCCGCCGGGACGCACCTCGACGACCGTGCAACCGCCGGACGCGGCGGGGTCGTAGACGAGACCCTCGGTGAGCGGCACCGGGTACTTCCAGTTGGCGCGCGGGCCCTTCAGCTCGTGGTTGTTGACGAGGAGGGTGGTGCCACGCGGGCCCGCGAAGGCGGCGGTGCCGTCATGGTTGGACGGGGTGATCTCGCCGGACTCCAGCTTGGTCTTCCCGCTGTACGTGATGACGCGGTACGAGAATCCGGCGGGGAGGGCCAGCAGACCCTTGGGGTCGGGCAGGAGCGGGCCGTAGCCGACTCCGTGGTGCCCGTCCCCGTGCCGGTCCGCCGACTCAGCCGTCTCCGTGGACGCGAGGGCGTTGGGCGCGGTGGCGAGGGCACCGACACTGCCGGCCAGCACGACCCCGGCCGAGGTGAAGTCCCTGCGGGTGAGCGACATGGTGTCTCCTGTGACGGTGGGCGGGACGTGGCGCCACCGTCCCGCCCGGCCCTGAACGCGAGCTGAACGGGGAGCGTCTTCAGCCCGTCCGGCGTTTGAGGACGAGCACGTCCAGCCCTCTTTCTACCCACCCACCCAGGCCCACCCCCTCCAGCCCGTCCGGCGCTTGAGAACAAGCACGTCCAGCCCTCCCTCTACCCACCCACCCAGGCCCACCCCCTCCAGCCCGTCCCGCGCTTGAGAACAAGCACGTCCAGCCCTCCCTCTACCCACCCACCCAGGCCCGCCCCCTCCAGCCCGTCCGGCGCTTGAGGACGAGCGCGTCCAGCGCGAAAACAGGGGGGCCTGGGGGCACAGCCCCCAGGGATGGGACGGGTAGGGGCGGCGGGGGCGAAACCCTGCCACGCGCACCCCCTGCCCACCCCCTTGCTCAACCCCCTTGCTGAGACCGCGCCTTGAACGCGGCCTTCCGCGCCTCCTTCGCCACCCGCTTGTCCGGATGCAGCCGCCCCATCGCCTCCAGCACATCCGCCGTAGCCGGGTGCTCGACGCGCCAGGCCGCCTCGAAGAACGCCCCGTGCTGCTGCGCCAGCCCCTCCACCAGTCCACGCAACTCCGCCGAGTTGCCCTCGGCCGCCAGTTGGGCGGCCACCGTGTCGATGGTCAGCCAGAACACCATCGCCTCGGACGGCGGCGGCACGTCCGGCGCGCCGTGCTCGCTGAGCCAGACGCGGGCGAGGCCGCCCAGTTCGGCGTCGTCGAGGACCTCCCGCAGCGCGGGCTCAGCCTCGGCGCCGACGAGGGACAGGGCCTGCTGGCAGAGCAGCCGGCGCAGCGGCGCACCGGCGTCGCCGCCCCGGGCCGCCGAGAGCAACTCCCGTGCCGCGGCGAGGGGTTCGCGGCGGGCCAGCCACTGCTCGGTCTCCGCCTGCGCGGCCGTCGCCGGGAAGGCGGCCGTGCCGTCGAGCAGCGCGTCCGCGCCCTTGTCGGCGAGGTCTCCGACGGCGGGCGCCTCGAAGCCGGACTCCAGCAGCCGGGCCCGTACGCCGTACAGGCCGAGCGGGGTCAGCCGCACCATCCCGTAGCGGGAGACGTCGGTGTCGTCGCCCTCCGACGCGCCCCCGGCGGGGTCGTCGGTGTCCGCCATCAGCGCCTCGTCGACGGGCCGGTAGGCGACGAGCCCGATGGGTTCGAGCAGCCGGAACTGGTCGTCGAGGCGCATCATCGTGTCCGAGACCTGCTCCAGGACGTCGTTGGTGGGCTCGCTCATGTCGCCCGGTACGACCATGGACGCCGCCAGCGCGGGCAACGGCACCGGGCCGTCGGCGGGGCCGCCCTCGCTGACGCTCAGGAGGTAGAGGTTGGCGAGCACACCGTCGAGGAAGTCGGCCTCCGCCTCGGGGTCCCAGTCCAGCTGGGAGAAGTCGACCTCGGTGGCGTCGTCCATGGCGTCGACGAGATCGTCGAGGTCGGGCACGCTCGCGTCGGCGAGAACGGTCTCCAGCGCCGCGAGCCACACCGCGAGCACGTCGTGCGGCGCCCCGGAGGTGAGCAGCACGAGGTCCTCACCGACCGTGACCGTCCCCGCGTCCTCGTCGACGACCTCGACGAGCCCCGTGTCCACGGCGACCCGCCACGCCTCACTCGCGTAGGCGAGCGCGTCCTCGACCGTGAGCCCGTCCCCGGCGGTCCCGTCGGTGATCAGCCCGAGCGTCTCCGCTGCCGCCGGCAGTTGCTCCTCGACGAGTTCGCCGCCGGCCCCGACCCGGGTGTCCGGTCCGGCCCAGCGAGCGAGCCGGGCGGCGCGGGAGACGAGCGGGGCGGCGAGCGCGTCCCGCGCCAGTTCCGCTTCGGAGTGCAGTCGCACCGGCGGCAGGGGGGAGCTGTCTGACATCGGCTGTTTTCTCCTCAGGCGCCCGAAAGGCCGTACGACGGCACCCGGTAAGCGCCCGGAGTCCGACGACGGCGTCTGACGACCGTACGGCGTCGAGTTGAAGGCCGTACGACTCAGCCGCTCACCCTAGACGGATTTGGCACCATGCCGCCCGGTTCATGAACCTGTCAGGCGTGGGACATGGCTGAAACCTTGACAAGTGGCCTGAGCAGGCAGGAGATTGACGCGCGTAGAAGTCGAGGGGGTGCCGATTCACCGCATCCCCCTGGCGGTCCGTCGTGTCCCATCGTGTTCACTGTTCCCCCAAGCCGGGCGTTCACTGCCGATCACCCGGTGCCGAACCTTCGGTGCGGAGCTTTCTGTACCGAGTGTTCACCGGATGTCTACGCGCGTAACCATCTGCCCAGCAGGTCGCGTTCCCCCCACTGCACCACCTTTACCACCCTCATCACCCTCGTCCCGGCACTCATGTTTGTCCCCGGAGGGATCCCGTTGCCGAGCAAGACCTCAGTGCGCCTCGGCGCGCTCACTGTCGCCGCCGTCTGTTCCACGGTCGTCACCCTGGTGGTGATTCCGTCGTCCGCGCAGGCCGACCCCGTGCGTATTCATGACATCCAGGGCACCACGCGTCTGTCCCCGCTCGCGGGTGAGAAGGTCACGGACGTGGCGGGAATCGTCACCGGCGTCCGTACCTACGGTTCGTCGCGCGGTTTCTGGATCCAGGACACGGCCCCCGACGCCGACCCGGCCACCAGTGAGGGCGTCTTCGTCTTCACCAGTTCCAAGCCGACCGTCGCCGTCGGCGACTCGGTCACCGTCACCGGCTCCATCTCGGAGTTCGTGCCCGGCGGCGCCGCGTCCGGCAACCAGTCGGTGACGGAGATCGTCAAGCCGACGGTCACCGTCGTCTCCAGCGGCAACGCGGTCCCGGCCGCGACGGTCGTCGACGCCAGGTCCGTCCCGGCGGCCTACGCCCCGGCCGGCGACACCGCCGCGAGCGGCTCGGTGAACGCGCTGACGCTGCTGCCCAAGAAGTACGCCCTGGACTACTACGAGTCCCTTGAGGGCATGAACGTCCAGGTCAAGGACGCCCGCGTGGTCACCGCCACCGACCCGTTCACCGAGCTGTGGGTCACGGTGAAGCCGCGTGAGAACGCCAACCGCCGCGGCGGCACGGTGTACGGCGCGTACACCTCGCAGAACACCGGCCGGATCCAGATCCAGTCCCTGGGCGCGGTCGCCGACTTCCCGAAGGCGAACGTCGGCGACAGCCTCACCGGCACCACCGCCGGTCCGCTGGACTACAACCAGTTCGGCGGGTACACCCTCGTCGCCAACCAGATAGGCACCCTGAAGCAGGGCGGCCTGGAGCGCGAGACGACCCGCAAGCAGTCGCGGAGCGAGCTCGCGGTGGCGACGTACAACGTCGAGAACCTCGACCCGTCCGACGCCACGTTCGCGGACCACGCCGCCGCGATCGTGCACAACCTCCAGTCGCCCGACATCCTGTCCCTGGAGGAGATCCAGGACAACAACGGCGCGACGAAGGACGGCACGGTCGCCGCCGACCAGACGGTCAAGAAGCTGATCGACGCCATCGTGGCGGCGGGCGGCCCGGCGTACGACTGGCGCTCCATCGACCCGGCCGACCTCGCGGACGGCGGCGAGCCCGGCGGCAACATCCGTCAGGTGTTCCTGTTCAACCCGGCGCGGGTCTCCTTCACCGACCGCGCGGGCGGCGACGCCACGACGGCCGCCGGTGTCACCAAGGAGTACGGCAAGGCGGCCCTCACGGTCTCGCCGGGTCGCGTCGACCCGGCCAACGCGGCCTGGACGAACAGCCGCAAGCCGCTCGCGGGCGAGTTCGTCTTCCGCGGCAAGACCGTCATCCTGATCGCCAACCACTTCTCCTCGAAGGGCGGCGACCAGGGTCTGCACTCGCAGTTCCAGCCGCCGGCGCGCAGCTCGGAGACCCAGCGTCACCTCCAGGCGACGGCGGTGAACACGTTCGTCAAGGACATCCTCAAGGTCCAGAAGAACGCGCACGTGATCACGCTCGGCGACATCAACGACTTCGAGTTCTCCGACACCACCAAGCTGCTGGAGAACGGCGGCGCGCTGTGGTCGGCGATCAAGTCGCTGCCGAAGAGCGAGCGTTACACGTACGACTACCAGGGCAACAGCCAGGTCCTGGACCAGATCCTGGTCAGCCCGTCAATCAGCCGCGGCTGCGAGTTCGACTACGACTCCGTGCACACCAACTCGGAGTTCAACGACCAGATCAGCGACCACGACCCGCAGGTACTGCGCTTCAAGCCGTAGTTCCCCAGGGCCGTGGTGCCGTAGTTCTCAGCACTGCAACTCCCGCTGGATCAGGACTGGTTGAACACACCGTTCAGCCAGTCCTGCCAGGCTTTCTCGCACTCCTTGATCTCGGCGTCGGCGCCCGGCGCGAAGTCGTGCAGGGAGATGCCGACCGGGTAGCCCCAGTGGTTGCGCCCGAAGATGCGGGTGAGCCCCCGGTCCGTCCGCAGCCCGATGAAGTACGGGTCGCGGAAGTCGACCACGGTGTCGAACGTGTCGGGCCCCTGGACCGTCACCCGCGCACCGGCGGTCACGCCCTCCCCGAGACCGAGCGCCCGCGCCACGACAGCGAGGGCATCGGGCGCCTTCGAGGCCTCGGGACCGTCGAAGGTCGCGAAGGCGGCCGGCCGGGGCGCGAAGTGGGTGAGGTACTCGCGCAGGGTGTGCAGATAGAAGTCGGTGTGCTTGGCGGCACCGTCGTACTGGTTGTCCCAGTCGTCGACGAAGATCCCGCTGTGTACGTACCGCACCCAGGCGCGCCGGCCGTCGTCGCGCGGTTCGATGGTGTAGTCGAGCTGGTTCGCAGTCTGCTCGGAGATGCCCTCGACGTCCTCGACGCGGTTGGTGTAGCGGAGCGGCGGGTCCCAGGCGGTGACCGTGGACCCGAAGGGCCCCTTGCCGCCGACCCGTGGCTCCGGCGGCTCCATCGGCCACAGATACCCTCCGGTCCCGGCGGTGATCGCCTCCCACACCTCCTCGGGGCTCGCGTCGACCTCGAACTCCCGCGCGATCTCGAATTCCCTGGGCACTGCCTTGGACACGTCCTCGGACATGGCGCTCACTCCTGAATTTCTGCGGTGTCTGCGATATCTGCGGTGTCTGTCGTGCTTGAAGTCGATTCGCCGGCCGGGGACTTGACCGTCGGATGCACGGCCACGACGATCCGGTGAGGGCGCCCGCCCTCGGCATCGGGCGAGTCGTACTTGCGCACCAGCGCGCTGACTCCCGCCGTCAACTCCTCGATGAACGCGGCCCGGTCGGCGGCCGACGCGAAGCTCACCTCGCCGTCGAGCGCATAGGTGGCGAGCCGCTTACGGGCCCGGTCGGCGCCGGTGATCAGCGTGCCCACGTCCCGCACCAGTCGCGCCCCGACCGCCAGCAGCCAGCGCGCGGAGAGCTGGTCCCGGAAACGGTCGGGATCGGGCTGTACGGCGGCCAGGGCGAGCGGCGAGATGACGTACGACGCGGCGGTGGCCCGCATCAGCCGCTCGGTGACATTGCCCTTGCGGCGCTCCCCGGCCAGCTCGACCAGGCCGTGCCGCTCCAGCGCCTTCAGGTGGTAGTTCACCTTCTGCCGGGGCAGTCCGACCTTGCCGGCCAGCATGGCGGCCGACGCGGGCCCGGCGGCCAGCTCGGCGAGCAGCCGGCCCCGTATGGGGTCCAGCGAGACGGCGGCTGCCGCCGGGTCCTCGATCACGGTCACATCAAGCATGACTCCACCGTCTCACCGAACACTTTTTTTGTCCAGAACAAAAGAGTATTCGGTAAGAGATCCCGGAGCCCCGGATCATTGAGAGCCCCGGATCATTCAGGGACGAGCCCCAGGGCGTACGAGTACCGGGCAGCCGTGAACGCCTTCACCGCCGGGTACGTCCGCACCCGCTCCCACTCCGGGTCGGGCGAGCCGATGCCCTCCCCCGGCGCGGCGATGGCCTCGTCGTAGGACTCCGCGCTCTCCCACTCGGCGTAGTTCAGAACGTGGGTGCCGTCCTGGCTCAGGTGGAAGTGCGCGGAGATGAGCCCGCGGTCGCTCTCCGGCGGCTCGACGAGGGCATCGAGCACCATGTCGACCCACAGGCGCCGCTGCTCCGCGGTCCCCTCCTCGAAGTCGATGCGGACGAGCACGACGAGCCCGGCCGTCCGCGTGTCACCGACGGCCCGCTCACGACTCCGGTACCGCCGGTACCGGTCGAGGGCGACCCGTTCGATCCCCGGTACGGCGGTGTCGATCTCGTCGACGCGCTCCTGCCGCTGGGTCTTGACGAAGGCCTCGTAGTCCTGCTCGCGGGCCCACTGGGAATGGTGGAGGAGAGTGGTCCCGTCGTGCCCGGTGTAGACGTAGTAGCCGAGCCCTCCCTCCGCCGGCCAGGCCCGACGCTCCCAGGTCGCGGCGATGGCGTCGACCGTCTTCCGCTGCCGTTCGGGCGTGCCGACCCGCCAGGTGCTGAAGAAGGGCGTTTCGACGTCCGGGCGGGTGAGGTCGGGGTGTGCGTCGGTACGACGGGCCATGACAGCCTCCGTTGGTCGGCATCGGTGTGTACGCCGACCAGCCTCCGACCTCGACCGGAGTTGAGGTCAAGCGCGCCCGTCCCCGAACTGCCCTACCCCTTGGGCCCGTTACCCGGCCCGTGCTCGTCGAGTCGCGCCAACTGGCTCTGGAACCAGTCGAGCCGGGCCTGCAACAGCGCGGCCTCGGCAACGAGTTCGGGCACCCCGAACCCCTCGGACGCGGCCGGCCGATCAGCGCCCACGACAGCACCGCCGCTTCCCGCCACGACCCGCAGCCCGTCCCCGCCCAGCCGCGCGAATCCGGCGAGCGACACGGACGTACGCCCTCGCAGGCACCCCGCGCAGGCGGCGGCCAGGCCGTGCCAGCCGGGTCTGCCCCAGCCGGCGTCGGCGAGCGCGACGGCGATCGCGCCGCAGCCGCAGGGCCCGACGGTCGCGGTCCGCACCCGCTGACGGGCGTACCGGAAGCCGAGCTCGAAGCGGATGTAGGCGCCGAGGACGGTGACGTCGAGCAGGACGGCCGCCCGGTGCTCGGCGGTGCACAGCAGCCCCTCGGCGGTCGTACGGTCGTGCACGCAGTGGAAGCCGCAGTCGCAGCGGCGGTACGGCGCACGGTGGCGCAGGCCGTAGACGCAGGACGCGTCGGCGAGGACTCCGTACGGCAGCGCGCCGCCCAGCGACACCCCGGTGAACCCGGCCCGGGTGCCGTCCTGGGACAGCACCGGGTGGGCGATCTTGTATCCGGTCGGCGGCTCCGCCGGACGTTCCTCGGGGAGCCGCAGCCTCATCGGACGACCGGAACCTCTTCGACGGAGCCTTCCAACTCCTGCACCTCTTCGGGGAGTTGGAGTTCCTCCTCCGGGACGGGGCTTTGCTCCTCCGCGACACCGGTGGCGAGCGCTTTGCCGAGCCTCATGACGCCTCCCATGACTGCTGTTCGGTGACCGTCCCGGCCATGGTGACCCATAGGACCCCGAGTTGGCACCAGCGCCTCGCTCTCCCACCTCCAGCTCATTCCAGCATTACTTACCAATACACTACAGAAGAATTAAGTAGAGCTTCACAGACGACTCACCGAGACTACGCACATGACGCCACGCACCAAGACACCTCCCGCCCCGCCCTTCGGCCGCGCCCTGTGCGCGATGGTCACCCCCTTCACCGCGGACGGTGCCCTCGACCTCGACGGCGCCCAGCGCCTCGCCGACCGGCTGGTGACCGGAGGCTGCGACGGCCTCGTCCTCTCCGGCACGACGGGCGAGTCCCCGACCACGACGGACGCCGAGAAGTCGGCGCTGGTGCGGGCGGTACGGGAGGCGGTCGGCGAGCGGGCGTCGATCGTGGCGGGCGTCGGCACCGCGGACACCCGGCACACCGTCGAACTGGCCCTGGCGGCCGAAAAGGCGGGCGCGGACGGCCTGTTGGTGGTCGCGCCCTACTACAGCCGGCCCCCGCAGGACGCCCTGGAGGCCCACTTCCTGGAGCTCGCGGATGCCTCAGGCCTGCCCCTCGCGCTGTACGACATCCCGGGCCGCACCGGCGTCCGCATCGAACCGGAGACGATGCTCCGCCTCGCCGCGCACCCGAGGATCGTCGCCGTGAAGGACTGCGCGTACGACCTGATGGGCACTCAGAAGGTCATGTCCCGGACCGACTTGGCGTACTACACGGGCTGCGACGAATACGTACTGGCGTTGTACGCGGTGGGCGGCGCCGGCTACATCAGCACCGTCGCGAATGTGATCCCTCGTCACTTCCGGTCGGTCATCGACGCGTTCGACGCCGGCGAGACCGGCGAGGCGGCCCACCTCCAGCGACAGACGCTCCCCCTCACCGAGTTGATGATGGCGTCGGGGCTGCCCGGCGCGGTCACGGCCAAGGCCCTGCTCGGCGCGCTGGGCCTGCCCGGAGGGCCGGTACGGTCGCCGCTGCGATCGGCGGGCCGGGAGGCGACGGACGGACTGCTGGCGGCGTACGAGGAGTTGACCACGTAGCGCCGCCTGCCGGAAAAGGGCCGGGCCCCTACCGTCGCTTCAACGCGCGGTACGGGCCCAGCCCTTTCGAAGCTGCCTGCCAGCAGGCCAACCGGCAATCCGGCCAACCGATCAGCTCCAGAGATATCCGTCGCCGAAGAGCAGGAAGTGCTCCAGCACGTCCTCCATCGGGTCGTCGACCTGGCCGACATTGATGAGCCCGACCCGGGGACCGTTGTGCGAACCCGTGTTGGTCTCGTCCGCGTACGCCGTCCCCGCGGAGACCCCGCAGACCACGGCCGCCGTGACCGCCCCCGTCAGCCAGCGTGCCGCAGCCCTCGTCCCCTTGTTCGTCATTGCTCAGCCCCTCGTCTCGCGGTTCGGCATCTGATCGGACCCTGTGTCCACCCGTTCATCTGCCTGAACCCCAGCGAGGTCACGCGGAGTAACCCGTACGTGATCTTGGGCGTCGGCGCCGCAACCCGTACGGGTACGTCAGTTGTGGCTGTGCAGGACCTCGTTCAGCCCGCCCCAGACCGCGTTGTTCGGCCGGGCCTCGACCGTGCCGGTGACCGAGTTGCGTCGGAAGAGGATGTTCGAGACGCCGGAGAGCTCACGGGCCTTGACGATCTGGCCGTCGGGCATGGTGACGCGGGTGCCGGCGGTGACGTAGAGCCCGGCCTCGACCACGCACTCGTCGCCGAGCGCGATCCCCACGCCCGCCTCGGCGCCGACCAGGCAGCGCTCGCCGATGGTGATACGGACCTGGCCGCCACCCGACAGCGTGCCCATCGTCGAGGCACCGCCACCGATGTCGGAACCGTCGCCGACCACGACACCGGCGGAGATACGGCCCTCGACCATCGACGTACCGAGGGTGCCCGCGTTGAAGTTGACGAAGCCCTCGTGCATGACGGTCGTGCCCTCGGCGAGGTGCGCACCGAGGCGGACCCGGTCGGCGTCGGCGATGCGGACGCCCTTGGGGGCCACGTAGTCCGTCATGCGGGGGAACTTGTCGACGGACGTCACCTGGAGGTGCAGGCCCTCGGCGCGGGCGTTCAGCCGCACCTTCTCGATGTCGTCGACGGCGACCGGACCGAGCGAGGTCCAGGCGACGTTGGCGAGGAGGCCGAAGACGCCGTCCAGGCTCTGGCCGTGCGGCTTGACCAGGCGGTGGGAGAGCAGGTGGAGGCGCAGGTAGGCGTCGTGCGTGTCGATCGGCTTGTCGTCGAGGGAGGAGATGACCGTGCGGACCGCGACGATCTCCACGCCCCGGCGGGCGTCATGACCGACGGCCTTGGCGGCGTTGGCACCGAGCAGTTCGACGGCCCGCTTCAGGTCCAGCCGCTCGGTGCCGGACGGGCCGGCCTCGGCGTCCAGTTCGGGCGCGGGGAACCAGGTGTCGAGAACGGTGCCGTCAGCGGCGACGGTGGCAAGCCCGGCGGCCACGGCGCCGGTGGTACGAGAAGCAGTCGTGTCGGTCATGGACCGAACCTAACTTGAGCGCCCCCACCCGGGCGAACCGGCACGGGACCGTCTCAAGTGCCGGGCACAATCCAGCCCGCCCGGCGTTCGAGGACGAGGCCGACCCGCACCCCCAGCCCGTCCGGCGTTTGAGGACGAGGCCGACCCGCACCCCCAGCCCGCCCGGCGCTTGAGGACGAGGCCGTTCAGGCCGAAGCGGGGTCTGGGGCGGCAGCCCCAGCGGGGTCGAAGGGGCAGAGCCCCTGGGGATGGGACGGGTAGGGGCGGCGGGGGCGAGAAAACACCCCGTCAAACCCGCAGCACCCGCCCGAACACCTCCCGCGCGAACCCCTCGTCGTACGCACCCCCGGTAAGCAGCACCTGCAGGCAGATCCCGTCCATCACCGCGACCAACGCCCGCGCCGTCGCCGCATCCGTACGCCCGTCCAGCAACTCGACGACCCCCTCGGCCCACTCGGCGGCGACAGGCCGCAGCGCGGGCCGCCGAAGCGCCGCCAGATACAACTCGCACTCCAGCTCCACCCCCGCCCGGTCCCCCGCGAGCCACTCCCCCAACAACCCGGCGAGCTCCCCGGCCAGGTCGGCCCGGTCGTCCTGGAACCCACCCCGCGCGGCAACCACCTTCGCGAACCCCTCGTTCGCCTGCCGCAGTGCGGCGACGAGCAGCTCGTCCAGCGTCCTGAAGTGATAGGTCGTCGACCCGAGCGGCACATCCGCCTCCGCGGCGACCGACCGATGACTCAGCCCGGCGATGCCCTTGTCCCCCACCACTCTGATCGCCGCGTCGATGATCCGCTGGCGCCGCTCGGGGTCGTACCGCCGCCCCATCAGTGCGCACCGCCCATGTTGAGCACGACGACCCCGCCGATGATGAGCGCGATCCCTGCGACCTTGGCCACATTCATGCCCTCCCCGAGGAACACGACGCCGATCGTCGCGACGGCCGCGGTCCCGACCCCCGCCCAGATCGCGTACGCCGTGCCGACGGACACGGTCTTCAGCGTCTGGGCCAGCAGCGCGAACGCGACGGCATAGCCCAGTCCGGTCAGCAAAGAGGGCCACAGCCTGCTGAAACCGTCGCTGTACTTCATGGCGGTCGTGGCGCCCACCTCGGCGACGATGGCTCCGACCAGCAGCAGATATCCCATGTGTACGAGTGTACGCATCGATGCGTACACTCGTACACACCGCCCGGCACCGCACCCGCCCAAATCCACCCCCTCTCCGCACTCGGTCATCAACTCCCCCGCCCTCCGGTCTCATTGAGGAAACAATCCTTCTCAGGGCACTGGACGTCACCTAGCCTCGCGTCCATTACTGTTTCAACCACTCGTTCACACGTTCGCCACAGGCGACGCCGGAGGAACAGCGCATGACAGAAGAAAAGCCCCGGCTCATCCCAAATCAACCGTGGGAGAACGGCTGGGCCCCGGACACCTCGCGCGTGCCCGGGACGCGGCGGCTCTGGATGGCGGGCACCCTGGCCCTGTCGGTCGTGGCCGCCTGTGTGACGGCGATCATCGTCACGGAGCGGCAGGCCGAGCAGCAGACGCCCACGACGAAGGCCGCCGCGCCGTCGGCCGGCTCGACGTACCCCGGTCTGCTCACGTTCGCCTCCCCTACGGCCGGCGGAACCGCGCCGCCGAGCGGAAAAAGCGACCTGGCGTCGGCGCCGCCCGCCGCACCGGCTGTCGCCGCAACCCTGCCCGCTCCGGGTGCCAAGGGCTCCGCCTCGGCCCCCGCTGCGGAAGCACCCGAGAAGCCCGCCGCTTCCCCGTCCCCCAGCAAGCCCCCGGCCGCTCCCGCGAAGCCGGACACCTCCCTGAGGTCCATCGAGGCGGCCAGCTACCCCGGCCGCTACTGGCACGTGTCAGACGGCCTGGTGAAGCTCGATCCGGTCGGCGGATCGGAATCCCGCGAGGACTCCACCTTCAGCATGGTCAAGGGACTGTCCGACAGCTCCTGCTACTCGTTCAAGACGCACGACGGCAAGTACCTGCGCCACCGTGAGTTCATCCTGCGCGCCGAACGCAACGACGGCTCCTCGCTGTTCAGGCAGGACGCCACCTTCTGCGGCGGCTACTCGGGCTACACGGGCGCGGCAGTACTCACGTCCGTGAACTACCCCAACTACGCACTGCGCCACAAGAACTTCCAGCTGCGCCTGGACCCGTACGGCTACAACACGACCAACCGGCAGGACTTCTCCTTCCGCGTGGTCGCCCCGCTGGCCTGAGACCGGCCTGAGACGCATACGAAAGCGGCGGCACCCTGCTCGGGTGCCGCCGCTTTCGTATGCGTAACGAGTGGTGCGTGGTGCGCTGTGCCGGAGAGGACAGAACCTCAGACGTTGAAGCCCAACGCCCGCAGCTGGTCCCGTCCGTCGTCCGTGATCTTGTCCGGGCCCCACGGCGGCATCCACACCCAGTTGATGCGGAGCTCGTTGACGATGCCGTCCGTGGCGGACTTGGCCTGGTCCTCGATGACGTCCGTGAGCGGGCAGGCCGCGGACGTCAGGGTCATGTCGATCGTCGCGATGTTCGCGTCGTCGATGTGGATGCCGTAGATCAGGCCCAGGTTGACGACGTCGATGCCCAGTTCGGGGTCGACGACGTCGTACAGCGCCTCGCGAACCTCTTCCTCAGAGGCCGGCTTCATCTCGATGGTCTCGCTCATGCCGTCTTCCTTTCGGCGGCGTCCGAGCCCAGAGCCTGGGCCGTCGCGTCCTTCCACGCCATCCAACTCAGCAGCGCGCACTTCACCCGGGCCGGGTACTTGGAGACACCGGCGAACGCGACCGCGTCCTCCAGCACCTCCTCCATCGAGTCGTCCGGCTCGATCCGGCCCTTGGACTGCATCAGCTCCAGGAAGGTCTCCTGGATCTTCTGCGCCTCGGACAGTTCCTTGCCGACCAGCAGCTCGTTCAGCACGGAGGCCGAGGCCTGACTGATCGAGCAGCCCTGACCCTCGTATGAGACATCGCTGATCGTCGTGCCGTCGTACTTCACGCGCAGGGTGATCTCGTCGCCGCACGTCGGGTTGACGTGGTGCACCTCGGCGTCGCCATCCCGCAAGCCCCGCCCGTGCGGGTGCTTGTAGTGGTCCAGGATGACTTCCTGGTACATCGAATCAAGCTTCACGACTCAGCCAGCTCCTCAGCCGAAGAAGTTCCGTACGTGCTCCAGTCCGTCGACCAGAGCATCGATCTCGGCCGGCGTGGAGTACAGATAGAACGACGCTCGCGTGGTCGCAGGAATTCCGTACCGCAGGCAGACCGGGCGGGCGCAGTGGTGGCCGACCCGGACGGCGATGCCCTGCTCGTCGAGGACCTGGCCCACGTCGTGCGGGTGGATGTCACCGAGCGTGAAGGAGATCGCCGCGCCCCGGTCCTCGGCCGTGGCCGGACCGATGATCCGCAGGCCGGGGACGTCGCCGAGCCGCTTCACCGCGTACTCGGTGAGCGCGTGCTCATGGGCGAGGATCTTGTCCATGCCGATGGCCGACAGATAGTCGATCGCCGCACCGAGGCCGACCGCCTGTGCGATCGGCGGCGTACCCGCCTCGAACTTGTGCGGGGCGGGAGCATAGGTCGACGAGTGCATCGACACGGTCTCGATCATCTCGCCGCCGCCCAGGAACGGCGGCAGGTCCTCCAGGAGCTCCTGGCGGCCCCACAGCACCCCGATGCCCGTCGGGCCGCACATCTTGTGGCCGGTGAAGGCCACGAAGTCGGCCTGGAGGGCCTGTACGTCCATGGGCATGTGCGGGGCGGCCTGCGAGGCGTCGATCAGGACCAGGGCCCCGACCTCCTGCGCCCGGCGCACGATCTTCTCGACCGGGTTGACCGTGCCCAGGATGTTGGACACCAGCACGAAGGAGACGATCTTCGTCTTCTCCGTGATGACCTCGTCTATGTTCGAGAGGTCGAGCCGGCCGTCGTCGGTGAGGCCGAACCACTTCAGCTTCGCGCCCGTGCGCTGCGAGAGCAGCTGCCACGGCACGATGTTGGAGTGGTGCTCCATCTCCGTGATGACGATCTCGGTCTCGTGGTCGACCCGGTAGGGCTCGTCGGCCCAGCCCAGCATGTTGGCCACGAGGTTGAGCGACTCAGAGGCGTTCTTGGTGAAGATCACCTCGTCGCGGCTGGGCGCGTTGATGAACGCGGCGACCTTGTCGCGCGCGCCCTCGTACAGCGCCGTGGCCTCCTCGGCGAGCACATGGATGCCCCGGTGCACGTTGGCGTTGTGCTGCTCGTAGTACTCGGAGAGAGTGTCGATCACCTGGCGGGGCGTCTGAGAGGTCGCCGCGTTGTCCAGGTACACGAGCTTCTTGCCGTCGTGGATCACCCGATCGAGGATCGGGAAGTCCTTACGGATCGCCTCGGTGTCGAGGAGGCCCGGCAGCTGAGTCACGCTGATACGCCACCCTTCGTGGTGTAAGCCTCGTAGCCCTCGTTCTCCAGCTTGTCGGCGAGTTCGGCGCCGCCGGACTCGGCGATCCGGCCGTCGGAGAAGACGTGGACGAAGTCGGGCTTGATGTAACGCAGGATGCGCGTGTAGTGCGTGATCAGCAGGGTGCCGACCTCGCCCGTCTCGCGGACGCGGTTGACGCCCTCGGAGACGACGCGCAGGGCGTCGACGTCCAGGCCGGAGTCGGTCTCGTCGAGGATCGCGATCTTCGGCTTGAGGAGCTCCAGCTGGAGGATCTCGTGGCGCTTCTTCTCACCGCCGGAGAAGCCCTCGTTGACGTTGCGCTCGGCGAAGGACGGGTCCATGGAGAGACGCTGCATGGTCTCCTTGACCTCCTTCACCCAGAGGCGCAGCTTCGGCGCCTCACCGCGGATGGCGGTGGCGGACGTACGAAGGAAGTTGGAGACGGAGACGCCGGGGATCTCGACCGGGTACTGCATCGCCAGGAACAGGCCCGCGCGGGCGCGCTCGTCGACGGACATCTCCAGGACGTTCTCGCCGTCGAGGGTGACGGTGCCGCCGGTGATCGTGTACTTCGGGTGGCCCGCGAGGGAGTAGGCGAGGGTCGACTTGCCGGAGCCGTTGGGGCCCATGATGGCGTGCGTCTCGCCCTGCTTCACGGTCAGGTCGACGCCCTTGAGGATCTCCTTCGTGGCGTTGTCGGCCTCGACGGTGACGTGCAGGTCGTGGATTTCAAGCGTTGCCATGGGTACCTCAGGACTCCTGGGTGAGGGAGACGAGCACGTCGTCCCCTTCGATCTTTACGGGATATACGGGGACGGGGCGCGTCGCGGGAAGGCCGGACGGCTTACCGGTGCGGAGGTCGAAGCTGGAGCCGTGCAGCCAGCACTCGATCTGGCAGTCCTCCACCTCGCCCTCGGAGAGCGAGACGTTCGCGTGCGAGCAGATGTCGTGGATCGCGAACACCTCACCCTCGGTACGGACGACCGAGACCGGCGTGCCGTCGAGTTCCACCCGCTTCGGGGTGTCGTCCTCCAGCTCGCTCAGCCCGCAGGCGCGTACGAACGTCGAAGAGGCAGCCATCAGACGGACGCCTCCAGCTCCTCGTCGATCTTCGTGAGAAGGCGCTGCTCGATGTCGTCGACACCGATCTGCTGGACCAGTTCGGCGAAGAAGCCGCGGACGACCAGTCGGCGGGCCTCGTCGGCCGGGATGCCGCGGGCCATCAGATAGAACAGCTGCTCGTCGTCGAACCGTCCGGTGGCACTCGCGTGCCCGGCGCCGACGATCTCACCGGTCTCGATCTCGAGATTCGGTACGGAGTCCACGCGCGCCCCGTCCGTGAGGACCAGGTTGCGGTTCATCTCGTACGTGTCGGTGCCCTCGGCCTTGGCCTCGATCAGCACGTCGCCGATCCACACCGCGTGGGCGCCCTCGCCCTGGAGCGCGCCCTTGTAGACGGCGTTCGACTTGCAGTGCGGGGTGTTGTGGTCGACGAGGAGGCGGTGCTCCTGGTGCTGGCCGGCGTCCGTGAAGTACAGGCCGAACAGCTCGGCCTCGCCACCGGTGCCGGCGTAGGTGACGCGCGGGTGCAGCCGTACGAGGTCGCCGCCGAAGGTGACCACGAAGGACTTGAAGGTGGCGTCGCGGCCGATCAGCGCGTTGTGCTGGGCGACGTGCACGGCCTTGTCGTCCCAGTCCTGGACGGAGACGACGGTGAGCTTGGCGCCGTCGCCGAGGACGTACTCGACGTTGGCGGCGAGCACCGCGTCACCGGTGTGATCGATGATCACGACGGCTTCGGCGAAGGCGCCCAGCTCGATGACCTGGTGGCCGTAGGCCACACCGCCCTCGCCGTGGACGGCGACGCGGATCGGCTCGGCGAGGACCGTCTCCTTGGGGACGGTGATCACACCGGCCACCTCGAAGGAGCTGTACGCCTGGGCGGCGACGCGGTCCACGGGGACGCCGGCCCGCCCGAGTCGCTTGTCGTCACGGCCGACGGCCTCGACGGTGACGCCCTCGGGTGCCTGGACGTCCACCTTGACGCCGGTGCCGGTGGCGACGGCGGTGCCGTCGTGCAGCCCGCGCAGCCGCTCCAGCGGGGTGAAGCGCCACTCCTCCTCGCGGCCGTGGGGGACGGGGAAGTCCGCCACGTCGAAGGAGGGGGGCGCGCTCATGCGCGTGGCGACGGTCGACTCGGCCGCGGCAGCAACCGCGATCGCGCCGGCGGTGGTGCTGCCCACCGGAATGTTCTGAGCCTCAGCCATGGCTGTCGGTCTGCTCTCTTTCCTGCGTAAGTGACGTGATGGGGGCGACGGCCGGCGCTTAGCCGACCGAGCCTTCCATCTGGAGCTCGATCAGCCGGTTGAGTTCCAGCGCGTACTCCATGGGCAGTTCCTTGGCGATCGGCTCGACGAAGCCGCGCACGATCATCGCCATCGCCTCGAACTCGGACATACCGCGGCTCATCAGGTAGAAGAGCTGGTCGTCGGAGACCTTGGAGACGGTCGCCTCGTGGCCCATGGACACGTCGTCCTCGCGGACGTCGACGTACGGGTACGTGTCGGAGCGGGAGATGGTGTCCACCAGCAGCGCGTCGCACAGCACGTTGGACTTGGAGCCGTGGGCGCCCTCGTTGATCTCGACGAGACCGCGGTAGGACGTACGGCCGCCTCCGCGCGCCACGGACTTCGACACGATGTTGGAGGAGGTGTTCGGCGCCATGTGGACCATCTTGGAGCCGGCGTCCTGGTGCTGGCCCTCACCCGCGAAGGCGATGGAGAGGGTCTCGCCCTTGGCGTGCTCGCCCATCAGGTAGACGGCCGGGTACTTCATCGTCACCTTGGAGCCGATGTTGCCGTCGATCCACTCCATGGTCGCGCCCTCGTACGCCACGGCGCGCTTGGTGACCAGGTTGTAGACGTTGTTCGACCAGTTCTGGATGGTCGTGTAACGGCAGCGGGCGTTCTTCTTGACGATGATCTCGACGACCGCGCTGTGCAGCGAGTCCGACTTGTAGATCGGGGCCGTACAACCCTCGACGTAGTGCACGTACGCACCCTCGTCGACGATGATCAGGGTCCGCTCGAACTGGCCCATGTTCTCCGTGTTGATACGGAAGTAGGCCTGGAGCGGGATCTCGACCTGCACGCCCTTCGGCACGTAGATGAAGGAGCCGCCCGACCACACCGCCGAGTTCAGCGACGCGAACTTGTTGTCGCCGACCGGGATGACCGTCCCGAAGTACTCCTTGAAGAGCTCCGGGTGCTTCTTCAGCGCGGTGTCGGTGTCGAGGAAGATGACGCCCTGCTCCTCCAGGTCCTCGCGGATCTGGTGGTAGACGACCTCCGACTCGTACTGCGCGGCGACACCGGCGACCAGGCGCTGCTTCTCCGCCTCGGGGATGCCGAGCCTGTCGTAGGTGTTCTTGATGTCCTCGGGCAGGTCCTCCCAGGACTCCGCCTGCTTCTCCGTGGAACGCACGAAGTACTTGATGTTGTCGAAGTCGATGCCCGACAGGTCGGAGCCCCAGTTCGGCATGGGCTTCTTGTCGAACAGGCGCAGGCCCTTGAGGCGGAGCTTGGTCATCCACTCCGGCTCGGACTTCTTCGAGGAGATGTCGCGGACGACGTCCTCGTTGATACCGCGCTTGGCAGAGGCACCGGCCACGTCGGAGTCGGCCCAGCCGTATTCGTACGTGCCCAGGCCGTCGAGCTCGGGGTGGGCAGTCTCCTCGATGGGGAGCGTCATGCTGGGTTCCTCCCGGCGGTACTTGCGGATGCTTTATGGGTGGCAGTGGACAGCTGTGGGGCTGGCGAGGCTCCGGCGTGCGAGGCCTTGGGGATGAACGTCGTGCACACACCGTCGCCGTGGGCGATGGTCGCGAGCCGCTGGACATGCGTTCCGAGCAGCTGGGAGAAGATCTCGGTCTCCGCCTCGCAGAGCTGCGGGAACTTTTCCGCGACGTGGACCACCGGGCAGTGGTGCTGGCAGAGCTGTTCTCCGACCGGTGCGCTGCGCGCCGTAGCAGCGTACCCGTCCGCACTCAGGGCCTTGGCCAGGGCTTCGGCGCGTTCTTCGGGGCCGGCGGCCTCGATCGCCTGGCGGTAGCCCTCGGCCTGCTCGGCGAACCGGGCGCGTGCGAAGGCGAGAACCGCGTCGTCGCCGCCCTCACGCGCGGCGATCCAGCGCAGCGCGTCCGCGGCGAGCTTGTCGTACGACTGGTCGAACGCGTCGCGTCCGCAGTCGGTGAGCGCGAAGGCCTTGGCGGGCCGGCCACGGGTACGCGCCCCGTAGACCCGTTGCTCACGCGCCTGTACGACGTCCTCCGCGGCCAGCGCGTCAAGGTGACGCCGTACGGCCGCATGGGTCAGGCCCAGTCGCCCGGCGAGCTCGGCGACGGTGGACGGACCGTGGTCCAGGATGGACCGCGCGACCCGGTTGCGCGTCGAATGATCCGAGCGCACTCCGGTCGCGAGCTCCTCCTGGGGGCCGCCCATGGGGGCCTCCCGATCCTCGCCGACGTATTTCACAACACCATTGTTGCGTAATTCCTCAGAGTGGGGCAAGCCGCGTCCCGTCCGCTCGACGGTGCCCTGCATCACTTAGGCTCACCTAACCTGACCTGCGAAAACGATCTTTGATCGATCAGCAGACCGGTCCCGAGCAGCACGGGAGCACACCCGGAGCGCGGCCGGAGCGGGGGCCCGACCGGCCCCCGCGCACCTGAGCGGCCCCTCCCGTACCTAGACTCTGGACCCATGCGAAGTGAGCCCGTGGTCCAGGTCCAGGCCCTGGTGAAGCGGTACGGCACGAAGACCGCGGTGGACGGCCTCGACCTGGTGGCCCTGGCGGGCATCACCGCCGTACTCGGTCCGAACGGCGCGGGCAAGACGACCACCGTCGAGACCTGCGAGGGATACCGGAAACCGGACTCCGGGACGGTCCGTGTCCTGGGCCTCGACCCGGTACGGGAAACCGCCGCCCTGCGTCCACGGGTCGGCGTGATGCTCCAGTCCGGCGGCGTCTACTCGGGCGCCCGCGCCGACGAGATGCTCCGCCACGTGGCCAAGCTGCACGCGCACCCGCTGGACGTGGACACCCTCATCGAACGCCTCGGCCTGGGCAGCTGCGGCCGGACCACGTACCGCCGCCTCTCCGGGGGCCAGCAGCAGCGCCTGGCGCTCGCGATGGCCGTCGTCGGCCGCCCGGAACTGGTGTTCCTGGACGAGCCGACCGCCGGCCTCGACCCCCAGGCCCGCCGGGCGACCTGGGATCTCGTACGGGATCTGCGAAGCGACGGCGTCTCGGTCATCCTCACCACCCATCACATGGACGAGGCCGAACAGCTCGCGGACGACGTCGCGATCATCGACGCCGGCAAGGTCATCGCCCAGGGCAGCCCCGAACAGCTGTGCCGCGGCGGCGCCGAGAACACCCTGCGCTTCACGGGCCGGCCGGGTCTGGACGTGGCCTCCCTGCTGAAGGCCCTCCCGGCGGACTGCACCGCCGCCGAACTGACCCCGGGCGCCTACCGCGTCGGCGGCAAGGTCAACCCGCAGCTCCTCGCGACGGTGACGTCCTGGTGCGCCCAGCACGGGGTGATGCCGGACCGGATCTCGGTGGAACGGCACACCCTGGAAGACGTTTTCCTGGAGCTCACAGGCAAGGAGTTGCGCTCGTGACCACCACGACGACCGGTACGGGCGCGTACACACCGAAGCCCGGCGCGGCCCCGCTCCCCCGCATGATCGGGGCCCAGACGGCCCTGGAGACGAAGATGCTGCTGCGCAACGGCGAGCAGCTGCTGCTGACGGTGGCCATCCCCACGCTGCTCCTGCTGCTGTTCGGCTCGGTGGACATCGTCGACACGGGAGCGGGCAAGGCGGTCGACTTCCTCGCCCCCGGCATCCTCGCGCTCGCGGTCATGTCCACGGCTTTCACCGGCCAGGCGATCGCGACAGGCTTCGAGCGCCGTTACGGCGTCCTGAAGAGGCTCGCCTCCTCCCCGCTCCCCCGCTGGGCCCTGATGACGGCGAAGACGGCGTCGGTCCTGGTCACCGAGGTCCTCCAGGTCGCCCTGCTGACGGTGATCGCCTTCGCGCTCGGCTGGTCCCCGCACGGCAACCCCTTCGCCGTACTCCTCCTGCTCCTCCTCGGCACGGCCGCCTTCTCGGGCCTCGGCCTGCTGATGGCGGGCACTCTGAAGGCGGAGGCCACGCTGGCCGCCGCGAACCTCGTCTTCCTGCTGCTCCTGGTGGGCGGCGGGGTGATCGTCCCGCTGGACAAGTTCCCGCCCGGCGCCCAGGACGTACTGGCCCTGCTCCCGATCTCGGCCCTGTCGGACGGGTTGCGGGACGTGTTGCAGCACGGCGCGGGGATGCCCTGGGGCGACCTGGGGATTCTCGCGGTGTGGGCGGTCGTGGGACTGGCGGCGGCGGGCCGGTTCTTCCGCTGGGAGTGACCGGGTCGGCGCGGGTCCGCTCCCGGGACCGGGACCCCTCGTGAAAGCGTGCACAAGCGGCCGCCTACGATGGGGCGCGTGCCAAAGATGACCCCCGCCGACGCCGTGTCCGCCGCGCGGAACCCGCTCGCCTTCATCGCCGCCCGCTGGACGCCGACCCCCCGGACCGTGCGGCGCGCGGCCCTCGCCGCACTCGTGATGTCGGTGGTCATCGTGGTCACCGGCGGTGCCGTACGGCTCACCGGATCGGGCCTCGGCTGCCCGACCTGGCCCAAGTGCACCGACGACTCGCTGACGACGACGAGCGCCATGGGCGTGCACGGCGTCATCGAGTTCACCAACCGCATGCTGACGTACGTCCTGTGCGCGGCGGTCGGCTGGGCGATCATCGCCGCCCGCTCCGAGAAGCCGTACCGGCGCAGCCTGACCCGGCTCGGCTGGGCCCAGTTCTGGGTCGTCATGGGCAACGCGATCCTGGGCGGCGTCGTCGTCCTGGTCGGTCTGAACCCGTACACGGTCGCGGCCCACTTCCTGCTCTCCTCGGCCCTGATCGCGGTCGCCACGGTGACGTGGCAGCGCACACGGGAGGGCGACGAGACTCCCCACCCGCTGGTCGGCAAGGCCGTGCGGCAACTGGTGTGGTTCCTGGTCGTCGCCTCGGTGCTGCTGATCGCGGTCGGCACGGTGGTGACCGGCTCGGGCCCGCACGCGGGTGACTCCAGCGAGATCGAGCGCATGCCGCTGAACTGGGAGAACGTCAGCAAGCTGCACGCGGTGCTCGCCTGGATCGTGGTGACACTGACGTTCGCCCTGTGGTTCGTCCTCAAGGCCGTCGAAGCTCCCAAGGGCCCACTGGACCGCACCCGGGACCTGTTCCTGATCCTCCTCGCCCAGGGTGTCCTCGGGTACATCCAGTACTTCACGAACCTCCCCGAAGTCCTGGTCGGCCTGCACATGTTCGGCTCGGCGCTGGTGTGGATCGCCGTCCTGCGCGTCCTGCTGTCCCTGCGCGAGCGCCCGGAGACCCCCGTCCTGGCGGATGTCCCCGGCCCGGCGACCGAGGCAACGGTCGGCACGCGCGCGTAGTCACGTGTACGAGGTCACCAGGCCGTCGATCGCAGCCCTCAGGTAGTCCCGCGTCAGCTCGGCACGCCGGTCGAGCCACCCCTCGGTGACCACCGCGGGACCCTGTCCGTACCGTCGGCGCACGATGTCCTCGACTACTTCCACAGGGGCTCCCAGCTCGGGCAGCAGGTCCAGTGCCGCCCGTTTGGAGATCAGGCTGCCCTCCCTCAGGGTCACCGTCGCCCGGGCGAAGGTGACCAGCCCGTGGTCGACCCAGACGTCCTGCGTCCAGAGCCGGGCCTTGTCCACGGCGGGCCGCAGGAAGTCGCGCTGGTCGCGTACGACGAAGTCGGCCAGCTGCCGGTCCGGCACCGCCGGAAGCAACTCCCCGGGCGCCTTCCCCTGCAGCACGCGCCCGAAGGTGTGCAGTTCACGCCGGGTCACCGGGGTGACGGTCCGCCTGAACAGCTCACTGTGCGCCCAGGTGAGGTGCCGACGCTCAGGGTCGGCCGTGGTCTCCGACGTCAGGTAGGAGCAGTGCAGCTGCGGGGCGAGCGGGTCGGCGCGGAGGCGGGCGTGCAGCTCTGCCACGTTCCACGCGGTACCCAGCCCGATCGGCCCGTCCAGGACGGCGATCAGGTCGAGGTCGCTCCGGCCCTCCTGGTAGTCGCCGCCGGCCAGCGATCCGTGGGCCCAGACCGCGACCGGGTCGAACGCCCGCAACTCACCGAGGAAGCGCTCCAGTAGGGCTTCGGTCAAGGCGTCCGTCCGCGTCCCCTGTGTCGTCATGCCTCAGTCTCTCCACACCTCACCCCAGCCCGTACACGCGCCGCGCGTTCCCGGCCGCGATCAGCCCCGCCACCCGCTGCGCGTCCCCCAGGGACCACGCCCCCTCGGCGACCCAGCCGCCGAGGACACGGCTGAGGGCGTCGCGGAACAACCGGGCGCCCACCACATGGAGTTCGGGCAGCCCCTGGGCACCGCTGGAGAAGAGGATCTTGCCGAACGGGGCGAGTTCGAGGATCTCGGCGAGGACGGCGGCGGCCCGGGCACCGGTGCGGACCATGGCGGCGCCCAGGTCGGCGTACACGTGCGGGAAGACACCGGCGAGGTGGGCCGCGTGCCGGTGGTACGGATACCCGTGGAGCAGCACCAGGTCCGTGCCCAGCCCGGCCGTCGCGCGGACGAAGTCGGTGAGCAGGACCGGGTCGGTGCGGTCGATGCGCAGGCCGGGTTCGCCCAGCCCGGCGTGGAGTTGGAGCGGCAGGCCCGAGGCGACCGCGATCCACAGCAGGTGGCGCAGCAGCACCGGGTCGCTGAGCGGGCCACCGACCCGGCGCCCGGCCAGCCAGCGGCCCGCCGCGCCCCGCACCTCCCCCGGCCCCGGCGGATCGGGCGCGAGCGCCAGTCCGTGCCGTACGCCGGCCACGGAGGTGAAGGCCACGGCACTCCCGGCGGCGCCGTGCACCGACTCGGCGAGGTTGGCGAGGAAGGACTCGACGGTGCCGGAGGTGTCGGCGACCTGTTCGGCGAGGAGTTCGAGCCGGACGATCTCACGGGCTTCGGCGGCCCCCGCGGAGGCCATCTCGGCGGGCCCGGTGAGGTCGCCGGGCAGCCCGGCGTCGACCAGATATGTCGTGATTCCGCTGCCCCGCAGCAGCCGCCGGCCCGATTCCAGTACGCCGAGTTCACGGCGCCGGGCGAGATAGCTGGCGGGGGCGGCGTGCGGTTCCAGGCCGAGCAGCGGGGGGCACCAGCGGCGTACGGCGAATCCGGTCTGGGTGTCGAAGAGGGTCGTCCCCGCGGCGGGCGGGCCCTCGGTACGCGCGAGCTGGGCCTCGAAGGTGCCCAGGCCCAGCTCTGTTCTCAGTACGCCGTGGCAGTACTGGTCCACGAGGGACGGCGTTTCGATCATCCGGGCTCCCCGTGGCTGGACCGTGTGTTCCTAAGGTCCTAACGGGTGAACCGGCTGTCAGGTGTTGCTGTCACACACCCCGTGGGAAGCGCGCCGCGGGTAAAGCCGGAAGGAGGTGCGGGTTTCGGACAAGGTGCGGGTCGTCTGTGGCTTGTCGCGCCCACGCGGCGGAGCCGCACATGGATGCAGCCCCGCGCCCCTGGGGCCGGTCACTCAGCCGTTGGACGGCCCTCCGACCTGGATCCCCGCCATACGCGTCCATTCGTACGGCCCGGTCGTGACCTTGGCCGCGAACTCGCCGTCGAAGTCCTCATGGACGGTGATGCCGGCCTTCTCGACGGCCTGCTGGGCGATCGCGTACGTGGGGGCCACGAGGTCGCCCCACCCGCCGTCCTCGCCGACGAGCACGATCCGGGCCCCACGCTCCCCGATGTACGCCACCTGCGCCTCAGCACCACCGTGCTGCTTGGCGAACCCGTCGATCTGCTTGGCGAGCTTGGCCGCCCTGCGCTCCGCCTTCGCGGCCTGCTTGGCGTCGGCGGTCTCGTCAACCTGCTGCGTATCTGCCATGCCCAGGATGCTACCGACGGGTACACCAGCCGGCGACGCCAGGGCCAAGTGGCCTTGGCCACGCGCCCTGTAAGGGGCGCGGGGAACTGCGCGACCAGCCCCCACCGGCCCGCAGCGGACTACGGACCCGCACGGAACCTCAGCGCAAGAAGGGATCCACCGCGACAGCCACGAACAGCAGCGACACATAGGTGATCGACCAGTGGAACAGCCGCATCTCCTTCAGCTTGCCGCCCGCCTCCTCAGCCCGCGCGCGACCCTGCAACGCGTGCGCCTCCCACAGCCACCAACCGCCCGCCGCCAGCGCGACCGTCGTGTAGAACCAGCCGGTGTAGCCGAGCGGAGTCAGCAGCAGCGAGACCGCGACCATCGCCCAGCTGTACGCCACGATCTGCCGGGCGACCGTCTTGTTGGAGGCGACGACCGGGAGCATCGGCACGCCCACGCGCGCGTAGTCGTCCCGCACTTTCATGGACAGCGGCCAGTAGTGCGGCGGGGTCCAGAAGAACATGACCAGGAAGAGGATGACCGGCGCCCAGGAGAGCGAGTTCGTGACGGCGGACCAGCCGATGAGGACCGGCATGCAGCCCGCGATGCCGCCCCACACGATGTTCTGCGACGTACGCCGCTTGAGGATCATCGTGTAAACGACCACGTAAAAGAGGAGCGCGCCCAGCGCCAGCCAGGCCGACAGCCAGTTGACCGTCAGGCCGAAGAGGAGGGTGGAGGCGACGGCGAGGGCGATGCCGAAGGCCAGGCACTCGCGCGGGCTGACCATGCCGGTGACCAGCGGGCGCTGCGAGGTGCGGTCCATGAGCGCGTCGATGTCGCGGTCGATGTACATGTTGAGGGCGTTGGCGCCGCCCGCGGAGAGATAGCCGCCGAGGCAGGTGAGGAGGACCAGTCCCAGGTCCGGTACACCCTGCTCCGCCAGGAACATCACCGGAACGGTGGTGATGAGCAGCAGCTCGATGATCCGCGGCTTTGTGAGAGCTACGAACGCCATGACCCGGGCCCCGAACGGCCGTCGGCTCGGGTTCTGACTCGTCCCGATAATCCCCGCTGGACGGGATTCAACGGCCGTCACGCACACCCCTGACAGAGACATTCCAACAAGCCCCCGGCCGTGAAGTCCCGGTAAAGGCTCGCGCTTACCACGCCACTGTAGACGTTGCCCAGACCCCGTCCTTCGCGGGGGTGGGGTCGTGTTGAGGGGTGCTTTGTGACGGGCGCGACGGGGCTCGATTGAGCGCTCGGACGGCCCGCTTCGTATTGCAGTCCGGCAGCGGTCGGGAGGCGGATGCGAAGCGGTCCCGGCAGTCTGGAATGACTCGAAATACTGCACGTTCTTACGAGGGTAGGCTCGACAAAGGCCGAGGGTGTCAGCCCTCGGCAGCCGGTGGACACCGAGGACGCCGGCATTAGACATGTGGAGAGGAGCCCTGACCCAGGGTGAGCACCAAGCCGACCACCACAGACCTCGAGTGGACCGAGTTGGACCAGCGGGCCGTCGACACCGCCCGCGTCCTGGCCGCCGATGCCGTACAGAAGGTCGGTAACGGCCATCCCGGTACGGCGATGAGCCTGGCCCCCGCCGCGTACACCCTCTTCCAGAAGGTGATGCGGCACGACCCGGCGGACGCCGACTGGGTCGGGCGCGACCGTTTCGTCCTGTCCGCCGGCCACTCGTCCCTGACCCTCTACACCCAGCTGTACCTGGCCGGTTTCGGCCTGGAGCTGGATGACCTGAAGGCGTTCCGGACGTGGGGTTCGAAGACCCCCGGCCACCCGGAGTACGGGCACACGACGGGCGTCGAGACGACGACCGGTCCGCTCGGCCAGGGTGTCGCCAACGCGGTGGGCATGGCGATGGCGGCCCGCTACGAGCGCGGTCTGTTCGACCCGGAGGCACCCGTAGGGGAGTCCCCGTTCGACCACTTCATCTTCGCGATCGCCGGTGACGGGTGTCTGCAGGAGGGCATCTCCGCGGAGGCGTCCTCGCTGGCCGGTCACCAGAAGCTCGGCAACCTGGTCCTTTTGTGGGACGACAACCACATCTCGATCGAGGGCGACACCGAGACGGCCGTCTCCGAGGACGTCGCCAAGCGGTACGAGGCGTACGGCTGGCATGTGCAGCGGATCGCCCCGAAGCCGGACGGCGACCTCGACCCGCACGCCATCTACAACGCCGTCCAGGCCGCCAAGAAGGTCACGGACAAGCCGTCCTTCATCGCGATGCGCTCGATCATCGCCTGGCCCGCCCCGAACGCCCAGAACACCGAGGCGGCACACGGCTCGGCGCTCGGCGACGACGAGGTCGCGGCCACCAAGCGTGTCCTCGGTTTCGACCCGGAGCAGTCCTTCGAGGTCTCGGACGCGGTTCTCCATCACACGCGCGAGGCGCTGGAGCGCGGGCGCCAGGCGAAGGCCGAGTGGGAGAAGTCGTTCCAGGAGTGGCGCAACAGCAACGCCGAGCGCGCCGCCGAGTTCGACCGTATCGCCGCGGGTGAGCTCCCCAAGGGCTGGGAGGAGAAGCTCCCGGTCTTCGAGGCGGGCAAGGGCGTCGCCACGCGTGCCGCGTCCGGCAAGGTCCTGCAGGCGCTGGGTGCGGTCATCCCGGAGCTGTGGGGCGGCTCGGCCGACCTGGCCGGCTCGAACAACACCACCATCGACAAGACGTCCTCCTTCCTCCCGGCGGACAACCCGCTGCCGGAGGCGGACCCGTACGGCCGCACGATCCACTTCGGCATCCGCGAGCACTCGATGGCCGCCGAGATGAACGGCATCGCGCTGCACGGCAACACCCGTATCTACGGCGGGACTTTCCTCGTCTTCTCCGACTACATGCGCAACGCGGTACGCCTCTCCGCGCTGATGCACGTGCCGGTGACGTACGTGTGGACGCACGACTCCATCGGCCTCGGCGAGGACGGCCCGACGCACCAGCCGGTCGAACACATCGCGTCGCTGCGCGCCATCCCGGGCCTGAACGTCGTGCGCCCGGCCGACGCCAACGAGACGGCCATCGCCTGGCGCGAGATCCTCAAGCGCTGGACGAAGGTCTTCGGCAAGGGCGCCCCGCACGGCCTCGCGCTGACCCGCCAGGGCGTGCCGACGTACGAGGCCAACGAGGATGCGGCGAAGGGCGGTTACGTCCTCTTCGAGGCCGAAGGCGGCGCGCCCGAGGTCATCCTCATCGCCACCGGTTCCGAGGTCCATGTGGCCGTCGGGGCGCGTGAGCAGCTCCAGGCCGAGGGTGTGCCGACACGGGTCGTGTCCATGCCGTCCGTGGAGTGGTTCGAGGAGCAGGAGCAGGGGTACCGGGACAGCGTTCTGCCGCCGTCCGTCAAGGCGCGCGTCGCGGTCGAGGCCGGCATCGGTCTCACCTGGCACCGTTACGTCGGGGACGCGGGGCGCATCGTTTCCCTGGAGCACTTCGGTGCGTCGGCCGACGGCAAGGTCCTCTTCCAGGAATTCGGCTTCACTGCCGAGAACGTCGCATCCGTAGCCCGGGAATCGATCGCCGCAGCCCAGCGCTGACGCTGACATAACGACACGTAGGAGATGTATTTTCCATGACAGACGCACTCAAGCGCCTCTCCGAGGAAGGCGTCGCGATCTGGCTGGACGACCTGTCGCGCCAGCGGATCACGTCCGGCAACCTCGCCGAACTGATCGACCAGCAGCACGTCGTGGGCGTCACGACCAACCCGTCGATCTTCCAGAAGGCGATCAGCAGCGGTGACGGTTACGAGCAGCAGCTCACCGACCTCGCCGCCCGCAAGGTCACCGTCGAAGAGGCCGTCCGCATGATCACGACGGTGGACGTCCGTGACGCCGCCGACATCCTGCGTCCCGTCTACGACTCGACGCAGGGCCAGGACGGCCGGGTGTCGATCGAGGTCGACCCCCGTCTCGCCCACAACACCACCGCGACCATCGCCGAGGCCAAGCAGCTGGCCTGGCTCGTGGACCGCCCCAACACGCTCATCAAGATCCCGGCCACCAAGGCGGGTCTGCCGGCGATCACCGAGGTCATCGGCCTCGGTATCAGCGTCAACGTCACGCTGATCTTCTCGCTGGAGCGCTACCGCGAGGTCATGGACGCCTACCTGGCCGGTCTGGAGAAGGCCAAGGAGCGCGGCCTGGACCTCGCGAAGATCCACTCCGTCGCCTCCTTCTTCGTGTCCCGCGTGGACACCGAGATCGACAAGCGGATCGACGCGCTGGGCACCGACCAGGCCAAGGCCGCCCGCGGCAAGGCCGGCCTGGCCAACGCGCGGCTCGCCTACCAGGCGTACGAGGAGGTCTTCGGTTCCGACCGCTGGGCCGCCCTCGACAAGGCGCAGGCCAACAAGCAGCGTCCGCTGTGGGCCTCGACCGGCGTCAAGGACAAGGCGTACAAGGACACCCTGTACGTCGACGACCTGGTCGCGCCGAACACGGTGAACACCATGCCGGAGGCGACCCTGTTCGCCGCCGAGGACCACGGGCAGATCACCGGCAACACCATCGCCGGTACGTACGAGCAGTCCCGCGCCGAACTCGACGCGGTCGAGAAGCTCGGGATCTCGTACGACGACGTGGTCCAGTTGCTGGAGGACGAGGGCGTCGAGAAGTTCGAGGCGTCCTGGACCGACCTGCTCAAGTCGACAGAGGCGGAACTGGCGCGCCTCGCCCCCTCGGAGGGCTGAAACCTTGTCAAGCAGCAACCCGCTGCGTGACCCCGCAGACCGACGGCTCCCGCGTATCGCGGGGCCGTCGGGCCTGGTCATCTTCGGGGTCACCGGCGACCTGTCACGCAAAAAGCTGATGCCTGCCGTGTACGACCTTGCCAACCGCGGGTTGCTGCCACCAGGCTTCTCCCTCGTCGGCTTCGCCCGGCGCGAGTGGGCGCACGAGGACTTCGCGGCGGAGGTCCACGACGCCGTCAAGGAGCACGCCCGTACGCCGTTCCGTGAGGAGGTCTGGCAGCAGCTCATCCAGGGGATGCGCTTCGTCCAGGGCACCTTCGACGACGACGAGTCCTTCGAGCGACTGCGCTCGACGATCGACGAGCTGGACAAGGCGCAGGGGACGGGCGGCAACTTCGCCTTCTACCTCTCCGTGCCGCCGTCCGCCTTCCCGGTGGTCATCAAGCAGCTGAAGAAGCACGGTCTGGCGGACCAGGACAACGGTTCCTGGCGGCGCGCGGTCATCGAGAAGCCCTTCGGCCACGACCTGAAGTCGGCCGAGGAGCTCAACGCAACCGTCGAGGAGGTCTTCGCCCCGGACCAGGTCTTCCGCATCGACCACTACCTGGGCAAGGAGACCGTCCAGAACATCCTGGCGCTCCGCTTCGCCAACCAGATGTTCGAGCCGATCTGGAACCGGTCGTACGTCGACCACGTACAGATCACGATGGCCGAGGACATCGGCATCGGCGGCCGGGCCGGCTACTACGACGGCATCGGCGCGGCCCGTGACGTCATCCAGAACCACCTCCTCCAGCTGATGGCCCTGACGGCCATGGAGGAGCCGGCGTCCTTCGACGCGGACGCGCTGGCCGCCGAGAAGACCAAGGTCCTCGGCGCGGTCAAGCTGCCGCAGGACCTGGGCGCCAACACCGTGCGCGGACAGTACGCGGCGGGCTGGCAGGGCGGCGAGAAGGCCATCGGCTACCTCCAGGAAGACGGTATCGACCCCAAGTCGAAGACCGACACCTACGCGGCGATCAAGGTCGAGGTCGACAACCGCCGCTGGGCGGGCGTCCCCTTCTACCTGCGCACAGGCAAGCGCCTGGGCCGCCGGGTGACCGAGATCGCGGTCGTCTTCCAGCGGGCGCCGCACTCCCCCTTCGACCACACGGCGACGGAGGAGCTGGGCCAGAACGCGATCGTCATCCGCGTCCAGCCCGACGAGGGCATCACGGTCCGCTTCGGATCCAAGGTGCCCGGCACCTCGATGGAGATCCGGGACGTGTCCATGGACTTCGCGTACGGCGAGTCCTTCACGGAGTCCAGCCCCGAGGCGTACGAGCGTCTGATCCTGGACGTCCTCCTGGGCGACTCGAACCTCTTCCCGCGTACCGAGGAGGTCGAACTGTCCTGGCGGATCCTCGACCCGATCGAGCAGTACTGGGACAAGCACGGCAAGCCGGCGCAGTACCAGTCCGGCACCTGGGGTCCCGTCGAGGCGGACGAAATGCTCGAACGAGACGGACGGAGCTGGCGTCGCCCATGAAAACAGACCTCACGGACACCACGGCCAGCAAGGTCAACAAGGCGCTGGTACAAGGCCGCCGGGCCATCGGCACACCGGCCGTCGGCATGGTCCTGACCCTCGTCATCGTCACCGACGAGGAGAACGCGTACGACGCCCTGAAGGCGGCGAACGACGCCTCGCGCGAGCACCCCTCACGCACCCTGGTGGTCGTCAAGCGCGTCTCCCGCTCCCCCCGCGACCGCACGACGTCCCGCCTCGACGCCGAGGTCAGGGTCGGCGTGGACGCGGGCACCGGCGAGACGGTCGTCCTGCGCCTGTATGGCGAGGTCGTCGACCACGCCGACTCGGTGGTCCTGCCCCTGCTGCTGCCGGACGCCCCGGTGGTCGTCTGGTGGCCGGTGAACGCCCCGCTGGACCCGGCGAAGGACCCGCTGGGCGCCCTGGCACAGCGCAGGGTGACCGACACGTACGCGGCCGAGCAGCCGGTACGGGAACTGGCGGCGCGCGCGGACGCGTACACGCCGGGCGACACGGACCTCTCCTGGACCCGGATCACCCCGTGGCGCTCGATGCTGGCGGCAGCCCTTGACCAGGTCACCTGCGAGGTGGACGCGGTCGAGGTGGAGGGCGAGGAGTTCAACCCGAGCTGCGAACTGCTGGCGATGTGGCTGGCGGACCGCCTGGACGTCCCGGTGAAGCGTTCCCTGTCCTCGGGCCCGGGCCTGACGGCGGTGCGCATGCGAACCAGCACGGGCCCCATCACCCTGGACCGCGCCGACGGCACCCTGGCGACCCTCTCCATCCAGGGCCAGCCCGACCGAGCGGTGGCGCTCAAGCGCCGTGAGACGGCCGAGCTGATGGCGGAGGAACTGCGCCGCCTGGACCCGGACGACACGTACGCGTCGGCGCTGCGGTACGGAGTGGAGCGGCTGAACGCTTCGGCGGCGCCCGAGACGCCGGCACCGGCGTGGCCACAGCCACTGGTACCTGCGCTTGCCCTGGCACCCGCGAGGAAGGCGACCCCGGCGGAGGACCCGAACAGGGTGACACCGGCCAAGATGCCACCGGTGAAGAAGGCGGCCCCTTGAGTACGGCACCGCAGCTCGTCGTCCACCGCGACAAGGAGCTGATGGCCGAGGCCGCCGCGGCCCGCCTGATCACGAAGATCGTGGACGCGCAGGCCTCAAGGGGATCGGCGTCAATCGTCCTCACCGGCGGCCGCAACGGCAACGGCCTGCTGGCCGCCCTGGCCGCCGCACCGGCCCGGGACGCCATCGACTGGACCCGGCTCGACCTGTGGTGGGGCGACGAACGCTTCCTGCCCGAGGGCGACCCGGACCGCAATGTCACGCAGGCGAAGGCGGCACTGCTGGACGCGGTGCCTCTCGACCCCACCCGCGTGCACGCCATGCCCGCGTCGGACGGCCCGTACGGCTCCGACGTGGACGCGGCGGCGGAGGCGTACGCGGCGGAACTGGCCAAGTCGGCGGGCCCGGAGAACCACGGCCCCGTTCCCACCTTCGACGTCCTGATGCTGGGCGTGGGCCCGGACACGCACGTGGCGTCACTGTTCCCGGAACTGCCGGCGGTACGGGAAACGGACCGCACGGTGGTGGGCGTCCACGGCGCCCCGAAGCCCCCACCGACCCGAGTCACCCTCACGTTGCCCGCGATCCGCGCGGCCCGTGAGGTATGGCTGCTGGCGGCGGGCGAGGACAAGGCGGGGGCAGCGGCCATAGCCCTGTCGGGCGCGGGCGAGATCCAGGCCCCGGCAGCCGGCGCGTACGGCAGACAGCGCACCCTGTGGCTACTGGACGCGGCGGCAGCATCCCAACTCCCGAGGGCGCTGTACCCACCGGCGTCCTCCTGAGCGACGTGGAACAGGGGCGGCGGGGGCGAGTTGTTTCGCCCCCGCCGCCCCTACCCGTTCCCATCCTCGAGGGCTCCGCCCCCGAACCCCCGCTCCTCAAACGCCGGAGAGGCTGACATACCAGCCCCGACCGGCGGCGCCCAAGGACAAGCCCCCTTCAGCCCCAGCTTCTTCCCCACCCACCCGCCCCCACCGTGCGATCCGGCATCTTCAGCCCGTCCGGCGTTTGAGGACAAGGCCCGTTCAGGGCCGTAGCGGGGTCTGGGGCGGCAGCCCCAGGGATGGGACGGGTAGGGGCGGCGGGGGCGAGAAACAATCCCCCTACCTCCCGCGCAACTCCCGATACCTGGCAACCAGCGCCACAGTGGACGCATCCAACCCCGCCACCTCCACCCCCTCCGTCAACGCCGGCTCAACCCGCTTCGCCAGCACCTTGCCCAGCTCGACCCCCCACTGGTCGAACGAGTCGATGTTCCACACGGCGCCCTGCACGAACACCTTGTGCTCATACAGCGCGATCAACTGCCCCAGCACCGACGGAGTCAGCTCACGCGCCAGCACAGTCGTCGTCGGATGATTCCCCCGGAACGTCTTGTGGGCCACCAACTCCTCCGGCACCCCCTCCGCCCGCACCTCCTCCGGCGTCTTACCGAACGCCAGCGCCTGCGTCTGCGCGAAGAAGTTGGCCATCAACAGGTCGTGCTGCGCCCTCAGCCCATCACTCAACTCCCCCACCGGCTCCGCGAACCCGATGAAGTCCGCCGGGATCAGCTTCGTCCCCTGGTGGATCAACTGGTAGTACGCGTGCTGCCCGTTGGTACCGGGCGTACCCCACACCACCGGCCCCGTCTCCCACTCCACCGGCACCCCGTCGCGCCCCACCGACTTGCCGTTGGACTCCATGTCCAGCTGCTGCAAGTACGCCGTGAACTTGGACAGATAGTGCGAGTAGGGCAGCACGGCGTGCGACTGCGCACCTAGGAAGTTGCCGTACCAGATGCCCAACAGCCCCAGCAGCAAAGGTGCGTTGGCCTCCGCCGGAGCCGTCCGGAAGTGCTCGTCGACCAGCGCGAACCCGTCCAGCATCTCCCGGAACCGCTCCGGGCCGATCGCGATCATCAGCGACAGGCCGATCGCCGAATCGTACGAGTAGCGTCCGCCGACCCAGTCCCAGAACTCGAACATGTTCGCCGTGTCGATACCGAAGCCGGCGACCTTCTCCCCGTTCGTCGACAGCGCCACGAAGTGCCTGGCGACCGCCTTCTCGTCGCCACCCAGCCCCGCCAGGAGCCAGGAACGGGCCGAGGTCGCGTTGCTGATCGTCTCGATGGTCGTGAACGTCTTGGACGCGACGATGAACAGCGTCTCCGCCGGATCCAGGTCCCGCACCGCCTCGTGCAGATCCGCCCCGTCGACATTCGACACGAACCGGAACGTCAACTCCCGCGCGGTGAACGCCCGCAGCGCCTCGTACGCCATCGCCGGACCGAGATCCGAGCCGCCGATGCCGATGTTGACGACGTTCTTGATGCGCTTGCCCGTGTGCCCGGTCCACTCGCCCGAGCGGACCTTCCCGGCGAAGCCGGCCATCTTGTCGAGCACGGCGTGCACGGCCGGTACGACGTTCTCCCCGTCGACCTCGACCACCGCGTCCCGCGGCGCGCGCAGCGCGGTGTGCAGCACCGCCCGGTCCTCGGTGATGTTGATCCGGTCGCCCCGGAACATGGCGTCCCGCAGCCCGAACACGTCCGTCGCGGCGGCCAGCTCGCGCAGCAGCCGCAGCGTCCCGTCGGTGACCAGGTGCTTGGAGTAGTCGATGTGCAGATCACCGACCTGGAGCGTGTACCCGGCGCCGCGCCCGGGGTCGTTCGCGAACAGGTCCCGCAGATGGGTGTCCGCCAACTCCTCACGGTGCTTGGCCAGAGCGGTCCACTCGGGTGTCTGGTTGAGCCTGCTACGGCTGTCTGCGTTCATCTCGGACTTCCGCCTCTTTCCCTGCCTGCGCTGCCGGTCCCAACCTAATTGATCAGCGCGTTGTGCGAGCTGTCGTCGTCCACAGATACGTCCGACCTGAGCGCGGGTATCAGTGCCATGACCGCCAGGACGAAGAAACCGGCGGCGAGCAGCGCCGGGGTGTCGAGTCCCCAGGCCGTGGCGACGGCTCCGCCCAGCAGCGCACCCAGAGGCGCTCCGGCGATCGCCAGGGTGCGGAAGGCCGAGCTGACCCGGCCCAGCATCTCGGCGGGGCTGCGGCGCTGCATCAGGGTGGTCGTGTTGACGTTCCACACCATCCCCATGAGCCCGAACACCGCCAGGGCGCCCACCAGCGCGGCCAGGCTGCGCACCGAGCCCATGACGACCAGCGCGCCGGTCTGCACCGTCCCGGCGAGCAGTACGGCCCGTATGCGCCCGAGCCGGTCCACGAGCCGGCTGTTCAGCACACCGCCGGCGAGGCTGCCGACCGTGTACGCGGTCATCGCCGCCGCGTAGCCTGCGTTGCCCGCGTCCAGCCAGCGGGTCACCAGCAGCACCATCGTGGCGATGAGGGCGCCCATACCGATGTTGCACAGTGCCGTGGCCGCGCACAGTCCGCGCAAGGGGCCGTCGCGCCACAGCGTGCGCAGGCCCGCGGCGATCTCACCGCGCAGGGTGCTGCCCGCGGATCTCGGAGCCCGCTCGGGCGCGTCGGGCCGCAGCGAAGCGACCAGAGCCGCCCCGACCAGGAAGGTCACAGCGTCGGCCGCGAAGGGGACGGCCACGCCCAGCACGATCAGTACGGGCACCACCGGCCCGGCCAACAGGCCGCCCGCGATGCGCTGGCCGGTCATCAGGCGCGTGTTCGCGCTGCCGAGGGCTTCCTTGTCCACGAGGGTCGGCAGCAGCGCCGTCGCGGCGTTGTCGAAGAGGGTCTGAAGCGTGGTCAGCGCGAGGGCGAGCGCGATGAGCAGGCCGATCGAGGCGTGCCCGAGGGCGACGGCCACGGCGAAGCAGGCGACCAGCAGCCCTCGTACCGCATCCACCATCCACATGGCGCGCCGCTGGTCCACGCGGTCGGCGACGGCCCCTCCGAGGAGTCCGAAGACGAGCCACGGCAGATATCCGCAGGCCGTCACCGAGGCGATGAGCAGGGGTTGGTCGGTGAGGGTCGTGGCGAGCAGGGGCAGTGCGGCCGTGCGCAGCGCGTCGCCGAAACTGGAGAGCACGGCGGCGCTCCACAGCCGCCCGAATCCCCCGCGCCACCTGGGCGCGCACGCTCCCGCCATCTCGACCGTCGTCACAACTCCCCCTCGCGGTTCGCCGATTCACAAACCGTAGAGGGCACCACTGACAATCGGTCGGGGAGCAGTTGTGCGGCGCCCCGTCGAACGGGTCCGGCCAGGCACCTCTCGGTGCCTGGCCGGCCGTCAACTTCTAGATCTCGCCCCGCAGTTTGGCGAGCGCCTCGGCGAGGATCGCCTCGCCGTCCGCGTCGCTGCGCCGTTCCCGTACGTACGCCAGGTGCGTCTTGTACGGCTCGGTGCGCGGCGGGGCCGGCGGGTTGTCCCGGTCCTGTCCGGCCGGAAAGCCGCAGCGCGGGCAGTCCCAGGTATCGGGCACCTGCGCGTCGCTGGCGAAGCTGGGCTGCGTCTCGTGCCCGTTGGAGCACCAGAAGGAGATGCGCAGCCGCGGCGCGGACTCGCCACGCTCAGCCTCGCCCATCGGCCCCGCCCCGACCCGGCTTCCTCGGATCGCGTTGCCACTTGCCACGGTCGTAACTCCCTGCGTGATGGTGCCGCGAAGCGAGTCGGCGTTTTCGCTTCGTTGCGAGCGCCTCAGTCTACGTAAGGCCCAACGCGCGTCCAGTGCTTGGAGTTACCGCTTCCACACCTAGACGCAAGCCCCATGATAGGCCGCCCTTGGCGGGGCGTACCGAACATGGGGCCTTACGTGCGGAATGTGCGTGCGTAATGTGCTGTCGTACCGGTATTTGACGACCGGTGTCAGCCACTGATCAGTTGTTCACCTTCATCAGGATGCCGAGCACCACGATGCACGCGAACCACAGCAGACCGAGCACCACGGTGATGCGGTCGAGGTTGCGCTCGGCGACCGAGGAGCCACCGACGGACGACTGCATGCCGCCACCGAACATGTCGGAGAGGCCGCCGCCCTTTCCCTTGTGCATCAGCACGAGCAGCATCAGCAGCAGGCTGAAGACGATCAGGGCGATCGAGAACCCCAAAACCACGGCTGGACCAACTTCCTCGGATTCTGATGGACGACGGGGACACGGTGGCAAGCCACCGTGTCCCCGTCAGGGTACGACGGATCTCCGCTACGGCCTACTCACTGGTCGCGGAACCGAACGATCTTGACGAACTCGTCGGTGTCCAGCGAGGCACCGCCGACCAGTGCGCCGTCGATGTCGGGCTTCGCCATGATCTCGGCGACGTTCCCGGACTTCACCGAACCGCCGTACTGGATACGTACGGCGTCGGCCACGTCCTGGGAGTAGAGCTCGGCGAGCTTCGCGCGGATCGCCCCGCAGACTTCCTGGGCGTCGTCGGAGCCGCAGACCTTGCCGGTGCCGATGGCCCAGACGGGCTCGTACGCGATCACGACGGTCTCGGCCTGCTCGGCCGGGAGGTCCTTGAGACCGCCCTCGACCTGCGCGAGCGTGTGGGAGACGTGGTTGCCCGCCTCGCGGACCTCCAGTTCCTCGCCGACGCACAGGATCGGGGTGAGGCCGTACTTGTAGGCGGCCTTCACCTTGGCGTTGACGAGCTCGTCGGTCTCGTTGTGGTACTGGCGGCGCTCGGAGTGGCCGATCACCGCGTAGGTGCACTTGAGCTTGGCCAGCATCGCGCCCGAGATCTCGCCCGTGTAGGCGCCCGAGTCGTGTGCCGAGATGTCCTGGGCGCCGTACTTGATCTTGAGCTTGTCGCCGTCGACCAGGGTCTGTACCGAGCGCAGGTCGGTGAAGGGCGGCAGGACCGCGACCTCACAGGCCTCGTAGTCCTTGTCCGCGAGGGCGAAAGCGAGCTTCTGGACGTGGGCGATGGCCTCGAGGTGGTTGAGGTTCATCTTCCAGTTGCCCGCCATCAGCGGCGTACGAGTGGTCATGCGGGGTCAGTCCTCCAGTGCGGCGAGACCGGGGAGCGTCTTGCCCTCAAGGTATTCGAGGGAGGCACCGCCGCCGGTCGAGATGTGGCCGAATGCGTTCTCGTCGAAGCCCAGGATGCGCACGGCCGCGGCGGAGTCGCCGCCGCCGACGACCGTGAAGGCCGGGGAGTCGAGGAGGGCCTGGGCGACGGCCCTGGTGCCCTCGGCGTAGTCGGGGTGCTCGAAGACGCCCATGGGGCCGTTCCAGAAGACGGTGGCGGCGTCGGCGAGCTTCGAGGCGTACAGCGTGCTGGACTCCGGACCGATGTCCAGGCCCATCTGGTCGGCGGGCATCGCGTCCGCGGCGACGGTGGTCGGGTTCGCGGGAGCCTTGGTCTTCAGGTCCGGGAACGCGGAACCGACCAGCACGTCGACCGGGAGGACCAGCTCGACGCCGTTCTTCTCCGCGCGCTCGACGTACTCCTGGACGGCCGGAAGCTGGTCCTCCTGGACGAGGGAGGCACCGATCTCGTACCCCTTGGCCTTGAGGAAGGTGAACACCATGCCGCCGCCGATGAGGATGCGGTCCGCCTTGCCGAGCAGCTGGTCGATGACGGCGAGCTTGTCGGAGACCTTGGCTCCGCCCAGCACGACGACGTACGGACGCTTGACGTCCTCGGTGAGCTTCTTCAGGACGCCGACCTCGGTGGCGATGAGGTAGCCGGCGTAGTGCGGCAGGCGGGCCGGCAGGTCGAAGACCGAGGCGTGCCGCCGGTGCACCGCACCGAAACCGTCGCTCACGTAGACATCGGCGAGGGCGGCCAGCTGATCGGCGAACTCGCCGCGCTCGGTGTCGTCCTTCGACGTCTCACCGGCGTTGAAGCGCAGGTTCTCGATCACGGCGACCTGGCCCGGCTGGAGGCCGTTCACCGCGTCGTGGGCGGCGGGGCCGACGGTGTCCTGGGCGAAGGCCACGGGGGCGTCCAGGAGTTCACCGAGGCGCTCGGCGGCGGGCAGCAGGGAGAAGACAGGGTCCGGGGCGCCCTTGGGGCGGCCCAGGTGAGAGGCGACGACGACCTTGGCGCCGGCGTCCGCGAGGGCCTTGACGGTGGGCAGGACGGCCCGGATGCGGCCGTCGTCGGTGATGCGGCCCTCGGCCAGCGGCACGTTCAGGTCGGCGCGGACGAGGACCCGCTTGCCGTCGACTCCTTCGGCGAGGAGTTCGTCGATCGTCTTCATGAAAGGGGACTCCTAGGGAGGGCTCTTTTGTCCGGGAGGGGCTGGATCGATCAGCACGTGCCACAGGGCTCGGGCAACGCCGCGTTGCGTTGCCCGAGCCCTGTGCTCACATCGAAGTGCCTGCTCCGGTACTCAGAGCTGGTTGCCGACGAAGACCGTGAGGTCGACGAGGCGGTTGGAGTAGCCCCACTCGTTGTCGTACCAGCCGATGATCTTCACGCTGTTGCCCTGCACCATGGTCAGCGAGGAGTCGAAGGTGCAGGAGGCCGCCCAGCCGACGATGTCCGAGGAGACGATCGCGTCCTCGGTGTAGTCCAGGTAGCCCTTCAGCTCGCCCTGGGCGGCCTTCTGGAACGCGGCGTTGACCTCTTCCTTGGTCACCACGCGCTCCGTCTCGACGACCAGGTCGGTGACGGATCCCGTCGGGACCGGCACCCGCATCGCCATGCCGTTGAGCTTGCCCGCCAGCTCCGGGATGACCACGCCGAGAGCCTTGGCCGCACCGGTGCTCGCCGGAATGATGTTCTCGGCGGCGGCGCGGGCGCGGCGCAGGTCCTTGTGCGGGAAGTCCTGGAGACGCTGGTCGCTGGTGTAGGCGTGCACCGTGGTCATCAGGCCCGAGACGACGCCGAAGTTCTCCAGGAGAACCTTGGCCATCGGCGCCACACAGTTGGTGGTGCAGGACGCGTTGGAGATGATGTGGTGGTTCGCCGCGTCGTACTTGTCCTCGTTGACGCCGAGAACGATCGTGATGTCCTCGTCCGAGGCCGGAGCCGAGATGAGGACCTTCTTGGCGCCGCCGGCGATGTGCTTCGCGGCGTCGGCCTTCTTGGTGAAGATGCCGGTCGACTCGATGACGATGTCGACGCCCAGCTCGCCCCACGGGATGTCGGCCGGGTCGCGCTCGGAGAGAACCTTGATGGTGTGACCGTCGACGGTGATCGTGTCGGCGGTGTGCGACACCTCGGCCTTGAGTCGGCCCAGGATGGTGTCGTACTTCAGAAGGTGAGCAGTGGTCGCGGTGTCACCCAGGTCGTTGACAGCCACGATCTCGATGTCAGCACCCTGCTCCAGCAGCGCGCGGAAGTAGTTACGACCGATGCGGCCAAAGCCGTTGATGCCTACGCGGATCGTCACGAACCGATCTCCTCGTTGGTACGCCGGCTTACGTGCCGGCGAGTTGTATGGGATGTCCCCGACCGCCTACGACCCTACCTCTCTGCGGCCCCGGTGGTGACATCGAGATGCCCCATACGCGGCAGGGCGGTCCGTACCCGCCAGTAGGGGTACGGACCGCCCTGGTCCTGCAGCTCAGTCCTTCAGCGCGGCCAGTGCCTTGCCGAGGAGTGCCGTCCGGTCGGCCGCCGCGGTGACATGCTCCAGGCCGAAGCCCAGCAGCACGCTGTCACCGGTGGTGACCGCTCCGTACGTCTTGAACAGCTCGCCCGACAGACCCCAGTCCCTGATGACCGCGGGGCTGCCCGCGGGCGGTCCGGGAGTGCTCCAGGCGCCCAGGGACGTCTCGAAGCCCTCGGTCTCGACGGCCGTGCCGCCGATCACGACGGAGGCGTTGTCGGCGAGCACGCCGTGACCGCCGGAGCCGGGGTCGGTGAGGTAGCTGAGCGAGATCTCCACGGTCCTGCCCGCATAGGCGGAGAGGTCGAAGCCGACCTCCTGCCAGCCGTCCGACGCCCCGGTGAAGCTGTTCCAGGAGCCGCTGGTGCCGGTGGGCGTGCAGGCGCCGTCGCCCAGGGTCAGATAGCGGGTGAGGGCGGGGTGGGACGCGATGAAGTACCCGGCCTCGCACTCGATCGGCGGAGCGGCACTGGTGGCACCGCCCACCTCAGGGAGCGTGGTCCAGTCGTCGGCCCCCGCGGTGTGCGCTTCCAGGATCGCGTGGTCGTACGCCTCCTCCGTGTCCCACAGCAGCTGGGTACGGAAGACCGGCGCCTGGGCCGCGCTCACCCCGGTGAGGTCGATGGTGCGGGTGAGCCGGTTCCAGGCGTAGTCGGTGTGCGTGACGGCCGCCATGGAGGTGCCTTCGAACGGTCCGTACGGGTTGACCGTCCCCGGGTACTGACCCGCACCCGCGCTCTCGAACTGCGGGTACGTCTCCACGGGCAGGGTGTCCGAGGTGACGCCGAACGATCCGGCCGTGTTCAGCGGGTTGCCCGGCGCGTCGCCGAGGGGGCCCGCGAAGCCGGTGAGCTTCCCGGAGCCGTTGAACGAGGTGACCGACGGCGTGGTCGTACGGGAGTACGCGCCCAGGTAGTACTGGCTGAAGTCATTCGAAAGGGTGCCCCCGCCGAGGTCGACGGAGCCTCCCGCACTCTCGCCGGCCTCGACCAGCTTGCCGCCCTCGTTGAGGTAGGCGCGCAGCTGGAGCTGGGTGGCGTTGCCCGGCCGTACAGCGCCCGTGTAGTGGACGACCGTCTTGAAGTGGTCGAGCACGCCGAGCGCGTCGGGCGCGCCCAGTGCGGCGACGTCCCAGACGAGCGGCTTCCTGCCGTTGGCCTTCAGCGCGTCGACGTAGGCCTGCGCCTGCGTGGCGGTCGCGCCCTCCTCTGCGACGACGAGTGTGTCGGCGCGCGGCCGCTCGGCGACCGTGTACGTGAAGTGCGTGCTCTCGGTGGGCTTGCCGGCCTTCGTCTCGCCGGTGAACCAGACCTCGACCTTGTCGCCCGGGTCGCCGTCGGCGACCTTGGCGCGGTACTCGTCGAAGTACAGGTTGTCGTCACCGCCGAAGGTCTCGCCGCCCTTCCACGCCTTGAGCGCCATGTCCTCGGTACGGCCGCCGTTGACGCGGTACCTGAGCTCCTTGTCGCGTACGGACTTGCGTGCGACGACCGAGATCTCCTGGTCGGCGCCGCGCGAGTACGAGGTGGTGAAGGGTGCCGGGGTGAAGTCCGGGGCCTCGATGCCGACCGCGGACTTCGGCTGGTCGGGCCTGGCCGCGGACTCGGCGAGCGACAGGGCGAACGGGATGTTCTTGGCGAACTCCTGCTGGATCAGCTTCTCGTCGTCCGGGAAGGTGAAGACCGAGGCGCAGTCGGCCGCGTTCCAGGCGTCGTCCGGATAGAGGTTCGACACCGTCTGGCAGGTCGACATCTCCGGGGTGAACATGGCCGTGCCGTTGACGTTGGCCGCGTGGCCGTCCGCCTCGCCGTTGGTGGTGTACAGCTCGGAGGAGAGCTGCGGGTGGTAACCGGGGATCGCGGAGTTCTCCGGTGTCCCGGCGAGCGCCTCGTAGAGGACGTCGTCGGGGCTCGGCGTCGCCACCTGCCAGCCGACCCCGTAGAGGAGGAGTTCGGCGGCGGAGTGGTAGTTGATGCCGTACTCGAAGCCGATGCGCCTCTCGAAGGCGTCCAGTGCCTGGGTCTCGGGCTCCGAGTTGGGGCCGGCGCCGCGGTAGGTCTGGCTGGTGGGGAACGGGGACGAACCCTCGTCGTCGTAGCCCCACTGGTAGGCGAAGTTGCGGTTGAGGTCGACGCCGTCGCCGATGGTGGTGGTGCCGTCGCCGTTGACGTCCCGCATGTTCTTGCGCCACTGGCGGTCGCCGTCGGCCTGGTGCGAGAAGTCGTAGCCGTCGGGATTCGCGGAGAGGACGAACCACAGTTCGGTCGTGTCGACGACCTTCTTGATGCGCTGGTCCTTGGAGTAGTTGTCCAAGTAGTGGTGCATCAGGCGCCGGGTCATCTCCGGCGTGATCCATTCACGCGCGTGCTGGTTGGACAGGTACAGGACGGACGGCTTGGCGCCGTCCTTGGTCTTCTTCGCGCCCTTGGTCAGTTTGAGCGCGAGGATGTCCTGGCCCTGAAGGGTCTTGCCGATGGAGACGACCTTGGTGAGGGAGGGGTTCTCCTGCGCGGTCCGCAGGATCTCCTCCTGGAGGTTGCCGGCGCCGCTGTACGGCCGGAAGACGCCGTCGCCGGCGGCGGCCACGCGCGCGCGTGCCTTCGCCGTGAGCGTGTGTTCCGTGAGGTCGACGCCCTTGTCCTCCAGCTGCTCGGCCTGCTTGTCGGTGAGGTAGACCTCGACCGTGGCCGTGCCCTTCTCCGGTGCCTGTTCCCCGAGTTCGTGGCCGTCCTGGCCGGTCGCGAGGAGCAGGGGTATCTGCTCCTTCGTGACCTCGGCGCGGAAGACCTTGACCTCTTCGGCGTCGGGTGTACCGGCGTCCTCCGCGGCCACGGCGATGGGCGCGAGTCCCGCGCCGCCCAGCATGAGTGCGCCGACAGCGAGGATCGTTCTCGCTCTTCGTCTCATGAACCCCCCTAGCGATGACCCGCCACAATGGCGGACAGATGCCAGGCTCATGACAGTTCATGATCCAGTCAAGGGGGCACCGAGGCCGGACAAACGCCGGTGCCGGTACCCGAAGCGGGTACCGGCACCGGCGTGTTGAGGGTCCGTCAGCCTTCCTTGAGGCTTCGTCAGCCCACGTCGGCCATCTCCTCGGAGAGGCTGGACTCCGTCCCCGGAATGCCGAGGTCCTGGGCGCGCTTGTCGGCCATGGCGAGCAGCCGGCGGATACGGCCCGCGACGGCGTCCTTGGTCAGCGGCGGGTCGGCGAGGGCGCCGAGCTCCTCCAGGGAGGCCTGCTTGTGGTCCATACGCAGCCGGCCGGCCGCCGCGAGGTGCTCGGGCACGTCGTCGGCGAGGATCTCCAGCGCGCGCTGGACGCGGGCGCCGGCGGCGACGGCCGCGCGCGCGGAGCGACGCAGGTTGGCGTCGTCGAAGTTGGCGAGCCGGTTCGCCGTGGCGCGGACCTCGCGGCGCATCCGCCGCTCCTCCCAGGCCATCACGGACTCGTGCGCGCCGAGCCGGGTGAGGAGGGCGCCGATCGCGTCCCCGTCCCGGACGACTACCCGGTCGACGCCCCGCACCTCGCGGGCCTTGGCGGCGATCGACAGGCGGCGGGCGGCGCCGACCAGGGCGAGCGCGGCCTCGGGGCCCGGGCAGGTCACCTCGAGGGACGAGGAACGTCCTGGCTCGGTCAGCGAGCCGTGGGCCAGGAAGGCCCCTCTCCAGGCCGCCTCCGCGTCGCAGGTGGCCCCGGAGACCACCTGTGGGGGCAGCCCTCTGATCGGGCGCCCACGGCCGTCCACGAGCCCTGTCTGGCGGGCCAGCTGGTCGCCGCCGGCGACCACCCGGACGACGTAACGGGAGCCGCGGCGCAGTCCGCCGGGTGCCATCACGATCAGTTCCGAGCTGTGGCCGAAAATCTCCAGGATGTCCCGCTTGAGGCGGCGCGCCGCCATCGCGGTGTCCAGCTCCGCCTCGATCACGATGCGCCCACTCACCAGGTGGAGGCCGCCGGCGAACCGCAGAATGGCAGAGACCTCCGCCTTCCTGCAGCAGGTACGGGTGACGGGGAGCCGGGAAATCTCGTCCTTCACCGCTGCCGTCATCGCCATGGGCCGATCCTTCCATGCATCCGAAAAATACGGTCGTACGCGGCGGCCAACAGCTCCGTATCGTGCCGTGGAGATCCGTCGGGCCGGGCCACCGGCGCCAGCTCGACCGCGGCGCCGAGCCGCTTGGCGGCATCGGTCAGCAAGTCGCGGTCGGGCACGGCAGCCTCGTCGGCCAGCACCACGTCCAGGGCGAGTTTAGGGGCGTGTCGTCCCAAAACCTCCAAATGACGCTGCGGAGAGAAGCCATCGGTTTCTCCGGGTTGCGGCGCGAGGTTCAGCGAGAGTACCCGCCGCGCCTTCGTCTCGGTGAGCGCTTCGAGCAGCTCCGGCACCAGCAGGTGCGGGATCACCGAGGAGAACCAGGAGCCCGGCCCGAGGACCACCCAGTCGGCGTCCAGGACGGCGGCGACCGCCTCCGGGACAGCGGGCGGGTCGTGCGGCACGAGGTGCACCGACTGCACCTCGCCGGGCGTCAGCGCGACGGTCGCCTGCCCTCGTACGGTGTCGACGTCGTCGGGCCGCTCCGGGTCGTGCCCCTTGACCAGGGCCTGCAGTTCCAGGGGTACGGCGGACATCGGCAGGACGCGGCCGTGCGCGCCCAGGAGCCTGCCGACCAGGTCGAGGGCCTGGACGTGGTCGTCGATCTGCTCCCACAGGGCGACGATCAGCAGGTTGCCGACCGCGTGGTCGTGCAGGTCGCCCTTGGACTGGAAGCGGTGCTGGATGACGCGGGCCCAGGTCTGGCCCCATTCGTCGTCGCCGCACAGCGCGGCCAGGGCCTTGCGCAGGTCGCCGGGCGGCAGCACGCCCAGCTCGTCGCGCAGCCGGCCGCTGGAGCCGCCGTCGTCGGCCACCGTGACGACGGCGGTCAGATCGCCGGTGATCCGCCGCAGTGCGGCGAGCGAGGCGGACAGGCCCATGCCACCGCCCAGGGCGACGACCTTGGGCTGGGCGCCCCGGCGGCGCGGCTTGGCCCCGCGGGCCTCGACGGACCGGCCTCCGCGGCTCTCGGGGGTCACCCGGCGCAGCCTGCTCAGCCGCGGTGTACGTCCCGTCATTCCCGTCCCATGTCCCGGTGCACGATCACGGTCTCCACGCCCTGCGAGGCAAGGCGGGCGGCGAGCTTCTCGGAGGTGGCGACCGAGCGGTGCTTGCCGCCTGTGCAGCCGACCGCGATGGTCACATAGCGCTTGCCCTCGCGACGGTACCCGGCGGCGATGAGCTGAAGCAGCTCCGCGTACCGGTCGATGAACTCCTTGGCGCCGGGCTGGTTGAAAACGTACGCCGACACCTCCTCGTTGAGGCCGGTGAACGGGCGCAGCTCCGGCACCCAGTGCGGGTTGGGCAGGAACCGCATGTCCACGACCAGATCGGCGTCGACGGGCAGGCCGTACTTGAAGCCGAAGGACATCACCGTGGCCCGCAGCTCGGGCTCCTCCTCACCGGCGAACTGGGCGTCCATCTTGGCGCGCAGTTCGTGCACGTTGAGGCTGGAGGTGTCGATCACCAGGTCGGCGTCGCCGCGCAGCTCGCGCAGCAGTTCGCGTTCGGCGTCGATGCCGTCGACGATGCGGCCGTCCCCCTGGAGGGGATGCGGCCGGCGCACCGACTCGAAACGGCGCACCAGGGCGTCGTCCGAAGACTCCAGGAAGACGATCCGCCGGGTGACGCCCTTCGTCGCCAGGTCGGCGAGCGACTCGCGGAGGTTGTCGAAGAAGCGCCTGCCGCGTACATCGACGACGACCGCGATCCTGGCGACGTTGCCCTGGGAGCGGGCGCCGAGCTCCACCATGGTGGGGATCAGCGCGGGCGGCAGGTTGTCGACGACGAACCAGCCGAGGTCCTCCAGACACTTGGCGGCCGTCGAGCGGCCGGCTCCGGACATGCCGGAGATGATCACCAGCTCGGGGATGGCCGCTTCGGGTGCCCCTGCTGTCTCGATGCCCGTACCCACTTGTTCTCCGTCTTTCTGGCCCGGCGGTTCCTGGCCTGCCGTGTCGCCCGGTGCCGGGCCCTCGGCGTGCCGCGAGCGATCGTCGCCCGCTTCCTTGTGACCTGCCTGGCCTTCCGCTGTGTGCTCGGCCTTCGGCGTCTCGTGCTCGGTCATCTCTCCTGCCCCCGTCGCTCGTCCGGGGCGCCCGCGGACACGGACTCCCCCGCGGAACCCGTCCTCGTCCCGGGTTCCCCGTTCTGCGTGTCCGCAGTGCCTGCTGTGTCTTCCATGATCTCTCCGGTCGCCGTGTTGACGGCGGGTGCGGCCGGGGCCGCCTGTGCGAGGGCCACGGCGATCGTCTCGGCCGTCTTGAGGCCTATGCCGGGAACCTCGCGGATCTGGTCGATTGTGGCGGACCGCAGCTTCTTCACCGAGCCGAAATGCTTGAGCAGCGCCTGTTTCCGGGTTTCGCCAAGTCCGGGCACGTCGTCCAGGGGACTCGCCCGGAAGCGCTTGGCCCGTTTGACGCGCTGGTAGGTGATCGCGAAGCGGTGGGCCTCGTCCCGCACACGCTGGAGCAGATACAGGCCCTCGCTGGTGCGGGGCAGGATCACCGGGTCGTTGTCACCGGGCAGCCAGACCTCCTCCAGGCGCTTGGCGAGGCCGCAGACGGCGATGTCGTCGATGCCCAGCTCGTCCAGCGCCCGCTGGGCGGCGGCGACCTGCGGCTGCCCGCCGTCGACGACGACGAGCTGCGGCGGATAGGCGAACCTCTTGGGCCGCCCCTCGTCGTCCTTCAGCTCCTCGCCGGGTTCCTGGCCGGGTTCCTGGCCGGGTTCCTGGCCGTCCGCCCATTCGCCGGTCTTCTCCTTCTCCGCGATGTAGCGCTTGAAGCGGCGGCCGATCACCTCGTGCATGGACCGGACATCGTCCTGCCCCTCGAAGCCCTTGATCTGGAAGCGCCGGTACTCGCTCTTGCGCTGGAGGCCGTCCTCGAAGACGACCATGGAGGCCACCACGTCGTCGCCCTGGAGATGGGAGATGTCGTAGCACTCGATCCGCAGCGGGGCGCCGTCCAGGTCGAGGGCCTCGGCGATCTCCTCCAGCGCGCGCGAGCGGGTGGTGAGGTCGGAGGCGCGCTTGGTCTTGTGCAGCACGAGCGACTGCTGGGCGTTGCGCTGCACGGTCTCCATGAGGGCCTTCTTGTCGCCGCGCTGCGGGATACGCAGCGAGACGCCCGACCCGCGCCGCGCCGCCAGCCACTCCTGGACGGGCTCCACAGGGTCGGGCAACGCGGGGACGAGGACCTCCTTGGGTACGGAGTCGCCCTTCTCCTCCCCGTAGAGCTGCTGGAGGGCGTGCTCGACGAGAGCGCTGGTGGTGATCTCCTCGACCTTGTCGGTCACCCAGCCCCGCTGGCCGCGTACCCGCCCACCGCGTACGTGGAAGATCTGCACGGCCGCTTCCAGCTCGTCCTCGGCGACCGCGATCAGGTCCGCGTCGGTCGCGTCGGCGAGCACGACCGCGCTCTTCTCCATGGCCTTCTTCAGGGCCTCGATGTCGTCGCGCAGGCGGGCCGCCCGCTCGTACTCCATCTCCTCGGCCGCTTCCGTCATCCGCTGTTCGAGCCGACGGATGTACGTGCCCGTCCGGCCGGCCATGAAGTCGCTGAAGTCCTCGGCCAGGTCGCGGTGTTCCTCGGCCGAGACGCGCCCCACACAGGGCGCCGAGCACTTGCCGATGTACCCGAGCAGGCAGGGGCGGCCGGTGCGGGCGGCGTTCTTGAAGACGCCGGCCGAGCAGGTGCGCACCGGGAAGACGCGCAGCAGGAGGTCCACGGTGTCGCGGATCGCCCAGGCGTGCCCGTACGGCCCGAAGTAGCGGACGCCCTTGCGTTTCTGACCGCGCATCACCTGCACGCGCGGGAACTCCTCGTTCATCGTCACCGCGAGATACGGGTAGCTCTTGTCGTCGCGGTACTTGACGTTGAAGCGGGGGTCGTACTCCTTGATCCAGGAGTACTCCAGCTGGAGCGCCTCGACCTCCGTGGACACGACCGTCCACTCCACGGAGGCGGCCGTGGTGACCATCGTGCGGGTGCGCGGGTGGAGGCCGGCCAGGTCCTGGAAGTAGTTGGCGAGGCGCTGGCGCAGGCTCTTCGCCTTCCCGACGTAGATCACCCGGCGGTGCTCGTCGCGGAATTTGTACACCCCTGGAGAGTCCGGGATCTGTCCCGGCTTGGGGCGGTAGCTGGAGGGGTCGGCCATGTCTCACACCCTACTGGCGGGGTGTGACAGCGAGGTGACCCTGTGGACGGCCGCCGCCCGGGGACCGGGAACTCGTCGCCGCCGGGACCGGACCGCGCGGGCGGGACGGAGAGCCGCGGCAGTTGCGCATGTTGCGCCTCAGGTGTTGTCCCGTCTTGGTCAACACGCTTCAATGCGGGGGAACTCGGGGCGGTGAACGGCCGCGTACGCAGGTGAGAACACGGGGGGCGAGGACGCCTCACACGCCCGCCGGACCACCCCGGCTCGTCCCACGCGCGCGGTCCGACCAGCTGCCGCGACCATTCACAGAAGGGCCCCTGCATGCGCCAAGGCACACCGCACGCGGACGTCGTCGCGCAGGACACCGGCGCGGAACTGGACACGGCCCTGCGGAGCGGCCCCTTCCATGTGGCCCTGCGGGCCGCGATCACCGCCCGCGGTCTGTCGCTGCAACGCGTCCAGCACCATCTGTCGCGGTACGGGGTGAAGGTCGGCGTCACCAGCCTGAGCTACTGGCAGCAGGGCGCCCGCCGCCCGCAGCGCCCCGAGTCGCTGCGGGCCGTACGAGCTCTGGAGGAGATCCTCGAACTGCCGGACGAATCTTTGATCCGACTGCTCGCCCAGGACGACGAGCGCTCCGGCGCACAGCGTCCCGGCGCCCGCTCGTACCGTTCCCTGGTGGAGGCCTCCGGAGTCCTGGAACAGCTGCTGACGGAGCTGGAGGCGCCGCCCGACGGCGATCTGCACACCCTCGGCCTGCACGAACGGATACGGATCGGCACGCGGCGCGAGCTCCTCGCCCGCGAGTCCCACCACATCGTGCGCGCCCACCGGGACGGCACCGACCGCTTCGTCGCCGTCCACCACGGCGACCCGGGGTGCGCGCCGGACCGCATGTCGGTCCACGCCCTGGAGAACTGCCGCACGGGACGGGTCCGCCGGCACCACGACACCGGGGTCCTCGTCACCGAACTGCTCTTCGACACTCGGCTGCACACAGGCGATACGTTCCTCTTCCGCTACGGCGTCGAGGACGGCACCGCCGGCGTGTCCCGCGAGTACGTCCGCGGGTTCGGCGTCCCGGGCGGCCAGTACGCGCTCCAGGTCCGGTTCGACGACGGCTCCCTGCCGGTGCGCTGCCACCGGTTCGCCCAGCACTCGGCGGCGGCGCCCCGCAACGGCCGCCAGGACCTGCCGATAAGCGCCCGCCATCGCTCGGTCCATCTCGTCGAACCGAGGCTGCGACCGGGCATTCTCGGCATCGGCTGGGACTGGGAGTGACCGGTCGGGCTCTCGCCCGGTCCGACCGCCGTTTCCCGCACGAGACGTAAGCGTTTACGTAAACGCTTACGCAAGCGTTTACGTCCTCCTTCGGATACGGTACGTTGCCGCCATCGAGCCGGACCGGGACGGAAGGCGGGGACTCCATGGCGACGATGGCCGACGTCGCGCGGCACGCGGGTGTGTCCGTGGCGACCGTCTCCCATGTCCTGAACGACACCCGTACCGTGCGCCCCGCCACCCGCCAGGCCGTCCTCGACGCCATCGAGGTGCTGGGCTACACCCCGAACACGCTGGCCCGCTCCCTGGTCACCGCGCGGACACGGTCCATCGGACTCGCGGTGTCGGCGATCAGCAACCCGTACTTCACGGAGATCCTTCAGGGCGTCGAAGCCGGCGCTATCGAACACGGCTACAGCCTCCTCATCGCCGACCCGCACGACGACCCCGAGCACGAACGCAAGGTCGTCCAGCTGCTGCACGAACGACGCGTGGACGGCATGATCGTCGCTCCCTCGGCGGACCCCGGCGCACTGGTCGCCTACCTGACCCGGCATGACGTACCGACCGTGCTCCTGGACCGGCTGCTCGACACCCCCTCGGAGAGCACCCCTCGCTTCGACCAGGTGTGCGCCGAGAACGCCGAACCCATGGCCCGGCTGATCGCCCACCTCACCGCGCTCGGCCACAAGCGCATCGGTCTGGTCGCGGGCCGCCCCGGCCTCAGCACCACGGTCGAACGGATCGCCGGCTACCGCATCGGCCTCGCGAACGCCGGGCTCCCCCACGACGAACGGCTGGTGGCGCACGGCGACTCCGAGTCGGAGGGCGCCGAACGAGCCGCCGCAGCCCTTCTCGCCCTCGCGGCGCCCCCGACCGCCCTGGTCACCGCCAACAACGCGATGACCATCGGCACCCTGCGCGCCCTGCGTGAGCGGGGCCTGTCCGTGCCGGGCGACCTGGCGCTGTGCTGCTTCGACGACTTCGCCTGGGCCGACCTCTTCTCCCCCGGACTCACCGCGATCGCCCAGCCCAGCAAGGACATCGGCGCCCAGGCGGTACGTCTGCTCCTGGACCGCCTGGCCGACCCGGACCGGCCGACCCGGACCGTGCGGCTCCCGTGCGCGTTCGTCCATCGCGAGTCGTGCGGATGTGACGAGCGGCGCGGCCGGCGACCGGTGACACGGGCGGCGGCGAAGTCCGGGCCACCCGGGACTTCCCGCCAGCCCGGGACATCCAGAAACTCCACGCACTCCGAGAACTCCCCCCAGGACGCGAAAGGCCCCGTCTCATGATCGTCGTCGCCGGTGAGGCCCTGATCGACCTGGTACCCCGGAAGGCGGGCGCCCTCGCGGATCTGCGGCCGGCGCTCGGCGGCGGGCCCTACAACACGGCGGTGGCCCTCGGCCGCCTCGGCTCCCGCACCGCGTTCTGCTCCCGGGTCTCGTCCGACGCCTTCGGCGAGGCGCTGCTCGACGGGCTGCGCGAGGCCGGCGTCGACGTGTCGTCCGTACAGCGCGGCACCGAGCCCACGACGCTCGCGGTCGCCTCGATCGGCGTGGACGGCTCGGCCGCCTACTCCTTCTATGTCGAGGGCACCGCCGACCGGCTGTTCACGGCACCCGCTCAACTCCCCGCCGCGGCACGGGCTGTGTCCTTCGGCACCTGCTCGCTGGTCCTGGAGCCGGGCGCGAGCGCGTACGAGGAACTGCTCCGGAGCGCCGCCGCGCAGGGCGTGTTCACAGCGCTCGACCCGAACATCAGGGCGGGCCTGATCCCCGACGCGGACGCCTACCGGGCCCGCTTCAAGAGCTGGCTGCCCTCCGTGTCGCTGCTCAAGCTCTCGGAGGAGGACGCGAAGTGGCTCGGTGGAACTCCGGACGAATGGCTGGCCGCGGGCCCCGCTGCCGTCGTGGTGACGCGGGGCGGCGCCGGGCTGACCGTCTTCACCCGTGACGGCTCGGAACACTCCGTACCCGGCGAGAAGGTCGACGTCGTGGACACGATCGGCGCCGGCGACACCGTGAACGCGGCGCTGCTGCACGGCCTGTCGGCCCGGGACGCCCTGTCCTCGACGGCTCTGGCCGGCCTGGGCCGCGACGGCTGGACCGACCTGCTCCGCCTCGCGGCCCACGCGGCGGCGATCACCTGCTCACGAGCGGGAGCGGAACCGCCGTACGCGGCCGAACTGGGCGCGCTGGAGGGCCAGTCCGTCGAGCCGCAGGGGCAGGGACAGCAGCAGGGGCACGGCGGCTGACTGTGCAACGTGCGGTGGCCCGCGGGGAGTTCCCGCGGGCCACCGTGTTCACCGGACCTGTCACCCGGACGCTCAGGCCTTACGGGCGCGAGTCGTCGTCTTCTTTGCCGGAGCCGTCTTCTTCGTGACCCCGGCCGTCTTCTTCGTCGCCGTGCTGTTGACGGTCTTCGCCGTGGCCGTCTTCTTCGCCGTCGACCTGGCTGCCACCGTCTTCTTGGCAGCCGTCTTGCGCGGGGCCTTCACCGAGGAGGCGTCGCTGACCCGCTCGGCGCCCAGGACCTCGCGCAGGAACTTGCCGGTGTGGCTGGCGGGGACCCCGGCGATCTCCTCGGGCGTGCCCTCGGCGACGACCAGACCGCCGCCGGCGCCACCCTCGGGGCCCATGTCGACGACCCAGTCGGCGGTCTTGATGACGTCGAGGTTGTGCTCGATGACGATGACCGTGTTGCCCTTGTCGACCAGGCCGGACAGGACCCTGAGGAGCTTGCTGATGTCCTCGAAGTGCAGACCGGTGGTCGGCTCGTCCAGGACGTACACCGTGCGTCCGGTGGAGCGCTTCTGAAGTTCGCTGGCGAGCTTCACCCGCTGGGCCTCGCCGCCGGACAGGGTCGTCGCGGACTGACCGAGCCTGACGTAGCCGAGGCCGACGTCGTGCAGCGTGTTCAGGTGGCGGGCGATCGCCGGAACGGCCTCGAAGAAGTGACAGGCTTCCTCGATCGGCATGTTCAGGATGTCGGCGATGGACTTGCCCTTGTAGTGGACCTCCAGGGTCTCCCGGTTGTAACGGGCGCCGTGGCAGACCTCGCACGGGACGTACACGTCCGGGAGGAAGTTCATCTCGATCTTGATGGTGCCGTCGCCCGCGCAGTTCTCGCAGCGTCCGCCCTTGACGTTGAAGGAGAAGCGGCCGGGCAGATAACCCCGCACCTTCGCCTCGACCGTCTCCGCGAACAGCCGGCGGACATGGTCGAACACACCGGTGTACGTCGCCGGGTTCGACCGCGGGGTGCGGCCGATGGGCGACTGGTCGACGTGCACGACCTTGTCGACGAGGTCGTCGCCCTCCACGCGCGTGTGGCGGCCGGGCACGCTCCTGGCACCGTTCAGCTCGCGGGCCAGGTGCGTGTACAGGATGTCGTTGACCAGCGTCGACTTGCCGGAGCCGGACACCCCGGTGACCGCCGTGAGGACACCCAGGGGGAACGACACGTCGATGTCCTGCAGGTTGTTCTCGCGGGCGCCGTGCACGGTGAGCCGGCGGGACGGGTCCTGCGGGCGCCGGATGTCGGGCAGCGGAATGGCCTTCTTGCCGGACAGGTACTGGCCGGTCATCGACTCGTCGTTGGCGAGCAGTTCCTTCAGCGAGCCGCTGTGCACGACCTTGCCGCCGTGCTCGCCCGCGCCGGGGCCGATGTCGACGATCCAGTCGGCCACCTTGATGGTGTCCTCGTCGTGCTCGACGACGATGAGCGTGTTGCCCATGTCCCGCAGCCGGACCAGGGTCTCGATCAGCCGGTGGTTGTCGCGCTGGTGCAGACCGATGGACGGCTCGTCGAGGACGTACAGGACGCCGACGAGTCCGGAGCCGATCTGGGTCGCGAGGCGAATGCGCTGGGCCTCGCCGCCGGAGAGAGTGCCGGCCGCGCGGTTCAGCGAGAGGTAGTCGAGGCCGACGTCGACCAGGAACTTCAGCCGCTCGTTGACCTCTTTGAGCACCCGCTCGGCGATCTTCTTGTCGCGGGCGTCGAGCTTCAGCTCGCCCAGGAAGTCCGCGCAGTCGCTGATCGACATCGCGGCGACCTCGGCGATGGACCTCTCCATGACCGTGACCGCGAGGACGATCGGCTTGAGGCGCGTGCCCTCGCAGGTGGGGCAGGGCACCTCGCGCATGTAACCCTCGAAGCGCTCCCGGCTGGCGTCGCTCTCGGACTCGCTGTGCCGCCGCTTCACGAAGGGGACGGCCCCTTCGAAGGGCGTGGTGTACACGCGCTCCCGGCCGTAGCGGTTGCGGTAGCGCACCTCGATCTGGGTCTTGTGCCCGTACAGGAGCGCCTTTTTGGCGCGCTGCGGCAGGCCCGCGAAGGGGATGTCGGTACGGAATCCCAACGCGTCCGCGAGGGCCGTGATGAGGCGGCTGAAGTAGTCCTTGGTGTGGCCGTGCGACCACGGGTGGATGGCGCCCTCGTCGAGGGACTTGTCCTCGTCCGGGACGATCAGCTCGGGGTCGACCTCCATGCGCGTGCCGATGCCCGAGCAGTCGGGGCAGGCGCCGAAGGGCGAGTTGAAGGAGAAGGAGCGGGGCTCCAGTTCCTCGAAGGACAGGTCGTCGTACGTGCAGTACAGGTGCTCCGAGAACATGCGCTCGCGCTCGGGATCGTCCTCGGGGAGGTCGATGAAGTCGAGCACGACCATGCCGCCGGAGAGGCCGAGCGCGGTCTCCACGGAGTCGGTGAGGCGGCGCTTGGCGGTGTCCTTCACCGTGAGGCGGTCGACGACCACCTCGATGGTGTGCTTCTCCTGCTTCTTCAGGACGGGCGGTTCCGAGAGCTGGATGGTCTCGCCGTCCACCCGCGCGCGGCTGTACCCCTTGGTCTGGAGGTCCGCGAAGAGGTCGACGAACTCGCCCTTGCGCTCGCGCACCAGCGGCGACAGCACCTGGAAGCGGCTCCCCTCCGGCAGCCCCAGGACCTTGTCGACAATGACCTGCGGCGACTGGCGCGAGATGGGCCGACCGCACTCGGGACAGTGCGGCTTGCCGATGCGCGCGAAGAGCAGGCGCAGATAGTCGTAGACCTCGGTGATGGTGCCGACCGTCGAGCGCGGGTTGCGCGAGGTCGACTTCTGGTCGATCGAGACGGCCGGGGAGAGGCCCTCGATGAAGTCGACGTCCGGCTTGTCCATCTGGCCGAGGAACTGGCGGGCGTACGACGAGAGCGACTCGACGTAACGGCGCTGGCCCTCGGCGAAGATCGTGTCGAAGGCCAGGGAGGACTTGCCCGACCCGGACAGGCCCGTGAAGACGATGAGCGAGTCGCGCGGGAGGTCGAGCGAGACATTCTTGAGATTGTGCTCGCGCGCGCCACGGACGATGAGACGGTCGGCCACGCCGGTCCGCACCTTTCTTGGGAGAAGTGACAGGGGCGGGGCCCCCGTGCTTTCTCAGACTAGGGGGAGCCACTGACAACGCCGGTCGGATCCCTGGGTTGGTAAACAATCCCCGGCCATCCAGCATGCCCGACGCCACGCCCGACCATATAGCACGCACATTCGATTTGCGGGTCCGGTCCACCGCCTTCACCCGAACGTGTGGCGGAGCTATCGTCGACACCATGAACGATCATGTGCGCGACCTGGCATCTGTACGTGACGCGACGGAACGGCTGCTCACCGCAGCCGCGAAATTGAACAACGATTCGGTGGCCGAGCCGTCACGACTTCCGGGCTGGACGCGCGGCCACGTCCTGGCCCATCTCGCCCGCAACGCGGACGCTCTCGTGAACGTCTTCGCGGGCCGCCCCATGTACGCGTCCGCGGAGGCCAGGGACGGCGACATCGAGCGGGACGCTCCGCGCCCCCTCGACGTGCACCTCACGGACGTACGCGAGAGCGCGGCCCGCCTCCTCCGGTCGTGGGCCGCCACCGCGGACTGGTCACGCACGGTGGAACTGCGCAACGGGGTGACCGACAGCGCCTCCGGGGTGCCGTTCCGCCGCTGGGCCGAGGTCGAGCTGCACCACGTGGACCTGGGGATCGGGTACGAGCTCGAAGACCTCCCGGCGGAGTTCGTCGAGCGGGAGATCGCGTTCCTGGCCGACCGGTTCGCAGGCCACCCCGAGGTGCCTGCCACCACGATCACGGACGGCACGCGCGCGTGGAGCACGGGAAGCGCGGCGACCGCACCCGAGGTCACGGTCACCGGGCCGGCGCCCGCCCTGCTGGGGTGGCTGTGCGGCCGCCGGGACGGATCGGGGCTCGACGTCTCGGGCGGGGTCCTGCCCGCGCTGCCCCCGCTCTAGGGTCACCGGCGCCGCTATAGGCTGAACGCCATGACGTACAGCGGAGCGGTGAAGGTCGGCGGCCCTGCCGATGTGCACGAGCTGCAGGACCTGATGATCACCAAGGTCGCGGTCGGCCCGATGAACAACAACGCCTATCTCCTGCGCTGCCGGGCCACGGACGAGCAGCTGCTGATCGACGCGGCGAACGATGCCCGTACGTTGATCACACTGATCGGCGACGACGGCATCGCGTCGGTCGTCACCACGCATCAGCACGGGGACCACTGGCAGGCGCTCGCGGAGGTCGTGGCGGCCACCGGTGCCCGTACGTACGCGGGCCGGGACGACGCCGAGGGCATCCCCGTGCCGACCGACGTACCGATGGACGACGGGGGCACGATCCGCGTGGGGCGCGTCGAGCTCACCGCGCGCCATCTGGTCGGGCACACGCCGGGCTCGATCGCCCTCGTCTACGACGACCCGCACGGGCATCCCCATGTGTTCACCGGGGACTGCCTCTTCCCCGGTGGTGTGGGCAACACGCGCAAGGACCCGAAGGCCTTCGCCAGCCTGATCCACGACGTGGAGACGAAGATCTTCGGCCCGCTCCCGGACGAGACCTGGGTCTATCCGGGCCACGGCAGCGACACCACGCTGGGGGCGGAGCGGCCCCATCTGCCGGAGTGGCACGCACGGGGCTGGTGAGCCCGCCGGAGAAAACCTCGCACGCACGGTGGTGAACCTCGTTCCAGGGGCGTGCAGTTGACGACCGCGTGCCCCGTGTGAAGCGAACACACATGCTGGTGTCGCGCACGCGCTCCCAGCGTGCGCCCTGGCGCAGTCCACTGGAGGCAGCCCCGCACAGGATGACGGCTCCTGGGCGGCACGGGCCGCCGGCCTGTCGATCCCCGCCCTCGGCCGGCGGCCCCGGCGTTCACAAGAACGCAACACACGTTCCCACCATGCGGACATTTCCGCCTGTGACCTGGACAAATGGCACGCTCCGCTGCCACTCTCCCGCCATGCATGTTGCCCCTCACCTCGTGCGCCGGGTCGTCTCCGCCGCCACCGTCGCCCTGCTCGCCACCGCCGTCGGCTGTGCCCCGCAGCCGGAGGAGGAGAGCGCCGCCCGACCCACCGGGACGGCCGGAGCCACCTGCGCCAAGGGCAAGTTGGCCACCGAGACCTCGGGCAAGTTGACGATCGCCACAGACGAACCCGCGTACGAGCCGTGGTTCAAGGACGACAAGCCCGCCAGCGGTGAGGGTTTCGAGTCGGCGGTCGCGTATGCCGTGGCACAGCAGCTCGGCTACGACAAGGCGAACGTCGTGTGGCAGAGCGTGCCCTTCAACAAGGCGTTCGCGCCCGGGGAGAAGACCTTCGACTTCGACATCAACCAGGTGTCGATCAGCGACGAGCGCAAGAAGGCCGTGGACTTCTCGTCCGGCTACTACGACGTGCGCCAGGCCGTCATCGCGCTGAAGAGCTCCAAGGCCGCGAAGGCGACGAGCATCGCGGACCTCAAGGGCCTCAAGTTGGGCGCCCAGGTCGGCACCACGAGCCTCAACTACATCAACGATGTGGTGAAGCCGACGCAGGAGCCGGCCGCGTACGCCAAGAACGACCAGGCCAAGGCCGCGCTGCAGAACGGTCAGGTCGACGCCATCGTCGTCGACCTGCCGACCGCCTTCTACATCACCGCCGCCGAGTTGACCGACGCGCAGATCGTCGGACAGTTCGAGAACCAGGGCGGTACGCCGGAGCAGTTCGGGCTCGTGCTCGACAAGGGCAGCGCGCTCACCTCGTGCGTGACGACCGCGGTGGATGCCCTGCGCAAGGACGGCACGCTCGCCTCCATCGAGAAGCAGTGGCTGTCGGACGCCGTCGACGCGCCGGTTCTCAAGTGACCGCAGTGAAGGAGGAGTCCGCGCAGGAGGACCCGGGCGACCTGCCGGACCGGGGAGACGGTTACGTCCCCTCGCAACGGCGGATCGACCGTGAGCGGTACAAGCGCACCCGCGCGCGCCGTGCCACGTCGATCGCCGCGGTGTCCACCCTGGTGACCGGGGTCGTCCTCTACCTGGTCGTCGTGAACGCGCCGGGCTGGCCGCGCACCAAGGAGACGTTCTTCAACGCGCAGTACGCGCGCGAGGCGTTCCCCAAGGTCCTCGAAGGGCTGTGGCTCAACGTACGGCTGCTGCTGGTCTGCGGGGTCGCGGTGCTCGTCCTGGGCATGCTGATCGCGATCGCCCGTACGCTGCGCGGCCCGGTGTTCTTCCCGCTGCGCGCGCTGGCCGCCGCGTACACGGACTTCTTCCGCGGCCTCCCGCTGATCATCAACCTGATGATCGTCGTCCTGGGTGTCCCGGCGCTGCGGCTGACGGGCATCACCGTCGACCCGGTGATCCTCGGCGGTACGGCGCTGACGCTGACGTATTCGGCGTACGTCGCCGAGGTGTTCCGGGCCGGCATCGAGTCCGTGCATCCGTCGCAACGGGCGGCGGCGCGCTCGCTCGGGCTGACCAACCGGCAGACGCTGCGACACGTCGTGCTGCCCCAGGCCGTACGCCGCCAGGTGCCGCCGCTGCTGAACGACCTGGTGTCGCTCCAGAAGGACACCGGGCTCGTCTCGATCGGCGGCGCGGTCGACGCCGTGCGCGCGGCCGACATCATCGTCGGCCGCAGCCTCAACTACACGCCGTACATCGTCGCGGGACTGGTCTTCGTCGCGCTGACCATTCCGATGACCCGCTTCACGGACTGGGTGACGGCCCGGATGGACCGGCAGCGGGCGCAGGGAGGAAACCTGTGAGCGACATCCCCGACAACCAGCCCGTCTCCTCCCCCGTGCTCCGTATGGAGTCCGTGCGCAAGACCTTCGGCGAGACGGTGGTGCTGCGGGACGTCGATCTGGAGGTCGCCTCCCACACGGTGACCGCTCTGATCGGCGCGTCCGGCTCCGGCAAGTCGACGCTGCTGCGGTGCGCGAACCTGCTGGAGGAGATCGACGACGGTGCGATCTGGCTGGACGGCCAGGAGATCACCGACCCGCGGACCGACCAGGACGCGGTGCGCCGCCGGATCGGCGTGGTCTTCCAGGCGTACAACCTCTTTCCGCACATGACCGTCCTGGAGAACATCACCCTCGCCCCGCGCCGGGTGCACGGCGTGGATCGCGCGGAGGCGGAGCAGTACGCCCGTGAGCTGCTGGAGCGGCTCGGTCTTGGCGCGAAGGCGGGAGAGTATCCGGACCGGCTGAGCGGCGGCCAGCAGCAGCGGGCCGCGATCGTCCGCGCTCTGGCCGTACGCCCCCGGCTGCTGCTCCTCGACGAGATCACCGCGGCCCTCGACCCGGAACTCGTGGGCGAGGTCCTCAGTGTCGTCCGGGACCTGAAGGGCGACGGCATGACCATGGTGCTCGCCACCCACGAGATGGGCTTCGCCCGCGATGTCGCGGACCAGGTCTGTTTCCTGGAGGGCGGCGTGGTCCTGGAGCGCGGCACAGCCGATCAGGTGTTCGGCGACCCGCAGCAGGAGCGCACCCAGCAGTTCCTGCGGCGGATCGTGGAGGCGGGACGGTTGTAAGGGCGGTTGCGGCCGACGGCACGCGGTTCGTCACGCCTCCGCGGTCGCCGCTCCCACCAGTGCGGCGACCCGCTCCACCCCGAACACGTACCCCTGCACACCGCACCCCGCGATGACGCCGTTGGCCCGCAGGGAGACGTACGAGTGGTGCCGGAACGTCTCGCGCTGGTGGATGTTGGAGATGTGGACCTCCAACACCGGCATGCCGTCGCAGGTGTTGAGCGCGTCGAGGATCGCGACGGACGTGTGCGAGTAGGCGCCGGGGTTGATGACGATGCCGGCGTGGCCCAGGCGTGCCTCGTGGATCCAGTCGACCAACTCGCCCTCGTGGTTGGACTGGCGGAAGTCCACCGTGCCGCCGTGCCCGGCCGCGGCCTTGGCGCACAGGGCCTCTACGTCGGCGAGCGTGTCGGAGCCGTAGATCTCCGGCTGGCGCTGGCCCAGGAGGTTCAGGTTGGGGCCGTTGAGGATCATGATCGGGGCGTTGGCGAGGGTGCGGGTGCTGGGCACGGTTCCTCCGGTCCGTTCAGGGTGACGGCCCGTTGAGGACCGCTGCTCAGACCCGGTTTATCACGGTGCGCCGACACCGCGGCGGCCCTTACGCTCCCGGCATGACAACCCCCGTCCATCCCCCCCAAGCCCTCGCCCGGCGACCGCATAGCCGTCATCTCGCCGGGCGCCGGACTGCCCGGGCTCTTCCCACGCCCGCACGAGCTGGGACTGGAGCGGCTGCGCAAGGAGTTCGGGCTCGAACCGGTCGAGTATCCGGCGACGCGCAAGATGGGCTCGACGCCCCAGGAGCGCGCCGACGACATCCACGCCGCGTTCGCCGACCCGGACGTCAAGGCGGTCATCGCGACGATCGGCGGCGACGACCAGATCACCGTGCTGCCGCTGCTGGACCGGGAGTTGATCCGCGCGAACCCGAAGCCGTTCTTCGGGATGAGCGACAACACGAACCTGCTGGCGTACCTGTACAACACCGGGATCGTCGGATTCCACGGCGCGACCGTGATGACGGCACTCGGGCGTCCCGTGGCCATGGACGCGCTGACCGCCGAGTCCCTGCGGGCCGCCCTGTTCACCTCGGGCGAGTACGAACTGCGGCCCGCCGAGCGCTGGAACGACGTCAACCGCGACTGGGCCGACCCCACCACCTTCGACGCGGAACCGGAGACCCGTCCCGGCACCGGCTGGATCTGGCAGAACGCCGACCGCGTGGTGGAGGGCCGCGGTTGGGGAGGCTGCCTGGAGATCCTCGGCTGGCTGCTGATGGCCGACCGCGAGATCTCCCACGACCTGAGCGAGTACGACGGCGGAGTGCTGTTCCTGGAGACCTCGGAGGAGATGCCGAGCGGTGAGGAGGTCTTCCGCACCCTGCGCAACATGGGCGAGCGCGGGCTGCTCCAGCGCTTCTCCGCGCTGCTGATGGGGCGGGCGAAGACCTGGTCCTTCGAGTGCCCCAACAGCCCCGAGGAAGCCGCCCGTTACGCCGTCGAGCAGCGGGAGGCGGTGCAACGCGCGCTGCGCGCCTACGCCCCGGACACGACGGCCGTCTTCGACGTGGACTTCGGACACACGGATCCGCAGATCGTCATCCCCTATGGAGGGTCGATACGGGTGGACGGCCCCGCCCGGCGCATCACCGTGACGTACTGACCCGATCGGCCTCCGCGCGCCCCCCGTAACCCGCGATCACCGTGGGTAGTTGACGCGACATGCACGACGTACGCACGGCAAAGGCCCCCTCCATGGTGCGGCTGGCCGCCGCCTCGCTCGCGGGGACGGCCATCGAGTTCTACGACTTCTTCGTCTACGGAACCGCGGCGGCGCTGGTCCTGGGGCCGCTGTTCTTCCCGACGTTCTCGCCGCTGGCCGGGACGCTGGCCGCCTTCGGGACGTTCGGGGTGGGCTTCGTCGCCCGGCCGCTGGGGGCGGTGCTCTTCGGGCACATCGGGGACCGGCGCGGGCGGCGGCCGGTCCTCGTCGCCTCGCTGCTGCTGACCGGTGCCTCGACGGTCGCGGTCGGCTGCGTACCGACGTACGAATCGATCGGCGCGGCCGCGCCCGTGCTGCTCCTTGTGCTGCGTTTTCTCCAGGGGCTCGGGCTCGGCGGGGAGTGGGGCGGGGCGGTCCTGCTGACCGCGGAGCACGCGCCCGCCGAACGGCGCGCCCTGTGGTCGAGCTTCCCGCAGATCGGTCCCGCGGTGGGCTTCGTCCTCGCCAACGGCGTGATGCTGGCGCTTTCGGCGTCCCTCACCGAGGCGCAGTTCGCCTCGTGGGGGTGGCGGGTGCCGTTCTGGGCGGCCGGGGTACTCGCCGTGGCCGGGTTGTGGCTGCGTTCCTCGCTCGCCGAAAGCCCGAGCTTTCTGGAGATCGACGACCACGCGCGCGTGCCGCTCGCCGAGGTGGTGCGCGACCACTGGCGGCTGGTCCTGCTGACGGCGGGCGCGCTCGCGGTGGGGTACGCGGTGTTCTACGCGGTGACGACCTGGTCCCTCGCCTATGGGACAGAACGGCTCGGTGTCAGCCGTACCGTCATGCTGGCCTGCATCATGGCCGCGGTGGTGGTCAAGGGCGCCCTGACGCCTGTGGCGGCTCTCCTGGGGGACCGTTACGGTCGTCGGCCGCTGTGTCTGGCCGGCTGCGCGGGCGCCGCGCTGTGGATGTGCCCCATGGTCGCGCTGCTGTCGACCGGCGAACCGCTGCTGATGTTCCTCGGCTTCCTGGTGGCGATGATCGCGTTCGTCACAATGTTCGCGGTGATCGCCGCCTATCTGCCCGAGCTGTACGAGCCCCGCGTACGGTGCACGGGCGCCGCGGTCGGCTACAACCTCGGCGGGGTTCTCGGCGGCGCGCTCACGCCGATCGTGGCGACGGCGATCGCCGAGCAGGGGGGCCGGGTCCCCTGGGGTGTGGGCGTGTATCTGACCGGGATCGCGCTGTTCAGTCTGGGGTGCTTCGCGTTGCTGCCCGAGACACGGCCGGTGCCGCGCCTCGCCGCCGTACCCGCCACGGAGTGACCTGCCCGACGCACGGTCGGGAGCGGTGGCCGGCAATTCGCCGGCGCACCGCTCCCGATGGTGGTTGTTCCTACGTCGGGCCTGGTCAGGCCTCGATGCTGTCCTTCGGAGCGTCGTCGCTCTTGTGCTGCGCCGCCTCGGCCTCCGCCTGCTTCTTGGAGGCGATCAGGCTGGTGATCGTGGTGATGACCAGGACCCCGCAGATCACGCCGAGGGAGACCGGTATGGAGATCTCCGGAACATGGACGCCGGACTCGTGCAGCGCGTGCAGCACCAGCTTGACGCCGATGAAGCCGAGGATGACCGACAGGCCGTAGCTGAGGTGCACCAGCTTCCTCAGCAGACCGCCGATGAGGAAGTACAGCTGGCGCAGACCCATCAGCGCAAAGGCGTTGGCGGTGAAGACGATGTACGGGTCCTGGGTCAGGCCGAAGATCGCCGGGATCGAGTCGAGGGCGAACAGGACGTCCGTGGTACCGATCGCGAGCATCACGACCAGCATCGGCGTCATGACTCGCTTGCCGTTCTCCTCGATCCACAGCTTGGTGCCGTGGTAACGATCGGCCACGCCGAACCGCTTCTCGGCAGCCTTGAGGAGCTTGTTCTCCTCGAACTCCTCGTCCTCGTCGTCGGCCCGGGCCTCCTGGATCAGCTTCCAGGCGGTGTAGATGAGGAACGCGCCGAAGATGTAGAACACCCACGCGAAGCTCGCGAGGATCGCGGCGCCTGCTGCGATGAATATCGCGCGCAGGACGAGCGCGATGAGAACGCCGACGAGGAGTACGCGTTGCTGGTACTGCGAGGGCACCGCGAACTTCGCCATGATCAGGACGAAGACGAAGAGGTTGTCGACGCTCAGCGATTTCTCGGTGATGAAGCCCGCGAAGAACTCACCGGCGGGCGCACCGCCACTGAAGACGAGCAGGCCCAGACCGAACAGTCCGGCGAGGGCTATCCAGACGACCGTCCAGATTCCGGCTTCCTTGATCGATACGTCGTGGGGCTTGCGCCCGATGAAGAAGTCCACCGCGATCAGAGCGGCGAGACCAACGATGGTCAGGACCCATAGGCCCATGGAAACATTCACTGCGCCTCCGGCAGTACGTAACGGCAAATTTCAGCGTCGTCGCTACCGGAGGTCTCTTCCACCCGCGACAGCCGGACTCCTTGACGCGTCCGATGCCGACGGGCCGACGCCCCGGGATCTGGCTTGATCCGTATTGACGGGTACGCCGCAGCAGGTAGGGAGTACTCCCCTCCGTATGGAAGAACAGTACCCCAATCACCAAGGAAAGGTAAAGGGATTAGTAAAATAAGCCTCAAGTCCGCAGGTCAGAGGACTTTGCGGTTACTTGGTAAAGCGGCTGCGGGCGTCAGCGGTTCCACGAGCGGCGGGCTGCCGCGACCTGACTGAGCACCTGCTGGAGCACCTGGCTGCCGTCCGGCACGACCGACGGCTCATACGTCCACGCATGACCTACCCAAGGGTCGGCCAGGTGGTCGTCGGGGACCGGGGTGAGTCGCATGAGCGAACGCCAGAGCGGATCGAGCAGCGGTCCGTAGGCGGCAGCGTCCTCACGGTCGGCGACCATCATCAGGTGGACACCGACGGCCGGGCCCTCGTCCGCGAGATAGCGCAGCTGGGTCACCGCCCGGTCGTCGAAACCGTGCGGGAAGTCGTTGACGATCAGCAGTTGCTGGGCGGTGTCGAGGTCGGGCGGCAGCGAGTCGGCCGCACCGCCGCGCACCGCCATCTGCACCAGGTCGACGCGCTGGGTCAGCCGGCCCAGGACGTCCGCGACACCGGCGGCACCGGCGGCGGGCGGAGTCGCGAGCACACCGGTCCGCACGAGCGGCGCGAGGGCAGCGGCGCCCGAGCCCGCCGGGTCGATGACGTGTACGGCGAATTCCCCCGCCGGATGGACGGCGAGCAGCCGGGCCGCATGGGTCACCGCCGTGTCCATGGCGAGTCGCCGCAGCTCGTCGGAGTCGACGAGCGAACCGTCGAGGGACTCGCCGCCGCTGTCGATCCACAGGCCGCGCTCCAACGGCAGCCGAACGAGCATCGGGATGCTCAGGTCGGCGCTCTCGGGCAGCCGCAGGTCGCCCAGCCGCAGCGCCATGGGCATTTCCATCGGTACGCGGTACCCGTGCCAGACCGGGTTGTCCCAGCGCGCGTAGGCCAGGGGCAGTGCGGGCTCGACGACGTGGGCCTCGGCGATGAGCTGGGAGAGGTCGCGGTCGAGGGCGGCCCGTGCCTGGTCGACGAGTTGGGCGTGCTTGGCGCGGGCCGCTTCCCGGGCGGCGTCACCCCGGCCGCCGATCCGGCTGCGCGGATCGTCCAGCGCCTTGTCGATCTCCTGTTCCAGGCGCGAGTCGGCGAAGTCCACGGCGCTGCGGTACGCGGCGGCGGCGCGGGCCAGGTCCTCGAACATGCCCCAGACCTGGTTGTAGAGCCGCTCGTCCATGGACCAGCCCGTCGCGTCACCCGCGACCGGCTGCGCGGACTGTCCGGACCGGGCTGGGATCGCGGCCGGCGGGGCCGGTGGTGGAGCGGCGGTACGGCGCCGGGGATGGCTGTAGTCGACCGGCCCGCCGGTGGCGGGGGCGGTCGGCTGCACGGTGGCGGAGGGGTCGACCTGCGCGGCTTCCCCGGCGTGACCCGCCGGAGGCGAGCCGTCCGGGTGGCCGGTCGGCGACGGCGCGCCGGGTGCCGCGGTGTGCTGCGTGTCCTGGACTCCGTACGGCGACGAAGGCTGCGCGGAGGCAGGGCCCTGGCCGTCCCGGCCCGTGGACCCGACCTGCCCCGGTGCGCCGGTGGCCGGGCTGTCCTGCGGCCCTTGACCCGCGTACGGCGACGAAGGCGCGGGGGCGGGCGTCTGGCCGCCCCCGAGGCTCGGGCCCGTGTGGTCCGACATGCCGGCGGCGGGGCCGGTTTCGGGGCCCTGAGCTGCGTACGGCGAGGCGGGGGGTGTGGTCCGGCGGGCGCGGTCGCTGTCCTGGGTCCGGGGTGGCGGGGGTGCCACCGAGCGGGAATGGGCCTGGGACACCGCCTCGTTGATGACGGCAGCGAGCTGTCCGGCCTCGGGAAGGCCCTGGTCGGTGAGGAGTTCGGCGAGGCCACCGACGTATCCCTGGCCGATGGCGCGTACCTTCCAGGCGCCCTGTCTGCGGTAGAGCTCCAGGGCGACGACCGCCGACTCGGCCTCCAGGCCCGTGATCGTGTAGCTGGCGACCTCGGCGCCGTCGAGGCCGGTCACGGCGACGAAGGGGGCGGCGACGGCGCCGAAGCGGGCCGGGCCGCCCACGCCGGACGGCAGGGCGAGCAGCACGCTGATCCGGTGCACGGACTCCGGCATGGCGCCCAGGTCGACGGCGAGCCGGTGGTCGGCCGCCGCCTGCTTGGAGACTTCCAGGCCGGGGAGCGTGGGAGCACCGGGGTGGGCCACCCACTCGACACCGTGGACCTTGCCCTGCTCGTCGCCGATCGTGGCCCCGGCCACGATCGGCGCGCCGGCCGACACCCGCACTTCCAGGCGGACCTGGGAGAGGGGATGGTTCTGTCCCCGGACCAGCTCGGCCGTCATCGCCTTCGTCCCCCCGTGTCGCTCTTCTTGTTCCCTGGGCCGCCCGGGCCCCGCTACAGGTGCGGCAGGATCGCCGGCATCAGGTCCTGGAACGTGCGGCCGTTGGCAGGCGTACCGAGGGCGGTCATCTGCCAGCCCGTGCCCGCGCGGTGCACCTTCGCCATGATCTGGGCCGTGTACTGGCCGCCGCCGTCCAGTGTGTAGCGGGCGAGTTCGTCGCCGTTGGTCTCGTCGACCAGACGGCAGAACGCGTTCTGCACCTCCTGGAACGTCTGGCCCGTGAAGGAGTTCACGGTGAAGACGATCTGGTCGATGTGGACCGGCACACGCGGCAGGTCGACGAGGATCGCCTCGTCGTCACCGCCCTGGCCGACACCACCGACGAGGTTGTCACCCGTGTGCCGCACGGAACCGTCGTCACTCACGAGATGGCGGAAGAACACGACGTCGACGGGCTGCTTGTCGGCGAACAGTACGGCGGAGGCGTCGAGGTCGATCTCCCTCGTACGCGAGCCGAACAGACCTCGCCGGGGAGCCGCCTGCCAGCCGAGGCCCATGCGCACCGCCGTCAGAGCGCCCCCGTCGTTCTTCTGCAGGTTGATGGCCTGACCCTTGGTCAGATTGACGCTGCCACTGGGCGTTCCACCCTTGGATACGTCCACCACGCGCTGTTCCCCTCTCGAGCCGTCCCCTGTTCGCCGCGGAGTCCGCGACTGACCTGAACCCTACGCAGGAGCACTGACAGTGCCGAAGCCTCGGGCGCACTTTGTGTCGGTGTTGCAACACTGCGCGTACGCCGCAGCTCGTGCGGGCCGCGCCGGGCCGGAGCCTGACCGGTACCACCGCCGGCACCCAGCACATCCGTCAGGCCAGGCCCCCCTCCTTCATCTGCCGCAGTTCCTTCTTCATCTCCGACACCTCGTCGCGCAGCCGGGCGGCGATCTCGAACTGGAGGTCGGCCGCCGCTGCGCGCATCCGTGCCGTCATCTCCTCGATCTGGCCGGCGAGTTCGGCCGCGGGGCGGTCGGTCGGTACGGTCTCCCCCGCCTTGCCCTTGGCCGCCCTGCCGCCCTTGGCCGCCTTGCCGCCGAGCGAGGGCACCGGGGCCTTCGCGCCCTTGCCGTCCTTCGACTTGCGGTAGCCCGAGCCGAGCAGCTCTTCCGTGTCGATGTCCTCGCGGGCGATCTGCGCGACGATGTCGTTGATCTTCTTGCGAAGCGGCTGCGGGTCGAGGCCCCGTTCCTTGTTGTAGGCGACCTGCTTCTCCCGACGGCGGTTGGTCTCCTCGATGGCCTTCTCCATCGACGGGGTGATCCTGTCCGCGTACATGTGGACCTGGCCGGAGACATTGCGTGCCGCGCGGCCGATGGTCTGGATCAGGGAGGTGCCGGAGCGCAGGAAGCCCTCCTTGTCGGCGTCGAGGATCGACACCAGGGACACCTCGGGCAGGTCGAGGCCCTCCCGGAGGAGGTTGATGCCGACCAGGACGTCGAACTCGCCGGAGCGCAGTTCACGCAGCAGCTCGACCCGGCGCAGGGTGTCGACGTCGCTGTGCAGATAGCGGACCTGGATGCCGAGTTCCAGGAAGTAGTCGGTGAGGTCCTCGGCCATCTTCTTGGTGAGCGTGGTGACCAGGACGCGCTCGTCCTTCTCGGCACGCGTGCGGATCTCGTGCACCAGGTCGTCGATCTGGCCCTCGGTGGGCTTGACGACGACTTCGGGGTCGATGAGGCCGGTGGGTCGGATGATCTGCTCGACGAAGCCGTCGCCACGGGACAGTTCGTACTTGCCGGGGGTCGCCGACAGATAGACGGTCTGTCCGATGCGCTTCTGGAACTCCTCCCACTTCAGGGGGCGGTTGTCCAGCGCGGAGGGCAGCCGGAAGCCGTGGTCGACGAGCGTGCGTTTGCGGGACGCGTCGCCCTCGTACATGGCACCGATCTGCGGGACCGTGTTGTGCGACTCGTCGATGACGAGCAGGAAATCGTCCGGGAAGTAGTCGATCAGGGTGTTCGGCGGGGAGCCGGGGAGGCGGCCGTCGAAGTGCATCGAGTAGTTCTCGACGCCGGAGCAGGAGCCGATCTGGCGGAGCATCTCGAGGTCGTACGTCGTCCGCATCCTCAGTCGCTGGGCCTCCAGGAGCTTGTTCTGCTTCTCCAGTTCGGACAGGCGTTCGCCGAGTTCCTTCTCGATGTCGTTGACTGCCCGTGCCATGCGCTCCGGCCCTGCCACGTAGTGGGTGGCCGGGAAGACGTACATGTGCTCGTCTTCACTGATGATCTCGCCGGTGAGCGGGTGGAGGGTGGAGAGGGCCTCGATCTCGTCGCCGAACATCTCGATGCGGACGGCCAGTTCCTCGTAGACCGGGAAGATCTCGATGGTGTCGCCGCGGACGCGGAACGTCCCGCGGGTGAAGGCCAGGTCGTTGCGCGTGTACTGGATGTCGACGAAGCGGCGCAGCAGCTGGTCCCGGTCGACCTCCTCGCCGACCTTGAGGGAGACCATCCGGTCCACGTACTCCTGCGGCGTACCGAGGCCGTAGATGCAGGACACGGAGGCGACGACGATGACGTCCCGCCGGGTGAGCAGCGAGTTGGTCGCGGAGTGGCGCAGGCGCTCGACCTCCTCGTTGACCGAGGAGTCCTTCTCGATGTAGGTGTCCGACTGCGGGACGTACGCCTCGGGCTGGTAGTAGTCGTAGTACGAGACGAAGTACTCGACGGCGTTGTTCGGGAGGAGTTCCCGGAACTCGTTCGCCAGCTGGGCGGCCAGGGTCTTGTTCGGCGCCATGACGAGGGTGGGGCGCTGAAGCTTCTCGATCATCCACGCGGTGGTGGCGGACTTGCCGGTGCCGGTCGCGCCGAGGAGCACGACGTCCTTCTCACCTGCTTCGATGCGCCGAGTCAGCTCGGCGATGGCCGCCGGCTGGTCACCGCTCGGCTGGTAGGGGCTGACGACCTCGAAGGGCGCCACCGTGCGTTCGATCTTGGAAACTGGCCGCATGACATCCACCGTACGACCACCCACTGACAACGGGCCCGGATCACCGGTTCTGCGGGGTCCGGGGGCTGCCTTGTCCGTGGCGCTGGCCGGGGCGCGGTAAGGGGCGTCGGCCGGGGTGCGGGACGGCTGGGTGGGCGGGGATACCGGGCTTGTTGTCGGCGGGGAACCGGTCGGGCTTGCCCATGACCATCAGCGGGTCGAACAGCACGACGACGCCGGCCAGCAGGAGGAAGGCCAGCGGGCCGATCATCAAGGGGGCGAGCAGGGCCGCGGGCGAGTCTCCGGCCGGGGCCTCGGAGGAGACGTGGAGGTGGACCCTCAGGGCGGCCATACCCGTGTAGTGCATGCCGCTGACGGCCAGCCCCATGACGAGGCTGGCGCCCACGCTCCACAGGAAGCCGCGGATCTGCCCGGCCGCCCACAGGGCGGCGGTGGCGGCCACGACAGCTATCACGACCGAGGCGGAGACGGTGAGGGTGTTGTACTCCAGCTTCCCGTTGAGGCGCATTCCGGCCATGCCCAGGTAGTGCATGGAGGCGATACCTAGGCCGGTGATGGTGCCCCCGGTGAACAGTGCCGTTCCGCTCGCGCCCCGGTAGCCGACGATGAAGATCCCGATGCCGACCATGAGGATGGCGACACCCAGGCTCGCGAAGGTCATCCCCATGTCGTAGTGGATCGGGGTCTCCCGGACGGTGAACCCCATCATCGCGACGAAGTGCATGGTCCATATGCCCGAGCCGATCGCGGCCGAGCCGAGCGCCAGCCACTGCGGCCGCCACGACCGGGCGACCAGCATCGATCTGGTGGTGCAACGCAGGCCCAGCGCGCCGCCCAGGCAGGCCATGACGTAGGCCACCAGCGGAGTGACGAGTCCGTAGCTGAATCCGTCGACCGTGCCCTGCATGCGCGGCTGCCCTTCCGCCCTGTTGCGTCCCGGAATTCCCTGAAATGCGCCCCTGCCCCAGGACCCGCCATCGGTCAGGGTTGTGGCAGAGAGTATGACTGGCTCCGGAAGGGTCGAACGATTTTCCGGCAAAGAAACACGGCCTTGCCCCACTTGTGCGGCAGGAGTGTGCGGACTCGGGCAACTCCCTTCAATCTGTGTCCGTCCCGTACCCCCGTCTTCCGTTGCCCCGCTGCTGTCACACCTGAACCGGCCCGGGCCCGCTCCGGACCCGCTCGCCGGGCGTTGTCAGTGACGGGTCGTACGGTGGGGCGCATGGACAGCCATGGGCGGGACGAGCGGCAGGACCCGGAGAACCGGCAGCAGGTCGTGTGGGCCGTCGTCGGCACCGGCATCGGTCCGCTGCTGCTGGCCGCGACGCACGAGGGCCTGGTGAACGTGGTGTTCCATGCCACGGAGCCGGTGCGCGAGAAGACTGTCGAGCGGCTCGCCTCCCGGCTGGGCTCGGAGCCCGTCGAGGCGCCCGGGTCCCCGCTCCTGGCCGAGGCGATACGCCAGTTCACTGCGTACTTCGCGGGCGAGCGCCACGACTTCGAACTGCCGCTCGACTGGTCCCTGATCTCCGGCTTCAACCGCCAGGTGCTGCGCGAACTGGCGTCCGGTGTGCCGTACGGAGCGGTCGTCGGGTACGGCGATCTGGCCGGCCGGGTCGGCCGGCCCGGTGCGGCCCAGGCGGTGGGCGCGGCGATGGGCGCCAATCCGCTGCCGGTCGTGGTGCCGTGCCATCGGGTCGTCGAGAATGACGGCGGCCTCGGCGGTTTCGGCGGCGGCCTGGAGACGAAGCGGAAGCTGCTCGCCCTCGAAGGGGTACTGCCCGAGCCGTTGTTCTGAGGGTTCCGGCCGCGGGACCGGAGGGGGATTCCCACAGCGGGAAGGTTCATCAGTACGAGGAGACACTCCCGTACGGGAAGAGGTTCCGTACGGGGATGCTGTGCGCAAGCAGGGGGGACCGCGCCAGTGACCACATCCTTTGCCCGCGCGGGCGGGCCGAGCCGCTCTCACGCGCGAAGCGCCGCGCATCCGCACGGGGCCGCGCGCTCGGTGCGATGTACGGGTCGGGGCACACCGTGACCGCCGTGGAGCGGGGGGTCGGCGTGCCCACGGCGGGCGGGCAGAAGGACGCGCTCCGGCGCCGGATCTCCGGTGTGCTGATCGCGAGCCAGATCCTCGGCGGGCTCGGTGTGGCCACCGGTATCGCGCTCGCCTCCGTACTGGCGCAGGAGATCAGCGGCACCGAGTCGCTGTCCGGGCTCGCGCCCACCGCGATGGTCACCGGCACGGCCGTGGCGTCCCTGCCGCTGGCGGTGCTGATGACCGCGCGCGGGCGGCGCCCCGGACTCGTTCTGGGCTATCTCGTCGGCGCCCTGGGTGCGGGCGTCGTCGTGGTCGCGGCAGTCATCGGGAGTTTTCCGCTGCTGCTGTGCGGCATGGCGGGGTTCGGTGCGGCCTCGTCGGCGAATCTGGGGGCCCGGTTCGCGGCCGCCGATCTCGCCGAGCCGGACCGGCGGGCCCGGGCCATCTCGAACGTCGTGTGGGCGACGACCATAGGGGCGGTCCTCGGGCCGAACATCGCCGCGCCCGCGGGACGCAGTGTTTCCGGACTCGGGATACCGACGGCGGCAGGCCCCTTTCTGTGGGCGGCCGGGATCTTCCTGGTCGCGGCGGTGACGGTGGCCGTCCTGCTGCGCCCCGATCCGCTGCTCACGGCCCGTGAACTCGCCCCGGTGGAGGAGCGGTCGGCCGAGGGCCGCTCCCTGCGTGCGGGGCTCGCCGCCGTCGCCGCCTCGCCGCGTGCCCGGCTCGCGCTGGTGACGGTGACCGCGTGCCACACGGCCATGGTCGCCGTCATGTCGATGACCCCGGTAGCGCTCGGGCACCACGGCGCGAGCATCGACCTGATCGGGCTGGTCATCAGCGGTCACATCGCGGGCATGTACGCCTTCTCGCCGCTCATGGGGCGCCTGTCCGACCGGGTGGGACGGCTCTCCGGAATCGGGCTCGCCGCAGGGCTGCTGGTCTGCGCCGCGTTTCTCGCGGGCACCGCCGACGGCAGTCACAGCCGTACCGCGGTGGGGCTCTTCGTCCTGGGGCTGGGCTGGTCGGCCGGGCTGGTCTCCGGGTCAGCCCTGCTCACGGACTCCGTGCCCGAGGCCGCGCGTGCTGCGGCACAGGGGCTGTCCGACCTCGCCATGAACGCATCGGCGGCCCTCGGCGGGGCAGCCGCCGGGCTCGTGATGGCCAAGGCGGGGTACGGGTGGCTGAACCTCGGCGCCGCGTGCCTGCTGATACCCGTGGGCGCGCTGGCGTTGTTCACCCGGAACGGGAATCGGGTCCGGGGCGCGACAGCGAGCGGCTGATCCGGGTGGGGCCGGCTGGGATTTGTCGGGACCGTCTCGCGGCTCGGCGCACCGAGCGGAGCTCACCTGTGCCGCCGGGCAGTTCCTCGTGCCGGTCTTCGCGCGAGGGGTGGCCGGGACGCGGAGGCGGTAGCAGACTCCGCCGTGCGCACAGCCGCTGGCATCCGAAGTCACGGGGGCCGAAGGGACGGCGATCACGTATGAGCGGGAACAGGGCAGTCGCGTATCTCAAGCCGGGCGCGGTCGAAGTCAGGACCATCGACTACCCGACGCTTGAACTTCAGGACGGGCCGGGAGTCGCACCGCAGAACGTCGGCCGGAAGTGCCGGCACGGGGTGATTCTCAAGGTGCTCGCCAGCAACATCTGCGGAAGTGACCAGCACATGGTGCGGGGCCGTACGACCGCACCCGAAGGGCTGGTCCTGGGACACGAGATCACCGGAGAGGTCGTCGAACGTGGGCCGGACGTCGAGTCCATCGACGTCGGGGACATCGTCTCCGTACCGTTCAACATCGCCTGCGGGCGGTGTCGCAACTGCAAGGAGCGCAAGACCGGCATCTGTCTGAACGTCAACCCGGCTCGTCCCGGGGCGGCTTACGGCTATGTCGACATGGGCGGCTGGGTCGGCGGCCAGGCCGAGTACGCGATGGTGCCGTACGCGGACTTCAACCTGCTGAGGTTCCCGGACCGCGACCAGGCGCGCGAGAAGCTCCTCGATCTGACCATGCTGTCGGACATCTTCCCGACCGGCTTCCACGGCGCGGTCAGCGCGGGCGCCGGCGTCGGTTCGACGGTGTACGTCGCAGGGGCGGGCCCGGTCGGTCTGGCCGCGGCGGCATCGGCGCAGCTGCTGGGCGCAGCGGTCGTCATCGTGGGCGACCTCAACGCCGAACGCCTCGCCCAGGCGCGGAGTTTCGGCTGCGAGACCGTCGACGTCTCGCGCGGCGACATCGAGGGGCAGCTCGCCCAGATCCTCGGCGAGCCCGAGGTGGACGCGGCGGTCGACGCGGTCGGCTTCGAGGCCCGGGCGCACGGCCCGGACTCCCCGGAGGCTCCGGCGACGGTTCTCAACTCCCTGATGGGCATCACGCGCGCGGGTGGCGCCCTGGGCATACCGGGGCTGTACGTCACGGACGACCCGGGCGGGATCGACGCGGACGCGAAATCGGGGACCCTGAAGATGCGGCTCGGTCTCGGCTGGGCGAAGAGTCACGCCTTCACCACCGGACAGTGCCCGGTGATGAAGTACCACCAGGGACTGATGCGGGCGATCCTGCACGAGCGCGTGCACATCGCCAAGGCCGTCAACGCGACCGTGATCAGCCTGGACGACGCACCGCGCGGCTACGCCGAGTTCGACCAGGGCACGAGCCGCAAGTACGTCCTCGATCCGCACGGGGCGCTGACCGGCGTACGACCGGTCTGAGTTCCTGAGGCCGGGAAGGGGGTGCCCGCGCGCGGGCACCCCCTTCCCGCGGCTCCCGTGCCCTACCTGTAGTGCCGCGCCTCGAAGATGTTGCCGTCGGGGTCGCGGAAGTAGAAACTGCGCCTCGCCATACCGCGGGCGCCGTAGGAGTCGTACGAGAAGTCCGACACGGGTACGTCCCGTTCCTCCAGGCGGGTTCGCAGGGCGTCGAAGGCGTCCGCGGACAGGGCCAGGCATACGTGGTTCACGGGGTGGCCCGCACTGTCGGCGGACCCGGGGAGCATGTTCATGCGCTCCGCGAGGGAGAGCGGCGCGAGGTCGAAGATGGTCTCGTCGTTGAGGCGTACGGAGGGAAAGGACACCGTCCCCACAGCGAATTCGGTGATCCTCAGGGGCTCCATGCCGACCGCCTTCGCGTAGAAGTCGGCAGCTGCGAGCGGGTCGCGCACCCAGAGCACGACATGGTCGAGACGCGTCGAGTTGTCCGTCATACACCCCAGGCTGGTGGCCTCTTCCACAGGCCGCAAGGGTTTGACCACGCGCCCCGCCCGCCAGAGATGAGGGAAGACCGAACGACAGGAAGCAGGCGCGTGATGCTGGTGGTGTCCGAAGAAGTGCGGGCGGCGGTCGACGCGCGTCGACCCGTGGTGGCCCTGGAGTCCACGATCATCGCGCACGGGCTGCCGCGCCCGCGCAATCTCCAGGTGGCGCTGGAACTCGAGGACGTCGTACGGCAGGAGGGCGCCGTACCGGCCACGATCGCCGTGCTGGACGGGCGGCCCCATGTCGGCCTGGACAAGGAGCAGTTGGAGCGGGTCGCGAACGAGGACGGGATCCGCAAACTCGGTCACCGCGATCTGCCGCTCGCGGTGGCCGCCGGGGCGAGCGGGGCGACCACGGTGTCGGCGACCGCGCTGCTGGCCGCCCGCGCGGGCGTACGGGTGTTCGCCACGGGTGGGCTCGGTGGGGTGCACCGGGAGTGGACGGTGACCCAGGACGAATCCGCCGACCTGGGGCTGCTGGCGCGCACGCGGATCACGGTCGTCTGCGCGGGCGTGAAGTCGATTCTGGATGTGCCGGCCACCTTGCAACGACTGGAGACCCTCGGGGTCGCCGTGGCCGGTTTCGGCACCGGCAACTTCCCCGGCTTCTACCTTTCCGACTCCGGGCACCCGGTGGACTGGACGCTCGACACACCGGAACAGGTCGCGGCTGTGATGCGGGCCCAGGACGCCCTCGATTCCCCGGAGTCGGCGTTCATCGTCGCCAATCCGGTGCCCGCGGAGGAGCAACTGGATCCCGGGCTCCACGCGCGCGTGCTCGCCGACGCGCTGCACGCGTGCGACGAGCAGGGCGTGAGCGGTCAGGCCGTGACGCCGTTCCTGCTCGACTACCTGGTGCGGCACACCGACGGCGCCTCGCTGAGCGCCAATCTGGCCGCGGTCCGGGGCAACGTACGGCTCGCGGGGCGGATCGCGGCGGCCTGGGCCGAGGCGTGACGGAGCCGGGCGGGGCGCTGCTCGTCGTCGGGGACGTGATCACCGACATCGTCGCCCGGCATCGGGGGCCACTCGCGGCCGGGACCGACACGACCTCCGCGATCCGGACCCTGCCGGGCGGCGCGGGGGCCAACGTGGCCTGCTGGGCGGCCCATTGGGGCCACTCCGAGGTGCGGTTGCTCGGGCGGGTGGGTGCGGACTCGGCCGACTGGCACGAGCGCGAGCTGACTGCCTGCGGGGTACGGCCCCGCCTCGTCGTCGATCCCGAGGCGCCGACCGGGACGGTGATCTGCCTGGTGGACACGGGCGCGGCGGGCGAGCGCACGTTTCTGACCCAGAGCGGTGCCTCGCTGCGGCTGGAGCCCGCCGACTGGTCGGAGGCGCTGCTCGACGGTGTCGCGCGTCTGCATCTCTCGGGGTATCTGCTGTTCTCGGCGCCGAGCCGGGCGTTCGTGGCGGTGGCTCTGGAGTCCGCACGCGCGCGTGGCGTACCGGTGAGCCTGGATCCCGCGTCGGCGGGGTTCCTCGTCGAACTGGGTGTCGACCGCTTCCTGGACCTCGTCTCCGGGGTGGACATCCTGCTGCCGAGCCGTGACGAGGCCTGCCTGCTCACCGGGTTGCCCGACCATGCGGACGCAGCGGCCAAGCTGAGCCGCCACGTCCCGCTGGTGGTCGCCAAGCAGGGTGCCGAGGGTGCGCTGGTGGCCCGGTCGGGGACCGTGTGCGCCCGTGTCCCGGCCGTACCCGCGACGCCCCTGGACACGACGGGCGCCGGCGACGCCTTCACCGGCGCGTTCCTCGCCGCCCTGCTGACCGGCGCCGGGCCCGAGGACGCGGCGGCGGAAGGGTGCCGGGCGGGCGCGCGAGCAGTGGAGCGGGTCGGCGGGAGGCCGCCGGTTTCCGGTTGAGGAGGCGGCGGGCTCCGGGCGGGTCCGGGGGGAGGGGGAACGGCGTGCCGCGGTGGGCGGGAATCCGTGTGGCCGTCGGCTGTCGTGGCCGCCGGCTACCCCTTGCGTCCCCACGCCGAGATCATCGGTGCCGTGGTCAGGTCCATCCCGCCCGTGGCGACATTGGCCAGGTGCCGGTCGATGTCCTGGTCCGTGGCGATGCCCTCGGTGACGAGCCGCTCCCGGATCTGACGGATCGTCGCGGACTCCAGCGCGGCGCAGGCGGGCGAGGTGACGGGGAAGTACGCGTCGGCCTGGACGTTGCACAGGCCCGCCTCGCGCAGCAGCCGCGGGAGTTTGCGGCCGTACGCCAGGTCGGCGCCGCTCTCCGCGAGCAACTGGCGGAAGCCGTGCCGCAACCGGTTGGCGAGTTGCTGCTCGGGGCCGTGCTCGTCGGGGCAGAGCAGGGGCTGAAGGGCGGGATCGGCGTCCTCGACCAGGAGCCGTCCGCCGGGACGCAGCGACTTGATCATCGAGCGCAACGCCCTTTCCCGGTCCGGTACATGGACGAGTACGAGGCGGGCGTGCACGAGGTCGAACCCCTCCCCCGGCGGCTCGTCCGCGCCGACGTCGTGGACGCGTACCTCCACCGGCGGACGGGCGGCCGGGGCGGCCCACGAGGTGTCGAGGTCCGTGGCGACGACCTTCCCGGTCGGGCCGACCTTCTTCGCCAGCCAGGACATCACCGAGGTACCGCCGACGCCGACCTCCCAGCAGCGCCAGCCGGGTCCGACGCCGAACCCTTCGAGGTGCCGGAAGGTCGTGGGATCGAAGAGGGCGGCGAAAGCGTCGAAGCGTTGTCCCGCTTCGTTCTGGCGGTTGTCGAGGAGGTACCCGTCGGTTCGCGTCATGTCGAGATCATCCCAGTTGGTCGCTTTGTTCGGCCGGGTCGACGCTCCCGCCGACACAAGTGAAGCGGAACGTTCCGTTCCCACAGGCTCCTCCGGCGTTCGCGAAGGGCTGGCAAACTGGCGAGCCAGGCGCACGGTGCGGACAGCACGGCGCGAGGAGAGCCGCGCAAGGAGACCCGAAGGAGATCCGGATGTCCATGGCAGGGAATCTGCGGAAGGTCACCAGCCTCGGCAGGGTCGGCGGCCTCCGCAAGGTGGCACGGCTGGCACGACGGCGCCCGCGGGTCGACCTGAGTCACCACGCCCGGTCACCGCTGGGATCCGCAGTGGTGAACTGCGTGGCGTACGAGGACGGTGTCCGGATCCCGGCCGGCCAGGATCTGGTCGACGCCGTGCGGCGGGTCCGCAAGAGCGACGACGGCTTCGTCTGGCTCGGCCTCCACGAGCCGACGGACCAGGAGTTCGCCGGCATCGCCCAGCTCTTCGACCTGCACCCGCTCGCGGTCGAGGACGCGATCGACGCCCACCAGCGCCCGAAGCTGGAACGGTACGGCGACACCCTGTTCGCGGTGTTCAAGACGGTCTGCTACGTCGAGCACACCGAACTGACGGCGACGAGCGAGGTGGTGAACACCGGCGAGATCATGGTCTTCGTCGGCCAGGACTTCGTGATCACGGTGCGACATGGACGGCACGGCTCACTCGGTCCGCTGCGCGAAGGCCTGGAAGGCGACCCGCAGCAACTCGCCAAGGGCCCGGCAGCCGTGCTGCACGCGATCGCGGACCACGTGGTCGACGACTACCTCCAGGTGACGGACTCGGTGCAGGCCGACATCGACCAGGTCGAGACCGATGTGTTCGCGGCGAACGGTGCCCGGGTCGACCCTGGCCGGATCTACCAGCTCAAGCGCGAACTCCTGGAGCTGAAGCGGGCCGTGGCTCCGCTGCACCGCCCCTTACAGGAGCTGGCGACGCGGCCGATACGGGTGATCGACCCGGAGATACAGGCCTACTTCAGGGATGTCTCCGACCATCAGCTGCGGGCGACGGAGCAGATCGCCGCGTTCGACGAGCTGCTCAACTCGATTCTGCAGGCGCACCTCGCGCAGGTCACCGTCGCCCAGAACGAGGACATGCGGAAGATCACCGCGTGGGCGGCGATGATCGCCGTGCCGACGATGGTCTGCGGTGTGTACGGCATGAATTTCGAGCACATGCCGGAGCTGCGCTGGCAGTTCGGCTACCCGATGGTCATCGGCCTGATATCCGTCGTCTGCCTGGCGCTGTACCGGAGCTTCCGGCGCAACGGCTGGCTCTGACACGGCCCGGCCCGGCACACTCCCCGCCCGGCACGGCCGGCCGGACGAGGGTGCGTGGCGGGAGGGCGGTGGGATCAGCGTGTGGTCCTGGCGTAGACGCTCTCGGCCCAGGACGCGATCTGGTCGTCCGTGAGGTGCTGGGCCAGATCGGCCTCGCTGATCATGCCGACCAGACGCTTGTTCTCGATCACCGGAAGCCGGCGGATCTGGTGGCCCTTCATCTCTTCGAGCACTTCACTGACGTCGGCGCTCGAGTCGATCCAGCGCGGGGTCCCCTGGGCCATCTCGCCCGCGGTGACCTTCGCCGGATCGTGGCCCATGGCCACACAGCCGACGACGATGTCGCGGTCCGTGAGGATGCCGCAGAGGCGTTCGTTCTCGTCGCTGATGGGCAGGGCGCCCACGTTGAGTTCGCGCATCATCTGGGCGGCCCGGTCAAGGGTCTGATGGGCGGGGATCCACTGGGCGCCGCGGTGCATGATGTCTCCGGCGGTGGTCATGAAGTACCTCCCGGTGCCGGACGGCCGGCGCGGCGCAGAAGGCACCGCTAGTCCCGGCGCCCTACATTCTCGCCGCGCGCCGGGGGATGCGCACCCGGAAGGCCGCGGCATTCGGACCGCCGGATCAGCCGTTCCACGCCGGATGCCGGGGGTCGTCGGCGCGTACCAGGACGTCGGCGGTGGTGGCGGGGGCCGTCTCGCTCTCGTAGCGCTCGAAGGCGGGCAGGGTCCAGTGCTCGGCCTCGGGGGTACGGCGGCGCAGGGCTGCCGGGGAAAGGAGGACGTGGACGGTCAGGTCGAACGGGAACCAGTGGCGGAGCAGCAAGGGTCCGTGCAGCAACAGGAGGCCACCGGGCGGGAGTTGGACGTAGGGGCTGCGGGTGGAGCGGTCGGTGAGCGGGTCACGGAGGTCGGGCAAAACGCGGCCGTCGCCGCCGGGTTCGAGTGGGCCGAAGACCTCACGCCAGAGGGCGCCGGTGTCGAGCCAGCCGTCGTAGTAGGCCTCCACGTCCTCGTGGCCGTACTCCAGCCGGAGGGAGGCGGGCCGCAGAAAGCCGGCGGCGCCGATGGCGAGCGAGGACCGGCCGCGTACGCGCAGCGCCTCGGCCACACGCTCGGCGAGGTCCCCCGGGCGGGCGGCCGGGGCGCCGTCGAAGGCGATGCGCGGCCAGGGGCTGCCGTCGTCCGGTTTCAGGTCGAGCACGCGGTCGGCGAGGTGGTCGCCGAGCCGGTCCCAGGTGATCGGTTCCAGTCGCACACGGCCCATGATGCCCGTATGGCGAGCGGGGCGGGCGGTGGGGTCGCGCCCAGGGATTCCTGGGCGCCAGGTGGGCATCAAGCACCTGTGACAGGCCGTACAACTCCCTCGCACCGCGCCGGACTTCTCGTCGTGCAGCCGCTCAGGCGGCGGCACTGTGCCGAGTGCCGGCGGGGGCCGTTGGCGTTGCTCGTACTGGAGGAGGGGGCGCCCCGGTGTCTTGACTGTGCCGATCTCGGGCATCTGGTGTTCCTGCCGAGCGGCGACACCGCGTTGACGCGCAGGTCGCGGGAGGAGAGCGGGCTGTCGGCCGTGGTCGTGCGGTTCGACCGGCGGCGGGGGCGGTACGAACGGCAGGGTGTCCTGGTCGAGGAGGCGGGGCTCGCTCGGGCCGAGGCACGGTGCCTGGCAGACGCCGAGGTGCGGCGGCGGCGCCGGGTACGGGACGCGCGACGGCGGGACGCGGAGGATCTGGGGTTCACGGAGGCGTTCGCGCGGGAGATCCGCCGGCTGTTTCCCGGCTGCCCGGCGGACCGGGCGGAGGCGATCGCCGCGCACGCCTCGGTGCGTGGCAGTGGGCGGGTGGGGCGGAGTGCGGCGGGGCGGGCGTTGTCCGAGGGGGCGGTGGTCTCGGCGGTGGTGGCGTCCGTACGGCATGTGGACACGTCGTACGACCAGTTGCTGATGAGCGGGATCGCACGGCACGAGGCCCGGCGGCGGATCGCCGGCGTCGTCGAGGCGAGGCTTCGGGAGTGGATCGGGGCCGGCGGTGGGCAGCAGGCCTGATCCCACACGCCCCCTGGCGTGTCCCCCCTGGACGCTCGCGTATGGCTCCGCGTCGTTCGGCCATGGGCGTTGTCAGTGGCAGGAGGTTCACTGGTGGTGACGGATGGGGATCGACCTGGGAGTCGGCATGATCGATGGGGCGTATTTCGTCCTCGTGGTGCTGGGTGTGCTCGGTACCGGGGTTGTGGCGGGGGTGTTCTGTGGGTTCTCGACGTTCGTGATGAGGGGGCTTGCCGCGCTGCCTCCCGCGCAGGGTGTCGCCGCGATGCAGGCGGTCAACGTCACCGCGTTGCAGCCGCCCTTCATGCTCGTGTTCATCGGGCCGGCCGCCCTGTGTGTGGCGATCCTCGTGGTCACGTTCGTGGTGTGGCCGGACGAGGGCGCGGTGGAACTGATACTGGCGAGCGCGCTGTATCTGGTCGGCACGTTCGCGCTCACCATGGCGGCGAACGTGCCGCGCAACAACGCGCTGATGAAGCTGGAACCGGCCTCTGCGGAGGCCGCCGCGTACTGGCCCGTGTACGTGCGTGAGTGGACCCTGTGGAACCACATACGCGCGGTCGCCTCGGCGGCTGCCTCGGTGCTGTACGTCCTGGCCCTTGCCTGAGCCCCCGCAGGCCCTTCGGAGACGGCGCCCCGCTCGGCGTGCGGGGCCGATGGGACGTATCGTGGCCGAAAGGGAGTGCCGCCCGATGACGCACGGCTCCATCACGCGTACGCATGGAAGACGGCAAGGACACGGCCATGGGCGATCCCAGGGGTTTTCTCACCACATCACGCCAGGACTGGCCTCGCAGGCCAGTCGGGGAGCGGGTCCGTGACTGGGACGAGGTGTATGTCCCGGGGGCGTTGCTCCCCATCATCAGCAAGCAGGCCGACCGCTGCATGGACTGCGGTATCCCGTTCTGCCACGACGCCTGCCCGCTGGGGAACCTGATCCCCGAGTGGAACGACCTGGTCTCCAGGGAGGACTGGCGCGCGGCGAGCGACCGGCTGCACGCCACGAACAACTTCCCCGAGTTCACGGGGAGGTTGTGCCCGGCGCCGTGCGAGGCGGGCTGTGTGCTGGCCATCAACCAGCCCGCGGTGACCATCAAGAACGTCGAGGTGGCCATCGCCGACCGGGCCTGGTCGGACGGCTTCGCGCCGCCGAGGCCGCCGGACCGGCTGTCCGGGCGTACGGTCGCGGTGATCGGATCGGGGCCGACGGGACTCGCCGCCGCCCAGCAGTTGACCCGGGCCGGGCACACCGTCGCCGTGTACGAGAAGGACGACCGGATCGGTGGGCTGATGCGGTACGGCATCCCCGAGTTCAAGATGGAGAAGCACCATCTGGAGCGGCGCGTCGAGCAGATGCGGGCCGAGGGAACCAAGTTCCGTACGTCGACCGCCGTCGGGCGGGATGTCGGGGCCGCCGATCTGCGGTCGCGTTACGACGCCGTGGTGCTGGCCGTGGGGGCCACGGCGTGGCGTGATCTGCCGGTGCCGGGGCGGGAGTTGGCCGGCGTCCACCAGGCGATGGAGTATCTGCCGCTGGCCAACCGGGTGCGCGAGGGAGACCTGGAGTCGTCTCCGATGTCGGCCGCCGGGAAGCATGTCGTCATCGTGGGCGGCGGTGACACAGGGGCCGACTGTCTGGGCACCGCGGTGCGTGAAGGGGCCGCCTCCGTCACCCAGTTGGACATCTACGCCCAGCCCGGCGAGGAGCGCGACGAGGACTCCGATCCCTGGCCGACGTACCCGAAGATCTACCGGTTGTCGGCCGCGCACGAGGAGGCCCGCGACCTGGAGTCGGCGCCCGCGGCCGACGCCGACGCACGGCTCTTCGCGGCGTCCACGCTCCGTTTCACCGGCGACGCGGACGGGCACGTACGGGAGTTGCACGTCGTCGAGGTGGACGCGGGGCGCCGTCCGCTGCCCGGCTCCGAGCGGACGCTCCCCGCCGACCTCGTCCTGCTCGCCCTCGGCTTTTCCGGCCCCGACCGGGAGGACGGTCTGGTCGACCAGCTCGGGCTCGCCCTCGATCCGCGCGGCACGATCACCCGCGACGTGGACTTCGCGACGAACGTGCCCGGCGTGTACGCGGCGGGGGACGCGGCCCGTGGGCAGTCGCTGATCGTGTGGGCGATCGCGGAGGGGCGGGCGGTGGCGGCAGCCGTGGACCGCCGGCTGACGGGCACCACACAGCTGCCGGCACCGATCGGGCCGTACGACCGGCCGTTGATCGTGTGACGCCCCCGGGTGGTCAGCGCTCGTCCGTGCCCGCCACCTTGCGGGTCGCCAGGGCCACCCGGTTCCAGGTGTTGATCGCGAGGATCAGGGCCAGGACCTGGGCCAGTTCCCGCTCGTCGAAATGGGCCGCCGCCTCGGTGTAGACGTCGTCCGGGACACCGGCGTCGGCGACCAGGGTGACCGCCTCCGTCAGGGCCAGCGCGGCTTGTTCCCTCGGGGTGTAGAAGCGGCGCGCCTCGCGCCATACCGCGACCAGGTGCAGCCGGTCCTCGCTCTCGCCCGCCTTGCGCGCGTCGTTCGTGTGCATGTGGAGGCAGTACGCACAGTGGTTGAGGTGCGAGGCGCGGATCTGGATCAGTTCGACCAGCGCCGGGTCGAGGCCCTCGCGGGCCGCCGCGTCGAAGCCGATGAGGGCGCGGAAGACCTTGGGGGCCGCCTTCGCGAAGTTCACGCGGGGGGTTTCGGCGGCTCCCGTGAAGTGGGCGGTCGTGGGGTTCGCGGTGTTCGTGTTCGTCGTCATGACCATGAATCTACGGGCCGGAAAGACCGGCTGTAGGGTGCATTTCTGTGGCAGAAACATGGGTCAATTCCGCTGAGCGCATCGGCGCCGACCTCCATCTGGAACTGTCGGGGCCGGGCGGGCGGCGGACCGCGCTGATCCGGGCGCTCCGGGACGCCGTCCGCAGCGGCCGGCTCGCGCCCGGCACCCTGCTGCCGCCGTACCGTTCCCTCGCCGCCGATCTCGGCGTGGCCCGCAACACGGTGGCCGCCGCGTACGCCGAACTCGTCGCCGAGGGCTGGCTCACCTCCCGCCAGGGTTCGGGCACCCGGGTCGCCGAGCGCGCCGAACCCCTCAAGGCGCCCTCCCGTGTCCCCGTAAAAGCGCCTCCACGCGCGCGTGGACCACGGCACGATCTGCGCCAGGGCAAGCCGGACGCGTCGGAGTTTCCGCGTGCCGCCTGGCTGGCCTCCTACCGGCGGGCGCTCCAGCAGGCGCCCAACGAGGCGTTCGGGCCCGGGGATCCGGCCGGCCGGATCGAGTTGCGGGAGGCGCTCGCCGAGTACCTGGCACGCGCGCGTGGTGTCCGTACCGAGCCCGCGCGGATCGTCGTCTGCTCGGGCTTCGCCCACGCCCTGCGGCTCCTCTTCGGCCACGCGAGCGGCAGCGGTGGCGCGGACGCCGTGTTGCGCGGGCCGCTGGCCGTGGAGGAGTACGGACTCGGTTTCCACCGCGAGCTGCTGACCGCGGCCGGGGTACGGACCGTGCCGCTGCCCCTCGACGAGGACGGTGCGCGGGTCGACCTGCTCGACCGGGAGCGGGCCGTACTGCTCACGCCCGCACACCAGTTCCCGACCGGCGGCCCGCTGCACCCCGAACGCCGTGCCGCCGTGATCGACTGGGCACGCGCGCGTGGCGGACTGGTTCTGGAGGACGACTACGACGGGGAGTTCCGCTACGACCGCCGGCCCGTCGGCGCCGTACAAGGGCTCGACCCGGAGCGCGTGATCTATGCCGGCTCGGTCAGCAAGAGCCTGTCCCCCGCGCTGCGACTGGGCTGGATGGTGCTTCCGGAGCGGTATGTGGAACCCGTACTCGCGGCGAAGGGCGAGCGCGAGGGGTGGGCGAGCGCGCTCGATCAGCTGGCGCTCGCGGACTTCGTCGGCTCCGGGTCGTACGACCGTCATGTGCGGCGGATGCGGCAGCGGTACCGGCGCCGCCGTGACCGGCTCGTCGCCGCGCTCGCCGCGCACGCGCCGCACGTCGAGGTCACCGGTGTCGCGGCCGGGCTGCACGCGGTGCTGCGGCTGCCACCCGGGACGGAGCGGTCGGCGGTCAAGGCGGCGGCCTGGCGGGGAATCGCCCTCGACGGGCTCGCGGAGTTCCGTCATCCGGAAGAGAACCCCGGGAAGGGGCCGGGCACGGTCGCGCACGACGGGCTCGTCGTCGGGTATGCGGCCCCCTCCGAGCATGCCTATGGGGCCGCGCTGGAGGCGCTCTGCCAGGCACTTCCTCCGGAATGAGGGAGCACGGGGCAACGCGAACGGCGAGCCCATGGTTGCCCTGGGTGACCTTGTTCACGGCTGACCCGAAAACGTCTTCCAGCGGACGTGGAATACGACCGGCGGTGGGATCATTGACGGCAGGAGACGGGTCCTGAGGCCCGCCGCCAAAATCCTTCGTTCCGTCGTCAGGCGCAGGACCAACCCTACGCGTCCCCCCTGTTGGCGGTCGGTCCTGGAGGGTGTTCGATGACGACGCTCGATGAACGTCACGGAGAAGGCGCGCGCGACGGGGACGACCCCGGCGGCGGGGGTGTCCTCGACGCGGTGGGGCCGCAGGGCCTCGACCTGGCCGGGGCCCAGGGCAGGGAAGCCGTGCCCCTTGACCAGCCCGCTGCCTCACTCCCCCTGCTCGCCGGTTCCAAGGCGGCGAACCTCGCCCGCGCGGCCCGTGCCGGCCTTCCGGTGCTGCCCGGGTTCGTCATACCGCACCCTGCTCCCGACCCCGAGGCCCCCGACCCGGCCGACGGCCCGTCCGCCCTGCGGCACGCCTGGGACGCGCTCTCCGACGGCGGTGAGCGTCCGCTCGTCGTCCGCTCGTCCTCCCCGCAGGAGGACACCCAGGATTCGTCCCTGGCGGGCCGGTTCGCGTCCGTGCTCGACGTACGCGGCTGGGCGGACTTCCGTACGGCGGTACGGACCGTGCTCGACTCGGCGCGCCGGTCCGACGGGCCGCCCGCGCCGATGGCGGTGCTGGTGCAGCCGATGCTCACCGCGCGCGTGGGAGGCGTGATGTTCGGCGCCGATCCCGTCGAGGGGCGCGCCGACCGGATGCTGGTGAGCGCGGTGCGCGGTGGTCCCGACAGCCTGGTCAGCGGGGAACAGGCCGGCACCAACTACTGGCTGAGCCTCCGCGGCCGCATGCTGCGCACGGAACCGGCGGACGCCGAGCCGCTCCTCGGCGCCTTCGAACTGCGCCGCCTCGCCCGTCTCGCGCGGCGCGCCCGTGAGGTCTTCGACGGGCCGCAGGACATCGAGTTCGGGTTCGACGACCACGGACAGCTGTGGCTGTTCCAGAGCCGGCCGATCACCGCGATGGCCGCCCGGCCGCCGCGCGGGGCCCGGCTGCTCGGTCCCGGCCCGGTCGCGGAGACCCTGCCGGACCAACTGGAGCCGCTGGAGGAGGACCTGTGGGTGGCCCCGATGGCCCGCGGGCTCGCCGCCGCGCTCGACATCGGCGGCACCGCGCCCCGGCGCCGACTGCGCGAGGCGCCGGTGGTCACGGCGGTCGGCGGCCGGGCCGCGGCGGACCTGCGGCTGCTCGGCGCCGTCCCGCCCCGGCACCCGTGGCTCGCGCTGCTCAACCCGGGGCCGGGCGGGCGCCGGCTCGCCGCGGCCTGGCGGACGGGACGGCTGGCCTCGGCGCTGCCCGGTCTCGCCGTGGACCTCGTGGCCGACGTCGACCGCCGCCTCGCCGAGACCCCGCCGCCCGCCGACCTCCCGTCCACCGCGCTGGCGTCCACCCTGCGCTGGACCCGTACGACGCTGGTCGCGCTGCACGCCCAGGAGGCGCTGGCCGGTGCGCTGCTGCCGAAGAGCCCGGAGAAGGGGACCGGCAGAAGCCGTACGGCGGCCGGTGCCGCTCTCACCGCGCTCGCGGACGCCCGGGCCCAGGGGCTGCCCGACGACCACGTCGTGACCGCCGAACCGGTGGTCCTGGCGCTCACCGCACCGAGTCTGCGCGGGCGGATACGGCTGCCCGAGCCGGCGCCCGGGTCGCAGGACGGCACGGAGCACACGCCGGGCGCCCGGGCCGCTCACCGTCCCGGCCTGGACGAATACCCGCGGACGGCGACCGTCGCCGTCGTACGACCGTTGCGGCACCCCGTCGACAGGCCTTCCGCCACCGTGCCGGTGCTTCCGCCCCGTGAGGCGCTCCGGCTGCGGGTCCGGTGGGTGCAGGAGCTGCAGGTGCGGCTCGTACGGGAGGGGGCGCGCCGGCTGGTCGTCCGGGGAGGGCTGGACGACGGTGGCCGGGTCGGGTTGCTGCGGTGGCCGGAGTTCATGACCGCGCTGGAGGGCGGGCCGCTGCCCTCGGACGTGCGGGAGAGGCTGCCGCAGCCCGCGTCCGCCCCGCTGCCGGACGCCTTCCGGGTCGCCGACGACGGGACGGTGGTCGCCGAGCGGACCGCCGGGACCGACGGTGACGGCGGCCGGGGCGTCTCCGGCGGACGGGCCGCCGGGACCGCCTGGGACGGCGCCGGCACCCCGCCGCCGGACGCGGTCCTCGTCGTACGCACCCTCGATCCCGCTCTCGCCCCGCTGCTGCCCGGGCTCACCGGACTGGTCGCGCAGACCGGCAGTCCGCTGTCCCATCTCGCGGTACTGGCACGGGAGTTCGGGCTCCCCGCAGTCGTCGGCGCGACGGACGCCGTGAGCCGCTTCCCGCCGGGCACCCGCCTCACGGTCGACGGCACCACCGGCGACGTACGCACCGGGGCCGAGGCCGGAACGGAGGACGGACGGTGAGGCGCGTCGCATACGTGTTCGGGTGGCTGGCCGCCGCCGGGGCGGGCACCTACGTCGTCATCTATCTCTACCGGTGGCAGTGGCAGCGGGCCGTCCTGTGCGGCGTACTCCTGCTCGTCGTCGAAGTGATGCTGCTCGGGATCATGCTGATCGGGCGGCTCTCGCGGATCGAGGAGCAGGTGCGCGAGACCCAGGACCAGGTGCGGGAGAACGGCCGGAGACAGCAGGACGTCCTGACCCGGCTGCGGGAGACGCCGGAACAACAGAGCGCCGGACGGTTCCGCTGGCTGGACGAGCCCGCCGAACGTACGTACGTCTTTGTGCCGGTGCTCATGGTCACGGGTGTGCTGCTGTCCGGGCTCGCCTGGGTGGTGCAGCGGGTCGCGTCGGTCACCGCCAAGCCCGCCGAACGGCGGCTCGCGGGACGCCTTGCCGTCCTGTCGGCGCCCGATCCGGCCGCCGACACCGACCTGGAGGATCTGCCCCCGGCGGGCGGCCGGCGCTCACCGGGCCAGGTCGCGCGCATGGCGACCGCCGGTGTCGTCGGCGTCGCACTGCTCGGCGCGCTCGTCGTCGGGCTCGCCGACCTCACCCAGACCCGCGAGCAGAAGGCCGAGGACGACAGTCGGGCGACCTCGGTCCTCGTCCAGGTCGACCTGCGCGGCGGCGGCAGCCTCATCTCGGACGAGCGGCGCTCCCTCGCCGCGCACCAGATCTGGGAACAGTGCCGGGACTCCACCTCCGTACCGCTCAACCGCGCGACCCTCGGGGATCTCGGCGACGGCGTGTTCGCCGGGGTGGTCCGGCCCGCGCTCACCGAGCACGACCGGATGCGGCTGCGCGGCTGCCTGGAGGACGCCACCATCGACCGCGCCCACCTCACGGTCGTCGGCATCGGGGACGCGAACGCAGACAAAGGCTGAGAACGTCCCGATCTGGGCAAAAGAGCCCGAAATGGCAAAAAAGAGTCATTCATCACGTAAAGACTTCACTGTCAGCGGCCCGGGTTACGATGCAAAAGCGTTCTCGTCCCCTGCACGAATGCACGAAAACGCCCCCGTCCCCCAACCCCCGGGTCCTCCATGGCTGTCATCACCGCTCCCCCGCCCCCGCTCCCCCTGACCACCCGCCGCGCGGCGCGCCGCACCCTGCGGATTCTCAGCAGAGTCGTCATCGGCTATCTCGCGCTGTGGGCCACCGGCGCGCTGGGCATCCTGGCGGTGTCGCACTGGGTCGGCGCGGAGACGCAGGCGCCACCGGGGACCCGTACGGTCCAGGGCGTCCACCACTTCGAACCCGTGGACGCGCAGGGGAAGTTGTGGCGCGGAGCGGCACCCTCGCCGGCCGGTTACCGGGCACTGGAAGGCCTCGGCATGACCACCGTCGTCGACCTGCGCGCCGAGGACCTGAGCGCGGCCCAGCTCGCCGAACCGGCCAAGGCCGGCCTGAACGTCGTACACCTGCCGATCCGTGACGGGCAGACGCCCACGGAGCAGCAGGTGCAGCAGTTCTTCGATGTCGTCGCCTCGTCCGCCGGGCCGGTGTTCGTGCACTGCGGCGCCGGCGTCGGCCGTACCGGGACGATGGCGGCGGCGTATCTCGTCCAGACCGAGAAGCAGTCGCCGTCCGCGGCGGTCCGGCGCAACCTCGCGGTCGGACCACCGTCGATAGAGCAGATCTACTACGGGCTCAGCCTCGGCCGGGAGAAGGCGGAGCAGCCGCCGCTCGCGGTGGTGGCGGTCAGCCGGCTGGTGGACGCGCCGCGCCGCATGTGGTCGTGGGTGTGAACCCGTAGGACCGTCACCGCCGAGCCGTGAGTCCCTGTCAGGACGTGCGGCCCAGCGCCCCGTATCCCGGAATCACCCCGTCCTCCTGGCCCGGGATCGGCTCGCCCAGCTCCGGATGCCACTTGTCGACCACCTCGACGCCGGGCTCGACCAGTTCGAGGCTGTCGAAGAAGCGGGCGAACTCGGTGCGGGAGCGCAGGGCGAGGGTGACTCCGGCGGCCTTGAGCTTCGCCGTCGCGGCCGCGGACTCCTCCGGGGAGAAGTCGGCGGTCGCGTGGGTCATCATCAGGTAGCTGCCGGTGGGCAGGGCGGCCAGCAGCCGGCCGACCAGGTCGTGCGCGCCGTCCTCGTCGGGGACGAAGTGCAGCAGGGCGACGAGGGAGAGCGCGACGGGCCTGGTGAGGTCCAGGACCTTCTTCGCTCCCTCGATGATGGCGTCCGGGTCGCGCACATCGGCCTGGAGGTACTCGGTGACGCCCTCCTCCGTGCCGCGCAGCAGGGCCGCCGCGTGGGCCAGCACGATGGGGTCGTTGTCGCAGTACACGACCCGCGCGTCGGGCGCGGTCTCCTGGGCGATCTGGTGGAGGTTCGGCTCGGTCGGGATGCCGGTGCCGATGTCCAGGAACTGCCGGACGCCGTGCCCGGCCAGCCAGCGCGTGGCGCGGTGCATGAAGGCACGGTTGACCTTCGCCATCACCGGCACGCGCGCGTCGAGGGCGAGCATCTGCCGGCCCATCGCCTCGTCGACCGGGTAGTTGTCCTTGCCGCCCAGATACCAGTCGTACATCCGCGCGGGATGAGGCTTGCTGGTGTCTATCTCGATGGAGGGCTGCCCGGTCATGACGAACTCCGTAAGTCTCTTCGGGGTCTGGCGTGGCAAGTGATCAACTGAGCACCAAATTAGGGGAATCGACTGAACTCAACGGACCCGATGGCACACAAACGGCCGGAACCGAACCTCAGGAGAGCAGGAAGTCGGCCTCCCCGGCCTTCGCGCCCTCGATGAAGGCGAGCATCTCGTCGGTGGTGTAGATCAGCGCCGGGCCGTCGGGGTCGGTGGACTGGCGGACGGCGATCCGGCCGTCGGCGAGCTTCATCGCCTCCAGGCAGTTGCCGCCGTTGCCGCCGCTCCACGGCTTGTGCCAGCCCTCGCTGCCCAGCTCACCGGCGGGCATGCCGTTGTAGATGCGGGCACACGCCCGCTCGGTGACCCGTTCAGTGGTCAGCTCATTGATCCGCTCGTGGCGTATCCGGGTCTTGGACGTCATGCGATCCATGCAGAGATTCAGAGCTCCTTGCGGAGATCCCGGAGGATCTCCTTCGTGCGATGTGCCGTAGCGGACTGAGCCGCCATGCGGTCCATGACCTCCAGGTGGGTGGCCACCTCGGTGCGCGAGTCCAGATAGACGGCGCCGGTCAGGTACTCGCTGTAGACCATGTCCGGGAGTTCCGGCACGGCGAAACGGAAGAGCACGAAGGGTCCGTACGTGCCCGGGTGCGGCCCCGAGGAGAAGGGGGCGACCTGGAGCGTCACGTTGGACAGCTTCGTGGCTTCGAGCAGTTTGTCGATCTGCGCACGCATCACCTCCGGGCCGCCCACCGGACGGCGCAGGACGGTCTCGTCCATCACGACCCACAGCCGGGGCGCGCCTTCCCGAGTGAGCAGTCCCTGGCGTTCCATGCGCAGCGCGACATGGCGCTCGATGTCCTCGGGTCTGGTCTGGCCGATGGCGCCCGATTTCAGGACACCAAGGGCGTACTCCTCGGTCTGGAGCAGTCCGGGGACGAAGTGGGGCTCGTACTGGCGGATGAGGCTCGCCGCGCCCTCCAGGCTGACGTGCATGGAGAACCAGCCGGGCAGCACGTCGTGGAACCGCTGCCACCATCCGGGCTGGTTGGCGTCCTCGGCCAGCTGGACGAACCCGTCGGCCTCCTCGTCCGAGACGCCGTACGACTTCAGGAGGAGCTGGAGGTACGGGATCTTGAGAGCGACCTCGGCCATCTCCATGCGGCGGACGGTGGCGGGGGCGACCCGGAGGATGCGCGCGGCCTCCTCGCGCCGCAGGCCCGCACGCTCGCGCAGGTCCAGCAGGCGCCGGCCGAGGACGACCTGTCCGACCGTCGGCGCGGACCGCGGTTCGCTCACGCTCCACCTCCATCGAGCACCGGCACAGTCCGGTGAAGATTCCTGACAGCCCGGCGGCGCCACCTGGAGACTCTGTTCGAAGATTTATTCGAAAATCTGCCGAAAGTCCCAACTGGCGCCGCTCCGCGTGCTGTTGCGAGCAGTGTGCCACGCCGTTTCACTCCGTCACACCGCACTCTGCATTTTTCAGAGTGACACTTGCCAAGTGTTCACGGCGGGGAGATAGTGGCAAGCGTGATTCCGTCCCCGCCCTTAGGAACAGACGCCTCCGCGGACCGCTCCGGTCCCGGGGCCGCAGCGGTGCCGCGCCCCGGCACGGCTGCCGAGCGCCGGTTCCGCTTCGAGCTGGCCGCCCATCCGGGCTCGCCCGCGCAGGCCAGGCGCCTGACGCGCGCCCGGCTCACGGGCTGGTCGGTCTGCGAGGACACGTGCGACACGGCGGCCCTGGTCGTCACCGAGCTGGTCACCAACGCCATCGTGCACACCGCGAGCAGCCACATCGTCTGCGAGCTGCACGACGGTGACGACCTGGTGCGCATAGCCGTGCGCGACGAGGGCTGCGCGCCCGGTGTGCCCCACCAGTCCCCGCAGCGGCCCGAGGAGGAACAGGGGAGGGGGCTGTTCCTCGTCGAGGCCATGTGCAGGGCCTGGGGTGCCCAGGAACACGGCCCGGGCCTGCTGGTCTGGGCCGAACTCTCCCGTGCCGCCGACACGGCCACCGATGCCCACGGCGGCTCGGAGGCCCGCGGCGACCTCGGCTGGGGCGCGCCACCGCCCCGCCCCGCCCCGGTCGGCGACCCGGAACCGGAGCCCGCCGACGACACGCACGCGCGCCATGGGTTCCGGGGGGTCCACGGGCACACAGCAACGGCGACAACGGGGACGGAAGCAGAGGCCGAATGGGTGTGAGGGGTACGTCACCGGGGGGCCGGGTCATCACCATGGACACGCTGATACGCACGAAGCGTGCCCTGCGCAGCCCCAGGACCCCCCTGCACCTTCCGATACCGGACGGCATGACCGCCCCCCTGGGATACGACGCGGTGTCCGTACCCGCCCGCTTCGGCCCCCGGGTGCTGCCCCGGCTGCCACGCCTGGGCTGTGTGTACGCCGACGCGGACCACTGGTGGTGGCTCGTCCCCGCCGATTCCGATTACGCCCTGGAGTGGCCGGCCCCGGCGCACTACGCCACCGGAGCCGTGGTCCTCGATGCCCCGTGCGTCCCGCCGCTCCTGCACCGGCCGGACGACACCCTCCCGTACACCCCGCCGATACCGCTCTACCTCGCCCTGTGCCAGGTGACGGGGACGACTCCGACGTGGTCGAGGCCGATCAGCGCCTGAGTCCCCGCCCCACCCCTCCGCCTCCGCCGTCCCTTCGGCCGTCCTCCGCTCGCGTACCTTGGACAGTCGGTCACGAAGGGAAACGAACAGAGTCCGATGGCGAAGTCCGAGCAGGCGAACACCACCCGTCCCACCACCGCCGAACAGCAGATCTCCTGGACGGACGGCGACGGCCGCGCCCGTACCGCCTGGTGGCACAGCGAGAACGGGACCCCTCCACCGCGTGAGGTTCTGGTCGCCGACGACCGCATGACGGCGGACGCCGCCTACCGCACGGTCCTCGGCGGTACGGCGATCCTGTGGACCGGCGACTTCCAGAACGCCCGGCAGCTGCTGTCGGCGCTGGGCCGCCGGGCCGACCGCAAGCGCCGCCCCTTCGCGGACGACCCGGCGACCGCCTTCAACCAGCAGCGCCAGTCACGGGCCGTACGCTCCCGGCTGCTGGGCCGGCTGCTCGTCGCCGTGGACGAGGGCGCCGTGCTGCCCCTGCGGCGCGCCCCCGACGTCCGGGATGCGTGCGCGGAGGCCGGCTGCCCTCTCGACCGGCCCTTCGTCTGCTCGCTCACCGCGCTGCTGGGCATGACCGGAGCCCACGAATGGCGCCGCAAGGGCGTCGAGGTACCCGCGCTGGGCGCCCGCATCCATCCGCACTACGGCGTCTTCTCCCCCGTGCGCGGGGAGTACGTCGACCTGGTGGCCGAGGCTCCGCTGCCCGTCGCCACCGGTGCCGGTGGCGCCGTCACCGCCTTCGACATCGGCACCGGTTCCGGTGTCCTGGCGGCCGTGCTGGCCGGGCGCGGGGTGTCCGAGGTCGTCGCCACGGACCAGAACCCGCGTGCGCTGGCCTGCGCCACGGAGAACCTGGAGCGCCTGGGACTCGCCGACCGGGTACGGCTGGTCGAGGCCGATCTCTTCCCGCCGGGCGAGCGTGCCTCGCTGGCGGTGTGCAACCCGCCGTGGGTCCCGGCGAAGCCCACGTCCGCGCTGGAGTCGGCGGTGTACGACCCCGGCAGCCGGATGCTGCGCGAGTTCCTCCGCCGGCTGCCCCGGCACCTCGTACCGGGCGGTGAGGGGTGGCTCGTACTGTCGGACCTCGCCGAGCACCTCGGGCTGCGCACCCGGGAGGATCTGCTGGAGCTCTTCGAAAAGGCGGGGCTCGACGTTGTGGGCCGCCTGGACACCACGCCCCGGCATCCCCGGGCGCACGACGCGAGCGACCCGCTGCATGCCGCGCGCTCCGCCGAGGTCACCTCGCTGTGGCGGCTGGCGGTACGACAGAACCGGCCCAGCTGACGACCGAAGTCAGGACATGGCGGAGGTCACTCCCCCATGGACCCGCCCCGGACGATCACCAGGAACGTGTCCGTCGCGAGGTCCATGACGACCTCCGCGGCCTGGCCCTCCAGACGTCGCATCTGCGCGAACTCCTCCGCCGGCCAGGAACCGCGTGGTCCGCCGGCCGGAAAGCGTTCGAGCACCTTTCGCCCGTTCACCCTGAACCTCCATGTAGCGCTGATCTCATAGAGTTAAACGCTCATCATGGGGAAAGGGCCTCGCCAAGTGACCGTACTGAGACGTAGTTGACACTCGTTCACCGACAGATGTGAGGATCGCCTCACCCTGTTACATCCACTACGCCCCTTTTATCACCCTCCGCATCAGTCCTCGTACTCGTCGTGATGGCGCACGCGCTCCCCGTCGACGGGCGTCCCCAGGGCCGTGAGGGCCAGGAAACTGCCGGCCGAGCCGAGGCCGTCGAGGCCGCGTCCGTATGCCGAGTACGTGTGGAAGACCTGGTCGCGGTCCCGCAGGAAGCAGCTCACGCCGGCCCGCTCGACGACCTCCCCCGCGCTCTCGGACGTCACCAGGAAGTCGTGGTTGAAGTCGTTGCCGTACGACGAGTACCAGGGCACCGTCCACCCCATCCGCGCCTTGAACGGCAGGATCCTGGTGTACGGCGCCCGTGACACGACGGCGAAGGAGGTGTCGCGGGCCCGCAGATGCGCCAGGTGACCGACGTTGTCGAGGAACTCCGAGCAGTCGGCGCAGCCTTCGTCCCACTCGGAGGCGAACATGAAGTGGTGGACGACGAGTTGGCGGCGGTCCTCGAAGAGGTCGAGGAGCGTCGCCTTGCCGTCGCCGCCCTCGAACACGTACTCCGCGCCGACCTCGACCATGGGCAGGGTGCGCCGCTCGGCGTTCAGCGCGTCACGCGCGCGCGTGACGACCTCCTCCTTGACCAGCAACGCCTCGCGTGCCGCCCGCCATTCGTCGCGCGAAACGATCCGCGGAAGTGTCATCGCCCCTCCAGGCCCCGTTGTGGAACGGTCCGTTCTCAGGGGTGGACCGGCGGGGCGCGCGGAACTCATCGCCGCTGGGGAAATATCTCCGGCGACGGCTCAGGTGTCGTATTCCTGGATCCGCCTGCCGTGGCTCCGGTCGACGAGCGCGGGCAGCCGCTCCCCCAACTCCCGGACGATTCCCGGCACGTCGAGGGTGAGCAGCTCGCGGTCGCGCATGAGGACACGGCCGTCGACGATCGTCGTACGGACGTCCGAGGAGCGGGCGCTGTGGACGAGGGTGGCGGCGGGGTCGTGCACGGGCTGGGTGTGCGGCCCGGTGAGGTCGACGAGGACGATGTCGGCCTTCCGGCCGGGTGCGAGGCTGCCGAGCTGCTCGCCGAGGCCCACCGCCCGCGCGCTCTGCGACGTGGCGTGGTCGAGGGCCTGACGGGACGTCAGCCAGCGTGGGTCGCCCTCGGTCGACTTCTGGATGAGCGAGGTGAGCGCCATGGACTCCCACACGTCGAGCGAGCCGTTGGAGGCGGCGCCGTCGGTGGCGAGCCCGACCGGGACGCCGATCTCGCGCAGGGCGCGAACCGGAGTGGTGGTCGGCCAGGCGAACTTGAGGTATCCGCGGGGCGCGGTCGCCACGGCGGTACGTCCGTTCGTGCGCTCCAGTACGGGGAGGTCGCGCTCGATGATGCCGGTGCCGTGCGCGATGAGGACGTCGAGGTCGCCGGTCAGGACGCCGGTGCGGGCCAGGACCTCGATGGGGGTGAGGCCGTGGCGGGCGAGGCTGGTGTCGGTCTGATCGCGGTTCTCGGCGGCGTGGATGTGCACGGACAGGCCGTGTTCGCGGGCGAGTTGGGCGGTGGCGGCGAGGTCGGTGTCGTCGACGGTGTACGGGGCGTGCGGGGCGAGGGCGGTGGTGATGCGGCCGTCGGCGCCACCGCGGTGCCGCAGCGCGAACTCCAGTGACTTCTCCCGCCCTTGAGGCCCCTGCGAGGAGAAGTACGCCTCTCCCAGGTGCGCCCGGATCCCGCACTCCTCGACCACCGCGGCGACGGTGTCCATCGAGAAGTAGTGGTCCGCGAAGCAGGTGACACCGCCGCGGATCATCTCGGCGCAGGCGAGTCGCGCGCCCAACTCCACGTCGATGGCGGTGAGGTTGGACTCGATCGGCCACACGACGTCGTTGAACCACTCCTCGGTGGGCAGGTCCTCGGCGATCCCACGCAGCGCGACCATCGGGGCGTGCGTATGACAGTTGATGAGCCCCGGCATGGCCAACTGCCCGTGCGCGTCGATGCGTTCGACGGCGTCCGGGAGATCGATACCCACGCCGACCGCCTCGATGATCCCTCCGCGTACGACGATCGAGGCGTCCTCGACGAACTCGATCCGCTGGTCCGCGTCCTGCCCTCCCGTGTGCAGAAGGGCGGTGCAGCCGGTGATGACGAGGTCCGCGGGAGCAGCGGGAGAAGGCGTCATACGGCCACCGTACGACGCGGTCGTGCCGGTGGGTGACGTGAACCGCGCATCCCGGCGCGGCTCTGTCGCCGAGGGCCGCTGCGTGGGCACCCTGGACGCACGGCATCCAGAACTGCCGGAACCTGCTGGAACCTGAGGGGGAGCCCGGCATGATCGTCGCCACCTGGAACCTGGAGAACCTCTACCGCCCGGGCGGCCCGTTCGGGCCGCAGGACAAGGCGGCGTACGAGGCGAAACTCGCCGCTCTGGCCGCCGTGATCACGGAGCTCGACCCGACGCTGCTCGCCGTCCAGGAGGTCGGGGACACCGAGGCGCTGAGTGATCTGGTCGGCCTGCTGGGCGGCGGCTGGACCGTCGCGACCTCGCGGCTCCCGGACAACCGGGGCATCCGGGTCGGGTTCCTCGGCCGGGTGCCGTTCGAGGTGCTCGCCGACACCAACGCGTTCCCGGCGAAGCTCGATCCGGTGCAGGTGGACGACTCGGGCCTGGAGGTCTCGCAGGCGGGCCGTGGCTTCCTGGCGGTGGAGGCCGACACGGAGGGCGGGCCGCTGCGGGCGGCCGTCGCCCATCTCAAGTCCAAGCTGCTGTCGTATCCGAACGGCCGTTTCCATCCGCTCGACGAGGGCGAACGGGCGCGCTACGGCGCGTACGCCCTGTACCGGCGGACCGCCGAGGCGGCCGGGCTGCGGGCCCTGGCCGACGGTCTGCTCGCCGGCGCCGGCCGCACACGCGACGTGGCGGTCCTGGGCGATCTGAACGACGAGGTGCAGGCCGCGACCACGCAGATCCTCCTCGGCCCGCCCGGCTCGGAGATCGGCACGCCCGGCTACGACCACGACGACGCGACACGGCTGTGGGACGTGGCCCCGCTCATCCCTGCCGGGCAGCGGTACTCCCGCGTCAACTCGGGCCGCCGCGAACTGATCGACCACGTCCTCCTGAGCCACCGTCTGGTCCACCGCACGACGGAGGCGGGCACCGGCCTGCCGAGGAACGGGGCGCCGGTCCTCCCCTCGGTCGGCCCGGACCCGGATGCGCGACAAGGGGCACCGGGCTCGGACCACGCGCCGGTGTGGGCACGGATCGACTGACCCTGGCGGGCCCCGGCTGCCGTCAACCGGCGAGGGACGTCTCGTCCGCTGCCGGTATCCGCATCCGCAGCCCGGCGCGCTCCCGCCGTTCGGCGAGTTCGTCCAGGAGTTCGGTGAGGTGTTCGGTGTGCCGGCGGGTGAGGCGGCCGGTGTCGTCGAGGTGCACGGCGCAGGCGGTCGTGGTGTCGACAAGTCGTTCGAGGGTGGCGGCGACGTCCCCCGTGCCCTCGGTGTGTCGTGCCAGGGCGGGCAGTTCGGCCGCGGAGTGCCCGATGGCCGTACGGGCCTCGGCGAGCGCGCGATAGGCCTCGCGGCGCAGCACCCAGCGCGCGTGCCGGTCGTCGGAGCCGCTCATCACCTGCTGGAGGTACGCCTCGGCGGCCTCGGCGGCCCTCGCCAGCCGCGCCTTGACGGCCCCGCCGCGCTGTCCGGGCATCGGCAGATGCCCCACGATCAGCACGATCGCGCAGGCCACCAGGGTCTCGACGATCCGGCTCCAGGAGGCCTGGGGCTCCCCGCCCGCCATCACGAGGGCGAGGACGAGCACAGTGACGACGGCGGTCTGGGCGGCGAAGTGCCGGGTGGCGACGGGGATGAGCGCCCCGCTGACCGCGACGACGGCGACCAGCCCTTCCGGCCTGGGCAGCACGGCGGCCAGCCCGGCGAAGACGACGGCCCCGAGGACGGTCCCGGCCGCCCGGCACAGGACACGCGAGACGAGCGGCCCGAGATCGGGCTTGACGAGGAAGACGGCGGTGGCCGGAATCCAGTACCAGTGGGCGTGGTTCGACGCCTGGGCGACGGCCGCACCGGCCCCGAAGCAGAGCGCGACCCGCAGCCCGTACTCGCGCCCACCCGAGTCGACGGCCGTGCGGAGCAGAAACGCGACGCTACGGCGCCGGGTGTGCAGGTCGTGCGCGTCGCCGCCCCGGTCGAAGGCGTCGGCGGCGTGCAGCAGCGCGTCGTCGAGGGCGCGCAGCCCCGGCGCGCTGCGGGCGGGCGCGGGCAGCGGCCCGGTGTGCGTGTTGGTCCGTACGGCGGCGGCGAGGCGCCGGGGGCCTTCTCCCGCGCGCGCGTGCAGGGCGTCGCCGGTCCAGGCGAGGGCGGTCGCGGCCTCGGCGAGGGGCAGCGCGGCGGCGTACTGGGTGCGCAGGCGCCGCTCGTCCGCCGAACTGGCGTACTGGCGCAGCCGGGGCCCGCCGAGGGCGTCCTGGGCGTGGTCGAGGGCGGCGGTGAGGGCGGCGCGCCGGGTGCCGGCCTCGTCGGTTCCGGCGGCGTCGAGGAGGTGGGCGACGGCGTCGTACACGGCGGCGACGGCGGCGCGTTCCCCGTCGAAGCGGAAGTCACCGGCAGTGGCGCCGGGTGTGGGCAGCGCGAGCCGCAGGACGAGCAGCCAGCCGGCGCCCGCGACGAAGAACAGGGCGCGTTGCCAGCCCGGTTCGGGCAACGGCATCCCGGCCCCGATGGCGGCGGCGACGAGCAGTTGCGTACCGGCGCCGGATGCGACGGGCCCGATGGCACTGATGCCGCCCGCGAAGAGTCCGAGGCCGGTGAGGAGAAGGGTCAGTACCACGGCTCCGACATGCTGCCCGGCGTACGTCCCGACGACCAGCCCGACGGCCCCGGCCAGCGCGGGTACGCCGAGCCGCCTGACGGAGGAACGCCGGCTGCCCGGTCGGTCGTTGATCCCGGCGAGCATGGCACCGAGCGCGGCGACGACGCCGAGGGAGGTGCGGTCGGCCAGCACTCCGGCCAGCAGCAACGGCCCGGCGGCCAGCGCACCCCGGATGACCGCGTTCCAGGGAACGGGCCCGCGTTGCGCGCGCAGCGCGTGGGCGAGCCAGGGCGGCAGGGCGAAACGCGGGCGCGTACTGCTGGGGCGTGGCACGGGGCTCCTGTCAGGGCGAGGGCGGGGGTGCTGCCTTCGGGCGACGTCGGCCGGGCTGTGGTGTTCACCGTAGATCGGGTTGCCGCAGGAGAAGGGGCCCAATCATTTCGGGGGTGTGACGGTTCGCGGGAGAGGCGGTTTCTTTATGAACGCAACAGGAGGGGACGCCGGGACCGATTGTCAGTGGGGGGCGCTTCAATGGGAGGTGTCGTCACAGAGCGTCACGACCGAGTGCTACGGGGGAGGTGGCCATGGCTTGCCATGCCGGTGATCAGGGCTATGAGGGCTATGAGGAGGACGGGCAGCGGTACGTCTCCTTGGCGGGGCTACGGGCTCGCGGGTGGACCGGCGCAATGGTGCACCGCCTGCTCGGGACACCGGACCGGCTCAGCGTCAATCCGCGGCTCAGGGCCGCGCCGCAGGTCCGGCTGTACCGGGTCGAGCGGGTCGACACGGCCGAACGCACCGACGAGTTCCGGAGGGTGGCGGAGTCCTCCGCACGACGGTCGGAAGCCGTGCGGAACGCGGTTCTCCGACGGCGACTGGAGATCCTGGAGCGGATCAGGACCGAGCCGATCGACGTACCGCGACTGGATCCGGGCAAGCTGGCCCTCCGGGCGGTGGAGCACCGGGCACGACGGGAGGCGGCGACCGGCGGCCCGATCGAGCTGGCGGGCGACAACTCCGTGCAGGACACCGGCTGTGCCGGCCGTGTCTCGCTGGCTCCGTGGAAGGTCGACTATCTGCGGTATCGGATGAGTCACTACGACCAGCTCCTGGACGGTCTGCCCGGAGGGGAGCAGGACTCCGGCCGCGCCGAGGCCGAGGAACTGCTCCGCCGGCGGGTCTGCGCGGCCATCGCCGAGGCATACCCGCCACTTGAACAGGAGTGCGAGAGGCAAACGCGCGATCAATGAGCGGGTACGCCGCGAAGGTGAACCCCTCCATGAGATCCCTCCCCGAGCCGTACAGGCGTACCACCCACGTCCATACGCTCCGGCCATGGAAGACGATCACGCCCGACGTGTGCACGAACGTCTGTCGGTCTGCCCCGGCCTGCGCCCGGTCGGGCACACCGAAGGGCACCGGTTCGGACGCTGGGACCTGGCCTCACTCGCCGAGGGCGCCCTCGGCGAGTGCGCCGACCCGGACTCGCTCACGGGCTCGCACGAGAAGCGGTTGCGCGTCCGGCTGGGGGCGTCCGGACGGGCGTACGAACACAACGACGACTACTGCAGGAGGTACTGGATCTGGGACCCGGCCCTCATGGGAAGGGCCGGACTGCCGAGGGGGCCGCTCGGGACGGTCGCCGTCGACACCTGGCCGAGCGGCGTGGGCTCGCTGCGCGTCTCGTCGCTGTACATCCACCCCGTCGCCCGGCGCCGCGGCCTCGCCTCGGCGACGCTGGACACGGTGTACGAGGCGTGCCGCGCCGAGAACCTGCACGGCTTCCGCCTCGACACGTGCTGGACCTGGCAGCGCAGCGTTCGCTACTACCTCAACCGGGGCCTGTGGGTGACGTCGTGGAAGCACGCGCTCGGACTCGCCCGGCTCTCGTACCTGCCCCGGTACGAAGTCAGGGAGAACGGGGGCGAGTTGACGTTCCTCGTGACGGGACGCGAACCGGAACAGCGCGAGGCAGGTGTCATGGTCCCGCTGCTGGTGGCCGATGCCGTCGACGGACGGCTGCGGCTGCGCGAGACCGAGCAGTACAGCCGTATCGGCAACGAGCGGAACGTGGTCCGGCACTACGCACGGTCGACGCTCGCACTGCATCTCGCCGTGCGCGGACGGCCGTTGGTGAGAGGGGAAGAGGAATGGACAAAGGCCGTCGCGGGCGGGTGGTGCGACATCGGCGAGCCGGAGGGGCTCGCGCGGAAGATCGAGGTCTTCGAACGGGTGGCACGCGAGGACGGCTGGCGGCTGTCGGGCCTGTACGGCCCGTCGTCGCGCCCGCGCCCCGATTGACAGGCGCCGGCACAGCGGTAGCCGGACGCCGGGCGATGCCAAATCCGGGTGCGTCCGCCACCCTTCGCCCCGCATGATCAGCAGGTTGCCCCGAGGACGGCGCGCCCTCTCCGCATAACCGTGATCCGCCGCCTCGCCTCATCTCGCACCCCAGGAGCCCGCCATGGTCAAGCGCGTCACCGTCCCCGGCCTGTTTCCGCCGCCCACGTACTCCCACGCCTCCGTCGTCGAGGCGGGCACGCGCCTCGCGTTTCTCGCCGGTTCCGTGCCGCTGGACGCGGAGGGACGGATCGTCGGCGCGGGCGATCCGGTACGGCAGGCGGAACAGGTGATCGCCAACCTGGGCGAGCAACTGCGGTCGGTGGGCAGCGACTTCACGCATGTTCTGTCGACCGATGTGTACGTCGTGAGCAGCAAGCCCGAGGTGCTGTCCGCCGTCTGGGAGGTCGTCGAGGCGTCCGGCCTGGCCGTCGGACCGCATTCGTCGACGCTGATCGGAGTGGCATGCCTGGGATACCAGGGGCAGTTGGTGGAGATCACGGCGACAGCCGCCGTCCCGGATCCGGAGATCACCCTCCGCCGTGCCACCGCCGACGACGCCTCCCAGGTGGCCGACGTCTGGCTGCGCTCCTTCGACGCCGCCCTGCCCACCGTGGTCAGGCCGCATTCAGACGACGCCGTACGGAACCACGTCCGGGACGTGGTGGTGCCGGACCGCGAGACCTGGGTCGCGGAGTCGGAGGGGCACGGCATCGTGGGGATGATGGTGCTGGCCGGCGACCTGTTGTCCCAGCTGTACCTCGCTCCGGACTGGCGGGGGCGCGGCATCGGTGACCGTTTCGTCGCCCTCGCCAAGGAACGCGCTCCGGGCGGCCTGTCCTTGTGGACCTTCCAGATCAACAAGCCCGCCCACCGCTTCTACGAACGCCACGGCTTCGTCGCCGCCGAGCACACGGACGGCAGCGGAAACGAGGAGCGCGAGCCGGATGTGCGGTACGTCTGGCAGCCGCGCGCGTAACGCTCACGGCCGTGCGTCGCGGGCGAGTTCGAGGGCGTACGACGGCCACGAGCGGGCGACGACCAGTCACCGTCGTGGGCGGTGTCCCCAGGACCCGCGCCGGTGGATTGCACCACGTCTCCGCGTCCGCACCGAGGGCGAACCCGTCGGCCCACTCCACACCCGTCGGCTGCAGAATCCAGCCGGAGTTGCCCGCGTCGAGCTGGGCGACCTGGGTACAGGCGCCCCCGTTCCCGTAGCCGACGGGCCATGACGACGATCCGACCTCCCCGGAGTCTGCGGTCACCTCCGTCCACCACCGCGCACAGCGCCACCCAGCCACCCAGCCACCCAGCCACCCAGCCACCCAGCCAGGATCACCCCACCCACGCGCCCCGCGCTCACTCCACCGGCCGCCCCCACCCCCGCCTCTTGGGCAACGGCTTCGCATAGCTCCCCGCCCTGCTCGTCGTCAGTCCCAGGGAGACCAGCGACTCCGCCAGCTTGACCGCCGCGCCCACCCCGTCGACCACGGGCAGCCCCAGCTTCTCCCCCACCGCCCGCTGCAGCCCCGTCATCCCCGCGCAGCCCAGGACCAGTACCTCGGCCCCCGCCGCCACCGCCCGCTCGGCCGCCGCGACGAACGCCTCCTCTGTCCGCCGGTCGTCGCCGAGGTCAAGGACGCCGAGCCCGGTGCCGACGACAACGGCGCAGTTCCGGCCGACGCCGGCGGTGTCGAGGCTGTCCTCGATCTGGCCGCACGACCGTTCGAGGGTGGTGACGACCCCGTACCGCCGGCCGAGCAGACAGGCGAGGTGCGCGGCGGCCTCGGTGATGTCGACGACGGGTACGTCCACCAACTCCCGTACGCCTTCCCGCCCGTGCTCGCCGAACCCGGCCATGACGACGGCATCGTACGGACCCTCGTAGGTCCGCAGGGTGTCGAGGACGGCGGCGGCAGAGAGATAGCTGTCGAGCCAGCCCTCCGCCGACTCGGGGCCCCACGCGGGGGTGAGTCCGAGCACGCGGGTGCCCGGGCCTGCGGCGGCCCGGGCACCTCGGACGATCTCCTCGGTCATCCCCTGCGTCGTGTTGCAGTTGGTGACGACGATCCGCACGCTCAGCCCGCCGCAGAAGCGTTGGCGGACTCGGCCCGCTCGTCGCGGCACAGGAGTGCGTACAGCCCGGCCGCCAGCGCCGTGCCGATGAACCACGAGTACGGGGCCACGTCGCTGAAGTCCTTCACCAGGGCGAACACCGCCGCGACGCCGGCCGCGGGCAGGAAGGCCCACAGAGCCTTGGGGTTGACGCCCTTGCGGTAGTAGTAGCGGGATCCGGGCCGGGCGTCGAAGAGTTCGTCGACGTCGATGCGGCCCTTCTTGACCCAGAAGTAGTCGAGCATGATCACGCCGAACAGCGGTCCCAGGAAGGCGCCGAGGCCGCCGAGGAAGTACTGGACGACCGTGGGGTTGGAGAAGAGGTTCCACGGTGTCACCACCAGCGCGGCCACCGTGCTGATCATGCCGCCGATCTTGAAGGTGATCTTCTGCGGCCAGACATTGGCCAGGTCGTACGCGGGTGAGACGAAGTTGGCGACGATGTTGACGCCCATGGTGGCGATGGCGAAGGTCAGGGCGGCCAGCGCCAGTACCCAGGTGTTGCCGACTTTGGCGACCAGTTCCGCCGGGTCGGTGATGGCCTCGCCGAACACCTCGATCGAACCGGCCGTGACGATGACCGAGACAATCACGAAGGCGGTGGAGTTGAAGGGCAGGCCCCACAAGTTGCCGCGCTTGACGGTCTTGTAGTCGGGCGCGAAGCGCGCGAAGTCGCAGAAGTTGAGCATCAGCGCGCCGTACGTGGCGATGACCAGCCCGATCGCGCCGAACCACTGCCTCCACTGCTCGCCGACGGAGACCGGGTTCGGGGTGGAGGTGAGCGAGATGGTCCAGCCGGCCTTGGAGAGGATCCAGACGGCGAGCGCGATCATGACCACCCAGATGGCCGGACCGCAGAAGTCCTGGAACTTCCGTACGGACTCCATGCCCTGACTGATGATCAGCGCCTGAATCAGCCACAGCGAGACGAAGGACACCCAGCCGAGCGCGTCGAGCCCGAGGAACGAGCTGTGTGTCCAGGATTCGAGACCCGGCCAGGCCGCGAACAGCATGACGTTGACGGCGACGGAGGCCAGATAGGTCTGGATGCCGTACCACATGATGGCGATGACGGCCCTGATGAGCGCCGGGATGTTGGCGCCCCAGACGCCGAAGCTGATCCGGCTGATGACGGGAAACGGAACGCCGTGCCGCTGGCCGATCCTCCCCATCCAGTTCATGCCGACGTAGATGATCACGAACCCGACGAGCAGGGAGGTGAAGATCTGCCAGACGTTCATACCGAGGACCAACAGCCCCGCCGCGAACGTGTAGTTGCCGAGGTTGTGGACGTCGGACATCCACAACGCGAAAAGGTCGAAGACCTTCCAGTTGCGCTTGCCCGCGGGGGCGAGATCTTCGTTGGTGAGCCGGGGATCGGGGACGAAGGCCGGGGTGCCGGTGGCTTCGGCGCTGGGGGCGAGGGACACGGGGGCTCCAGGGGCGAGGGGACGAAGGACGCGAGCGGGGGGTGGCAGTGGGGGGTGGAGCAACAACCGGCGCGTTTTGGTATACCAAACTGCCGCCATGCTCTCTCCGTCAAGAGTCATGGCCGATATCCGCTCCGTTACGGCTCCGTAAAACACCCCCGAGTCGGCGAAGATGGGCCCATGACGAAGATCGAACCGCTCGGAGCGGTACGCGAGCGGGTCCTGGCGGCTCTGCGGGAGGAGATCATCGCGGGCGGCCTTGGTCCCGGCGACCGGCTGGTCGAACGCGAACTGGCCGAGCGCTTCGGGGTGTCCCGGGTCCCGGTCCGGGAGGCGATCCGCGCCCTGGTCGCCGAGGGCTTCGTCCTCTTCGAGACCCCGCGACGCGCGGTCGTACGCCGTCTCACCCCGACCGACGTGGCCGAACTCTTCGAACTCCGCGAGGCGTTGGAGGTCTACGCGTCCGGCCTCGCCGCGTCCCGGGCAACGCCGGCGGACCTGGCGGAACTGGCGGAACTCCTGGACAGGGCCGCCGCGGCAACGGCGGCGGACGACGCGGAGACGATCACCGACATCAACACCCGCTTCCACGACCGCATCCTGGCCACGGCCGGCAACAGCCTGCTGATCTCGGTCATGGAACCGGTCGACGGCCGCCTGCGCTGGCTCACCCGCCGCAACGAGGAGTGGCCCCAACTCCTCACCGAACACCGTGAGTTGTACGAGGCGATCGCCTCCGGCGACCCGGCGCGGGCCCGCGCCCACGCCCTGACCCACGTCCAGGCCAACCACCGCTCGACGGTACGGCACCTCTTCGGGGACGCGGTCGACACGGCCCGAGCGACCGACGCCGTCGGCTCCCACGGTGAGGGAGCCCTGTGAGCACCCCCTCCCGCACCCTGATAGGCGCGGCGCGCACTCGCCCCTGCACCCTCGTCGTCTGCCGCGGCTGCTGCTGCGGGGTCGCGCGCAAGTACCCCGGCTACGACCACGACGGCCAGTTGGAGCGGCTGCGCGCGGCGGCCGCGGCCTCGGGCGGACGCCTCGCGGTCCGTACGACGGACTGCCTCGGCCCCTGCGACCAGGCGAACATCATCGTCGTACAGCCGTCGGGCGAGGGTCGCAGGCGTGGCGGCAAGGCGGTCTGGATCGGCTGGTCCATGGGCGACGACTGCACCGACGAGATACTCCGCTGGGCCGAGGCGGGCGGCCCCGGAGTCACGGCGCCACCCTCCTCGCTGGAACTCCAGTTCGTACAGTCGGCGGGCGAACGGACCCGGGACCGGACGACCCGACGTCGTTAGCCGCCCGCTCGGCCACGGGCCGCGTACCGGTCCGTGGCCGCCACCAGCTCGTCCACCATGCCCGGCGCTCCCGCGTTGTGTCCCACCTCGTCGACGACGATCAACTCACTGCCGGGCCAGGTGTGATGGAGCCGCCACACCGTGCCGAGCAGGTTCCCGGGGTCGAGGCTGCCCTGGACGAGGGTGCCGGGGATGTCCTTGAGCAGGTGCGCGTCGCGCAGTACGACGCCTTCCGCGCCCTCGTTCCCCTCGCCGAGGAAGTGGTCGGCGCCCCAGTAGTGGGTGACGGTCCGGGCGAAGCCCATGCGGAACACCGGGTCCTCGTAGCGCGGTACGGAGCGGGGCGGCGCCGGGACGACGGCCGTCTCCCAGTCGGTCCACGCCCGCGCGGCCCGCGCCCGCACCTCGGGGTCGGGCGACTCCAGCAGCCGGTTGTACGCGGCGGCCAGGTTTCCGTCGCGCTCATCCTCGGGCGCCCCTGCACGGAACGTCTCGAACGCCTCCGGGAACAGATTCCCGAGGCCCCTGGTCATGAGGGCCACTTCGGCATCCGCACCCGTCGCGACAGCCGTGAGCACCAGTTCGGACACGGCGCCCGGATGCGTCTGCGCGTACCGCAGCCCCAGCACCGACCCCCACGACACTCCCCACACCAGCCAGCGCCCGATCCCCAGGTGCCGCCGCAGCAGCTCCAGGTCGGCCATGATGTGGCCCGTCGTGTTGACGCTCATGTCGGTGTCGTACGCGCTGGCGTGCGGTGTCGAACGCCCGCACCCACGCTGGTCGAGCAGCACGATCCGGTACGCGGCCGGATCGAAGTACCGCCGGAAGTTCGCGCCGGCCCCCGACCCCGGCCCACCGTGCAGCACCACCGCCGGCTTGCCCTGCGGATTCCCGCAGACCTCCCAGTACACGCGGTTGCCGTCACCGACGTCGAGCATGCCGTGGTCGTACGGTTCGATCTCCGGATACAGGCCCATCAGGGCAACATAACGTGTGTCCGCCGGTCGGGTCGCGTCGATTTCATGGGCGCATGGGCGACGGGCACGTCACCGGCGATGCGGGAGGCCCGCGGCGCTCGCCGCGCCCCGCAGCACGGCCCGGAGCATCTCTGGCGTGAGGCGACCGGTGAAGGTGTTGCGCTGGCTGACATGGAAGCAGCCGAAGAGCCGCAGCCCGCCGCCGAGCTCGACCTGCGCCCCGTGGGCGAAGGCGGGCCGCGGACGCGGCACGCTCCAGCCGGCCGCGTCGAGGGCGGGCAGCGTCGCCTGCCAGCCGAACGCGCCGAGCGCCACCACGGCCCGCAGTGTCGGCCGGAGCAGCTCCAGCTCGCTCACCATCCACGGCCGGCACGCGTCCCGCTCCTGGGGCGTCGGCTTGTTGGCGGGCGGGGCACAGTGCACGGGCGAGGTGACGCGTACGCCGTACAGTTCGAGCCCGTCGTCGACGCTCACCGAGCCGGCCTGCGACGCCAGCCCCACCTCGTGCAGCGCCGCGTACAGCACATCTCCGGATCGGTCCCCGGTGAACATCCGCCCGGTCCGGTTCCCGCCGTGGGCCGCGGGCGCCAGCCCGACGATCAGCAGCCGGGCATCCGCCGCCCCGAATCCCGGCACCGGCCGCCCCCAGTAGTCCCAGTCGGCGAAACCGGCCCGCTTCGTACGGGCGACCTCCTCCCGCCAGGAGACCAACCGCGGACAGACCCGGCATCCGGCGATCCGCTCGTCGAGCCCGGCCAGACCACTCGTGTCCATACCTCCACGGTAGAGCGACAGCGACACAGCGGCGGACGAGACCCGAACCCGGGAAATCCCCTCCGGTCCGCCCGGCCCGGAGTACTAAAGTCGAGGGCATGGCATCTGGTAGGGCTTCCGACAACGTGGACGACCTGGCCGTCAAAGGTGGCACGGCCATCAATGGCGGCGCGCCCCGCGATGGCGCCGCGCACACAGAGGACGGCATCGTCACCGGCACCTCGCCGGTCTCCCCGGCGGTGGCCGCGGCCGACGCCGCCCGTCCCACGAGCGGCGAAACCGTCCGCATCGACAGCTGGATCTGGGCCGTACGCCTCGTGAAGACCCGCTCCATGGGCGGGACCGCCTGCCGAGGCGGCCACGTACGCGTCAACGGCGAGCGAGTGAAGCCCGCGTACGCCGTGCGCGTCGGTGACGAGGTACGTCTCCGCCACGCCGGCCTGGAACGGATCGTCGTGGTGAAGCGCCTGATCCGCAAGCGGGTCGGAGCCCCGGTGGCCATCCAGTGCTACGTCGACAACAGCCCTCCTCCGCCGCCCCGCGAGGCCGTCGCCCCGGCCGGCATCCGCGACCGCGGCACGGGCCGCCCGACCAAACGCGACCGCCGCGACATGGAACGCCTGCGAGGCCTCACCGCACCCGACGACACCCCGTAGCGCCCCGCACGGACAGCACACCGGAGGGTGCCGCGTACACGGCAGCGGCGCCCGACCGGGTCCCCTCGACCCGCCGGACGCCACCCTCCCCGTACGCCGAAGCTGTCACGCCCGTCGCCGCACCAGCCGCAGCAGCTCGTCGTTGTGCCCTCGGCGGGCCCAGGCGATGAGGGCGAGCGGCACGATGAGGATCAGCGGTGTCGCCGCGTACTCCCCGTCGAAGACGGCGAGTTGCACGACGAATGCGCCCACCATCAGCGCGCCCAGCGCCATCGCCGCCACCGACTGGAGCACCGGGACCAACAGCGCGACCGCTCCGGCCAGTTCGAGCAGCCCGATGGTGTACATGCCCGCGCTGCCCCAGCCCAGCGTGTCGAAGGACTCGGTGGCCGACGGGTGGGCGATCAGCTTGGGCAGCGCACTCGCGAACCCGTAGAAGAGCGCGAGCACCACCTGGAGCGCCCGCAACGCGATCCGGGCACGCCGCCCACGAGCGGCCACGGACTCGGCGGAGGCAGCAGAGGCGGCAGAGTCGATCGGGGGGACGGGAACGGTGGTCTCGGACATGAGGGTCTCCTGTGTGAGCGGTGGCGTTGCTGTCACAGAGGTAGACCACCCGTCGGCCCGGAACTCATCGCCGACCGGCGGGACTTCTCAGACCGGGCCCAGAGTCTGGTGCGGCCCGTCGGGAAGCTCGACCTTGATCGTGTCGCCGGGGCACACCTCACCTCCCTCCTTCACGATGCTCATGATCCCTGCTTTGCGGACGACGTTCCCGGCGTCGTCCCGCCCGACGACCCGCTTCAGCAGTCCGTCCTGGAAGTTGTCGATCTGCAGACAGGGATTGCGCAGGCCGGTCACCGTCAGCACCACGTCGTCGCCGATGTGCAGCAGGGTCCCGACCGGAAGGGCGAGCAGGTCGACGCCCCGCGTGGTGATGTTCTCGCCGAGTTCTCCGGGCACCACCTCGAAGCCCTCCTCACCGACCTCGGCGAAGAGCTCCTCGTGCAGGAGATGGACCTGGCGCAGATTCGGCCGGGTGGGGTCCTGCGCCATGCGCGAGCGATGCTTGACGGTCGTCCCGGCGTGCACGTCCCCCTCCACGCCGAGCCCGGTGAGCAGTCTGACGCTGTCCCGGTTCGGTTTGCTGAACGAGTACCCGCCGTTGCTGCTGACCGCCACGACCATGCCGCTCATCCTCCGAGCCCCCTCCGTCACGTATCCCGTCTCCGTCACACAGTGCCCCCTACCCCTTCACCGCCCTCACCCAGACCCCGTCAGCCGTCAGATACCGATCCACCCTCAACCCCGCTTCCCCCAACGCCTCTTCGAACTGCTCCGGTGTCAACGGCCGGGCCAGGAAGGTCTGTGTCCATACCGCGTCCGGGAACACATACTCCGCGTGCACCGAGTTGACGCCGTCCCCGACCGGCTCCGACGAGGCCAGGCGCACCGTGAAGCCGCTCGGGTCGACCCGCTCGCGGGGCAGGTTCGTGTGGTAGTCCGCACCCTCCCGTTGGATCAGGACGTGGCCGCCCTCCGCGACGTGCCGTGCGCAGGTGCGCAGCAGCCCCCGCCGCACCTCGGCGTCCCCGGCGTGCACGAGGAACGACGCGAGCATCACGACGTCGAACTTCTCGCCGAGGTCGAGGTCCTCGATGGGGCTGCATATCGTGCGCGCTCCCTGGACGCGCTCCAGCATCTCCGCGGACTCGTCCACCGCCGTGACCGTGAAGCCTCGCTCCAGGAGCGGGTGGGTCATGCGCCCGACGCCGCTGCCGAGTTCGAGGATGTGCGCACCCGCGGGCACCGCGGCGGCGATGATGTCCGGCTCGTCCCCGATCGGCAGCCGCGAGTAGAACTCGACCGCGCAGCCGTCCGGGGTGATCGCACCGGGTCCCGTGCCTTCATATCCTTCTCGCATCTCCAGCCTCATGCCCGCACAACGGCCCGCGCCCGCACGGCCGTTCCCGCTCTCACCCTGTTCACCCGTTCGAGTCAAACCGTCAGCAGCGGGAACCATCCGTGCCCGATGTACCAGTGACCGCCCGCCCTCAGGTGGTCCCCGACGGCCCGTTCCAGCGTCGTCCGCCGCGACAGCTCACCCACCGGCAGCTCCGGACCACCGAACACGAACTGGACCGGTTCGTCGTCTGCGGGCTCTCCCGCCTCGTCCGCGATCCGGAAGCGTTCCTGGAAGCGGACGATGTTGGAATCCGCCCCCAGATACCGCTTCAGCTGCCGATCGAGCAGCCAGGAGTGACAGATCCCGGCCGTGTACCGCTCTCCCGGAAAGTGCCTCGCGAAGAAGTCCCGGGCCAGCTCCAGGGACCGGTCGCAGGCGGCCGGGGACAGCGGTCCGTAAAAGTCGGGTATGTGCAGGCTGAGACAGTGCGCGTCGGCGTCCGGCGCGAGACCGGTGCCGGCCAGCAGCCCCGCCGTCCGCTCCCCCACCAGCGCCCTCTGGAACTGAAGCCGCCCCAGTTGGAACAGCTCCCCGTGGAAGTGCAGCGCGAGCCACCACGGGGCCTGCACACCGCCCCGGCCATGCCTCCTCCGGTGCACCGCCATGTTCCGCCCGAGGTCGGCGAGCGTACGGCGGGACACCTCGGGGGCCACCCCGAGTGCCCGGTGGTGGGCTCGTACGTACGGCAGCGCCGCGACGAACACGTATACGGCGAAGTACCGACCCAGCGCCCCCGGATCCCCGCCCGCCCGTCCGTGCGCCTGACCGACGAGCACCTCCGCGATCCGTTCGCCGGGCCAGGACGCCGCTCCGCCGATCTCGCCCATGTCCCGCACCAGCCCCTCGACACACTCCTCCAGGAGCGAGATCGCGCCGGGGTCGCGGGTCAGCAGCCCGCGCAGTGCGACCAGTTCGTTGATGTCCTCGTGGGGCACGGCCAGGTCGAGCAGGATCTCGGGAAGGTCGTCGGCGTCCGGCAGCACGGTGTGGTTCTCCCCGTCGTTTCAGCGACCGGCGGCCCGGCCGCGGACTCCTGGTGAACGTCCGGGCCGAAGAGTAAGTTGCAGGAAGGAGCAGTGGTCCCGATGCGTACAGGCAGTGAGCCGACGACAGCGCGCAGTGCCCTGCGGGCGCGTCTCTGGCTGAGCGTGTGGGGGCTGATCTGGGCCATCGCCGGGACGGCCGCGTTCGCACTCGCGGGGCGCCCCGGATGGGCGGCTGCCTGTGGGGTGCTGTGGGTGATCGTCACGGTCGACCTGGCCATGATCCTCCGGCACATCCGACAGGGCCCGCACTACCAGCCGGGCCCCGACGTCCCGCCGTACCGGCCACCGGAGAACGGTGGCGCCTGAGGACACGCGCGCGGGCGCCCCGAACCCGTCGGGATCGCCCCGTCCGTCAGGGCTGCGAGTCGAAGCGCGCCGCCTGCAGATAGCGCGGGTTCGGGTCGAGCGCCGCCGCCAGGCGGAAGTGGCGCTTGGCCTGGTCCGGGCGGCGCTGGCGTTCGTAGGTGCGGGCGAGCGCGTAGTGCGCGAACGCGTTGTCCGGCTCGCGCTCCAGGACGATCGTGAACTCCAGCTCGGCGGGGCGCAGTTGCGCGGCGGCGAAGAAAGCACGCGCACGCAGCAGCCGGGCGGCCGTGTTCTCGGGGTGTGCGGCTATCACCGGGTCGAGCAGTTTCACCGCGCCACGGGGATCACGCGCGGCGAGCAGTCGCTCGGCCGCGCGGAAGTCGATGACATGCGTCTCCGGAGTCCGTCCGGTCCATCCGCTCATCTCGGGCACGGCTGAGTCCTTCCCTCGCTACGGGTGTTCAACGCCCGGACGCGGCAACGCTATTCCTGGGACACCCGCGCCCTGTGCACAAGATCCGCCCACACGTCGCTCACGCGCCGTTTCAGCTCCGCCAGGGGCACGTCGTTGTCGATGACCACGTCCGCGATCTCCAGACGCTTCTCTCGGGTGGCCTGGGCGGCCATACGTGCGCGTGCGTCCTGTTCCGTCATACCGCGCAGCCGGACCAGCCGGTCGAGCTGGGTCTCGAGGCTCGCGTCGACGACGATCACGAGGTCGTACAGCGACTTGAGGCCGTTCTCCGCGAGCAGCGGGACGTCGTGGATCACCACGGCGTCCTCGGCAGCGGCGGCTTCCAGGGCGCGGGAGCGGACGCCCACCAAGGGGTGCACGATCGAGTTCAGTACGGCGAGTTTCTGCGGGTCGGCGAAGACGATCGAGCCCAGCTTGGGCCGGTCGAGGCCGCCGTCCTCGGCGAGCACCTCCGTGCCGAAGGCGTCGACGACCGCCGCGAGGCCCTCGGTCCCCGGCGCGACGACCTCACGCGCGATGCGGTCCGCGTCGATCAGGACGGCGCCCCGTGCGACGAACAGCCGCGACACCTCGCTCTTGCCGGCCCCGATGCCGCCGGTCAGGCCCACTGTCAGCATGCCCGGCAGCTTAGACCGACCGGCAATCGGAGGGTGGGAGAAGGAGCGAGGGCGATGGGGGTCCCCCCACGCCCTTAAGGCACCCTTAAGGCAGTGGGGGAGTGCGTGCCAGACCCCGCGACGCCGCCCTCCGATTGCCGGTCGGTCTTAGGGCCTGCCGCTGACAACGGTCCCGACAGGTCGCCGGCGAGGGCTCAGCCCTCGCCCTCCCGCTCCGCGAGGAACCGCTCGAACTCGAGTCCGATCTCGTCGGCGGACGGGATGTCGACCGGCTCGGCGAGCATGTTGCCTCGCGTCTCGGCGCCCGAAGCCGCGTCGTACTGGTGTTCAAGACCCTGGACCAGAGCCACGAGGTCCTCGTCGCCCTCCTGGATCTGGCGGTCGATTTCCGTCTGGGTGCGGTGGGCGTCCGTGCGCAGCGCGTGCGCGATGCCGGGCAGGACCAGACCGGTGGCGGCCGTGATGGCCTCCAGGACGGTCAGCGCGGCGTCCGGGTACGGGGACCGGGCGATGTAGTGCGGGACGTGCGCGGCGACGCCCAGGACGTCGTGACCGGACTCCACGAGGCGGTACTCGACGAGCGACTCCGCACTGCCGGGGACCTGCGCCTCCTCGAAGGGGCTGCGGTGGCCCGGCACGAGGTCGTTGCGGTTGCCGTGCGGAGTGAGGCCCACGGGGCGCGTGTGCGGAACGCCCATGGGGATGCCGTGGAAGTTCACCGAGAGGCGTACGCCGAGTCGCTCGATGATCTGCTGGACGGCCGCGGCGAAGCGCTCCCACTCGACGTCCGGCTCGGGGCCGGACAGCAGCAGGAAGGGCGCCCCGGTGGCGTCCTGGACGAGTCGCACATCGAGTGTGGGCACCTCGTAGTCGGTCCAGCGGTCACGCTTGAACGTCAGCAACGGCCTGCGCGCGCGGTAGTCCACGAGCCGGTCGTGATCGAAGCGGGCCACCACCTGGTGGGGCAGCGTGTCGAGCAGCCGGTCGACGATCTGGTCGCCGGTATCGCCCGCGTCGATGTACCCGTCGAAGTGGTAGAGCATGACAAGACCGGCCGACTCCTGCGCCAGCGCCATGTCGACGACTGCCAGGCCCTTCGGCTCCCATGCGTACAAACCCTGCGGATCAAGCACAGTGACCGCTCCTCCTCGTGTTCGTACTGCACAACGTGGCACGGGGCGCGGGCATTCCCGCCCGGACCCCGCTCACAGATACGACTTGCCCGCCCGTCACGCGCCCGCAGTTCCTCAGCCGGACAGCACGCGCGCGTGGAGCGCGGTCACGGCCTTGCGGGCGGACGTGAACGCGCCGTGCTGCCAGGCGACGGTGTGGCTGAGCCAGTCACCGGCGAAGTACACGCGCCCGGTGGGCTCGTTGAGCGGCTTGTAGCGGGCGTCGTCGGGCCCGCCGGGGGTGTTGTGCCAGGCCGCCTCCAGGTGAGGCGTCTGACGCCAGTGGTGGGAGAAGGAGGACGCCAGTTCGGTGCGGTACTTGCCGCCGTAGATCTTCACGCCCGCGGCCACGGCCCGCTTCTCGCGTTCCCTGGGGGTGAGTTGCGCGTACGAGTCGGCGTCGGTGCCGTAGTTGTAGTAGCCGATGACGATGCCTCGCTCCCCGTGGAAGCCGTACGACGGGTGCCAGATGTGCACGACGTCCTGGTCGGTCTCGGTGATGCCGCCGTAGATCCGGTGGTCCAGCTCCCACCAGCGGGACCGGTACTCCAGGCCGATCTTGGCGGCGGACGACGGGGTGATCGCCTCCAGGGCCGACTGCACTCCGGAGCCGAGGTTGTGCGGGATCTTCGCGAGGATGTTCGGAGGCAGTGCGCCGATGCAGTAGTCGGCGTCGACCACCTTGGTACGGCTGCCCTGGGTGTAGGTGACGGAAACACCGCTCCCGGTATCGGTGATTTCCGAGACGACCGTCCCGGTGCGGATGCGATGAGGACCGATCACTCTGGTGAGCGCCTCGGGGATCCGGTCCATGCCGCCCACCGGCTGGAACATCAGCATGGCCTGGTCGAAACCGAACTCGAAGGAGAAGTAGCGCCCGACACCGTCGGCGAACACCTCGGAGGCGGTCGGGACGTCACCGAGCAGCACACCGGGGGTGCCGGCGGCGCCCGGGACGGTCGTGTACCCGCGGCGCTCGCCACCCTCGTACTTCAGGGTGTCGCCGAGGTCCCCGTAGTCCTTGAGGAACTCGACGAGCCGCTCCCGGTCGGCGGCCGTCAACTCCTCGTCGAGGGCGCCCTTGCCCGTCGCCTTGGCGAGCAGCTCGGAGACGTAGCCGTACACATCGGCCTTGGCGGTGCGGTAGCGCACCGGCGCGGTCATTCCGGCCGCCTCGTTGTAGAGGTACGCGTCCGCGTTGGCGTTCGTGAACACCTCCACGGGGACTCCGAGTTCGCGGCAGTAGTCAAGGGTGACCATCCACTGCGGGAGGCGGGCGGGTCCGGCGTTCATGTAGTGGCCGTCTGCGAACCGGGCCGTCTGCCGGTGGCCGTGGAGGTCGGTGGCCGAGTCACCGCCCCGGACGGTGAAGTTGCGTCCGCCGGTGCGGTCCCTGGCCTCCAGGACCGTACAGTCGTAGCCGGCCTTGCCGAGCTCGTACGCGGCCGCCAGACCGGCTATGCCACCGCCCACGATGACGACCTTGGCCGCGGCGCGTCCGGTGAGCGTGAAGTCGCCCGGCCCGGGCGGCTGGAAGGCCTGCTCGCGCTGGGCGGCCTGCGCGGTGGGCGCGAGGCCCAGGGCCCCCATCGTGGCGAACATCGCCCCGGCACCGCCACTGAGACCCACGTTGCGCAGAAACGCGCGGCGACTGCCGCCCGAACCGTTCTGAGGCTGCGTCATGTCTTCGGCTCCCCTTTTCCGATCACAAATGACCGGGGAAGCCTCCCAACGTCCGGTTACGGCCCGTCAGTTACTGCTGTATCCCCCACGTTTCTGCAAGACGGCAAGGTCACCCCCCCTAGGGGCGCGGGGCTGCATCGATGTGCGGCTCCGCCGCGTGGGCGCGACCAGCCACACCGGACCCGCACCCGAACGACAACCGGCACCGCACAAGGCTGAAGGGCCCGCACCTCAGAGGTGCGGGCCCTTCAACTAGCTGCTAAGCCAAGCGGCTGCGATCAGCTCTGGCCACCGGCCAGCTTCTCGCGCAGCGCGGCAAGCGCCTCGTCCGACGCCAGGGCGCCGGACGTGTCGTCCGACTCCGAGGAGTACGAGCCGCCGCCGCCACCACCGGAGGCGGCCGGAGCCGCACCCGGGGTGGTGACACCCTCGGCCTCGGCCTGGGCGTCCGCCTCGCGGGACTTGATGACCTGAGCCTGGTGCTGCTCGAAGCGCGTCTGCGCCTCGGCGTACTGGTTCTCCCACACCTCACGCTGGGACTCGTAGCCCTCGAGCCAGTCGTTGGTCTCGGGGTCGAAGCCCTCGGGGTAGATGTAGTTGCCCTGGTCGTCGTACGACGCGGCCATGCCGTACAGCGTCGGGTCGAACTCGACCGAGGCCGGGTCGGCACCGAAGGACTCGTTGGCCTGCTTCAGCGAGAGGCTGATGCGGCGGCGCTCGAGGTCGATGTCGATGACCTTGACGAAGATCTCGTCGTTGACCTGGACGACCTGCTCCGGGATCTCCACGTGGCGCTCGGCCAGCTCGGAGATGTGGACCAGACCCTCGATGCCCTCGTCCACGCGGACGAACGCACCGAACGGGACGAGCTTCGTGACCTTACCCGGGACGACCTGACCGATCTGGTGCGTCCGGGCGAACTGCTGCCACGGGTCTTCCTGCGTCGCCTTCAGCGACAGGGAGACACGCTCGCGGTCCATGTCGACGTCGAGGACCTCGACGGTGACTTCCTGGCCGACCTCGACAACCTCGGAGGGGTGGTCGATGTGCTTCCAGGAGAGCTCGGAGACGTGCACGAGACCGTCGACGCCACCCAGGTCCACGAAGGCACCGAAGTTGACGATCGAGGAGACGACGCCGGAGCGGACCTGACCCTTCTGCAGGGTCGTGAGGAACGTCTGGCGAACCTCGGACTGGGTCTGCTCGAGCCAGGCACGGCGGGACAGGACCACGTTGTTGCGGTTCTTGTCCAGCTCGATGATCTTGGCTTCGAGCTCCTTGCCCACGTAGGGCTGGAGGTCGCGGACGCGGCGCATCTCGACAAGGGAGGCCGGCAGGAAGCCACGGAGGCCGATGTCGAGGATGAGACCACCCTTGACGACCTCGATGACGGTGCCGGTGACGATGCCGTCCTCTTCCTTGATCTTCTCGATGGTGCCCCAGGCGCGCTCGTACTGGGCGCGCTTCTTCGAGAGGATCAGGCGGCCTTCCTTGTCCTCCTTCTGGAGAACAAGGGCTTCGATCTCGTCGCCGACCTTGACGACCTCATTGGGGTCGACGTCGTGCTTGATCGAGAGCTCGCGGCTCGGGATGACACCTTCGGTCTTGTAACCGATGTCGAGGAGAACCTCGTCCCGGTCAACCTTGACGATGACGCCGTCGACGATGTCACCATCGTTGAAGTACTTGATCGTCTCGTCGATAGCGGCGAGGAATGCTTCCTCGTCACCGATGTCGTTGACCGCAACCTGCGGGGTGGTGGCGGTGATCTCGGTGCTGCTCGTCATGTGGGAAAGGGCTCCGGTACGGACAGAGAGTCGTAGGTACTGCTTACGCCGGGAGCCCGTTTCGCTCTGCAGAAGGCCGGACAGCCAAGGAAGCGCCACACCAGGACCGAATGATCCGGTGGCGCCTCGACAACCGAGGGGACATACATACAGATGCGAGCGCAGCCTGCTACGTCTGAGGTGCGCAGGCCCGCAGCGCAACTTGTAGCATACGGGGGCAGCCGGGCAGGGTCAATGCGCGAAGGCGCACACCCGGGGCGGATCGCCGCATACCCGGCACAAGACGTGTCCCAGGAGGCCACGCGGGCGCGATGGCGCCCCATTCGTGTCGGCCACCGGGACCTGCCGGGCGGAAGAGCCCGCAGACTAATACGAGGGAGCCGATCATCCAAGAGCCCGAATCGTCCGAGCCGGAGGCCACCCGGCGTGACGCCGGAGTCACGGAGAGCTCCCGGGCCAACCGGGGCTGGTGGGACCGGAACGCGGACGACTACCAGAACGAGCACGGCACCTTCCTCGGCGACGACCGTTTCGTGTGGGGTCCCGAGGGCCTCGACGAGGTGGAGGCCGAGCTGCTCGGTCCGGCCGAGGACCTCAAGGGCAAGGACATCCTGGAGATCGGCGCCGGCGCGGCCCAGTGCTCGCGCTGGCTGGCCGCCCAGGGTGCCCGCCCGGTGGCCCTGGACCTCTCCCACCGCCAGCTCCAGCACGCCCTGCGCATCGGCGGCGGGGTCCCCCTGGTGGAGGCGGACGCGGGCGCCCTCCCCTTCGCCGACGGCTCCTTCGACCTGGTGTGCTCGGCGTACGGGGCCATGCCTTTCGTCGCCGACCCGGTGCTGGTGCTGCGCGAGGTGCGCCGGGTGCTGCGTCCGGGCGGGCGCTTCGTCTTCTCGACGACGCACCCCATCCGCTGGGCGTTCCCGGACGAGCCCGGCCCCGAGGGGCTGTCGGTCTCCGGCTCGTACTTCGACCGCACGCCGTACGTCGAGCAGGACGACGACGGCAACGCGGTGTACGTCGAGCACCACAGGACGATCGGCGACCGCGTCCGGGACATCGTGGCCGGCGGCCTGCGGCTGGTGGACCTGGTCGAGCCGCAGTGGCCGTCCTGGAACACCTCCGACTGGGGCGGCTGGTCCCCGTTGCGCGGCGGTCTCATCCCGGGGACGGCGATCTTCGTGTGCGAGCGTGACTGAGTAACCCGGCCCGGAAGAACCCACTGTGCCAAACGCCCTCCACGCACGCGTGGAGGGCGTTTTCCGTCGACGTACGACACTGGGGGCGTGATCCGTTACGACGCCCTGGACGTCCTGCCCGTACGCGGGGCCCTGCCCGGCCTGACCGACGCGCTCGACGCACACGGCACCGCGGTGCTCGTGGCACCGCCCGGCACCGGCAAGACCACGTTGGTGCCGCTGGCGCTGGCGGGACTGCTGGAGGACGGCGGGCCGGCGCGGCGGGTCGTGGTCGCCGAGCCGAGGCGGATCGCCGCGCGGGCGGCGGCGAGACGGATGTCGTGGCTGCTGGGCGAGCGGGTGGGCGACAGCGTCGGGTACACCGTGCGCGGGGAGCGGGTGGTCGGGCGCCGCACGCGCGTGGAGGTCGTCACGACGGGTGTGCTGCTGCAACGACTCCAGCGGGACCAGGAGTTGCCGGGCGTCGACGTGGTCGTGCTCGACGAGTGCCACGAACGGCACCTGGACGCGGACACGGCGGCGGCGTTCCTGGTCGACGTACGGGAGGCGCTGCGCCCCGAACTGCGGCTGGTGGCGGCGTCGGCGACGACCGATGCCGAGGGCTGGGCGCGGCTGCTGGGCGGCGCGCCGGTGGTCGAGGCGGCGGGCGTGTCGTATCCGGTGGACGTGGTGTGGGCGCCACCGGTGCGGCCCGTACGGCCACCGCACGGTATGCGCGTCGACCCGGCGTTGCTGACGCATGTGGCGTCGGTGGTGCGGCGGGCGCTGGCCGAGCGTGCGGGGGACGTGCTGTGTTTCCTGCCCGGCGTCGGGGAGATCGCGCGCGTGGCGGGCCAGTTGCGGGACCTAGGGCCTGCGGTCGAGGTGCTCCAGGTGCACGGGCGGGCGCCTGCGGCGGTGCAGGACTCGGTGCTGGCGGGCGGGGCGGGTCGCCGGGTGGTGCTGGCCACGTCGGTGGCGGAGTCGTCGCTGACGGTTCCGGGGGTTCGGGTGGTCGTCGACTCCGGGCTGGCCCGGGAGCCGAGGGTGGACCACGCGCGCGGGCTGAGCGCACTGGCGACGGTGCGGGCCTCGCAGGCGGCGGGACGGCAGCGGGCGGGGCGGGCCGGGCGTGAGGCGTCGGGGGCGGTGTACCGCTGCTGGACGGAGGCTGAGGACGCCCGCCTGACGCGCTTCCCGTCGCCGGAGATCAAAGTGGCCGACCTGACGGCGTTCGCGCTTCAGGCGGCCTGCTGGGGCGATCCTGACGCCTCCGGGCTGGCACTGCTGGACCCGCCGCCGGGCGGGGCGATGGCGGCGGCGCGGGCGGTGCTGAGGGCGATCGGCGCGGTGGACGCCGGCGGGCGGGCCACGGACCGGGGCGTCGGCATGTCCCGCCTCGGTCTGCACCCCCGGCTGGCCCGGGCCCTGCTGGACGCGGCGCCCGAGGTGGGCGCGGTCCGGGCCGCGGAGGTGGTCGCACTGCTGAGCGAGGAGCCGCCGCGGGAGTACGGCGACGACCTCGCGGCGGCCTGGCGGGCGGCCCGGCGCGGAGGCGACGCGTACGCCGCCCGCTGGCGGACGGAGGCCCGGCGGCTGCGCTCGGCGGCACCGGATCCCGCGCCCCACAAACCCGCCCCCGCCGTCGGGGACGACCGTGCCGTGGGGCTCGTCGCCGCGCTGGCGTTTCCCGAGCGGCTCGCCAGGGCTCAGGGCGGTTCGTATCTGATGCTGTCCGGTACCCGCGCCGAGGCCGGTGACGGTTCCGCGCTGCGAGGCGCTCCCTGGATCGCGGTCGCCGTGGCGGACCGGCCGGTCGGGGCCGGGCACGCGCGCGTGCGGCTCGCCGCCACCGTCGACGAGGACACCGCGCGGTCGGCGGCCGGTGCCCTGCACTCCACGGGCGAGGAGGTCCACTGGGCCGACGGGGATGTCGTCGCCCGGCGGGTCGAGCGGCTAGGGGCGGTGGAGCTGGCGGTGCGTCCGCTGCGGAACCCCGACCCCGTACTCGTACGCAACGCACTTCTTGAGGGGCTGCGGCAGGACGGGCTCGGGCTGTTGCGGTGGTCCGCGGATGCCGGGGTGCTGCGGCTGCGGCTCGCCTTTCTTCATCTGCATCTGGGGGCTCCGTGGCCGGACGTCTCCGAGAACGCCCTCCACGCGCGCGTGGACGAGTGGTTGGAGCCGGAGCTGAGCCGGGCGCGGCGGCGGGCGGACCTGGGGCGGATCGAGGCGGGGCAGGCGCTGAATCGGCTTCTGCCGTGGGCCTCCGGTCAGGCCGGCCGCCTCGACGAGCTCGCGCCCGAGCGGCTGGCGGTGCCGAGCGGGTCCAGAATCCGGATCGACTACTCCGATCCCGAACGGCCTGTGCTCGCCGTGAAGTTGCAGGAGATGTTCGGGCTCCAGGAATCGCCCGCCGTGGCCGGTGTGCCCGTTCTCGTTCATCTGCTGTCGCCCGCCGGGCGGCCGGCCGCCGTCACCGCGGACCTCGCCTCCTTCTGGAAGGGCGGCTACAAGGGTGTACGCGCCGAGCTGCGCGGGCGGTATCCCAAGCATCCGTGGCCCGAGGATCCGGCGACCGCCGAGCCGACCCGGTACACGAACGCGCGGCTCAGGCGGTGACCGGCTCGGGGGCGGAGGTCTCCGTGGGCACGGGGTCGGCGGGCCTTCGGCCGCGCGCCTCCAGGTAGAGGGCGAGGGCCAGCAGGAGCACACCCAGGGTCAGGAAGCCCCAGGGCAGGTACGACGTCATCAGGAGGACCAGTACGCGCTGCGACTTGACCAGGTCGACCGTCGACCTGATGTAGTCCTCGCGCATTTTCACGTGCCCGGAGAAGGCCGTCACCTTTTCGCGCCCTCCCAGGAGGGTGCCGCCGCGCAGCTCCTCCTGGTGGATCTCCTCGCCGTAGACGGGTGCACCGGTGACCGGTTCCACCCAGAACTTACGGACCGTGGTGTACCAGCGCGTGGTGCCGGTCGCGGCGACCATCGCGGGCGTGATGCCCTTGACCGGCATGGACTTGGGGAACGCGACCTTCGTCCACGGGACGGTCTGCTCGAAGTAGTAGACCTGGACACCGCGGAAGTCCCGTGTGCCCTTGTAGTGGATGGGGGCCGTCGTGCGCGTCTGCGCGTCGAAGTACTCGTAGTCCCGCTTCTCCACCAGGAACGGCCACTTGAACTCGATGCCCTCCCGTTTCACCGGGTCGCCGTCGACCGCCTCGCCGGTGGCGTGGACCGGTTCCTGGGTGTGCGCGTCGAAGATGTAGCGCTCGGGGATCTTCGACACCATCTTCCCGTCGGGCCCCTGGACATAGGAGAGGCCGTCCCAGACGACCACGTCACGCCCCGCCGTCTTCTCGATCGCCTCCGAGGCCTCGACGTTGCCCTTGAGGGTCTGGACGATGGTGACCTTGGGGACCTTCTTGGCCGTGAACCCGTCGTAGTCGAGAAGGGTCGCGTTCTTCGCCTCCAGGACCATGTCCTGGTACTGGTTCGCCGGGACCTTGGCGAGGCGCGGGAAGGCGTACCAGCGCAGCAGGGGGGACAGCGCCGCGAAGAACACGGCGAGGGCGAGCAGGACCAGGCCGGATTTGCGGCGCATCTCGGCCTCCCTCCCAAAGAGGTGCGGCGGCTACGGGTGTGACGGGACCGTCGTGAGCAGCGGCTTCGGGGATGTCGTGCCCGTCGGCGCGCCCATGGCCGTGATCGTGAGGACGAGCGCGAACGCGACGGCGAGTCCGGTCGCGGCGGCGATCAGGGCACGCATACGGGTCCTCCCCGGCTGCCGACAGTGAACTGACGGGGTGTCAGGTCGGGGGCACCGTAGCAACGGGCGGGCGAGATGAGAACAACCCGCACACGCGAAAGCGGCATCCCTCGCATCGGAGGGGTGCCGCTTTCATGCGTATTTCGTACGTACAAGTACGTACGGCGGTTTACGCGCTCGGGGAGGCGGAGTCCGAGGGGGTGGCCGACTCCATGGGAGTCGACGTTTCCGTCGGGGTGGCCGGTTCGGTCGGGGTGGCCGGCGCCGTCACCGTCAGCTCGACCGTCACGGTTGCGCCGCCGGTGGTGGTGACGCGGAGCAGGAAGGTGCCGGCGGTGCCGTCCGCGTACAGCTTCGGCAGCTTGAGCAGACCGTTCGCGTCCGTTTCGAGGCCCGTGAGGGTGCGGACCGTCTTGCCGTCCGCGTCCTTGAAGTAGGGGCCCTTGTCGTTCGCGGTCGCGTCGTCGGCCGACGCGATCAGGGTCGCGGTGGCCGCGACACCGTCCGCGACGGCTCCCGCGTACGTCGCCTTCAGCTCGACCTGGTCGGCGAACTCTCCGCCCGCCACGCAGGTCAGCGCGGTGGTGCTGGTGCGGGCGAGGGTGTCGGCGGCCCGGGCGGTGACGGTGGCCGCGTAGTCGAGGGCGCCGACCGTACGGCCGACGACGACCGCGCGGACCGTGAAGTCGCCGGTCTTCTCACCGGCCTTGAGCGCGGGCGCGACCGCGACTCCGGTGCTGCTGGTGACGACCGTGGCGACGCTCTCGCCGCCGGTGAAGACGGTGTCGGTGTCGCCGACGATCGTGAAGCGGATCCTGACCTTGCCGACCGCCTTGCCGGCCGCGGTCTCCGCGCGCGTACTGATCTTCTTGGTGAACGTGTCGCCCGCCATCGCCGTGAGCTTGGCAGTACCCGCGTCCTCCAGGTGGTGCACCGTGTCGGTGGGAGTCGGCGTCGGCGTCTGCGTGGGCGGGGGTGTCGGGGTCGGCACGGCGGGCTTGGCCGGGGGCGCGGTGCCCGGCTTGGCGGGAGACGGGCTCGGGCTCGGCGTCGTCGTACCCGGGGTCGGTGACGGTGAGCGGCTCGCCGCGACGTTGTCGTCGCTGCGGCTGACGGGCACCGTACCCGTACCGTCGGGGACCTCGTGGGTGCCCTTGCGGTAGTACTCCAGCCACGACAGGACGAGGTTCAGATAGTCCGTCGAGTTGTTGTAGCTGAGGATCGCGCGGTTGAGGTCGGCCTGCGTCGACAGGTCCCAGCCGTACCGGCACAGGTAGTGGCCGGCGGCGAGGGCCGCGTCGTAGATGTTGTTGGGGTCTTCCTTGCCGTCGCCGTTGCCGTCGCGGGCGGCCCACGCCCAGGTGGACGGGATGAACTGCATGGGCCCGACGGCCGAGTCGTAGCTGCTGTTGCCGTCGTAGGCGCCGTTGTCGGTGTCCCTGATGAGCGCGAAGCCGTTGCCGTCCAGCTGCGGGCCCAGAATCGGGCTGGTCGTGGTGCCGTTCGCGTCGACCCTGCCCCCGCGGGCCTGGCCCGACTCGACCTTGCCGATGGCCGCGAGCAGCTGCCAGGGCAGGTTGCAGCTGGGCTTGGCCGTGCCGAGCGCCGCCTCGGCCTTCTTGTAGGCGTCGAGGACGGTCGCGGGTATGCCTGCCTCGGCCTCACCGCGTGAGACCGGCGTGCCTATGGTCGACGACTGCGACGGACTCGGGCTGGGGTTCGGACTGTTGAGCGGCGGAAGGTCCGTGTAGTACGGCGAGTTGCCCGTGGCGCTGTCGTCGGCCGCCGAATCGGACGTGGGCTGGGAGTCACTGGCGGTCCGTCTGCCCTGGTCGTCGACCGTCACCCCCGGAGCCTGGGATGCGGACAGAGCCGCGACCGCGAGCGCGGCCACAGCGGTGGTCGCCGCCCCCTTGCGGAGCCTCCTGCCGATGTACGCCGCCATACAGAGAACCCCTCCCGCGGGCGACAAGTCGCCCTGTTCCGCCCGTTTTCCTTCGCCTTCGTTGCGCTTCCGCGTTCGGCCGTACTCCCCCGCACTCTCCCCGTAGACCGACCCAGGCGACCCTACGACAACTTCCGTTGCGCGAACACCCGTTCGTGCCCGATATTCACCGATTGGCCATATGTGATTCTGCCGCGTTCCGCGGACCCGGGTGGCCCTCACGCGGCTTTTCACACTCCCCTCCTACGGTCTGCGTGGGACCCGTGCAGCCCGGCGCGGTCCCATGCCGTCCCGTCATACTGGACGCCGGTGATCACCGGGGCGGTTCGCCCCCGTCAACATCCGCCCCAGGGAGCCCACTTGCCGTTCACTCTCAGCCATGCGGCGGCCGTACTGCCCGCCGTACGCGCCGACGGAACCGGACGCGGCCGACTGGTACCGGCGGTACTCGTCGCCGGTTCCTTCTCCCCCGACATGACCTACTACGCGGCGAGCTTCCTGCCCGAGGCGATGGAGTTCGGCGACGTCACCCACTCCTTCCCCGGCGTCTTCACGATCGACGTAGCCGTCGCCTGGGCACTGGTGGGCCTGTGGCTGCTGCTCCGCGAGCCACTGGTGGCCCTGCTGCCACGCGCCCGGCAGGGCAGGACGGCGACCCTGCTGCGCTGCGGAGCCCCACGCGCGCGGACGACGCCGTCCCTGACGCTCCGGTGGTACGCGTCGGCCGCGCTCGGCGCACTGACCCATGTCGTCTGGGACGCGTTCACGCACCACGACCGGTGGGGGCTGCGGCTGTTCCCCGTCCTGGACCGCGAGATGGGGGGCTCACCGCTGTACTGGTACCTCCAGTACGGAGGTTCGGCGCTGGCCGCGGCGGTGATCGCCGGATTCGTGTACCACGCGCTGCGGCGGACCGCCCCGGGCAGACCGGCAGGCGTGCCGGTGCTGTCGGTACGGGACCGGTGGCTGGCCTGCGCCGTGATCGGCGGCTGCGCGGCGGTGGGCGCGGTGCAGCGGGCGCTGCGCTGGTGGGCGTCCTGGGGTTCTACGGCGGAGGCCTACGAGCTGATCCCGACAGTGTGCTTCGGAGCGGGCGCGGGCCTGCTGCCGGGGCTGATCCTGTACGCCGCGGGCGTCAGGTTCTGGCGCCTGGGGGAGCGGACGGGGGCTCGTGCCCCGGAAGACCGTCACCGCCGTACAGAGGAAGAGCGCACGGAGGGGGAGGCCGCGGATCACGCGGGAGGGCGGGCCGGAGGGCGTACGGGTTCTCGCTGACCTGTGCGAAACGGCCGGCGCAGCCACCCGCGCCCCCAGCCGGTCCAGCGGCGCCAGGCCCGCGCGCGGCCGGGTATGGGGAGGCCGGGACGCGAGCCGAGGTGAGCGGGGCGCGGGGCGAGTGCATGCCGGAGTACGTCGGTGCGGCACCTGAGGGGTGCGGTGATGGGGCTGCTCCTGGGAACGCGGGCGGTGCTCGCGTCGGCCGCGAATGCCTGCACCGAGGAGGTTCGCGTGGGGTCGATCCGGCGGGTGAGCGTGCGTATACCCATGCCCGCATCCTGGCGGGCACCCCTTGCGGAGGCGTGCCTGCGGGGGCCACGCGGGTGACGGGCCCTCCGGGGGTTGGGCAGTTTGTTGTCTGCGGCGCCGTCGTGGCTGGTCGCGCAGTTCCCCGCGCCCCTGAAAGACGGGGCTGCGCCCCTGTCTTTCGTCTGCAGGGCGCAGCCCCTGCTCTCAAGGGGCGCGGGGAACTGCGCGATCAGCCCCCACCGGGCCGCAGACAACAAACCGCCCAACCAGCGGAGCTAATGTGCCGCCGACTCCCAGTCGAGCCCCGACCCCACCGACACGTCCAGCGGTGCCCGCAGCTGCACCGCGCCCGCCATCTCCCGGCGGACCAGTTCCTCTGTCGCCTCGCGCTCACCGGGGGCGATCTCCAGGACGATTTCGTCGTGGACCTGGAGCAGCATGCGGGACTTGAGCTTCGCCTCCTCCAGCGCCTGGCCGACCTTCAGCATGGCGATCTTGACGATGTCCGCGGCCGTGCCCTGGATCGGGGCGTTCAGGGCCATGCGCTCGGCCATCTCGCGGCGCTGACGGTTGTCGCTGTTCAGGTCGGGCAGGTAGCGGCGGCGGCCGAAGAGGGTCTCCGTGTAGCCCGTCGCCCTCGCCTCGTCGACGGCCCGGCGCAGATAGTCCCGTACGCCGCCGAAGCGCTCGAAGTACGTGTCCATCAGGACGCGTGCCTCGCCCGCGTCGATGTTCAGCTGCCCGGACAGACCGAAGGCCGACAGGCCGTACGCCAATCCGTACGACATCGCCTTGATCTTGCGGCGCATCTCCGCGTCCACCGCCGACCGCTCGACCGAGAACACCTGGGAGGCGACCGTGGTGTGCAGGTCCTCTCCGGACGTGAACGCCTCCAGCAGACCCTCGTCCTCCGACAGGTGGGCCATCACCCGGAGTTCGATCTGGCTGTAGTCCGCGGTCATGAGGGACTCGAAGCCCTCGCCGACCACGAAGCCGCGGCGGATGGCCCGGCCCTCGTCCGTACGGACGGGGATGTTCTGGAGGTTGGGGTCGGTGGAGGACAGGCGGCCCGTCGCCGCCACCGTCTGGTTGAAGGTGGTGTGGATACGGCCGTCCGCGGCGATCGTCTTGATCAGGCCCTCGACGGTGACCCGCAGCTTCGCCTGCTCGCGGTGGCGGAGCATGACGACCGGCAGGTCGTTGTCCGTCTGGCCCGCCAGCCAGGCCAGGGCGTCAGCGTCCGTCGTGTAGCCGGTCTTGGTCTTCTTTGTCTTCGGGAGGCCCAACTCGCCGAAGAGGACCTCCTGGAGCTGCTTGGGCGAGCCGAGGTTGAACTCGTGGCCGGCCGCCGCGTGCGCCTCCTTCACCGCCTGCTGCACCGCGCCCGCGAACATCTGCTCCATGGCTTCCAGGTGGGCCCGGTCCGCCGCGATGCCGTACCGCTCCATGCGGGCCAGCAGCGCGGACGTCGGCAGCTCCATGTCCCGCAGCAGGTCCGCCGAGCCGACCTCCTTCAGGCGCGCGCCGAACGCCTCGCCCAGGTCGACGATCGTGCGGGCCTGCACCATCAGGGAATCGGCCTCGGCGCCCTCGTCCGCACCGAAGGCCAGCTGGCCGTCCGCCGTCGCGGCGGGCGCCAGTTCACGGCCGAGGTACTCCAGGGACAGCGCGTCCAGGTCGAAGGAACGGCGCCCCGGCTTGACCAGGTACGCGGCGAGAGCCGTGTCCATGCTCACCCCGGCCACGGTCCACCCGTGCTCCGCGAAGACCCGCATCGCGCCCTTGGCACTGTGGAACACCTTGGGCCGGCCGGTGTCGGCCAGCCAGGCCGCGAACGCGTTCTCGTCGGCCTCGTCCAGCTCCGCCGGGTCGAACCAGGCGGCCGCTCCCCCGGGCGCGGCGAGCGCGACCTCGGCGACCGAGCCGCTGCCCAGCGCCCAGGTGTCGACCGTGGCGACGCCGAGCACCTCCGTGCCGTGCTCGGTGAGCCAGGGGGCCAGCTCGCCCGCGCCGAGCACTGTCCCGTCCACCTCGACACCGGCCTCGGCGACCGGTCCGGCGTCGGCCTCCTCGGCGCCCGGATCGACGGCCAGCAGCCGCTCGCGCAGCGAGGGGTTCCGGATCTCCAGGGTGTCGAGGACCATCGCGACCGCCGTACGGTCGTATGCGGCGCGCTCCAAGTCCGTGACCGTCTTCGGGAGTTCGACGTCCCGGACCATCTCGGTGAGCCGGCGGTTGAGCTTGACGGCGTCCAGGTGGTCGCGCAGGTTCTGCCCGACCTTGCCCTTGACCTCCTCGACCCGCTCGACCAGGTCCGCGAACGACCCGAACTGGTTGATCCACTTCGCCGCCGTCTTCTCACCGACCCCCGGGATACCGGGAAGGTTGTCGGACGGGTCGCCGCGCAGTGCCGCGAAGTCCGGGTACTGCGCCGGCGTCAACCCGTACTTCTCGAAGACCTTCTCCGGAGTGAACCGGGTCAGTTCCGAGACGCCCTTCGTCGGGTACAGCACCGTCGTGTGCTCGGTGACCAGCTGGAAGGAGTCCCGGTCACCCGTGACGATCAGTACGTCGAAGCCGGCGGCCTCGGCCTGCGTGGTCAGCGTGGCGATGACGTCGTCGGCCTCGAAACCGTCGACCGCGAACCGCTCCGCGTGCATCGCGTCGAGCAGCTCGCCGATCAGCTCGACCTGCCCCTTGAACTCGTCCGGCGTCTTCGACCGGTTCGCCTTGTACTCCGTGAACTCCTCGGAGCGCCAGGTCTTGCGGGACACGTCGAACGCCACCGCGAAGTGCGTGGGCGCCTCGTCGCGCAGCGTGTTGGCGAGCATCGACGCGAAGCCGTAGATCGCGTTCGTCGGCTGGCCCGTCGCGGTCGTGAAGTTCTCCGCGGGCAGCGCGAAGAACGCGCGGTACGCCAGCGAATGCCCGTCCATGAGCATCAGCAGGGGGCGGCCCGTGCCGGAGGTCTTCTCGGTCTTCTTCGCTGCTGTTTCTGCCACGACCCCGATCCTGCCACGTGCCACTGACAACGCGGGCCGTCCAGAACCCAGCACCGCGGTTGTCGCCACCCCGTGCGAGGATCGAACAGGTGGCAGACACGCAGGTGAACCATGCGCACGCCCACCGCGTGCAAGCGGAGAGACACGTGCAAGGGAAGGGGTTCAGCAATGGCCAGCAAGCCGCCCAAGGGTGATCCGGTTCAGGACGCGCCGCAGGTCGCCGAGCCGAAGCATGCCGCGGCCGGACTGCCCGCCATCGGCCACACCCTGCGCATCGCCCAGCAGCAGATGGGCGTCCGCCGTACCGCGCTCACCCTCCTGCGCGTCAACCAGAAGGACGGCTTCGACTGCCCGGGCTGCGCCTGGCCCGAGCCCGAGCACCGGCACGCCGCGGAGTTCTGCGAGAACGGCGCGAAAGCGGTCGCCGAGGAAGCCACCCTTCGCCGTGTCACCCCGGAGTTCTTCGCCGCCCATACGGTGACCGACCTGGCCGGCCGCAGCGGCTACTGGCTGGGCCAGCAGGGCCGCCTCACCCACCCCATGTACCTGCCCGAGGGCGCCGACCGCTACGAACCGGTCTCCTGGGAGCGTGCCTTCGGCATCGTCGCCGAGGAGATCAAGGCTCTCGGCTCGCCGGACGAGGCACTCTTCTACACCTCGGGCCGCACCAGCAACGAGGCCGCGTTCCTCTACCAACTGTTCGCCCGCGAACTGGGCACGAACAACCTCCCCGACTGCTCGAACATGTGCCACGAGTCGTCGGGTTCCGCGCTCTCCGAGACCATCGGCATCGGCAAGGGCAGCGTCCTCCTGGAGGACCTCTACAAGGCCGATCTGATCATCGTCGCCGGCCAGAACCCGGGCACCAACCACCCCCGGATGCTCTCCGCCCTGGAGAAGGCGAAGGCGAACGGCGCGCGGATCATCAGCGTCAACCCGCTGCCCGAGGCGGGCCTGGAACGCTTCAAGAACCCGCAGACCCCCCAGGGCATGTTCAGGGGCGCCGCACTCAACGACCTGTTCCTGCAGATCCGCATCGGCGGCGACCAGGCCCTCTTCCGCCTCCTCAACAAGCTGATCCTCGACACGGAAGGTGCCGTCGACGAGCCGTTCGTCCGCGAACACACCCACGGCTACGAGGAGTTCGCCGACGCGGCCCGCGCCGCCGACTGGGACGAGACCCTCACCGCGACGGGCCTCACGCGCTCGGAGATCGAAAAAGCCCTCGGCATGGTCCTGGCCTCCGAGCGCACCATCGTGTGCTGGGCGATGGGCCTGACCCAGCACAAGCACTCCGTGCCCACCATCCGCGAGGTGGTCAACTTCCTTCTCCTGCGCGGCAACATCGGCCGCCCGGGCGCGGGTGTGTGCCCGGTCCGCGGCCACTCCAACGTCCAGGGCGACCGCACGATGGGCATCTTCGAACGCCCCGCCCCCGCCTTCCTGGACGCCCTGGAGAAGGAGTTCGGCTTCGCCCCGCCCCGCGAGCACGGCTACGACGTCGTACGGGCGATCCGCGCCCTGCGCGACGGCGAGGCCAAGGTCTTCTTCGCCATGGGCGGCAACTTCGTCTCCGCCTCCCCCGACACGGAGGTCACCGAGGCCGCCATGCGGCGCGCCCGCCTCACCGTGCACGTCTCGACGAAGCTGAACCGTTCGCACGCCGTCACGGGCGCGCGTGCCCTGATCCTGCCGACGCTCGGCCGCACCGAGCGCGACCTCCAGGGCAGTGGCGAGCAGTTCGTGACGGTCGAGGACTCCATGGGCATGGTGCACGCCTCCCGGGGCCGCCTGGAGCCCGCGAGCACGCATCTCCTCTCCGAGCCGGCCATCGTCTGCCGCCTGGCCCGGCGCGTCCTGGGCGAGGAGTCCCGCACCCCCTGGGAGGAGTTCGAGAAGGACTACGCCACGGTCCGCGACCGCATCGCGCGCGTCATCCCGGGCTTCGAGAACTTCAACGCGCGCGTGGCCGACCCTTCGGGCTTCACCCTCCCGCACGCACCTCGCGACGAGCGCCGCTTCCCGACAGCCACCGGCAAGGCCAACTTCACCGCGGCCCCCGTCGAGTTCCCCAAGCTCCCCGAAGGCCGCCTGCTCCTTCAGACCCTGCGTTCGCACGACCAGTACAACACCACGATCTACGGCCTGGACGACCGCTACCGGGGCATCAAGAACGGCCGCCGGGTGGTCCTGGTGAACGCCGAGGACGCACGGACCCTCGGGGTCGCCGACGGTTCGTACGTCGACCTCGTGAGCGAGTGGAAGGACGACGTCGAGCGGCGGGCGCCCGGATTCCGGGTCGTGTTCTACCCGACGGCCCGGGGATGCGCGGCGGCCTACTACCCCGAGACCAACGTCCTGGTCCCGCTGGACGCCACCGCCGACACCAGCAACACCCCGGCCAGCAAGTCCGTGGTCGTGCGTCTGGAACAATCGGCCACCGACTGAGCGTTTGCTCAGCGGACGGACGAAGGTCGACGAACGGAGCCGGGCCCCATGGGTGAGCAGCAGCATGTGAAGTTCCCGCAAGAGGTCATAGACGAGTACGCGGCGCTCGGTGTGGACGTGGTCGCCATGTTCTCCGCGGGACACCTGGGGAACCGGATGGGCGTCCAGATCGTGGAGGCGTCGGCCGACCGGGTCGTCGGCACGATGCCCGTCGAGGGCAACACACAGCCGTACGGGCTCCTGCACGGGGGCGCGTCCGCGGTGCTGGTCGAGACGCTCGGGTCGGTGGGCGCCATGATGCACGGGGGCAGCACGAAGATCGCCGTGGGCGTGGACCTGAACTGCACCCACCACCGCGGAGCCCGCTCCGGCCTGGTCACCGGCGTGGCCACACCCGTCCACCGGGGGCGCTCGACAGCGACGTACGAGGTCGTGATCACGGACGAGAACGACAAGCGCGTGTGCACGGGCCGTCTGACGTGCCTGCTGCGTGACGCGCCGGCGGCGGGCTGAGGACCCCAGGGGCTCGCCCCGCCTCCCCTGCCCGTCGTCCCCCGTCCCGTCCTGGATGCTGGGCCCCCCAGGCCCCCGCCACGGCCCCGGACAGGCCCCCTCCTCAAAACGCCGGACGGGCTGAAAAAGCGCCCGGACGGCATCGACCCCACCTCTCGAACGCCGGACCCGCATCGACCTCGGCCCCAACCCCCACTACGGTTCCCCCATGAGGCTGCGACCATGACCGGCATCGGCCCCGTCGAACCCGTCAACTCGCCGGACGCGCAAGAGACTTACGAAGTCATCGGTGCCGACGCACCACGCCTCACGGACCGCTGGCGGGGCCTGCCGCCGCGCGTTCGCAGAGCCGCGCTCGGCACGGCCGCGCTGGCCGCCGCGGCGGCCGGAGTCATCGTCCTCCTGCCCCCGCATCAGTCCACCCCGCCCGGCACCCTCACGCCGATGCCCTGGCCCGCGAACGTCACCACGTTCCGGTACACAGGACTCGCCGCGACCTTCGACTCCACGCCCGCCAGCGGACTGTTCCGGTTCGCGGTCACCGTGCACAGCGGGCCACCCGTCACCGTGCGCGTCACCGGCGCCGCTTTCGACGGTCTCGCCGCCCGCATCACACCCGCCGAGACCTTCACCATCAGCGCCGGGACCACCCGTCGCCTCACCGTCCAGATATCCGTGGTCGACTGCGAGGGACTCCCCCTCGACGCGGGCATGCCCTTTCTTGACGTAACGCTGCGTAACACACGCGCAATACAGCACCACAGTTTCATCTTCGGTGGCGCGTACCCTGACGACCTCTCCGAACTGCTCCACGTGGCCTGCGGCCCGGTGCCCTCGCGGCCAAGCCCACGGGCAACGGGAAGTGCAACTTCTCAAAATGTGGACCGAGGCTAAGTCTTGACAAATGCACCAATAACGCCTACTTCCCAGGGGTCATCAAGCGGCACGTCATAACAAGAAAGTCACAAGCCAGCCCACACAATGCCTCCACGCTCGGACCAGGCTTAGAGTCACGGCCAGTCACCGCGCCATCGGACTCGAAGTCGTTTCGGCCCAGCGCTCGACTCAGTCGCTTCCACGGGGAAGGGACGTGCCAGGAAAGGACTGATCGTGCGTCAACGCTCGCTCATAGCCATAACCGCCACATTGGCGGCAGGAGCTCTCACCCTCACCGCCTGCGGCTCGCGCGACGACAACGGTGGCTCGGACCCCGGCAGCAGTGGCACCACCGTGACCATCGGTGTCGACGCCCCGCTGACCGGCGACCTGTCCGCGCTGGGCCTCGGCATCAAGAACTCCGTCGACCTCGCCGCGAACATCGCCAACAAGCAGAAGCTCGTAGACGGCGTCACCTTCAAGATCAAATCTCTCGACGACCAGGCCCAGCCCTCCTCGGGCCAGGCCAACGCCGTCCAGCTCGTCAGCGACAAGTCCGTCCTGGGCGCCGTCGGCCCGCTGAACTCCTCCGTGGCCGAGTCCATGCAGAAGGTCTTCGACGACGCCAAGCTCGTCCAGATCTCCCCCGCCAACACCGGACCGGCCCTCACCCAGGGTGTCAACTGGCAGAAGGAGAAGGTCCGCACCTACAAGTCGTACTTCCGCACCGCGACCACGGACGCCATCCAGGGCCCCTTCGCCGCGCAGTACGTCTTCAACGACGCCAAGAAGAAGAACGTCTTCGTCATCGACGACAAGAAGACCTACGGCGCCGGCCTCGCCGCCACCTTCACCGAGGAGTTCAAGAAGCTCGGCGGCAAGGTCGTCGGCACCGACCACATCGACCCGGACTCCAAGGACTTCTCCGCGGTCGCCACCAAGGTCAAGAACTCCGGCGCCGACGTCGTCTACTACGGCGGCGAATACCCGCAGGCCGGCCCGCTCAGCAAGCAGATCAAGCAGTCCGGCGCCAAGATCCCGCTCGTCGGCGGCGACGGCATCTTCGACCCGCAGTTCGTCGAGCTGGCGGGCGCGGGCAGCGCCGGCGACCTCGCCACCTCCGTCGGCGCCCCGGTCGAGGAGCTCGCCTCTGCCAAGCAGTTCGTCGCCGACTACAAGGCTGCCAGTTACAAGGACGACTACGCCGCCTACGGCGGTTACTCCTACGACGCCGCCTGGACGATCATCCTCGCCGTCAAGAAGGTCGTCGAGGACAACGACGGCAAGCTGCCGTCCGACGCCCGCGCGAAGATCACCGCCGCCGTCCAGAACGTGTCGTTCGACGGTGTGACCGGCAAGGTCTCCTTCGACGAGTACGGTGACGCCACCAACAAGCAGCTCACCGTCTACGCCGTCGAGAACGGCGCCTGGAAGGCCGTCAAGTCCGGCACCTACACAGGCTGATCGAGACCCGCAGCACCACCTGAACGAGCCGCGCGGGGCGCTGTTCCACTGGCGCCCCGCGCGGACTCGCATCCGGCCACACATCCGTCGAAACCAATCCGAAGTCTCGGAGGACATGCGGTGAACGAACTGCCGCAGCAGCTGGTCAACGGCCTGCTACTGGGATCCATGTACGGGCTGGTCGCCATCGGCTACACAATGGTCTATGGCATCGTCCAGCTCATCAACTTCGCCCACGGCGAGATCTTCATGATCGGAGGATTCGGCGCCCTCACGGTCTATCTGTACGTACTGCCCGACGGCACCACCATGTGGCTCGCACTGCCACTGATGCTCCTCGGAGCCGTCATCGCCGCAGTCCTCGTCGCCGTAGGAGCGGAACGGTTCGCCTACCGCCCGCTGCGCACCGCACCACGCCTCGCCCCCCTCATCACCGCCATCGGCCTCTCCCTCGCCCTCCAGCAGGCGGTGTGGGCCTGGTACCCCGGGGCCAAGGAATCCATCAACTTCCCCGAGATCGCGGGCGGCCCCTTCGAGATCGGCAGCGTCATCATCCAGACCGGTGACGTCTTCCTGTTCGTCGCCGCACCCATCAGCATGGCGATCCTCGCCTACTTCGTCATGAAGACCCGCACCGGCCGCGGCATGCAGGCCACCGCCCAGGACCCCGACACCGCGAAACTCATGGGCATCAACACCGACCGCATCATCGTGGTCGCCTTCGCCCTCGGCGCCGTCTTCGCCGCCGTCGGAGCCGTCGCCTACGGCCTCAAGTACGGCCAGGTCCAGTTCCGCATGGGCTTCATTCTCGGACTCAAGGCCTTCACCGCAGCCGTCCTCGGGGGCATCGGCAACATCTACGGAGCCATGCTCGGCGGCCTCGTCCTCGGCCTCGCCGAGACCATGGCAACGGCCTACATCTCCGACGTCCCCGGCTTCGACCTGCTCGGCGGCCAGTCCTGGGCCAACGTCTGGGCCTTCGTACTCCTCATCCTCGTACTCCTGGTCAGGCCACAAGGCCTGCTCGGCGAGCGCGTCGCTGACAGGGCGTGACACCGATGACCACACAGACCACCGAAAACCCCAGCGCCCCCGTCAGCAAGGACGGCAACGCCAAGGGCCTCATCGGCCTCCCCGAGAACGTCGGCCGCGCCCTTGCCACCGCCGGCGGCGTCCTCGCCGTCGTCTCCACCTTCCTCGCATGGACCTGGACCAGCGAATTCCCCGGCGACCTCACCGTCTACGGCTACCCCGGCGGCCTCCAGGTCCTCGTCCTCATCGGCGGCGCCCTCACCGCGCTCTTCGGCCTCGCCTCCTACGGCGTCAAGGGCCTGCGCTGGCTCACCCCCGCCGGCGCCGACAGCGCCCTCAAACTCGCCGCACTCGGCACCTTCGCCACCGCCTGGTACACCGCCATCGCCATCAGCGCCCAGCTCGGCGGCGTCGTCAACCTCGAACCCGGCGCCTACATCGCTGCGATCGTCACCCTCGCCGCAGTCCTCGGCTCCTTCGCCCTGCCCTTCACCCGGCCGGAGCCCGACCCCTTCGACCCCGACGACACCGGCTGGGAGCAGTTCAGGCACACCGCACGCCACAACTGGTCCATCTTCAAAGCGGCCATCGCCTCCGGCACCCCCAGCAAGGCACCCAAGCTCCCCGCCTACGCCGAGATCCTGGTCATCGTCGCCGCCATGGCCGTCGGCCTGACCGTCTTCACCTATGGCATCGGCACCGAGTACGACGAACAATTCGTCGGCTTCCTCATCACCGTCAGCTTCGGCTTCGCCGCCCTCGCCAAGGCCGGGCTCGTGGCCCGGGTCTCGGCCATCACCGGCAAGCACCGCACCATCACCATGTTCGGCGCGTTCATCGCCGCCGCGCTCTTCCCCTTCACCCAGTCCGACGACCAGTACGCGACCATCGGCGTCTACATCCTGATCTTCGCCACCGTCGCCCTCGGCCTCAACATCGTCGTCGGCCTCGCCGGCCTCCTCGACCTCGGATACGTCGCCTTCCTCGGTGTCGGCGCCTACACCGCGGCCATGGTCTCCGGCTCCCCCTCCTCCCCGTTCGACATCCACCTGCCGTTCTGGCTCTCCGCAATCCTCGGCGCCGCGGTCGCCATGGTCTTCGGCGTCCTCATCGGCGCCCCCACCCTCCGACTGCGCGGCGACTACCTCGCCATCGTCACCCTCGGCTTCGGTGAGATCTTCCGCATCACCGTCCTCAACATGGACGGCACCTCAGGACCCGACATCACCAACGGCTCCAACGGCATCTCCTCGATCCCGAACCTCAACATCCTCGGCTTCGACTTCGGCGCCGAACACACCATCCTCGGGTTCACCATCGCGCGATTCGCCAACTACTTCCTGCTGATGCTCGTCATCACGTTGATCGTCGTTGTCGTCTTCCAACGCAGCAGCGACTCCCGCATCGGCCGCGCCTGGATCGCCATCCGCGAAGACGAGACCGCCGCCCTCGCCATGGGCATCAACGGCTTCCGCGTCAAGCTCATCGCCTTCGCTCTCGGCGCCTCCCTCGCCGGCCTCGCCGGCGCCGTCCAGGCCCACGTCACCTACACCGTGACCCCTGAGCAGTACCAGTTCGCCCACGTCGTACCGCCCAACTCGGCCTTCCTCCTCGCAGCGGTCGTCCTCGGCGGCATGGGCACCATCGCCGGCCCCCTCGTCGGCGCCGCACTCCTCTACCTCATCCCGGCCAAGCTCCAGTTCCTCGGCGACTACCAGCTCTTCGCCTTCGGACTCGCGCTCGTCCTCCTCATGCGCTTCCGCCCCGAGGGCCTCATCCCGAACCGGCGCCGCCAGCTCGAATTCCACGAAGAGGCCGAAGCGCCCACAGTCCTCGGCAAGACAGGGGCCTGACACATGACCACCGACACCAACACCGCCCTCGGGACGACCGTCCTCGACGCCCGCGGCGTCACGATGCGCTTCGGCGGCCTCACCGCCGTACGCAACGTCGACCTCACCGTCAACAGCGGCGAGATCGTCGGACTCATCGGCCCCAACGGCGCCGGTAAGACGACCTTCTTCAACTGCCTCACCGGCCTCTACATCCCCACCGAGGGAGAGGTCCGCTACAAGGGCGCCATCCTGCCGCCCAAGTCCTTCAAGGTCACCGCGGCCGGCGTCGCACGCACATTCCAGAACATCCGTCTCTTCGCCAACATGACGGTCCTCGAAAACGTGCTCGTCGGCCGCCACACCCGCACCAAAGAAGGCCTCTGGTCCGCACTCCTGCGCGGCCCCGGCTTCAAGAAGGCCGAGAAGGCCTCCGAAGAACGCGCCATGGAACTCCTGGAGTTCATCGGCCTGGCCCACAAGCGCGACCACCTCGCCAGGAACCTTCCGTACGGCGAGCAGCGCAAGCTCGAGATCGCGCGAGCCCTGGCCAGCGAGCCCGGCCTGCTCCTCCTCGACGAGCCCACCGCCGGCATGAACCCGCAGGAAACCCGGGCCACCGAGGAACTCGTCTTCGCCATCCGCGACCAGGGCATCGCCGTACTCGTCATCGAGCACGACATGCGGTTCATCTTCAATCTCTGCGACCGCGTCGCCGTCCTGGTACAGGGCGAAAAGCTCGTCGAAGGCGACAGCGCGACCGTGCAGGGTGACGAGCGAGTCATCGCCGCCTACCTCGGAGAACCCTTCGAAGGCGCCCCCGGCGACGAGGAGATCGCCGAGGTCGAGGCAGCCGAGGCGCACGTCGACACCACCAAGGACGCCGCGCCCGGCAAGGAGACCGACCGATGACCGCACTCCTGGAAGTCGAGGACCTCCGGGTCGCCTACGGCAAGATCGAAGCCGTCAAGGGCATCTCCTTCAGCGTCGAAGCCGGCCAGGTGGTCACCCTCATCGGCACCAACGGCGCCGGCAAGACCACCACACTGCGCACCCTGTCGGGCCTCCTCAAGCCCGCCGGAGGCCAGATCAAGTTCGACGGCAAGTCGCTGAAGAAGACCCCCGCCCACCAGATCGTCTCCCTGGGGCTCGCCCACTCCCCCGAGGGGCGGCACATCTTCCCCCGCATGAGCATCGAGGACAACCTGCGGCTCGGCGCCTTCCTCCGCAACGACAAGGCGGGCATCGAGAAGGACATCCAGCGCGCCTACGACCTCTTCCCCATCCTGGGCGAGCGCCGTAAGCAGGCCGCGGGAACGCTGTCGGGCGGCGAACAGCAGATGCTGGCCATGGGCCGCGCGCTCATGTCACAGCCCAAACTGCTGATGCTCGACGAACCCTCCATGGGCCTCTCGCCGATCATGATGCAGAAGATCATGGCCACCATCGCCGAACTCAAGGCATCCGGTACGACCATCCTCCTCGTCGAGCAGAACGCCCAGGCGGCGCTCTCCCTCGCCGACCAGGGACACGTCATGGAGATCGGTAACATCGTGCTCTCCGGCACCGGGCAGGACCTGCTGCACGACGAGTCCGTGCGGAAGGCGTACCTCGGCGAGGACTGAACCCTCCCCAGACGTACGAAGAGGCCCGCGCCCCTGACAGGGGCGCGGGCCTCTTCCGCTGTACCGGGTGAGGGCTAGTCCTTCGCGGCCTTCTTCTCCTCGGCATCCAGGATGACGGCCTCGGCGACCTGCTGCATGGACATCCGGCGGTCCATCGACGTCTTCTGGATCCACCGGAAGGCGGCGGGCTCGGTCAGGCCGTACTCCGTCTGGAGAACGGACTTGGCCCGGTCGACCAGCTTGCGGGTCTCCAGGCGCTGGGTGAGGTCCGCGATCTCGTTCTCCAGCTGCCGCAGCTCGCTGAACCGCGAGACGGCCATCTCGATCGCGGGTACAACATCGCTCTTGCTGAACGGCTTCACGAGGTACGCCATGGCGCCGGCATCGCGGGCCCGCTCGACGAGGTCGCGCTGCGAGAAGGCGGTCAGCATGAGCACCGGCGCGATGGACTCCTCGGCGATCTTCTCGGCCGCCGAGATGCCGTCGAGCTTCGGCATCTTCACATCGAGGATGACGAGATCGGGCCGGTGCTTACGGGCAAGCTCCACGGCCTCCTCACCATCGCCGGCCTCACCGACGACGGTGTAGCCCTCTTCTTCGAGCATCTCCTTGAGATCGAGCCGAATGAGCGCCTCGTCCTCGGCAATGACGACACGGGTCGTCAGCGGAGGCACGTGCGACTTGTCGTCGTCGGGCGCGTCTGCGGGCTGGGGCGACTCGGGGGCGGTCACGGGGGCTCCTTGTTACGGGCCGGGCAGGTAGTGCTGCTTATGCAGACTACCTAGCGGCGGGGAGCTACGGTGACCCGGTACACTTCTCATCGGTCACCTGGCCTGCCCGGTTGGTGGAATGGCTAGACACGCGGCGCTCAAAACGCCGTGCCCTTCGGGGCGTGTGGGTTCGAATCCCACACCGGGTACTTTCACCAGAAAAGCGGATGTCCACGTTCTCGTGAACATCCGCTTTTTGCTGCGCGCCGTCACGATCAGTGACACAGAGTGTTCGCATGAACTTTCACGGTACTGACGTGCGGGATAAGGCGATCACCCTTCTGCGCGGTGGCATGCGAAACGCGGATGTCGCACGGCGACTCAATGTCCCCGCGGGCACTGTCGGCAAGTGGCTCCACGTGGATCGCGCAAAGCGCGGGGAGTGCCCCGGGCGACGAGTGCCGAGGTGCCCCCGCTGCGACGATCGGCCCCTCGACGAGGTTGCGTACGCCTACTTGCTTGGCCTCTATCTTGGCGACGGATACATCGTCCAGTGGTCTGGTCACCGGAGTCCCAGCCTCGCCATCACCTGCGACGACTCCTGGCCCGGTCTTATGGACGAGTGCGAACTGGCCATGCGCGCGGTCTTCCCAGACAACTCGGTCTGCCGCGCCCGCAAGATCGGCTGTCACGACGTGAAGCTCTGCTCCAACCACCTTCGCTGTCTGTTCCCACAGCACGGCCCCGGCAAAAAGCACGAACGCCTCATCGCTCTCGAACCATGGCAACAGGCAATCGTCGATTCACACCCGTGGCAGTTCATCCGGGGACTCATCCACTCCGACGGTTGCCGTATGACCAACTGGACCACGCGCGTCATCGCGGGCGAGAAGAAGCGTTACGAATACCCGCGGTACTTCTTCTCGAACCTCTCCGAGGACATCAGACAGCTCTACACCGACACTCTCGACAAGGTTGGTGTCGACTGGAAGCAGGCAAACTTCCGCAACATCTCCGTCGCCCGCAAAGCCTCAGTAGCCCTGATGGACGTTCACGTGGGCCCCAAGCACTGAATCGCGAAGGGCCCTTCAGCGGACGTCTACTTGGGACCGTCGTCCTCGCCGATGTGGTGGACCCGTACCAGGTTGGTCGAGCCGGAAACGCCGGGCGGGGAGCCGGCCGTGATGACCACCACGTCGCCCTTCTGGCAGCGTCCGTACTTCAGCAGGAGCTCGTCCACCTGGTGGACCATCGCGTCCGTCGAGCCGACATGCGGGCCGAGGAACGTCTCCACACCCCACGTCAGCGACAGCTGAGAGCGCGTCGCCGGGTCCGGGGTGAAGGCCAGGAGGGGGATCGGGGACCGGTACCGGGACAGGCGCTTCACCGTGTCGCCGGACTGGGTGAACGCCACCAGGAACTTGGCGCCGAGGAAGTCGCCCATTTCCGCAGCCGCACGGGCCACTGCGCCGCCCTGGGTGCGGGGTTTGTTGCGTTCCGTCAGGGGAGGCAGGCCCTTGGCCAGGATGTCCTCCTCGGCCGCTTCCACGATCTTCGCCATCGTCCGCACCGCCTCGATGGCGTACTTGCCCACGCTCGTCTCACCGGACAGCATCACCGCATCCGTGCCGTCGATGACCGCGTTCGCGACATCCGAGGCCTCCGCCCTCGTGGGGCGCGAGTTCTCGATCATCGAGTCGAGCATCTGCGTCGCGACGATGACCGGCTTGGCGTTGCGCTTCGCCAGTTTGATCGCGCGCTTCTGGACGATGGGGACCTGTTCCAGGGGCATTTCGACGCCGAGGTCGCCGCGGGCGACCATGATGCCGTCGAAGGCCGCGACGATGCCGTCGATCGCGTCGACCGCCTGGGGCTTCTCGACCTTGGCGATGACCGGGAGGCGGCGGTGTTCCTCGTCCATGATGCGGTGGACGTCGTCGATGTCGCGTCCGCTGCGTACGAAGGAGAGGGCGACGACGTCGAAGCCGGTGAGCAGTGCCCAGCGCAGGTCTGCCTCGTCCTTGTCGGAGAGGGCGGGGACGGAGACCGCTACACCCGGGAGGTTGAGGCCCTTGTGGTCGGAGATCACTCCGCCTTCTACGACCGTGGTGTGGACGCGGGGGCCGTCGACGGACGTGACTTCGAGGCAGACCTTGCCGTCGTCGACGAGGATGCGTTCGCCGGGGGTGACGTCGGAGGCGAGGCCCGCGTAGGTCGTTCCGCAGGTGAGGCGGTCGCCCTCGACGCCTTCTTCCACGGTGATGGTGAAGGTGTCGCCGCGTTCAAGGAGTACGGGGCCTTCGGTGAAGCGGCCGAGTCGGATCTTCGGGCCTTGAAGGTCGGCGAGGAGGCCGATGCTGCGGCCGGTCTCGTCGGCGGCCTTGCGGACGTGCTGGTATCGCACCTCGTGTTCGGCGTGGGTGCCGTGGCTGAGGTTGAATCGGGCTACGTCCATTCCGGCGTCGACCAGTGCCTTGATCTGGTCGTACGAGTCGGTGGCGGGGCCCAGGGTACAGACGATTTTTGCTCGGCGCATGTTTCGAGCGTAGGCCTTACCGGTGGGTAGCGAATTCGCCGTGCATGACTACTCAACAACCTTTGGGTGAAGGGTTATTGACAACTGTTGAATTGTGCGCAAGGTCGCTCCGATGAGCATTTCGGCGGTCTGTTCACAGTGCCGGTGGCACCATCGTGAAGCGGGCGTTCACCTGGGCGTACACCTGTTGCCGCTGTGGTTCCAGGTCGAGCGGTGCCGCCTCGTCCGCGACCTCGGCGCCGGCGAAGGCCGCGCGGCTCAGGGAGCGGGACTGGACCTCGTACCCCATGGGTTGTGCGTCCTCCGCTCCTACGTCGGCCAGTTCCACCAGGGCCGCCAGTGAGGTTCCCAGGGCTTCCGCGTATTCGCGGGCTCGTTGTACCGCTTCGCGTACCGCTTGTCGGCGGGCGTCGCGGTGGGCCGGGGAGTCGGGGCGCAGGGCCCACCAGGGGCCGTCGACGCGGGTGAGGTCGAGGTCGGCGAGGCGGCTCGTCAGTTCGCCGAGCGCTGTGAAGTCGGTGAGTTCGGCGGTGAGGTGGACGCGGCCGTGGTAGGCGCGGACGCGTTCTCCGCGGCCGTGTCTGGTGAGTTCCGGGGCGATGGAGAAGGCGCCTGTTTCCAGGCGTTCCACTGCGTCGCCGTAGGTTTTGACCAGGTCGAGGACGGTGGTGTTGCGGCGGGTGAGGTCGTCGAGGGCGGAGCGGCGGTCTGTGCCCCTGGCGCTGACGGTGATGCCGATGCGGGCGATCTCGGGGTCGACTTCGAGGTGGGCTTCGCCGCGGACGGCGATGCGGGGGGCGTCGGGGGTGCCGTAGGGGACGGCTGAGGGGTGCTCCGGGGTGGAGGTCATACGTCCCACTCTGTCAGTCCTGGTCTGGTCGCGGTGCTGGTTGTGGAGGCTGCCGGTCACCAGATCGAAACCTTTGGGGGCTGTTGCCGCCGGTCATGCTCGGGTCAGAATCTACGCGCGTCGTTGACCATTGCCCTAGGAGCCCGAAACATGCCGTTGAACCGTCGGAAGTTCTTGAAGAAGTCCGCTGTGACCGGGGCAGGGGTCGCTCTGACCAGTGCTGTCGTGGCTCCGGCGGCGCAGGCCGCGGAGGCGAAGAAGCCCGCGAAGCCGGTGAAGCGGTACTCGCTGACCGTGATGGGCACGACCGACCTGCACGGTCACATCTTCAACTGGGACTACTTCAAGAACGCGGAGTACGCCGACGCCCAGGGCAACGCGCAGGGGCTGGCCCGTATCTCCACGCTGGTGGATCAGGTCCGCAAGGAGAAGGGGCGTTGCAACACGCTGCTGATCGACGCGGGCGACACGATTCAGGGCACGCCGTTGACGTACTACTACGCGAAGGTCGACCCGATCACCGCGAAGGGTGGTCCGGTGCATCCGATGGCGCAGGCGATGAACGCGATCGGGTACGACGCGGTGGCGTTGGGCAACCACGAGTTCAACTACGGCATCGAGACGCTGCGCAAGTTCGAGTCGCAGTGCCGTTTTCCGCTGCTGGGTGCGAACGCGCTGGACGCGAAGACGCTGAAGCCGGCGTTTCCTCCGTACTTCATGAAGACGTTCCGGGTGCAGGGTGCTCCGCCGGTGAAGGTGGCTGTGCTGGGGCTGACGAATCCTGGTATCGCGATCTGGGACAAGGCGTATGTCCAGGGGAAGTTGACGTTCCCGGGGCTGGAGGAGCAGGCGGCGAAGTGGGTGCCGAAGCTGCGTTCGATGGGCGCGGATGTGGTGGTGGTGTCGGCGCATTCGGGGTCTTCGGGGACTTCTTCGTACGGTGATCAGCTGCCGTACATCGAGAACTCGGCGGCGCTCGTGGCGCAGCAGGTACCGGGGATCGACGCGATTCTTGTCGGGCATGCGCACACGGAGATCGCCGAGCTGAAGGTCACGAACACGGCGACGGGGAAGACGGTGGTTCTGTCGGAGCCGCTTGCGTATGCGGAGCGGTTGTCGTTGTTCGACATCGGGCTGGTCTTCGAGAAGGGGAAGTGGGCCGTCGAGTCGGTCGCGGCGACGGTTCGTGACTCGAAGACGGTCGCCGATGATCCGAGGATCACCAAGCTGCTGAAGGACGAGCACGACGTGGTCGTGGCGTATGTCAATCAGGTGGTCGGTACGGCGACGGACACGCTGACGACGGTGGAGGCGCGTTACAAGGACGCTCCGATCATCGACCTGATCACGAAGGTCCAGGAGGACGTGGTGAAGGCGGCCCTGGTGGGGACGTCGTATGCGTCGCTGCCGGTGATCGCGCAGGCGTCGCCGTTCTCGCGGACCTCGGCGATCCCGGCCGGCGAGGTGACGATCCGGGATCTGTCGAGTCTGTATGTGTACGACAACACGCTGGTCGCGAAGTTGATGACGGGTGCGCAGGTGCGGGCGTACCTGGAGTACTCGGCGCAGTATTTCGTGCAGACGGCGGCGGACGCGGTGGTCGACGTGGCGAAGCTGACGAACGCGGGCAACCGGCCGGACTACAACTACGACTATGTGTCGGGGCTGACGTACGACATCGACATCGCGCAGGCGGCGGGGTCGCGGATCAAGAACCTCGCCTACAACGGTGCCGCGTTGGACGATGCCCAGCAGTTCGTGTTCGCGGTGAACAACTACCGTGCCAATGGCGGTGGGGCGTTCCCGCATGTGGCGGCGGCGCAGGAGTTGTGGTCGGAGTCGACGGAGATCCGTACGCGGATCTCCGAGTGGGCGACGGCGAAGGGTGTGCTGGATCCGAAGGAGTTCGCGTCGGTGGACTGGAAGCTGACGCGCGACGGTACGCCGGTGTTCTGAGCCGCTGAGCCGCTGGGCTGCGGCCGTTGGGCCGTGGGTTGCCTCAGGTTCCGTCCACGAGAGGGGTCAGCACATAGTGCTGGCCCTGTTCTCGTTCCGGGCTCTGCCGGGGGGTCGGGACCTGGGGCTGTGTTGGTTCCAGGCCGAAGGTGGTGAAGGCGGTTCTGGTGGGCAGGGGGTAGGGGGTCTTGCCGGTGAGGGTGTTGAGGATGGTGGCGCTGCGCCAGGCGGCGAGTCCGAGGTCGGGGGCGCCGACGCCGTGGGTGTGGAGTTCGGCGTTCTGTACGTAGATGTGGCAGCCGGTGCCGGTGACGGAGGGGTCGAGGACGAGTCTGAACTGTTCGTCGATGCGGGGTCGGTGGGCGCTGTCGCGGCGGAGGTAGGGGTCGAGGCCCGCGAGGACGCGGTCGAGGGGGCGGTCGCGGTAGCCGGTGGCGAGGACGACGGCGTCGGTGGTGAGGCGGGAGCGGGTGCCCTGCTGGGTGTGTTCGAGGTGGAGTTCGACTTTGGTGGTGGCGACGCGGCCGGCGGTGCGGACGTGGACGCCGGGGGTGAGGACGGCTTCGGGCCAGCCGCCGTGCAGGGTGCGGCGGTAGAGCTCGTCGTGGATGGCGGCGATGGTGTCGGCGCCGATCCCTTTGTGGAGTTGCCATTGGGAGGCGACGAGCCGGTCGCGTACGGGTTCGGTGAGGGCGTGGAAGTAGCGGGTGTGGTCGGGGGTGAAGTGTTCGAGCCCGAGTTTGGAGTACTCCATGGGTGCGAAGGCTTCGGCGCGTCCCAGCCAGTGGATTTTCTCGCGTCCGGCGGGGCGGTGGCGCAGGAGGTCGAGGAAGACTTCGGCGCCGGTCTGTCCTGAGCCGATGACGGTGACGTGTTCGGCGGCGAGGAGGCGGTCGCGGTGGGCGAGGTAGTCGGCGGCGTGCAGGACGGGGACGGTGGGGGCGTCGACGAGCGGTCTGAGGGGTTCGGGGATGTAGGGCTCGCTGCCGATGCCGAGGACGATGTTCCTGGTGTAGGTGCGTCCCAGGGCTTCGGCTTCTCCGTCGGTGTCGAGTTGGGTGAAGTCGACTTCGAACAGGTCGCGTTCGGGGTTCCAGCGGACGGCGTCGACCTGGTGGCCGAAGTGGAGCCCGGGGAGGTTCTCGCTGACCCAGCGGCAGTAGGCGTCGTATTCGGCGCGCTGGATGTGGAAGCGCTCGGCGAAGTAGAACGGGAAGAGCCGGTCGCGGGTCCTGAGGTAGCTGAGGAAGGACCAGGGGCTGGACGGGTCGGCGAGGGTGACCAGGTCGGCGAGGAAGGGGACCTGGACGGTCGCGCCGTCGATGAGCAGTCCGGGGTGCCAGTCGAAGCAGGGACGTTGTTCGTAGAAGGCGGTGTCGAGTTCGGGGAGCGGGTGGGCGAGCGCGGCGAGGGAGAGGTTGGAGGGGCCGATGCCGATGCCGACGAGGTCGCGGGGGGCTTCGGCGTCGGGGGTGGGGGCTGCGGCTGGATCGATGGGGGGTGTGGGGGGTGTCATAGGGGGGTGTTTCCTTCCACCAGCTTCAGGAGTGCGGCCAGGTCGCCCGGCCGGGTGTGGGGGTTGAGGAGGGTGACCTTGAGCCAGAGCCGGCCGTCGAGGAGGGCGCGGCCGAGGACGGCGCGTCCGTCGTGGAGGAGCTTTCGGCGTACGTCGGCGACGGCGTCGTCGGATGCCTCGGCGGGCCGGAACAGCACGGTGCTGATGGTGGGCGGGTCGTAGAGCTCGAAGCCGGGGTGGGTCTGTACGAGCCGGGCGAACTCCCGGGCGTGGGCGCAGACCTGGTCGACGAGGGCGCCGAGTCCGTCGCGGCCGAGGGTTTTGAGGGTGACGGCGATTTTGAGGATGTCGGGCCGTCGGGTGGTGCGCAGGGAGCGGCCGAGGAGGTCGGGGAGGCCTGCGTCGGTGTCGTCGTCGGCGTTGAGGTAGTCGGCGTGGTGGGCGAGCGCGTCGAGATCGTGGGGGTTCTTGACGGTGAGGAGTCCGGCGGCGACGGGTTGCCAGCCGAGTTTGTGCAGGTCGAGGGTGACGGTGTGGGCGTGTTCGAGGCCGGCGAGTTTGGTGCGGTGGCGTTCGCTGAAGAGGAGTCCGCCGCCGTAGGCGGCGTCGATGTGCAGGCGGGCGCCGTGGGCTGTGCAGAGGGCGGCGATCCGGGGCAGCGGGTCGATGAGTCCGGCGTCGGTGGTTCCGGCGGTGGCGGCGACGAGCAGGGAGCCGCGGGGGCCGGGCAGTTCCGTCAGGGCCTCGTCGAGGGTGGCGGGGTCGAGGGTGCCGGCGGGGGTGGGGAGGACGACGGGTTCGGGGAGTCCGAGCAGCCAGGCGGCGCGGGGCAGGGAGTGGTGGGCGTTGGCCCCGCACACGAGCCGGACCGGGCCTGCGCTGTGTGCTTCGCGGGCGAGGAGCAGGGCGAGTTGGTTGGACTCGGTGCCGCCGGTGGTGACGAGGGCGTCGGCGGCCCCGGCTTCGGCGGCGAGGGCGCGGGTGACGAGGGCTTCCAGTTCGGAGGCGGCCGGGGCCTGGTCCCAGGAGTCGAGGGACGGGTTGAGGACGCCTGCGGCGAGGTCGGCGGCGGTGGCGACGGCGAGGGGCGGGCAGTGGAGGTGGGCGGCGCAGTGGGGGTGGGCGGGGTCGGCGGCGCCTTCGGCGAGGGCGCGCACGAGGTCGTACAGGGCGTTGTCGTCGCCCTTGTCCGGGAGTACGTCCCCGATGGCGTCGCGCACTCTTTCGGCGACGGCTTGCGGTCCGCCGGCCGGCAGTGGTCCGCCGCGCGCGTGTCCGCCGTCCGCGAGCGCGGTGAGGACCGTGTCGAGCAACGGCCGCAGGGCGTCGGGGCCTTCGGGGCCCGAGGCGAGGGGAGGCGTGCGCATGGGGTCCTCCCGGGGCGCGTGGCTGGGGAGTTCCAGCTTGTACGGGGTGGGGGCGACACGCCCAGGAAGACCAACGATCGGAACCCGAAAGGGGGTACGGGGGGGGTTGCGTGGGGCGGGTGGAGCGGGCAAGGGGCGGCGGCGTTGAACAGCCGGGTGCCGAGGCGGGGTTGCGGCGCTTGTCGGCGTACGGACGCGCCCCGCTGCGCCGGCCTCCTCGTGTCAGGAGGCCGGTACGGCGTGTGGTCCCGTGTCCGGGCCCTATGCCTGCTTCTGGGCCCCTTCTCGTACGCGCAGTGCGCGTCCCAGGTCGTCGAGCTGGTCGATGAGTTTGCGGCGCAGGCCGGGTATCGGGTCGGCGTCGCGGAGGCACTCTTCGCCGAGGCGGAGGGTCTCGGCGTCGACGGCGTGGGCGGGGAAGGCCCAGCGGCCGGCGGCGTCGGCCATGGCGGGGCCCCGGCGGGCGGCGACGGCGACCGCGTCGGTCCAGTAGCGCTTGACGTACTCCTCGGTGAGGTCGGCCTGTTCGGGCTGCCAGAAGCCCTGGGCGGTGGCCACGAAGAGGTAGTTGGAGAGGTCGTCCGAGGTGAACATCTGTTCCCAGGCTCGGAGTTTGGCCTCGTCGTCGGGCAGGGCGGCGCGGCAGCGGGCGGCGCCTTCCTGGCCGGAGGCGCTGGGATCGCGGGCGAGTTCCGCGTCGATCTGCGCCTCGTCGGCGGCGCCGAGTACCGCGAGCCGGCCCAGGACGCGCCAGCGGAGTTCGGGGTCGAGTTCGGGTCCGCCGGGGACCGTGCCGTCGGCGAGCCAGGCGGCGATGGTGTCGGGGTGGGCGGCGACGTCGATGAAGTGGCGTACTGCGATGAGGCGCAGGCCGGGGTGGTCGCCGTCCTCGGTGCGGCGGATGAGGTCGCGGCACAGGGAGGCGAGGGCGGCGAGGGCGGCGGGGCGTTCCTGCGGGGGCAGGTAGCGGTCGGCGACGACGGCCGACGCGAAGGTGAGGACGCCCTGGACGAGGGCGAGGTCCGTTTCGCGCGGGAGGTGGGCGCGGACGGTCTCCAGGTAGTCGGCAGGGGGGAGTTCGCCGTCGCGGACCGCGTCGCGCAGGGCGTTCCAGACGACCGCGCGGGTGAGCGGGTCGGGGAGGCCGGAGAGGGCGGTGCGGACGGTCTTGAAGGAGTCGGGGTCGAAGCGGACCTTGGCGTAGGTCAGGTCGCCGTCGTTGACGAGGAGCAGGGCGGGGCGCTTGCCGATGGGCTGCGGGGCGTCCTGCGGGACGTCGAGGTCGACGCGCTCTCGGAGGGTGAGCCCGCCGTCGCCGACGCCGTCGTGGTCGTAGAGGCCTATGGCGACGCGGTGCGGGCGGCTGCCGTCGTGGCGGACGGTGAGGGTGCAGATGCCGGCTTCGCCGGTGGTGACGCGGGGGGTGAGGGTGTCGACGCCGGTGGTGCGCAGCCAGGCGTCGGCCCAGGCGTGGACGTCGCGTTCGGTGGCGGCGGCGAGGGAGTCGATGAAGTCGGCGAGGGTGGCGTTGCCGAAGCGGTGGCGGGCGAAGTGGGTGTTGATGCCGGTGAGGAAGTCCTTCTCGCCGAGCCAGGCGACGAGTTGGCGTAGCGCGGAGGCGCCCTTGGCGTAGGAGATGCCGTCGAAGTTGACGAGGGCGGCGGCGGTGTCGTCGACGGCTTCGGGGGCGACGGGGTGGGTGGAGGGGCGCTGGTCGGCGTCGTAGCCCCAGGCCTTGCGGGAGACCCCGAAGTCGGTCCAGGTGTCCGTGTAGCGGGTGGCTTCGGTGAGGGTCTGGTAGCCCATGTACTCGGCGAAGGACTCGTTGAGCCAGATGTCGTCCCACCATTGGAGGGTGACGAGGTCGCCGAACCACATGTGGGCCATTTCGTGGGCGATCACCATGGCGCGGGTCTGGCGTTCGGTGTCGGTGACGGCGGAGCGGTAGACGAACTCGTCGCGGAAGGTGACGAGGCCGGGGTTCTCCATGGCGCCGAAGTTGAACTCGGGGACGAACGCCTGGTCGTAGGAGTCGAAGGGGTAGGGCTCCTCGAACTTCTCGTGGTAGCGGTCGTAGCACGCGCGCGTGATGTCGAGGAGTTCGTCGGCGTCGGTGTCGAGGTGGGGGGCGAGGGAGCGGCGGCAGTGCAGGCCGAAGGGGAGGCCGCGGTGTTCGCTGCGGACGGAGTGCCAGGGGCCGGCGGCGACGGCGACGAGGTAGGTGGAGATGCGGGGGGTGGGGGCGGCCTGCCAGAGGCCGTCGGCGATCTCGGTGGTGATGCCGTTGGCGAGGACGGTCCAGCCTTCGGGGGCGCGCACGGTGAACTCGAAGACGGCTTTGAGGTCGGGCTGGTTGAAGTTGGCGAAGACGGCTGCCGCGTCCTCCAGGGACATCTGGGTGTAGAGGTAGGTCTCGTCGTCGACGGGGTCGGTGAAGCGGTGCATGCCCTCGCCGGTGCGGGAGTAGTGCATCGCGGCGTCCACGCGCAGTTCGTGCTCGCCCTCGGCGAGGTCCTTCAGGGGCAGCCGGCCGTCGGTGAGTGCGGCGGTGTCCAGGGGGGTGCCGTCGAGGGTGGCTGAGCGCAGTTCGGCGGGCCTGACCTCGATGAACGTGTCCGCGCCGGTGTGGCCCGCCGTCACCGAGAAGCGGATCACGGTACGGGAGTCGAAGGTGTCGTCCCCGGTGGTGAGGTCGAGTTCGACCGTGTACCGGTGGACGTCCAGGAGGGTGGCACGGGCTTGCGCTTCATCGCGCGTCAGTACGGACATGGAGGACATGCTGCCTGATCGCACTGACAGGGCACAGGGGCGGATCGGTACACGGCCTTTGTCCGGTCGTGCGCCCCTGCCCCAGGTCCGGCCGGTCGGGGCCTATGTGCGGCCCTCCTCCAGTTTCGGGTCGGGGGCCCGGGGAGGCTCCTCGTGGCTCTCGCGCCGGTTCGGCACCAGGGCATCGGGGTGCGGGAGGGCGGGGCGCGGGGTGTGTTCGGTGAGGACGTCGTGGTCCTTGACGAGGGCGCGGAGTTCCCGCACTTCCTGTTCGAGTGCCCGGTGGCGGCGGTGGGCGTCGTACAGGTAGCGGACCTTGGTGCGCAGTGTCCAGGGGTCGATGGGTTTCATGACCAGGTCGGCGACGCCGAGTCCGAAGGCCGCGGAGGTGAGTTCGGCGTCGGGGCCGAAGCCGGTGAGCAGGACGACGGGGATGTGCTGGGTCTGTTCCAGGCGGCGCATGTAGCGCACGACGTCGAGGCCGCTGACGCCGGGCATGCGGACGTCGAGCAGGAGGAGGCCGACCTGGCCGCGCAGTACCTGCTTGAGCGCCTCGTCGCCGCTGGTGGCGCGGGCGAGCAGGTAGCCGAGCGGGGCCAGGGCGCTCTCCAGCGCGTACAGCGTGTCCTCGTGGTCGTCGACGATGAGGATCTTGGCATCCGACGGCATGGCCCGACGTCCCTCCCGCGTGGACAACCAGTCTGTGCCCCGAGGTGCTGACGCGCAGTGTCCGTCAGCTGACAACGAGTGCACAAGGTGCACAGCGCAGCATGCCCCCGCGGGCGCCCGGCTGTCACGCCCCGGGGGTCAATTCACCGGTGGTTTCCCGCCGTTCACGGCGTCGTCGGCGATGCGCTCGTGGTGCCTGATCACTTCGGCGATGATGAAGTTGAGGAGCTTCTCGGCGAACGCGGGGTCGAGGTTGGCGCTCTCGGCGAGTCTGCGCAGGCGGGCGATCTGCTGGGCCTCGCGGTTGGGGTCCGCGGGCGGCAGCTGGTGTGCCGCCTTGAGGTGGCCGACCTGCTGGGTGCACTTGAAGCGCTCGGCGAGCATGTGGACGACGGCGGCGTCGATGTTGTCGATGCTCTCGCGCAGCCGGCCGAGTTCCGCGCGGATCTCGGGGTCGACTTCACGGTTGTTGCTGGTGGTCATGGGCGTCCACCCTACGTGGCACGGTTCGGGCGGGCTCGTGGGGCGTCGGGGTCGCGTGGGGTAGGCGGGATCTCGGCGTTACGGGGCGTGCGGGTGTTCGATCATCGGTGGATCGGCGGGGTCGGGGACGCGGTCGCTCCAGCCGCCGGGGACGGTGCGTCCCTGCTGGGCACGGAAGCGGACGGGTGCCATGCCTACGCGGCGGGTGAACAGCCGGGAGAAGTACGCGGGGTCGTCGTAGCCGACGCGGCGGGCGACGGCGGCGACGGGCAGTTCGGTGGCGGCGAGGAGTTCCTTGGCGCGGCCCAGCCGGATGCCGAGGAGGTAGTCCTTGGGGCTGCAACCGGCGCCGCGTCGTACCGCGGTGCGCAGTTCGGCGGGGGTCATGCCGTGCCGGGCCGCGTGTTCGGCGACCGTCAGGGGCCGGCAGGCGTCGCGGGCGAGGGCGGCGAGGACCTGGTCGCCGTCGGGGGCGAGGTCGGCGCGGGTGCGGCGCAGGGCGACGAGGAGTTCGTGCACGGCGGCGGCCGTCTCGACCTCCAGGACGGGGTTTCCGCGGCGTGCGGCGCGGGCCGTGCGCCCGATCACGGCCCGGGCGGGGCCCGCGTCGGTGAGCGGTACGACGGGCCGCTCGGGTTCGATGTAGCCGAGTTCGGTGTACGGGACGGTGGCGGGCCCGGTGAAGTCGACGAAACCCTCGTCCCAGCCGGTGTCGGGGTCGGGCCCGTAGTGGTGCGGTACGCCGGGGGTGAGCCAGATCAGGGTGGGCGCAGTGACGGTCCTGCGGTGTCCGTCGGCGCCCTGGAACCAGCCGCGGCCGCTGCTGACGACGACGGCCACGTGGTGGTCGAGGGTGCGCGGGCCGACGGTGGGCAGGGTGCCGTGCTGGAGGCCGACGCCGAGGCAGACGAGGCCGAGGCGGTGGTGGGCGGGTGCGGGGGTGAAGAAGCGCATCCAGGTGCGGTACATCCGCGGTCCTCCCGGTCGAAGGCCGACGGTTGACGGTTGACGGTCGAAGCCCGGTCCAACTGGCGTTGATCTTTGTCCATGGACGCTGTCGGCCGCCAGAGGTGAGGGTGGGGCACATGAGCGAGTTCACTGTCGGGGACACGGACTTCCTGCTGGACGGCCGGCCGCTGCGGCTGCTGTCCGGGGCCCTGCACTACTTCCGGGTGCACGAGGAGCAGTGGGCGCACCGGCTGGCGATGCTGCGGGCGATGGGCCTCAACTGTGTGGAGACGTACGTCCCGTGGAACCTGCACGAGCCGCGCCCTGGTGACTTCCGTGACGTCGGACGGCTGGGCCGTTTCCTGGACGCGGCGCGGGAGGCGGGACTGTGGGCGATCGTGCGCCCGGGCCCGTACATCTGCGCGGAATGGGAGAACGGCGGTCTCCCGCACTGGCTGACGGGACACACGCGCACGCGTGACGCCCGTTTTCTGCGTGCCGTGGAGCGCTGGTTCGGGCGTCTCCTCCCGGAGATCGTGTCCCGTCAGGTCGACCGCGGCGGCCCCGTGCTGATGGTGCAGGTCGAGAACGAGTACGGCAGTTACGGCTCCGACCAGGAGTATCTGGGCCGGCTGGCCGGCCTGTTGCGCGGCGGGGGCGTGCGCGTCCCGCTGTTCACCTCGGACGGCCCCGAGGACCACATGCTGACCGGCGGTTCGGTTCCGGGAGTCCTGGCGACGGTGAATTTCGGGTCCCACGCGCGCGTGGCCTTCGAGACGCTGCGCCGGCACCGGCCGACGGGTCCGCTGATGTGCATGGAGTTCTGGTGTGGCTGGTTCGACCACTGGGGCGCCGAGCACGCCGTACGGGATCCTCAGGACGCCGCGCGGGCACTCCGCGAGATCCTGGAGTGCGGCGCGTCGGTCAACGTCTACATGGCGCACGGCGGTACGAGCTTCGCGGGCTGGTCGGGTGCGAACCGGGCCGGCGGCGCGGATCTCGGGGAGGTCCACGAGGGCGCTCTGGAGCCGGACGTGACGTCGTACGACTACGACGCCCCGATCGACGAACACGGGCGCCCCACGGAGAAGTTCTGGCGCTTCAGGGAGGTGCTCTCCGCGTACACGGACTCCCCGCCGCCCGAACCGCCGCCCACCCCTGCCCCCTTGGGCGCCCCCGCCGCCGTACACCTGTCCGACTGGGCGTCCCTCGCCGCCGTACTCGACACGCTCGGCGGTCCCGAGACGGAGCATGCCGTGCCACCCACCTTCGAGGAACTGGACGTGGACCGCGGTCTCGTGCGTTACGCGGTGACCGTTCCGGGGCCCCGGCGGCCGTATCCGCTGTCGGTGCGCGGGCTGCGGGATCTGGCGGTGGTGTACGTCGACGGGGTGCGGGCCGGGGTGCTCGGCGAGGGGGATGCACGGCTCGCGGAGCCGGTCGCGGGGCACGCGCGCGTGGAGCTGTGGGTGGAGTCCCTGGGGAGGGTCAATTACGGGCCGCGCATCGGCGAGCCCAAGGGCATCACCGGGGGCGTGCTCCACGAGCGGCAGTTTCTGCACGGGGTGCGGGCGCGCGGGTTGCGGCTGGACGCGTTCGAGGAGCGTGCCGTACGGGAGCTGCCCTTCGCGGGGCTGCCCTCTCAGGATGTCCCCGGGCTGTACCGGGGGACCGTCCTGGTGCGCGGGGCCGGGGACGCCCTGCTCGGACTGCCGGGGTGGACACGGGGGTTCGTGTGGGTCAACGGGTTCTGCCTGGGGCGCTACTGGTCCGTGGGCCCGCAGCGCTCGCTGTACGTGCCCGGGCCGGTGCTGCGGGAGGGCGCGAACGAGGTGTGGGTGCTGGAGCTGGAGGGCGCCGGGCGGACGGGGCCGGCCTTGAGGCCGGTGGGACCGAGCACGGGGTGACGCGTCCGGGAACTCGTTCCGCGCGGCGGGCGTTCCTCCTACGACGGGCACGGGCACGGCCCGCCCGACCAGGGGAAGACGCGGTACCGCTCACCCGGCACAAAGTGGAAAACAGTTCAGGGCGTCTTGGGGGTACGGACGTGGCGAACGACGGACCGGTCGAGCACGGCTACCCACACCTGGCGACGGTGCGGGCCGCGATCAACGCGCTCTACAAGAGGCTGTCGTACGACACCGTCCAGGCCTTCTCGACCAGTGTGGCCCCGGTCGACGTGGCCTTCTGCGACACCGACGACCTGTATCTGGGCGCGCAGCGCGTGGCCCACGAAATGGTGCGTCACTACCGGCTTCCCGACGCGCGCATGATCGTCGGCTTCCGCGAGATGTCCCATGCGGCGAACGTCGAACTGGCGGCGGGGCCGGAGTACTTCATCGAGCTGAACGACCGTTTCCGTACCCATCGCAGGGACATCGGTGCGGCCCTCGCGCACGAGGTGATGCACGTCTATCTGCACCGCCTCGACCTGTCCTTCCCGGGAACGCGCGACAACGAGATCCTCACGGACACGGCGGCGGCGTACCTGGGCGCGGGCTGGCTGCTCCTCGACGCGTTCCGCGAGGACGCGGACTCCTCGCAGAAGCTGGGCTATCTCACGCCGGAGGAGTTCGGGTACGTCCTGGCCAAGCGTGCCCTGGTCTTCGACGAGGATCCCGCGATCTGGTTCACCAGCCCGCAGGCGTACACGGCGTACACGGCGGGCATGGAGCTGGCCCGCCGCGACACGCGCCAGCCCCCGCTGACGGCGGCCGGCTGGGCGGGCCGCCGCCGCTACGCACGCGACCGCCGCCACGCCCAGGACCACCACCCGCCGGGCGCGTCGCAACCGAGCGGCGTCCCGTACAGCTTCACCCTCGACATCCCCGACATCCCCGGCACCCCCGACAGCCGTGCCGACCATGACAGCCACAGTCCGCTGCGCGTCTCGTTCCCCTGCCCGACCTGCCACCAGCGCATCAGGGTGCCGGTACGGGGCCGGGTGCGGGCGCGGTGCGGGGTGTGCCGGACGGTGCTGGAGTGCGACACCTGAGGTCGGGGAGGCGTGGGACACCTCACCCCGAAACCCTTTGCCTCACCGGCCCATCGCGAGCGAAGGTCGGAAGGTATGAACGGGCAAGGACCGCATATCGGCAGTGAGCGCGATCTCTTCACGGCGGTGTACGCGGGTGACGAGGACGCGGTCGTACGGCTGCTGCGTCTCGGTGTGAGCCCGGAAGCGGTGGACGAGGACGGCCAGAGCGCCCTGTACGCGGCGGCGGTGGGCGACGCGCCCGGCGTCGTACGGCTGCTGCTGGCCGCCGGTGCCGCGCCCGACCGGCTGAGCGCGGGGTCGGACCTCCCGCTGTGCGGGGCGGCCTGCGGCGGGCATGCGGAGGTCGTACGCGCACTGTTGGCCTCGGGGGCCGTTCCCGACGCGGTGGAGGCCTTCGGTTTCACGGCGCTGGCCTGGGCCCTGCGATGCGGCCACGCGGCGGTGACGGAGGCCCTGCTGGCAGCGGGCGCGGACCCGAACCGTCCCGGTCCGACCGGCGAGCCTCCCCTGGTCACGGCCGCCCGCCGGGGCTCTCCCGCCTGCGTACAGTCCCTGCTGGCGCACGGCGCGGGGTCGCGGGAGGAGGCGCTGACCGAGGCCCGCCGCTGGTCACGGCTGGACGTGGCGTCGGAGCTGCGGGCCGGCCTGGAGCGGGCTCACGGGTTCGGCGGGGAGTACGTCATGCGGCGCTGGGCGGACGGGGTGGCGGTGGAGCTGGTGCGGGACGGTGAGGTGGTGGCGGGGGTTGACCAGGGGACGGGACACGCGGAGATCGTGGAGGTGTTGGAGGGGGTGCTGGGGGGTCGGTGAAGGGTTTTCCCACCCACCCGCCCGTCTCGGCCCGATTGCCAGGCGGCCTTGAACCTCTCGATGCCAGCCCGCATTTTCAGCCAGTCCGGCGTTTGAGGACAAAGCCCGTCCAGGGCCGAAGCGGGGGTCTGCGGGCGCCAGCCCCCAGGGATGGGAACGGGTAAGGGCGGCGGGGGCGAACCAACCCACCCCCACCCCTACCGCGCCCCATACACCCGCGCCCCCTCCCCCACCTCCGCGAGAAGCCCCCGCACCGCTTCCCCCACCTCCCCCGGCTCCCACCGGGCGCCCTTCTCCGTGCTGGCGCCTGCCCGCCATCCCTCCATCACGGCAACCCGCCCACCCTCCACTTCGAACACCCGTCCGCTCACGCCCGTACAGCCCCCGGACCCGAGCCACACCACCAGCGGCGACACGTTCTCGGGAGCCATCGCGTCGAACCCCGCGTCCGGCGCGGCCATCGTCTCGGCGAACGCGCCCTCCGTCATACGGGTACGAGCCGCCGGCGCGATCGCGTTGACCTGCACCCCGTACACCCCCAGCTCCGCCGCCGCGACCAGCGTCAGCCCCACGATCCCGGCCTTCGCGGCGCTGTAGTTGCCCTGGCCCACCGAGCCCAGCAACCCGGCCCCACTACTGGTGTTGACGACCCGCGCCACCGGCGTCCGCCCTGCCTTGGCCTGCGCCCGCCAGTACCCGGCGGCATGCTTCAACGGCAGGAAGTGCCCCTTGAGATGGACCCGCACGACGGCGTCCCAGTCGTCCTCGTCCAGGTTGACCAGCATCCGGTCGCGCAGGAAGCCCGCGTTGTTGACGAGGGTGTCGAGCCGGCCGTACGCCTCCAGGGCGGTCTCGACGAGGGACGCGGCACCCTCGGTCGTAGCGATGTCGCCCCCGTGTGCGACCGCGTCGCCCCCCGCCGCACGGATCTCCTCGACGACCAGCGTGGCCGGGCTGCCCGGGCCGGGCGTACCGTCGAGGCCGACGCCGAGGTCGTTGACGACGACGAGGGCGCCCTCGGCGGCGTACGCGAGGGCGTGCGCGCGGCCGAGCCCGCGCCCCGCACCGGTGACGGCGACGACCCGCCCGTCGCAGATTCCACTCATGTCAGCTCAACTCCCTTATCAACAGTCCCTGTTGGCGGTGGCCGCGTCGAGGAAGGCGGGCCGTTCTCCGCCGCCGTGCACGAGGAGGCTTGCCCCGCTGATGTACGCGGCGGCGTCGGAGGCGAGGAAGACGGCGGCGGCGCCGATGTCGGACGGGTCGGCGAGGCGGCCCGCCGGGACCGTGCGGGCGACGGCGTCGAGGCCGTCGGTGCCGCCGTAGTGCAGGTGGGACAGTTCCGTGCGGACCATGCCGACGACGAGGGTGTTGACCCGTACGTCGGGGGCCCATTCCACGGCCATCGAACGGGCGAGATGCTCCAGCCCGGCCTTGGCGGCGCCGTACGCGGCGGTCCCGGGCGAGGGACGGCTCCCGCTGACGCTGCCGATCATCACGACGGATCCCCGGGCCCGTTTCAGGTGCTCGTACGCGGCGAGGGAGACGGTCAGCGGCGTGAGCAGGTTCAGCTCGATGACCCGGGCATGCCGCTCGACGTCCGAACCGGCCCCGGTATCGGCCTCAGCCAACGGCCGATAGGGGCTGCCCCCCACGTTGTTGACGAGCACGTCGAGGCGCGGCAGGCCGTCGACGAAGTCGCGTACGGCGGTCCGGTCGCGCAGGTCGACGGGCTGGAACTCCACACCGGGCAGCGGCACTTCGGGGGGCCGCCGGGCACAGACCACCACCCGCGCACCGGCCTCGGCAAGGGCCCGTGCGATGCCCGCACCGACTCCACGGGTACCGCCGGTGACAACGGCGGTACGACCGTCCAGACAACTGTTCAAGGGTGCTGACGGCGGGCGGATCGAGTTATCCACAGGGCCTCCCGCTCGGATCTGTCGGCTGCTAGCTTCAAAGCCTCACACCTAACAAATGTTTGGTGGAAAGGTAGCTGATGTGCTCATGGGTGTCTCCACCTCGTCCCCGGAAAAGGGGATTTCGGTTGTGACGGTCGACGTCCCGCCGGTGAACGCGCTGCCGGTGGCGGCCTGGTACGCCCTGGCCGACGCCGTGCGCACGGCGGGCCGCGACCCCGAGGTCCGCTGCGTGGTCCTGGCCGCCGAGGGACGGGGTTTCAACGCGGGCGTGGACATCAAGGAGATACAGGCGCAGGGGCCGGCTGCGCTGGTCGGCGCCAACCGCGGCTGCTTCGAGGCGTTCTCCGCGGTGTACGAGTGCGAGGTCCCCGTGGTCGCGGCAGTGCACGGATTCTGCCTGGGCGGGGGCATAGGGCTGGCGGGAAACGCGGATGTGATCGTGGCGAGCGACGACGCCACCTTCGGGCTGCCCGAGCTCGACCGGGGAGCCCTGGGCGCCGCCACGCATCTGGCCCGGCTGGTTCCCCGGCATCTGATGCGCGCGCTCTACTACACCTCGCGCACCGCGAGCGCGGCCGAACTGCACGCGCACGGCTCGGTGTGGCGGGTGGTGCCGAGGACCGAACTGCACGCCGCGGCCCTGGAGCTGGCCCGCGAGATAGCCGCCAAGGACGGGGAGCTGATCCGCCTGGCCAAGGCGGCCATCAACGGCATCGACCCGGTCGACGTCCGCCGCAGCTACCGCTTCGAGCAGGGCTTCACCTACGAGGCGAGCGTCTCAGGGGTGGCCGACCGGGTCCGGAACACATTCGGGAAGGAGGGCGGGTAGATGGGCGACAAGACCATGACCGCCGAGGAGGTCGTCTCCCGGCTGGAGAGCGGCATGACCCTCGGTATCGGCGGCTGGGGCTCGCGCCGCAAGCCGATGGCCCTGGTACGGGCGGTGCTCCGGTCGGAGATCACCGACCTCACCGTCGTGTCGTACGGCGGCCCGGACGTCGGGATGCTGGCGGCGGCGGGGCGGATCCGCAAGCTGGTCGCCGCCTTCGTCACCCTCGACTCGATCCCCCTCGAACCGCACTACCGCGCGGCCCGTGAGCGCGGCGCCTTCGAACTGACGGAGATCGACGAGGCGATGTTCATGTGGGGGCTGCGCGCCGCCGCGAACCGGCTGCCCTTCCTGCCGGTGCGGGCGGGTCTCGGCTCGGACGTGATGCGGGTCAACCCCGGCCTGCGCACGGTGACTTCGCCGTACGACGACCAGGAGACGTTCGTCGCGATGCCCGCCCTGCGGCTGGACGCGGCCCTGGTGCACGTCAACCGCGCGGACCGGCGGGGCAACGGGCAGTATCTGGGCCCCGACCCGTACTTCGACGACCTCTTCTGCGAGGCGGCCGACACGGCGTACGTCTCCTGCGAGCGGCTCGTCGACACGGCGGAACTGACGAAGGAGGCGGCACCGCAGACCCTGTTGATCAAGCGCCACACGGTGACCGGAGTCGTAGAGGCCCCGAACGGCGCGCACTTCACCTCCTGCGCCCCCGACCACGACCGGGACGAGGCCTTCCAGAAGCACTACGCGACCACACCCTGGCCGGAGTTCGCCGAGCGGTTCCTCGCCGGGGACGAGCAGAGGTACCGGTCGGCCACGGATGCGTGGCACAGGGAGCGGTCCGGAGAAGAACCGTCGGGAAAGGAACCGTCGTGAGCGGAGTGACCCGCGCCGAGTACTGCGTCCTCGCCTGTGCCGAGGCATGGCGGGACGCCGGGGAGATCCTCGCGAGCCCGATGGGTGTGATCCCGTCGATAGGGGCCCGGCTGGCCCGGCGCACCTTCTCGCCGGACCTCCTCCTGACCGACGGCGAGGCACTGCTGGTAGGTCCCGAGGGGACACCGGAGGGCTGGTTGCCTTACCGGCAGCACCTGGCGCTGGTCACCGGCGGGCGGCGGCACGTGATGATGGGGGCGAGCCAGATCGACCGCTTCGGCAACCAGAACATCTCCTGCATCGGCGACTGGGCACAGCCCAGAAGGCAGCTGCTCGGGGTGCGCGGGGCGCCGGTCAACACGCTGAACAACCCGACGAGTTACTGGGTCCCGAAGCACTCGCGCCGGGTCTTCGTCGAGAAGGTCGACATGGTGTGCGGGGTGGGGTACGACCGGGCGGCCGAGCTTCCCGGCACCGCGCGCTTCCACCGCATCCCACGGGTCGTCACCGACCTGGGCGTGTTCGACTTCGCCACGCCCGACCACTCGATGCGGCCGGCGTCGCTGCATCCGGGGGTGTCCCTCGACGAGGTCCGGGAGGCGACCGGTTTCACGCTGACGATCGCCGACGACGTACCGCCCACCCGTGAACCGACCCCGGAGGAGCTGCGGTTGATACGGGAAGTGATCGATCCGGCGGGCGCCCGGGCACGCGAGGTCCGCTCCTGATGGAGGTCCCTGACATGGAGGTGTCCTGATGGAGACGGCGTTCACCCGGCTCGTGGGTGTCCGGCACCCCGTCGTGCAGACCGGGATGGGCTGGGTGGCGGGCCCCCGGCTGGTCTCGGCGGCGGCGAACGCGGGCGCGCTGGGCATCCTGGGCTCGGCGACGATGACCCCGGAGCGGCTGCGGGAGGCGATTCGGGAGGTCAAGTCCCGTACGGACGCCCCGTTCGGGGTGAATCTCCGGGCGGACGCGGCCGACGCCGGGGACCGGGTGCGCATCATCGTCGACGAGGGTGTGCGCGTCGCGTCCTTCGCGCTGGCCCCGTCCCGGGAGCTGATCGCGCACCTCAAGGAGGCGGGGGTGGTGGTCGTGCCGTCGGTCGGGGCGCGGCGGCATGCGGAGAAGGTCGCGGCGTGGGGCGCGGACGCGGTGATCGTGCAGGGCGGTGAGGGGGGCGGGCACACCGGTGAGGTGGCGACGACCGTGCTGCTGCCGCAGGTGGTGGACGCGGTCGGGATACCGGTCGTGGCAGCGGGCGGTTTCTTCGACGGGCGGGGGCTGGTGGCGGCGCTGGCGTACGGCGCGGCGGGGGTCGCGATGGGTACGCGGTTCCTGCTGACGTCGGAATCGACGGTCCCGGACGCGGTCACGGCCAGGTATCTGGCGGCGACGGTCAAGGACGTCACCGTCACGACGGCGGTCGACGGCCTGCCGCACCGCATGCTGCGTACGGAACTGGTCGACTCGCTGGAGAAGCACGGACGTGCGCGGACCCTGTTGCGGGCGGTGCGGCACGCGGCGGGCTTCCGGAGGCTGTCCGGCCTCACCTGGCCGGCCCTGGTCCGGGACGGCCTGGCCCTGCGGCACGGCAAGGACCTGTCCTGGAGTCAGGTCCTGCTCGCCGCGAACACACCGATGCTGCTCAGGGCGTCGATGGTGGACGGACGTACGGACCTGGGGGTGATGGCGTCCGGGCAGGTCGCCGGGGTGATCGACGACCTGCCGTCGTGCGCGGAACTGGTGGACCGGATCATGACGGAGGCGGAGGAGGTACTGAAGTCCCTGGACCACTTCAGAAGCGCTTAGGGCGCGTCAGAAGTCCTTAGCGCACGTCAGAAGCCCTTGGGGCACCACAGAAGTCCTTGGCGCACCTCAGAACAGAGCACGTCAGAGCCGTTCGATGATCGTCACGTTCGCCTGTCCGCCGCCCTCGCACATCGTCTGGAGGCCGAACCGGCCGCCGGTGCGCTCCAGTTCGTGCAGGAGGGTCGTCATCAGTTTGACGCCGGTCGCGCCGAGCGGGTGGCCGAGAGCTATCGCGCCGCCGTTGACGTTGACCCTGGCCGGGTCGGCGCCGGTCTCCTTCAGCCAGGCCAGGACGACCGGGGCGAAGGCCTCGTTGATCTCGACCAGGTCGATGTCGTCGATGGACAGGCCGGTCTTCTTGAGGGCGTGGGCGGTGGCCGGGATGGGCGCCGTCAGCATCCGGATCGGGTCCTCGCCCCGTACGGACAGATGGTGGACGCGGGCGCGAGGGCGCAGTCCGTGTTCGCGTACCGCCCGCTCGGAGGCGAGCAGCATCGCGGCGGCGCCGTCGGAGACCTGGGAGGAGCAGGCGGCGGTGATGGTGCCGCCGTCGATGACGGGCTTCAGGCCGGCCATCTTGGCCAGGGAGGTGTCCCGGCGCGGGCCCTCGTCGACGGTCACCGTCTCGTAGGCCACAGTCTCGCGGGTGAAGCGGCCCTCGTCGATGGCCCGGACCGCCCGTTCGTGCGACCGCAGCGCGAACTCCTCCTGGTCCTGCCTGCTGATGCCCCACTTGGCGGCGATCATCTCGGCGCCGGCGAACTGGTTGACCGGCCGTTCCCCGTACCGGGCCCGCCAGCCCGCGCTGCCCGCGAACGGGCCGTCCGTGAGCCCCAGGGGCAGGGCTGCCTGGCGGGAGGCGAAGGCGATCGGGATCATCGACATGTTCTGGACGCCGCCCGCGACGACCAGGTCCTGGGTGCCGGACAGCACAGCCTGCGCGGCGAAGTGCACGGCCTGCTGCGAGGACCCGCACTGCCGGTCGACGGTGACCCCCGGCACCTCCTCGGGCAGTCCGGCGGCCAGCCAGCTGGTGCGGGCGATGTCACCGGCCTGCGGCCCGACCGTGTCCAGGCACCCGAAGACGACGTCCTCCACGGCGGCCGGGTCCACCCCGGCCCGCGTCATGAGCGCCGTCAGCGCGTGCGCGCCCAGGTCCGCCGGATGGACCCCGCTCAGACCACCTCCGCGCCGCCCGACGGGCGTACGGACCGCTTCGACGACATAGGCCTCTGCCATGGCAACTCCCTCACATAAAAGGGCTGTTCACAAGGGACCGTTCATTGGGGCTGGGTCCGTACGGCGATCCCGTCCAGCACCATCGACAGGTACTGGCGGGCGATCTCCTCCGGGCTGTGCTGTCCGCCGGGCCGGTACCAGGACGCGGCGACCCACACGGTGTCGCGCACGAAGCGGTAGGTGAGGCGGATGTCGAGGTCGGCGCGGAAGACCTCGGCGGCGACTCCGCGTTCCAGGGTGGACAGCCACGCCTTCTCGAACTTGCGCTGCGACTCGGCGAGGAACGCGAACCGTTCCTGCGCGACGAGGTGCTTGGACTCCTTCTGGTAGATCGCGACGGCGGCGCGGTGCCGGTCGATCTCCCGGAACGACTCGGTGACCAGCGCCTCCAGCGTCTCGCGCGGCCCGGACTCGGCGTCCATGACGGTGTCGTACCCGTCCCACAGCTCGTCGAGGAAGGTGCGCAGGATCTCCTCCAGCATCGATTCCTTGGAGTCGAAGTGGTAGTAGAGGCTGCCCGCGAGCATGCCGGCGTGGTCCGCGATCTTGCGGACGGTGGTGGCGTTGTAGCCCTGTTCGGCGAAGACCTCGGCGGCGGTGTCGAGGAGTTCACGGCGTCGGGCGGGCGCGGCGGTCACCTGGGGCTTCTTCTTCGTAGGAGGCACGCAGACATTGTGGTCCCCGTCGCTAAGGGTGCTGACTGCTGACGGAGACGACTTCCCCGGTCAGATACGAGGAGTAGCCGGACGCCAGGAACACGATCACGTTGGCCACCTCCCAGGGCTCGGCGTACCGCCCGAAGGCCTCGCGGGCCGTCAGTTCGGCCAGGAGTTCGGGGGTCGTCACCTTCACGAGGTGGGGATGCATGGCGAGGCTCGGTGACACCGCGTTGACCCGGACCCCGAACTCGGCCGCCTCGATCGCCGCGCACCGGGTCAGTGCCATCACGCCGGCTTTCGCGGCGGCGTAGTGCGCCTGCCCGGCCTGGGCCCGCCAGCCGACGACGGACGCGTTGTTGACGATCACCCCGCCCTGCCGGTGTTCGCGGAACGACCGCAAGGCCGCCCGTACGCACCGGAAGGTCCCGTTCAGCGTCACGTCGAGCACCTTCGACCACTGCTCGTCGGTCATGTCGACCAGGGCTGAAGTGCCACCCAGGCCCGCGTTGTTGACGACGATGTCCACGCGCCCGTGCACCCGCGCCGCCAGGTCGAAGAGTGCGCCCACCTGTGTCTCGTCGGTGACGTCGCACGGCAGCGCCGTGACGGACGTCTCGCCGAACTCGCCGGCCAGCTCCGCCTCGTACTCCTTCAGCCGCCGCGCATGGGCGTCGCTGATCAGCACGCGTGCGCCCTCTTCCAGGAAGCGGCGCGCGGTCGCTCCGCCGATTCCCGCTCCCGCCGCTGCTGTGACGACCGCGGTGCGTCCCTTGAGCAGCCCGTGTCCGGGTACGTACTCCGGACTCTCGACGCCTGTCATAGGTCCACGCTAACCTACCAAACACTTGTTAGGGAAGGATGATGTCAGTGGACCTCACGCACTCCCCCGCCGACGAGGCCTTCCGCGCCGAGGCCCGCGCCTGGCTCCGTACGCATGTGCCGCCGTCGCCCCTTCCCTCCCTGGAGACCCAGGAGGGCTTCGCGGCGCATCGCGCCTGGGAGGCCGAACTGGCCGCGGACCGCTGGTCGGTTGTGTCCTGGCCGGCGGCGTACGGCGGGCGGGACGCCGGGCTGATCCGATGGCTGGTCTTCGAGGAGGAGTACTACGCGGCGGGCGCGCCGGGCCGGGTGAGCCAGAACGGCATCAGCCTCCTCGCGCCCACGCTCCTCGACCACGGCACGGCCGGGCAGCGGGCGCGCGTGCTGCCGCCGATGGCCTCCGGCGAGGTGATCTGGGCGCAGGCCTGGTCGGAGCCCGAGGCCGGTTCGGATCTGGCCTCGCTCACCGCCAGGGCCGTGCGCACGCAGGGGGGCTGGCTGCTGAGCGGCCAGAAGACCTGGTCGTCGCGGGCCGCCTTCGCCGACCGCGCCTTCGGGCTGTTCCGCAGCGAGCCGGACACCCCGAAACCGCACCAGGGGCTGACGTATCTGATGTTCGACCTGCGGGCGCCGGGTGTCACCGTCCGCCCGATCGAGCGCCTCGACGGGAACCCCGCGTTCGCCGAACTCTTCCTCGACGACGTGTTCGTCCCGGACGAGGACGTCATCGGCGAGCCCGGCCAGGGCTGGCGGATCGCGATGTCGACGGCGGGCAACGAACGCGGCCTCACCCTCCGTTCCCCCGGCCGCTTCCTCGCCGCCGCGGACCGCCTCCTCCACCTCTGGGAGGCCCAGGGCCGGCCCGTCGACACCGCCGCCCGAGTGGCCGACGCCCTGATCGGCGCCCGCGCCTACCAGCTGTTCACCTACGCCGCCGCCTCCCGCTTCCTCGACGGCGAGGCACTCGGCCCGGAGTCCAGCCTGAACAAGGTCTTCTGGTCGGAGTACGACATCGCGCTGCACGAGACGGCCCTCGATCTCCTGGGCCCGGAGGGCGAGTTGACGGAGCGAGACAAGGACACCGGGCAGAGCGCCGACGGTCGGGACAACGACCTCTGGACCGAGGGGTACGTCTTCTCGCTCGCCGGGCCGATCTACGCCGGGACGAACGAGATCCAGCGCGACATCATCGCCGAACGCCTGCTGGGCCTGCCGAAGGGACGCCGCTGATGCGCTTCCTCCTCGACCGCGAACAGCGCGCGTTCGCCGCCTCGTTGGACACCATGCTGACGGCCGCGGACACGCCTTCGGTGGTACGGGACTGGAGCCGCGGCGAGTTCGCGAGCGGGCGCGCGCTGTGGTCCCGTATCGCGGCGGCCGGAGTCTTCGCCCTGGCGGTGCCCCAGGCGTACGAGGGTCTCGGCCCGCGTCCGGTCGAACTGGCCGTCGCCTTCGTGGAGTTGGGTCGGCAAGCCGTACCGGGTCCGCTGGTGGAGACGGTGGCGGCGGCGCGGCTGCCGGGCGACGACGACACCGCCGCGAAGCGCCTGCTCCCCTCCCTCGCCTCCGGCGACACCATGGCCACCCTCACCCCGCCGGCCCCGCACTCGTACGCACTGGACGGCGAAGCGGCCACCAGCCTCCTCGCCCTCTCCCCCGACGGCGCCCTGCGTCTCGCCCCCGGCCACGGCCCGGTCCACCTCTCCCTCGACCCGGCCCGCCGTCTCACCCGCCCCACCCCCGGCGGCGAACTGCTCACCGCCCACCCGGATGTGGCCCAGGCCCTCACCTGGGCCCGCCTCGCCACGGCCGCCCAGGCGCTCGGCGTCGGCCTCGCGCTCCTCGACCGGACCGTGGCGTACGTCAGGCAGCGCACCCAGTTCGGGGTCCCCGTAGGGTCGTTCCAGGCGGTCAAGCACCAACTCGCCGACGCCAGACTGGCCCTGGAGTTCGCACGCCCCCTGGTCTTCGGCGCGGCCCTCTCCCTCGACCCCGCCGAGGTGGCCGCCGCCAAGGTCGCGGCCTGCGAGGCGGCGTACACCACCGCTCGCACCGCCCTCCAGTCGCACGGCGCGATCGGCTACACGGCGGAGTACGACCTGTCGCTGTGGCTGCTCAAGGCCCGCGCCCTGCGCACGGCCTGGGGCTCACCGCAGGAGTGCCGGGCGGCGGTCCTGGCGGGCCTCAGTGGTGGTGATCGCCGCTCGTGAGCTCCCGGTACTCCTCCTGCGTCGGCTTGGGAATCCGGGTGCCGGGGCCGAACATCGCCCGGGCCAGCCGGGCCCGCAGCCGCTGGACGGGGCTGACGGAGCGCCGGACGCCGTTGGCGTCGACGAGCGGTCCGATCTCGTACGGCGGGGCCTGGTCGTGCTGGGTGAGGGTGAACAACTGCCCCTGTGTCAAAGGCTCGTGGACCTCGACGTACTCGCCGTGCGGGAGGCGTTTGACGGTGCCCGTCTCTCTGCCGTGCAGCACTTTGTCGCGGTCGCTGCGCTGGAGCCCCAGACAGATCCGTTTCGTCACGATGAAGGCGACCACCGGCACCACGAAGAACCCGACCCGCACGCACCAGGTGATCACGTTGATCGACAGATGCAGATGTGTGGCCACGATGTCGTTGCCGCCCCCGATCAGCAGCACGCCGTACAGGCTCAGCCAGGCCACTCCGAGTCCCGTACGGACCGGGACGTTCCGCGGTCGGTCGAGGATGTGGTGTTCGCGTTTGTCGCCGGTGATCCAGGCCTCGATGAAGGGGTAGACGCCGATGGCCGCCATGATGAGCGGGAAGAGGGAGAAGGGGATGAAGACACCCAGGACGAGGGTGTGGCCCCAGGCGTTGATCTCCCATCCCGGCATCACCCGGATCAGCCCCTCGGAGAAGCCGAGGTACCAGTCCGGTTGGGCGCCGGTGGTGACCAGGTCGGCGCGGTAGGGGCCGAACGCCCACACGGGGTTGATGCTGGCGACGGCGCCCATCATGGCCAGCACGCCGAAGGTGAGGAAGAAGAAGCCGCCCGCCTTGGCCATGTAGACCGGCAGGAAGGGCATGCCGACGACCGATTTCTGGTCGCGGCCGGGGCCTGGGTACTGGGTGTGCTTGTGGTAGAAGACCAGGATCAGATGGGCGACGACCAGGCCCAGCATGATCCCCGGCAGCACCAGCACATGGATCGGGAAGAGCCGCGGGATGATGTCGTGGCCCGGGAACTCCCCGCCGAAGAGGAACATGGCGAGGTACGTCCCCACGACCGGGACGGACAGGATGGCGCCGTGGGCGAAGCGCAGGCCGGTGCCGGAGAGCAGGTCGTCGGGGAGCGAGTAGCCGGTCAGGCCGGTGATGATGCCGAGGAACAACAGGGTCCAGCCGAACACCCAGTTGAGCTCGCGCGGCTTGCGGAACGCGCCGGTGAAGAAGACCCGCATCATGTGGATGAGCATCCCGGCGACGAAGACGAGCGCCGCCCAGTGGTGGATCTGCCGGATCAGCAGCCCGCCGCGTACGTCGAAGCTGATGTCGAGCGTGGACTCGTACGCCCTGGTCATGATGACGCCGTTGAGCGGTGTGTAGGTGCCGTTGTAGACGACCTCGACGCCGCTCGGCTCGAAGAAGAGGGTGAGGTAGACGCCGGTGAGGATCAGGATGAGGAAGCTGTAGAGGCAGACCTCGCCCAGCATGAAGGACCAGTGGTCCGGGAAGATCTTGCGCATGTTGGCCTTGGCGAGGGCGTAGAGCCCCAGCCGCCCGTCGGCCCAGTCGGCGAGCTTCTCGCCCGTGGGGGCCTCACCCCTGCGCGCCGACACTCCTCTACGGGCGGAAGCTCTCGTACCGGCGGAAGCTCCTGTTCGTGTGGAACTCCCTTTGCCCGCCGCTCCGTTCACCGGTCGTGCGCCGTCCATGCGCTCCGCCTCCCCCTCGGATCTTCCTCAGGGTGGCACGACGGCTCGTCGATGCCAACGGGCCGTACGCCGGTGTCAGCCGACGATTCCTTCCGCCCGCGCCCCGACCAGCCACTTCGGGAACTCGCTCACCAGCCGGTCGTACAGCTCGTCGTCGGAGACGGCGCGCGGGTCCGAACCGGCGTGGAAGAACCCGGCGTTGTCGACGACCCGCCGCCCCGGCACGGCCAGCTCGTCGAGCTTGCGCAGGAAGTCGAACTGTTTGCTGTCGGCGTCCCCGAACCCGATGAACTGCCAGAACAGGGGCAGCCGGGCCGACTTGCACACGTACCGTTCGGCGGCGAGCTTGTTGATCGGGCCGCCGTCGGTCTGGAAGACGACGAGCGCGGGCGCCGTCGACCCGCTGTCGAGGTAGTGCTCGATGACGGCGTCCATGGCGAGGTGATAACTGGTTTTGCCCATGTGCCCGAGCCCGGCCACGATCCGGTCGACGCTCCCCGCGTGGTCGTCGAGCGCGATACCCGTCACGGCGTCGACATCGGTGGAGAAGAAGACGACGGGAACCGTTCCGTCGTCGTCGAAGTGGGCCGCAAGCCCCAGCACCCGGTCGGCGAGCGCCTGCACACTGCCGTCCTTGTAGTACGGCTTCATGGAACCGGAGTAGTCGACCACCAGATAGACGGCGGCCCGCTGCCCGCCGAGGCCGTGCCGGTCCACGGCCGCCCCGGCGCTCTTGTAGAGGCTGACCAGCGCGGGCGCGCTCTCCTGGACCTTGGTGAGACTGATCGCGGCCACGGATGGCCCCCTCTCCCTGACGGAAATGCCGAGGGTATGTCACCCGGCCGAGTGATCCCCCCACGTACCCTGTGCCCCATGAACCGAACCGGCGTTCTCATGCTCACCGTCGTGCCCTTGCTGGCCGCGACGGCGTGCCTGTCTGTCGCGTCGGACGACTCGCGCGGCCCCGACGTCAAGCGGGTGGAGGAAAGCCCGCTGGACGCGGAGTCCACGCTCATCGACCCGCCGAAGACGGAGCTGGCCCACCAGATCGTGGCGAGCGCCGAGAACGGGACGCTCGACTGGCGCAGTGCCTACGGCTATGTCGAGGACATCGGCGACGGCCAGGGCTACACGGCCGGCATCATCGGCTTCTGCACCGGCACGCACGACCTGCTCGCCCTCGTCGAGGAGTACACGAAAGAGCACCCGGACAACGCTCTCGCGCCCTACCTCCCGGCGCTGCGCGCGGTCGACGGCACGGACTCGCACGAGGGTCTCGACCCCGGTTTCCCGGCGGCCTGGAAGCAGGAGTCGAAGGTCGCCGCCTTCCGCGCGGCCCAGGACAAGAAGCGTGACAAGGGCTATTTCGAACCGGCGCTGCGGCTCGCCGTCCGCGACGGGCTGGGTCTGCTGGGCCAGTTCGTCTACTACGACGCGATGGTCTACCACGGCCCGGGCAACGACTGGTTCAGCGTGGGCGGCATCCGCGCCACCGCTCTGAAGCAGGCCGACAGCCCGGCGGAGGGCGGCGACGAGAAGGCGTACCTGGGCGCGTTCCTCGACGCCCGCCGCAAGGCGATGCTGGACAAGTGGCCGGACGTGGACACCAGCCGCGTCGACACGGCCCAACGGCGCTTCCTCGACGCGGGGAACCTGGCACTCCGTACACCGCTGGAGTGGAAGGTGTACGGGGACACGTACAAGGTGCCTTAGCGCCATGGCGATCCGGCTCCGAACGTGCCACGGCGCCCGTCACGTCCGGTCGGGGACTGTGGCGGGCGCCGTGGTTTTGTTCGTTCCGTACGCCTTTGTACGGGACGTCTTGGGGTGGAGCGTCAGACCATCAGGGAACGGTCCGTCGGGCGGATCGGGGCGTGCAGCTCGCTGCCACCGGTCAGGAAGCGGTCGACGCCACGGGCGGCCGAGCGGCCCTCCGCGATGGCCCACACGATGAGCGACTGGCCGCGGCCGGCGTCACCGGCGACGTACACGCCCGGGACGTTGGTCTGGAAGTCGGCGTCGCGGGCGATGTTGCCGCGCTCGTCGAGGTCCAGGCCGAACTGGTCGACGAGGCCGTTTTCGCGGTCGGTGCCCGTGAAGCCCATGGCGAGGGTGACCAGCTGGGCGGGGATCCTGCGCTCCGTGCCCGGCTTCGGGGTCAGCTTGCCGTCGACGAACTCGACCTCGGTGAGGTGCAGCCACTGCACGTTGCCGTGCTCGTCGCCCTCGAAGTGGGTCGTGGAGACGGAGTAGACGCGCTCGCCGCCCTCCTCGTGGGCCGAGGTGACCTTGTAGAGCATCGGGAAGGTCGGCCAGGGCTGCCCCGGGGTCCGGTCCTCGCCAGGCTGCGGCATGATCTCCAGCTGGGTGACGGAGGCCGCGCCCTGGCGGTGGGCGGTGCCCACGCAGTCCGCGCCCGTGTCGCCGCCGCCGATGACCACGACGTGCTTGCCCTCGGCGGTGACCGGCGGGGCCACGAAGTCGCCCTCCTGCACCTTGTTCGCCAGGGGCAGGTACTCCATCGCCTGGTAGACGCCCTTCAGCTCCCGCCCGGGGACGGGGAGTTCACGGGCGGTCGTCGCACCGGCGGCGATCACGACGGCGTCGTACCGCTTACGCAGGTCCGTCGCCTTGAGGTCGCGGCCGATCTCGATACCGGTACGGAAGCGGGTGCCCTCCGCACGCATCTGCTCGATACGGCGGTTGATGTGCCGCTTCTCCATCTTGAACTCGGGGATGCCGTAGCGCAGGAGGCCGCCGATACGGTCCGCGCGCTCGTACACCGCGACCGTGTGACCGGCGCGGGTGAGTTGCTGGGCAGCCGCCAGACCCGCCGGGCCCGACCCGATGACCGCGACCGTCTTGCCGGAGAGGCGCTCCGGGGCCTGGGGGGCGACGTCGCCCGTCTCCCAGGCCTTGTCGATGATCGAGACCTCGACGTTCTTGATGGTGACCGCGGGCTGGTTGATGCCCAGCACACACGCCGACTCGCACGGAGCCGGGCACAGGCGGCCGGTGAACTCCGGGAAGTTGTTGGTGGCGTGCAGCCGCTCGGACGCCGACGTCCAGTCCTCGCGGTAGGCGTAGTCGTTCCACTCGGGGATCAGGTTCCCCAGCGGACAGCCGTTGTGACAGAACGGGATACCGCAGTCCATGCAGCGGCCGGCCTGCTTACTGATGATCGGCAGGAGCGAACCGGGAACGTAGACCTCGTTCCAGTCCTTCAGGCGTACGTCGACGGGGCGGGACTTGGCGACCTCGCGGCCGTGGGTCAGAAAGCCCTTCGGGTCAGCCATTGATCGCCGCCTCCATCATCTTCTCGGTGATCTCGGTCTCGGTGAGACCGGCCTGCTCGGCGGCGGCCTTGGCGGCGAGCACTGCCTTGTACGTGCTGGGGATGATCTTGCTGAAGCGCTCCACCGCGACGTCCCACTCCGCCAGGAGCTTCTCGGCGACCGTCGAGCCGCTCTCCTCCTGGTGCCGGCGCACGACATCGTGCAGCCACTTCCGGTCGGAGTCGTCGAGGGCCTCGACCGCGCCCGCGTTGCCGACGTTGACGTTGGCGGGGTCCAGGTCGATGACGTACGCGATACCGCCCGACATACCGGCCGCGAAGTTGCGGCCCGTCTCGCCGAGGACGACCGCGTGACCGCCGGTCATGTACTCGCAGCCGTGGTCGCCCACGCCCTCCGAGACCACCGTGGCACCGGAGTTGCGGACACAGAACCGCTCGCCCGTACGACCGCGCAGGAACAGCTCGCCGCCGGTCGCGCCGTACGCGATGGTGTTGCCCGCGATCGTCGAGTACTCGGCGAGGTGATCGGCGCCCCGGTCCGGGCGGACGACCACACGGCCGCCCGACAGTCCCTTGCCGACGTAGTCGTTGGCGTCGCCTTCGAGGCGCAGCGTGACACCGCGCGGCAGGAAAGCGCCGAAGGACTGGCCGGCGCTGCCGGTGAAGGTGATGTCGATGGTGTCGTCGGGCAGACCGGCCCCGCCGAACTTCTTCGTCACCTCGTGGCCGAGCATCGTGCCGACCGTGCGGTTGATGTTGCGGATCGCGACCTGGGCACGGACCGGCTGGGCGTCGGTCGCGCTGTTCGCGGCGAGGGCGTCGGCGGCGAGCTTGATCAGCTCGTTGTCGAGCGCCTTCTCCAGGCCGTGGTCCTGCTCGATGACCTGGTGGTACACCGCGCCCTCGGGCAGCTCGGGCACGTAGAAGAGCGGGGCCAGGTCCAGGCCCTGCGCCTTCCAGTGGTTCACGGCACGCTCGACGTCGAGCGTGCCGGCCCGGCCGACGGCTTCCTCGATGGTGCGGAAGCCCAGCTCGGCGAGGATCTCGCGGACCTCTTCGGCGATGAACTGGAAGAAGTTCACGACGTACTCGGCCTTGCCCGCGAACCGGTCGCGGAGCACCGGGTTCTGGGTGGCGATGCCGACCGGGCAGGTGTCCAGGTGGCAGACGCGCATCATGACGCAGCCGGAGACGACGAGCGGCGCGGTCGCGAAACCGAACTCCTCGGCGCCCAGCAGCGCGGCGATGACGACGTCACGGCCGGTCTTCAGCTGGCCGTCGGTCTGCACGACGATGCGGTCGCGCAGGCCGTTGAGCAGCAGGGTCTGCTGGGTCTCGGCGAGGCCGAGCTCCCAGGGACCGCCCGCGTGCTTCAGCGAGGTGAGCGGCGAGGCGCCCGTACCGCCGTCGTGGCCGGAGATGAGCACGACGTCCGCGTGCGCCTTCGACACACCGGCGGCGACGGTCCCGACGCCGACCTCCGAGACCAGCTTCACGTGGATCCGCGCCTGCGGGTTCGCGTTCTTCAGGTCGTGGATCAGCTGGGCCAGGTCCTCGATGGAGTAGATGTCGTGGTGCGGCGGCGGCGAGATGAGGCCGACACCGGGCGTCGAGTGACGCGTCTTGGCGACCCACGGGTACACCTTGTGGCCGGGCAGCTGGCCGCCCTCGCCGGGCTTGGCACCCTGGGCCATCTTGATCTGGATGTCGTCCGCGTTGACCAGGTACTCGGACGTGACACCGAAGCGGCCGGAGGCGACCTGCTTGATGGCCGAGCGACGCGCCGGGTCGTACAGACGGTCCGCGTCCTCGCCGCCCTCACCGGTGTTGGACTTGGCGCCCAGCTGGTTCATGGCGATGGCGAGCGTCTCGTGCGCCTCCAGGGAGATGGAGCCGTACGACATGGCGCCGGTGGAGAACCGCTTGACGATCTCGCTGACCGGCTCGACCTCGTCGATGGAGATCGACGGGCGGTCGCTCTTGAAACCGAACAGCCCGCGGAGCGTCATCAGCCGCTCGGACTGCTCGTTCACCCGGTCCGTGTACTTCTTGAAGATGTCGTAGCGGCGGGTGCGCGTGGAGTGCTGGAGGCGGAAGACCGTCTCCGGGTCGAACAGGTGCGGCTCACCCTCGCGGCGCCACTGGTACTCGCCGCCTATGTCGAGCGCGCGGTGCGCCGGGGCGATACCGCTCGCCGGGTACGCCTTCGCGTGCCGGGCGGCGACCTCCTTGGCGATGACGTCGATGCCGACGCCGCCGATCTTGGTGGCGGTGCCGAGGAAGTACTTCTCGACGAAGGCCGTGTCGAGACCGACGGCCTCGAAGACCTGGGCGCCCCGGTAGGAGGCGACGGTCGAGATGCCCATCTTCGACATGACCTTGAGGACGCCCTTGCCGAGCGCGTAGATCAGGTTGCGGATGGCCTGCTCGGGCTCGATACCGGGCAGGAAGGTACCGGCGCGGACCAGGTCCTCGACGGACTCCATCGCCAGGTACGGGTTCACCGCGGCGGCGCCGAAGCCTATGAGCAGGGCGACGTGGTGGACCTCGCGGACGTCACCGGCCTCGACCAGCAGGCCCACCTGGGTGCGCTGCTTGGTGCGGATGAGGTGGTGGTGGACGGCCGCGGTGAGCAGCAGCGACGGGATCGGCGCGTGCTCGGCGTCCGAGTGGCGGTCCGACAGGACGATCAGACGGGCGCCGTTCTCGATCGCGGCGTCGGCCTCGGTGCAGATCTCGTCGATGCGGGCGGCGAGGGAGTCGCCGCCGCCGCTGACCCGGTAGAGGCCGGAGAGGGTCGCGGCCTTCATGCCGGGCATGTCGCCGTCGGCGTTGATGTGGATGAGCTTGGCCAGCTCGTCGTTGTCGATCACCGGGAAGGGCAGGGTGACGCTACGACAGGAGGCGGCGGTCGGCTCCAGCAGGTTGCTGGCGGGGCCGAGGGAGGAGCGCAGGCTGGTGACCAGTTCCTCGCGGATGGCGTCCAGCGGCGGGTTGGTGACCTGCGCGAACAGCTGGGTGAAGTAGTCGAACAGCAGTCGCGGACGCTCGCTGAGCGCGGCGATGGGCGAGTCGGTGCCCATGGAGCCGAGCGGCTCGCCGCCGGTCTTGGCCATCGGCGCGATGATGACGCGCAGCTCTTCCTCGGTGTAGCCGAAGGTCTGCTGGCGGCGGGTGACCGAGGCGTGCGTGTGCACGATGTGCTCGCGCTCGGGGAGGTCGGAGAGCTCGATCTCGCCGGCCTCGAGCCACTCCGCGTAGGGCTGCTCGGCGGCGAGGCCGGCCTTGATCTCGTCGTCCTCGATGATGCGGTGCTGGGCGGTGTCGACGAGGAACATCTTGCCGGGCTGCAGGCGGCCCTTGCGGACGACCTTCGCGGGGTCGATGTCGAGGACGCCGACCTCGGAGCCGAGGACGACGAGGCCCTCGTCGGTGACCCAGTAGCGGCCGGGGCGCAGACCGTTGCGGTCGAGGACCGCTCCGACCTGGACGCCGTCGGTGAAGGTGACACAGGCCGGGCCGTCCCAGGGCTCCATCATCGTGGCGTGGAACTGGTAGAAGGCGCGCTGGGCCGAGTCCATCGTGGTGTGGTTCTCCCACGCCTCGGGGATCATCATCAGCACGGAGTGCGGCAGCGAACGCCCACCGAGGTGGAGCAGTTCGAGCACCTCGTCGAAGGACGCGGAGTCGGAGGCGTCGGGGGTACAGATGGGGAAGACCCGCTCCAGCCCCTTGTCACCGAACAAGTCGCTGACCAGCTGCGACTCACGGGCCGCCATCCAGTTGCGGTTGCCCTTGACCGTGTTGATCTCGCCGTTGTGCGCGACGAAGCGGTACGGGTGGGCGAGCGGCCACGACGGGAAGGTGTTCGTGGAGAAGCGCGAGTGGACGAGCGCGACGGCCGACGCGAAGCGGCGGTCGGACAGGTCCGGGAAGAAGGGCTCCAGCTGGCCGGTGGTCAGCATGCCCTTGTAGACGATGGTCCGCGCGGACAGCGACGGGAAGTAGACGCCGACCTCGCGCTCGGCGCGCTTGCGCAGCGCGAAGGCCTTGCGGTCGAGGTCGATGCCCTTGCTCACGCCGTCGGCGACGAAGATCTGCCGGAAGGCGGGCATCGTCGAACGGGCGGTGGCACCGAGGAGTTCGGGGGCGACCGGAACGTCACGCCAGCCGAGGACGGTCAGGCCTTCTTCGGCGGCGATCGTCTCGATCGTTGAGACGGCGTCGGCGGTGGCGAGCTCCGTCTCCGCGGCGGTCCCGGCAGCGGGCCCCTCCGGCAGGAAGGCGATGCCGACCGCGTAGCCGCCGGCCTCGGGCAGCTCGAATCCGGCCACCTCACGGAAGAAGGCGTCGGGAACCTGGGAGAGGATGCCGGCGCCGTCGCCGGAGTCGGGCTCGGAGCCGGTGGCACCGCGGTGCTCCAGGTTACGAAGAACCGTGAGCGCCTGCTCGACCAGCGCATGGCTCGCCTCGCCGGTGAGGGTGGCCACGAAACCGACGCCACAGGCGTCGTGCTCGTTGCGGGGGTCGTACATACCCTGCGCAGCAGGGCGAGCATCCATGAAGGACCACTTCTGGCCATTCTCGGAATGCTGGGACGGCTGGCGCGGCGTACGCATCGGCTCTCCCGTCGTCGTTGTGTGGCATATGCATGGTGCCGAGGGACGACGTTGGCCCTCTGGAGTGCAAAATTTCGTGCAGGTTACATGATGGGGCGGTTCTCGGGAACCGGATACCGCGTACCAACATGCGGACACCGCGGTGCGCGGCATGGTGACCGCGCGGCGGTGGAAGCAATGGGGGTCGAAGCGGACAGATCGTTGTCCCTCGACCCATGGCAAGGAGAGCGTTGTCGCCCCCTCGCGGGTGCGCCGCAGGCTTCATTGCCCACAGCGCTTACGGCTCATGCCCCGTGGTTAAGCGTTCGAAACCAGCGGGTAACGGCTACTTATGCGGCCCAACGCATAAGTGCACGATCCCCTATCCTACGGCCGCACCGAACAGGTTGCCCAGGGCGTACGTCACACCGGCCGCCGCTCCGCCCAGCGCGAGCTGCCGCAACCCGCTGAACCACCAGGTCCGAGCCGTCACCCGGGCCACCACCGCCCCACATCCGAAGAGCCCGACGAGCGCGACCAGCACGGCCGGCCAGAGCGCGGTCGCCCCCAGCAGATACGGCAGTACGGGGAGCAGCGCACCCAGCGCGAACGCCCCGAAGGACGACACCGCGGCGACGGTGGGCGAGGGCAGGTCACCGGGGTCGACACCCAGTTCCTCACGGGCATGTATCTCCAGCGCCTGTTCGGGGTCGTGCGAGAGCTGCCGGGCGACTTCACGGGCGAGTTCCGGCTCGACACCCCGGGACTCGTAGAGGTCGGCGAGCTCACGCTCCTCATCCACCGGATGCTTCCTCAACTCCCGTCGCTCGACGTCGAGTTCAGCCTGGACGAGCTCGCGCTGCGAGGCCACGGAGGTGTACTCCCCGGCGGCCATGGAGAAGGCGCCGGCGGCAAGACCGGCGAGCCCGGTGATGACGATCGTCCGATGCGAGACAGCCCCGCCCGCCACACCGGTCATCAGGGCGAGGTTGGAGACGAGCCCGTCCATCGCCCCGAAGACGGCAGGCCGCAGCCACCCTCCGGTCACATCCCGGTGAGTGTGGTTGTCGCGGTGCGCCTCGTGCAGCGCCGCCTCGGTCCCGATGATGGCCATGCCGTCCCCCAACTCGCTTCGGGCGTTGCTTCTGGAATGTTTCCAAGTTGGACTGATTCCACTTTTCGACAACACCAAAAATACGCCGCAGATTCCCCCTGCACCAGCAAGGAAAGGCTGCCCTCACCTGCATATTCACCCATCTCGCTCATCCGTGAGGGTGCTCGCACATATGTCGACCGGGTGATGATGGGGCGCCTGAGGCTCGTGCGAACCCCGCCGGTGGAACAGTTCCGCAAAGGGTTCCGCTCCCCGCGAGGGAGCGCCCGGAACCCACCGGAGGAGAGGCCGCGCGTATGGCATCGATCGCCTGCATTCCCTCGGTCCCGGCGCCCGGGGACGCCGCCCGACTCCGCGACAGAGCACGCGGCGCCCTGCTGGGCCTCGCCGTGGGGGACGCGCTCGGCGCCCCCGCCGAGAACATGAAGCCGTCGGAGATCCGCGCCCGCTGGGGCCGCATCACCGGATACGTGTCCGAGAACCCCGCCGGCACGGACGACACGGAGTACGCGATCTTCTCCGGCCTCCTCCTCGCCCGGCACGGCTCGGCCCTCACCCCGGCCCATGTGGAGGCGGCCTGGCACCAGTGGATCGCCGACCTCGACGAGGGCCCCTTCCGGGGCGCGGGTTTCAGCGAACGAGGCACGCTGGAAAACCTCCGCCGAGGCTTGGCAGCCCCCATCTCGGCCCAGCACCGCCACGCCTGGAGCGACGGTCTGGCGATGCGCGCGGCCCCCTTCGGCGTCTTCGCGGCGGGCCGCCCGGCCGAGGCGGCCCGGCTGGTGGCGATCGACGGCTCGGTGAGCCATGACGGCGAGGGCATCTACGGCGGCCAGGCGGTGGCGGCGGGCGTGGCGGCGGCGATGGCGGGCGCCCCGACGATCGCGGTAGTGGCGTCAGCCCTGGCGGTGGTCCCGGACGACAGCTGGACGGCCCGCTCACTCCGCCGGGCGGTGGCGGTGGCCCACCGAGGCGAACGCGCGGTGCGCTCCGCGGTGGTGATCGGCGGCTACCCCTGGACCGACCTGGCCCCCGAAGCCGTCGCCCTCGCCTTCGGCGCGTACGCGGCGGCCGACGGCGACTTCAGGGAATCGGTCCTGACAGCCGTCAACATGGGCCGCGACGCGGACACGACAGCAGCGGTGGCGGGCGCCCTGGCAGGCGCGACCCACGGCGCCTCGGCCATCCCGCCCGAGTGGGCGGACGCGATCGGCCCGGCCCGCGGCTCCTGCCTCCCCTCCATGGCAGGCCACCACGTCCTCGACGTGGCGGAACTCCTGACCCCGGGCGAGGGCGGCAAGTGGGGCGCGAAGCCTGTCGCACGGGAGCGGGCAGAGTACGTCCTCGCCCCGGACGAGGACACGGCAGCAGAAACGGAGGCACAGCTGTGAAACCCACCAGCCCCCGCCATCACTTCAGCCCCAGCGCCCGCATTTCAGCCCGTCCGGCGTTTGAGGACGAGGCCCGTTCAGGGCCGACAGCGGGGGTCTGGGGGCGCAGCCCCCAGGGATGGGAACGGGTAGGGGCGGCGGGGGCGAAAAACCCCACCCGAGCCGAAGCCGAGGTCCGCCCATGAGCACCCGCCGCGTCGAGGGCCTGCTCCTGGGCCTGGCCGCCGGGGACGCCGCCGGCTGGCCGGCCGCCCGGCACCGGGCGGCCAGGATGCCCGACTGGACCCGCCGCCTCACCCGCGAACTGGACACCTTCGCCGAGCAGAACGCGACGACCACACTCCCCGTACCGATCGCCCTCAACCAGCCCCCGGAACCCCTCCGACTCGGCCCCTCCGACGACGCCGAGTGGGCGGCGTTCGCGGCCGAGGCCCTGCTGCGGGCAGGCGACGACACCGTGCTGGGCGACCTGAGCCGCGAGCGCCGCGCCCGCGCCGCCATCGACCTGTCCTGGAACGCGGTCGCCAGTGAGGTGGCCGCAGCGGCGGAACGCGCCCCCGAGGTCGAGTCGGCGGTACTGCCCCTGCGCGCCCGTATCTCCGTACGCGCCGGCCTCGGCAACCTCGCCGCCGGTCTGCGCCCGCCCGCCACCGGCCACGACAACCCGCACTACTTCGACGACGCGGCCTGCGTACGGGCCTGTGTGCTGGCGGTGGCCCACCCGGGCGACCCCCGACTCGCCGCCGAACTGGCCGAGTTCGACGCCCGCTACACCCAGGACGGCGACGGCGTGCACGGCGCCCGCGCGATGGCGGCGGCCCTCGCACTGGCGCTGGCGGGAGCGACAGTGGACGAGTGCGTCACCGCGGCTCTCACGGAACTCCCGGAGTCCACCGAGATCGGCCGCAACGCCCGCCACGCGCTGAAGCTGGCCCAGGACGCCGAGAGCGCGTTCGCCCTGGTCCCGCTGCTGGAGCACCAGATCGTGGACCACGTCTACAGCTACGGTATCGCCGCCGCCGAGACCGTCCCGGTCGCTCTCGCACTGGCCACCGCGGCCCAGGGGCGGATCGCCGATGCGGTCCCGGCAGCGGCCTGTCTGTCCCGGGTCGCGGACTCGGCCCCGGCGCTGGCGGGCGCCCTCACCGGCGCGCTGGGCGGCGGCGCCGCGATCCCGGCGGCCTGGCGGGACGCCTGCCGCACCCTCTCCGGCTGCACCCTCCCCCGGCTGACCGGCACCGACCTCGTGGAACTCGCCGAACTCCTGGAAGCCACGCAACGGGCCACTCCAGGTGGATGATTCGGGCATGACGCCCAAAGGAGAAGAAACCCGAGCAGTACGCGCAGGAGCAGCAGGTCACGCGGTGGGGCTGGACGAGCGGATCGCCGGCGCCCTGGTCGGCGCGGCCGTCGGCGACGCGCTCGGCGGCCCCGTCGAGGGCTACTCACCGGAGCAGATCCTCGAACGCCACGCGGGCCGCGTCCACGGCATCGTCGGCCCCTGGAACGGGGACGCCTGGCGCACCGCCCGCCCGATCGCCCCGTACCACAAGGGCGACGGCCACGTCACCGACGACACCTTGATGACCCACGCGCTGGTACGGGTGTACGCCCAGGTCCGTGACCATCTGGACGCGTACGCGGTCGCCGACCACCTGGTGCCGGACCTGATGACGAACCCGCGCTGGATCCCGGAGTTGGAGGCCGAGGCGCTTCCCCTGCAGCGCCTCTTCCTGGCGGAGAAATGGCTGGTGGCCAGGCTCCACTACGGCCACGTCGACCCCCGCGAGGCAGGCGTGGGCAACATCGTCAACTGCGGTGCGGCGATGTACATGGCCCCGGTCGGCCTGGTCAACGCGGCCAACCCGGCGGGCGCGTACGCCGAGGCCCTCGACATCGCGGGCGCCCACCAGTCCTCGTACGGCCGAGAGGCGGCGGCGGTCTTCGCAGCGGCGGTGGCGGCGGCGTGCGCCCCGGACGCGACCCCCGACTCCGTGATCGGCTCCTGTCTGTCCCTGGCGAAGGACGGCACCCGGGCCGCGATCGAGACGGTGTGCGAAGTGGCCTCCCGCTACACGGACTTCGAGTCGGCGCTGCGTCCGCTGCGGGAGGCGGTGACTCCGTACGACACGGTGGGCCCGGACTACCGCACCCCGTCGCTGGGCGCCCGTCGCCCGTCCCGTCTCCACGCGATCGAGGAACTCCCGCTGGCACTGGGCATGTTGGTGGTGTCGGGCGGCAACTACCGGCATGCGGTGCTGGGTTCGGTGAACTACGGCCGCGACTGCGACTCGATCGCGACGATGGCCGGGGCCCTCGCGGGCGCCCTGGGCTCCGAGGTGCCGGCCGACTGGTCGAAGACGGTCGCGGAGGCGAGCCGCCTGGATCTGTGGGAGCCCGCGCGAACGCTGGCCGAGGTGACCCGGGAGGTCTTCGCCCGGGACGTGGGTCGACGCCGGTCCCACGAAACGGCGTTCGCACAGCTCAGGAGCCCGGAATGCTCCGACTGACCTGGGTCCAGCCGGAGGACCTGATCGGCCATGAGCTGCGCCAGGCGGCCCAGGACGGCCGCGAGCCCGGCAGAATCGCCGCCCGCTGGCGAGCGGCGGGCGGCCCGGAGGCCCCCCTCCGAGCGGGCGCGTCACCGGACCGGCCCTCCCGATACCTGCGGCAACTGGCCAACGATCTGCTGGACGAACTGGCAGACCTGCCCAGCAGGTTGGCGGACCAGGAGCCAACAGACCTGCCCAGTATCCGCGCCCTGTGCCCCGACTGGCCGACCGACGAGACCCGCAACCCCGCCCCCGGGAACCCGGCAGCGAACTCGCACACGACCACCCGGGACCCGGCCGGGGCGAGGACAGCAGCCTCACAGGCCCCCTGCAACCCCACCCTCGGGGACCCAGAGGCGGACTCACACCCAGCCACCCGGAACCTGGCCCGGACGACGACGGCAGCCTCACGGACCCCCCTGCCACCCGGCCTCAACCCCGCCCCCGGGGCCCCGGAGACGGACTCACACCCGCCCACCTGGGACCCGGCCCAGACGAGGACCACGCCCTCACAGGCCCCCTCCAACCCCACCCTCGGCGATCCGGAGACCGACTCACACCCAGCCACCCGGGACCCGGCCCGGACGACGTCAGCAGCCTCACGGGCCCTGCCACCCGACCGCAACCCCACCCTCGGGGACCCAGAGACGGACTCGCACCCGGCCACCCGGAGCCCGGCCCGGGCAACGTCAGCAGCCTCACGGACCGCCCTCCCACCCGACGGCGACCCTGCCCTCGGGGGTCCGGGGGCGGAGCCCCCGGTTTCGGGAAGGGGTGGGCCTGGGGAAGAAATCCGCCCCGCCTCAGCCCTCACCCCGCTCCGCCTGGAAGCCGCCTGGCTGGGCCGCGCCGCCGGCTGCCTCCTGGGCAAACCGGTGGAGAAACTCCCCCTCACCGCCATCCGTCAACTGGCCCAGGCAACCGGCAACTGGCCCCTGACCACCTGGTTCACGGCCAGAGGAGTCCCCGAGGAACTCGCAGCGCGCCACCCCTGGAACCGCCGCTCGGCCGGCACCTCCCTCGCCGAGAACATCAACGGCATGCCCGAGGACGACGACCTCAACTACCCCCTCCTCAACCTCCTCCTGCTCCAACGCCACGGCCCCGCCTTCACCACCACAGACGTGGCGAAACTCTGGCTGGACGAACTCCCCGCAGGCCGCACCTTCACGGCCGAGCGCATCGCCTACCGCAACCTCCTCTCCGGCCTCGAACCCCCGTTCACCGCCCGCCACCGCAACCCGTTCCGCGAATGGATCGGCGCCCTGATCCGCGCCGACGTCCACGGCTGGACCAACCCCGGCGCCCCGGCCGCCGCCGCCGAACAGGCGTACCGCGACGCCACCCTCACCCACACCGCCAACGGCGTCTACGCGGCGATGTTCACGGCGGCCACCATCGCGCAGGCCGCCACCGGCGCCCACGACATCCACGCCTGCCTGCGCACCGGCCTCACCGTCGTCCCCCCGCACTCCCGCCTGGCCGTGGCCGTCCGCCACGGCATCCGACTGGCCGAAGCCCACCACGACTTCGCCGACGTCGTGGACGAACTGCACACGACCTACTCGCCCACCCACCACTGGGTCCACGCCATCCCCAACACCGCCCTGATCGCCGCTGCCCTCACCCACGCCGACGGCGACTTCTCCGGCTCCATCTGCCGTGCCGTGTCCGGCGGTTGGGACACCGACTCGAACGGCGCGACGGCCGGCGGCATCGCCGCCCTCCTCGCAGGCTCCCCGGATGCCCTCCCCGACCGCTGGACGCACCCGCTGAAGAACCAACTGGCCACCTCCGTAGCGGACTTCAACGGCACCGGCTTCGACTCCCTCGCCCAACTGACGTACGCCCTCACTCACTTGGAGGCAACCCACCCATGACCCATATCGCCGTGCTGGGCAGCACGAACATGGACCTCGTCGCGTACGTCAGCAAGGCCCCGCAGCGCGGGGAGACGGTGACGGGACGTGAGTTCCGCACGATCCCCGGCGGCAAGGGCGCCAACCAGGCGGTGGCGGCGTCCCGCGCGGGCGCCGACGTCTCGATGATCGGAGCGGTGGGCAACGACGCGTACGGCACCCGACTCCGCTCCACCCTCGAACTCTCGGGCGTGACCACAAACCATCTCCGCACCGTCGAGGGCGACTCCGGCACCGCGCACATCGTGGTGGACGACGAGGGCGGCAACGCGATCGTCGTCATCCCCGCCGCCAACGGCACCGTCACCGCTCTCGCCCCCGGCGACGAGGGCCTGATCGCGACCGCCGACGCGCTGCTGCTCCAGCTGGAGATCCCGCTCACGGCGGTCGTCGAGGGCGCCCAGGCAGCTCGCCGCCACGGCGTCCGCACGATCCTCACCCCGGCCCCCGCCCAACCGCTCCCACCCGAACTCCTCGCCGCCACCGACCTGTTGGTGCCGAACGAGCACGAGGCCGCGGCCCTCACCGGCCACACCGACCCCCACCAGGCAGCCCTCGCACTCCTCGACCAGGTACCGGAGGTCGTGGTCACCCTGGGCGCGGCCGGCAGCCTGTACGCGACCCGGGGCGCCGAACCCGACACCCTCACCGTCCCCGCGCCACCCGTCACAGCCGTCGACTCGACCGGCGCCGGCGACACCTTCGTCGGCGCCCTCGCAGTGGCCCTGACCGAGGGCCGCCCGATGCCGGACGCCCTGGCCTGGGCCGCGGCGGCCGGCGCACTCTCCGTACAGCGGGCGGGCGCGTCGGCGTCGATGCCGTACCGCTCGGAGATCGAGACGAGGTACACGTCATGAACACACCCGAACGCGGTACGACCACAGCCACCACGGCCACCGCGGCCCCCCTCACCGGCCTGCGCGTCCTCGACCTCGCCACCCTCTTCGCCGGCCCGCTCGCCGCCACCATGCTCGGCGACTTCGGCGCCGAAGTGATCAAGATCGAGCACCCAGCGAAACCGGACCCCTCCCGCGGCCACGGCCCGTCCAAGGACGGCATCGGCCTGTGGTGGAAGCTGCTGGGCCGCAACAAGCGCACGATGACCCTGGACCTCTCCCGGCCCGGCGGCCGAACCACCCTCCTCCAACTCGCGACGACCGCCGACGTGATCATCGAGAACTTCCGCCCCGGCACCCTGGAGAAATGGGACCTGGGCTGGCCGGAGCTGTCCATCGCCAACCCGCGCCTGGTCCTGGCCCGGGTCACCGGCTTCGGCCAGTTCGGCCCCTACGCCCATCGCCCCGGCTTCGGCACCCTCGCCGAGGCGATGAGCGGGTTCGCCGCGATCACCGGCGAACCGGACGCGCCCCCGACGCTCCCACCCTTCGGCCTCGCCGACTCGATCGCGGGCCTGGCGACCGCGTACGCCGTCATGACGGCGCTCACCGCCCGGGACCGCACCGGCGAGGGACAGGTCGTCGACATGGCGATCATCGAGCCGATCCTCACCGTCCTGGGCCCGCAGCCGCTCTGGTACGACCAGTTGGGCCACGTCCAGCCGCGCACCGGCAACCGCTCGCAGAACAACGCCCCCCGCAACACCTACCGCACGGCCGACGGCACCTGGGTCGCCGTGTCGACCTCGGCGCAGTCGATCGCCGAGCGCGTGATGCGTCTGGTCGGCCGCCCGGAGCTGATCGACGAGCCCTGGTTCGCCACGGGCGCCGACCGCGCCCGCCACACGGACGTCCTCGACGAGGCGGTCGGCAGCTGGATCGCCCGGCACTCCCACTCCGACGTCATGGCGGCCTTCGAGAAGGCGGAGGCGGCGGTGGCCCCGATCCAGGACGTACGGGATGTGATGACCGACCCGCAGTACCAGGCCCTGGGCACCATCACCACGGTCGACGACCCCGACCTGGGCCCCTTGCGCATGCAGAACGTCCTCTTCCGCCTCTCCGCGACCCCCGGCGCGATCCGCTGGGCGGGCCGCCCGCACGGCGCGGACACCACGGCCGTCCTCACCGAACTGGGCCTGACCGGGCCCGACATCGACGCCCTGCGCACGGAGGGCGCCCTGTGAAGGCCGTCCCCCTGACCTGGCTGTACGTCCCCGGCGACCGCCCCGAAGTGGTGTCCAAGGCGCTCGCGTCCGGCGCCGACGTGGTCGTCGTCGACCTGGAGGACGCGGTCGCCCCCGACCGCAAGGAGTACGCCCGCACAGCCACCGCCGAACGCCTCACCGACCCCCAACCCGTCCCGGTCCACGTCCGGATCAACGCCCTCGGCGGCCCCCTGGCCACCCCCGACCTCCAGGCCCTCCGAAACCTCCCCGGCCTGGCCGGCCTACGGCTCCCGAAGGTGACGGCACCGGAGGAGGTGGTCCAGGTGGCCACCTGCGGGACGGCACCCGGGATCGGGCTCTACGCCCTCCTCGAAACCGCCCTCGGCATCGAACACGCTTTCGCCGTCGCGACCGCCCACCCCACCCTGCACGGCATCGCACTCGGCGAGGCCGACCTCCGGGCGGATCTGGGGGTACGAGAGGACGCGGGCCTCGACTGGTGCCGCTCCCGCGTCGTCGTGGCCGCCCGGGCGGCCGGACTCGCCCCGCCGCCCCAGTCGGTCCACCCGGACACCCGGGACCTCGACACCCTGGCCGCGTCCTGCGCCCACGGCCGCGCCCTGGGCTTCCTGGGCCGGGCCGCCATCCACCCCCGCCAGCTCCCGGTCATCGAACGCGCCTACCTGCCCACCCAGGCAGAGACCGAGGCGGCCGAGCAGATCGTCAAGGCGGCCGCGACGGACGAGGGCGCCCAGGCCCTCCCGGACGGCCGCTTCATCGACGCGGCGGTGGTGGCCGCCGCCCGCAGAACCCTGTCCCTGGCCGACCGCACCCGCCCCTGACCCACACGACGAAGGAGGGCGCCCCGGTTTCCCCGGGGCGCCCTCATCCTCGTACGGCAGGCACTCAGCTCTTCTTGGTCGGCTCCGCCTGGGCCTCGGATTTACTGTCTTCCTCGGCCTCGGAGTCGGCCTTGCTCTCGCCCGCGCCGTCGTCCTCGGTCTTGGCCGCGCCGTCCGTATCGGTCCCGGCCTTCACGTCCCCCGATTCCCCGTCACCATCACCCTCGTCTTCGGCACCGTCCGCTGCCGAACCGTCGGAGAGATCCGGCTCGACGACTTCCTCCCGGCCCGGCCGGTTCCGCGCCGAGAGCACGAAGTAGACCACCGCGAGGATGAACACGACGATCGCGGTCCAGTTGTTCAGCCGCATGCCCAGGATGTGGTGGGCTTCGTCGACGCGCAGGTACTCGATCCAGAAGCGGCCCACACAGTAGGCCGCGACATACAGCGCGAACGCCCGTCCGTGCCCGAGCTTGAAGCGGCGGTCGGCCCAGATGACCAGCACCGCGACGCCGACGCACCACAGGGACTCGTACAGGAACGTCGGGTGGTAGTAGCCCGGAACCCGGCCGTCGGTCGAGGAGGTGATGTGCACGGCCCAGGGGACGGTGGTCTCGCGCCCGTACAGCTCCTGGTTGAACCAGTTGCCCCACCGACCGCACGCCTGTGCGAGGGCGATACCGGGGGCGAGGGCGTCGGCCCACGCCGGCAGCGGGATACCGCGTCGACGGCAGCCGATCCACGCGCCCAGCGCGCCGAGGGCGATCGCGCCCCAGATACCGAGGCCGCCCTCCCAGATCTTGAAGGCGTCCACCCAGTTACGGCCCTCGCTGAAGTACAGCTCGTAGTCCGTGATCACGTGGTAGAGCCGGCCACCGACCAGGCCGAAGGGCACGGCCCAGACCGCGATGTCGGCTACGGTGCCCGCTCGCCCGCCGCGGGCGAGCCAGCGCTTGTTGCCGAGCCAGACCGCGACGAAGACCCCGATGATGATGCAGAACGCGTAGCCGCGCAGCGGAATGATCCCAAGGTGGTACACCCCGCGCGACGGACTGGGAATGAAGGCGATTTCCATGGCAGCCCCGACGCTACCTTGACGGACCCGGCGGGTGTGAGCCGCCCCGGGCAACGGCTCCATAACGGGCGGTGCCTCCGGCTCCGCTCACGAGAGGAAGCCGAAGGCACCAGGGTGACCCGGAACGCCTGTGCTCTACGCCTTGTCAGCGGCCTCCACCATCTGCTTCAGCTTCGCCGGAGTCATCGTCTGGTCCTGGTAGATGTTCGTCCCGTTGAGCAGCACGGTCGGCGTGCCGCCGAAGCCACCGCTCTGGAAGGCCTGGTTCGACTTCGCGACCCAGCTGTTGTGCCTGCCGTCCTCGACACATGTCCGGAACGTGGCCGTGTCGAGCCCGTCGACCTTCTGCGCCAGCTCGATGAGCTTGCTGTCCTTGGCGAAGGCGTCGTCGGCTTCCTGCGGCTGGTTGTCGTACAGCACGTCGTGGTACTCGGTGAACTTTCCGACGTCCTGGGCGCAGGCGGCGGCATTGGCCGCGTGCCGGGAGCCGCTGCCGCCCATGTTGCCGTCGATGATCGTCGCCAGGTGGTACTCCACCTTGAGCTTGCCCGCGGCCGTCAACTCATGGATCGCCGAACGGTAGTTGGTCTCGAAGGACTGGCAGGCCGGACAGCGGAAGTCCTCCCACACCGTGAGCGTCGACTTGGCGCTCTCCTTGCCCACGGGGATCGCGAGGCTGTCCTTGCCCTGCGCGCCCGAGGGCGCCACGACCGGACCGGCGCTGTCGCTCTTGCTGTCCTTGCCGGCGTTCGCGGCGACGACGCCGATCACCGCCGCGAGACCCAGCACGCAGACGACACTGGCGCCGACGATCAACACCCGTCGGCGCTTCTCCGCGGACCTCTGCTTCTCACGCTCGACCGCCAGCCGCTCGCGGGCGGTGCGCTTTCCGTCTCGATTCTTCTCGCTCACACCCCGCAGAACGAACCGGGGAGACGCATTGCGTCTCCCCGGCCCCAGGTCCACCCGTTCGGGCGAGCTGTACGAAATGGTCCCGCTCGATGTACCCGCTGGTTATGCGGTTCCGCGCACGCCCTTCGCGAGGTCGCCCGCGAGCTCCCGCACGGCCTCGATGCCGGCCGCGTGGTCCGGCGCGTCGAGCATCCGCTTCACGAAGGCCGACCCGACGATCACCCCGTCGGCGAACCCGGCGACCTCGGCCGCCTGGGCCGCGGTGGAGACGCCGAGCCCGACACACACCGGCAGCTCGGTACCCGTGCCCCGGGTGCGCCGGACCAGGTCCTCCGCCTGCGCACCGACCGACGCCCGGGTCCCGGTGACACCCATGAGCGAGGCGGCGTACACGAACCCGCTGCCCGCCGCCGTGATCTCACCGAGCCGCGCGTCCTTGCTGCTGGGCGCGACGACGAACACGGTGGCGAGCCCGTGCTTCTCCGCGTGCTCCCTCCACAGCGCCGACTCCTGCACGGGGAGATCCGGCAGGATGCACCCCGCCCCGCCCGCCTCCGCGAGCTCGGCGGTGAAGCGCTCGACGCCGTAGCGGTCGATCGGGTTCCAGTACGTCATGACGAGCACCGGTTTCCCGGTGGCCTCGAACGCCTCCCGGACCGTACGCATGACGTCCGCGATCTTGACTCCGCCGCGCAGGGCGATGTCGTCGGCGGTCTGGATGACCGGCCCGTCGAGCACCGGGTCGCTGTGCGGCAGCCCGACCTCGACGATGTCGGCGCCGCCGTCGAACACGGCCTTGATGGCGTCGATCCCACCGTCGACGGTCGGGAACCCGGCGGGCAGGTACGCGATGAGCGCGGCCCGCCCCTCGGACTTGGTACCGGCGAGGGTGTCACTCAACAGCTGGCCATTCCCAAAAAGCACAGCGCCGCTCACTTGGCGTCCCCCTCGATCTCGGCGACGCCGCTACCGGCGTCAGCGGCAACAACGGCATCCGCCTGCGTGTCATACAGGCCGAAGTACCGCGCGGCGGTGTCCATGTCCTTGTCGCCGCGCCCGGAGAGGTTGATGACGATCAGCCCGTCCTTGCCCAGCTCCTTGCCGACCTCCAGCGCCCCGGCCAGCGCGTGCGCGCTCTCGATGGCCGGGATGATGCCCTCGGTACGGGACAGCAGACGCAGTGCCTGCATGGCGGCGTCGTCGGTGACCGCGCGGTACTCGGCGCGGCCGGTGTCCTTGAGGTAGGAGTGTTCGGGCCCGATGCCCGGGTAGTCCAGCCCCGCGGAGATCGAGTAGGGCTCGGTGATCTGCCCCTCCTCGTCCTGGAGCACGTACGACCGCGACCCGTGCAGGATCCCGGGCTCACCGGCGGTGAGGGTGGCGGCGTGCTCGCCGGTCTCGACACCGTGCCCGCCGGGCTCGCACCCGATGAGGCGTACACCGGCGTCGGGGATGAACGCGTGGAAGAGCCCGATGGCGTTGGACCCGCCGCCCACACAGGCGACGGCGGCGTCGGGCAGCCGTCCGGCCTGCTCCAGGAGCTGCCTGCGGGCCTCCACACCGATCACCCGGTGGAAGTCACGCACCATGGCCGGGAAGGGATGCGGCCCGGCCACGGTCCCGAACAGGTAGTGCGTGTGGTCGACGTTGGCGACCCAGTCGCGGAACGCCTCGTTGATGGCGTCCTTGAGGGTGCGGCTGCCGGACTTCACGGCAATGACCTCGGCGCCGAGCATGCGCATCCGCGCGACGTTGAGAGCTTGCCTCTGGGTGTCGATCTCACCCATGTAGATGGTGCACTCGAGCCCGAACAGCGCACAGGCGGTGGCCGTGGCGACCCCGTGCTGACCGGCGCCGGTCTCGGCGATGACCCGGGTCTTGCCCATCCTCTTGGTGAGAAGGGCCTGCCCGAGCACGTTGTTGATCTTGTGGGACCCGGTGTGGTTCAGGTCCTCCCGCTTGAGGAAGACCCGGGCGCCCCCGGCGTGCTCGGCGAACCGGGGCACCTCCGTGAGCGAGCTGGGCCGCCCGGTGTAGTGGACGAGCAGATCGTCGAGCTCACGGGCGAACTCCGGGTCGGACTTCGCCTTGTCGTACTCGACGGCGACCTCGTCCACCGCGGCGACGAGCGCCTCCGGAATGAACTTGCCACCAAAGGCCCCGAAGTACCCCTCGACACTGGGTACTTGACCCTCAGGATCAGGAATGAAGAACTCACTGGACATACGGCTGCCACCTCACAGGGCATAGCCCCGGGATCGAGTCGGAAGGAAGGTCGCGTGATGGGCATACGTGAGGCGAAGGCGCCCCCGATAGGGGCGCGGGGAACTGCGCGACCAGCCACATCGAACCCGCACCCGGCAACGCACCTCTCGCGAAGCGCAAAGCCAGGGCGCAGCCCAAATCAAACGGCCCGCATCCCTACCGCCAAGCCCCGCAGGGCCATCGCATGCCATTGACCTGTCCAGGCTCGTCCCCGATGACATACCGAACCCGCCGCCCATGCACACGCCGAGCAGGCGCACGGCAACCACGCGGACGGCAGCCGCGCGCGAGGCGGGCGTACCGGTCCATGGGTGCCAGGGTGAGTGTCATCGGGGCCAACTCTAGCGGGAGATCAGCCGCGGCCGTGCCGAAGTGCGGGATGCTCGCCCGCCGCCACGAGATCGGACACCGCGGACTTGGGATCGCGCCCGGTGACGAGCGACTCGCCGACCAGAACCGCGTCGGCGCCGGCGTTGGCGTAGGCGATCAGGTCGTGCGGGCCACGGATACCGGACTCGGCGATCTTGACGATGCTGTCGGGGATCTCGGGGGCGACCCGCTCGAACGTGGCGCGGTCGACCTCAAGGGTCTTCAGGTTGCGCGCGTTGACGCCGATGATCCGGGCCCCCGCGTCCACCGCCCGCTCGACCTCGTCCTCGTCGTGCACCTCGACGATCGGGGTGAGCCCGATCGACTCGGCGCGCTCGATGAGGGACTCCAGGGCCGGCTGGTCGAGGGCCGAGACGATCAGCAGGGCCAGATCGGCACCGTACGCCCGCGCCTCCCACAGCTGGTACGACGTGACGATGAAGTCCTTGCGCAGCACCGGGATGTCCACCCGGGCGCGCACCGCCTCCAGGTCGGCCAGCGAGCCGCCGAAGCGGCGCTGTTCGGTGAGGACGGAGATGACGGCCGCGCCGCCCGCCTCGTAGTCCCCCGCGAGGGCCGCCGGGTCGGCGATCGCCGCCAGGGCGCCCTTGGACGGGCTGGACCGCTTGACCTCGCAGATGACCTTGACGCCGTCGCCGCGCAGTGCGGCGACCCCGTCCTTGGCCGCGGGAGCCTTCGCCGCGCGCTCCTTGAGCTCGTCGAGGCTGACGCGCGCCTGCCGCTCCGCGAGGTCGGCACGGACTCCGTCGATGATCTCGTCGAGCACACTCACGCGAGCGGCCCCCTTTCAGACGGTAGGCGATTGACTGTTCAAGCCATTCACACCATTGAAGCTGTCAAAACTGTCAAAGCTGGTCACTGCGATGGTATCCGGAGGAAGGCTCGGGCCTCACATCCGGTTGACGCCGGTCCCACTACCTGGACATTCACCATTTGATCAAGGCCGGAGCCAGCCACCGAACGGCAGGTTCCGGACAACCGTGAAGACCAGCAGCAACAACCCCAGGCTCCACAGCTGCACCGGCCCGAGCTCGATCCGCATCGGCCGTCCGCGCACCGCGCGAACCACCCAGACGGTCCATACGACGGCGAAGGCCACGAAGCCCGCCACGGCGAGCGCGTTGGCCCCGAGGGCCGCCGGCCAGTCCCCGTGCACGAAGGCGTACGCGCTGCGCAGACCGCCGCAGCCGGGGCAGTACACGCCGGTGAGGCGCAGGAGCGGGCACACCGGGTAGTGCCCGGGTTCGTTCGGGTCGACGGCTGCGACATACGTGAAGGCCCCGCCGACGGCCGCGAGCACCCCTGCGGGCACGGCCACCCGTCCCACGACGGCACCGACACCCGACGACACGCCCTGCTGAGCCCGCTCGGTGTTCACCCCACGCATTCTGCCCCCTGCGGGGCGTACACGCGCGAGGGGCGGACCCGGCGTTGTCGCCGGGCCGCCCCTGCCAGTCCGAAAACCGTCCCCGCGGTGGGGTTCAGCTCTCGACGCCCGCCGGTTCTCCCGCGACCTTGTGGCCCTGGCGACCCTGGGTGGTCGGCTTCTGCTTACCGAGGCCCATGGCGGCCATGATCCAGCCGACGACACCGCCGAGGACCACGATCACCATGCCGCCCCAGAAGCCCATCGGCTCGGCCATCACCATGAAGGCACCCGATACGCAGAAACCGATGATGGCGATGGTGACGCCGGTCCAGGCGGCCAGAGTGTGACCGTGGCTAGTGCCCGCCATGACTTGCTCCTCGTTGCTGAGTTGCTGGTTGTTGAATGCAGGACGTGGTGAGCCGGAAGCTCGTCGTCCATTGTCCCGCACGCGCGCGCGTGCGGGATCCCGGGGGTCGGCCCAGCGATACGCCCGGACGGCTATGCGCCCGTCGGGTCCTCGCCCCGGTCGAGCGCCTTCCAGATCTCCTCGGGCCGCTCGGGATCGACGGCCGCCGCCCGGCGACGCGGACGGGGGGCGCCGCTCCGCTCGTACCGCCCGGACATGGTGGGCCACAGGCGGCCGTAGCGCAGGGCGAGCAGGCCGGCGAGGAGGATCAGCGCACCGCCGACGGCGGCCGCGTACGGCCAGGCGGTGTGGCTGAGGGCGTGCACGGTGGCCGCGGTGTCGCCGGTGGTCCTGGCGGCCTTCTCGTCGAGCGCGGAGCTGTCGGAGGCGCCGAGGACGGCTGCGGCGACCGTGCCGGCGCCGGAGAGCGCGAGCAGCGCGGCGACCAGCAGCCGGCCGGAGTGACGGACGGCGAAGACGGCGACCAGCGCGGCGAGGCCCACTATCGCGAGGGCCGCGGGCACGCCCGTGACGTCGCTGCCCGTGGCGGTCAGCGGGAAGTCGCCGCCGGCAACCGTCGCGCTCCCTTCCGACCAGCGCTGCCGGGTGGCGAGCAGCGCGACGGCCGCGCCGAGCGCACCGGCCAGCAGGGCGACGGCGAGGCTGAGGCGGCCGGCCCGGCCGGGAAGGGGGGCTTCGGAACGAGCGGAAGGTACGGGTACGGCAGTCACGTACCCCACTATCGCCTGAACCCCGGGCGAACCGGCACCCGGGGTTGCGTGAGAAGCGCCCCATTCGGACACCCGGGGGCCGGAAACCGCCTACTGGCCGAGCCGGTTCGCCGTGTGGACCGCGCGCAGGACCGCCGCCGCCTTGTTGCGGCACTCGTTGTCCTCGGCGACCGGGTCGGAGTCGGCGACGACGCCGGCGCCCGCCTGGACGTACGCCGTGCCGTCGCGCAGGAGGGCCGTGCGGATGGCGATGGCGGTGTCGGAGTCGCCCGCGAAGTCGAGATAGCCGACGGCGCCGCCGTACAACCCGCGCCTGGACGGCTCCAGTTCGTCGATGATCTGCATCGCGCGCGGCTTGGGCGCTCCGGAGAGCGTGCCGGCCGGGAAGCAGGCCGTCAGGACGTCGAAGGCGGTGCGGCCGGGCGCCACGCGGCCTGTGACGGTCGAGACGATGTGCATGACGTGCGAGTACCGCTCGACGGACATGAAGTCGACGACCTCGACGGAGCCGGGCTCGCAGACCCGGCCGAGGTCGTTGCGCCCTAGGTCGACGAGCATGAGGTGCTCGGCGCGCTCCTTGGGGTCGGCGAGGAGTTCCTCGGCGAGGGCCTGGTCCTCCTGCGGGGTGGCCCCGCGGTGCCGGGTGCCCGCGATGGGGTGGACCATCGCGCGCCCGTCCTCGACCTTGACGAGGGCCTCGGGGGACGATCCGACGACGTCGAACCCGTCGAAGCGGAACAGGTACATGTAGGGGGAGGGATTGGTCGCCCTCAGAACCCTGTACACGTCCAACGCGCTTGCCGTGCACGGTGTTTCGAAGCGCTGGGAGGGGACCACCTGGAAGGCCTCCCCAGCCCGGATGCGCTCCTTGATGTCCTCGACGGCCACCTGGTAGTCGGGGCCGCCCCACAGGGCCGTGTACTCGGGGAGTTCGGAGGGCGGGAGCTGGGCGGGCGGCTGGGAGACCGCGCGCGCGAGGTCGGCCTGCATGGCGTCGAGGCGGGCCACAGCGTCGGCGTAGGACTCGTCGACGCCGGTGTCGAGGTCGTTGTGGTTGATCGCGTTGGCGATCAGCAGGACCGAGCCCTCCCAGTGGTCCATGACGGCCAGATCGCTGGTGAGCAGCATCGTCAGCTCGGGCAGCTTGAGGTCGTCGCGCTCGCCGGGGCCGATCTTCTCCAGACGGCGCACGATGTCGTAGCCGAGGTAGCCGACCATGCCGCCGGTGAAGGGCGGCAGGCCCTCCTGGTGGGGCGTGTGGAGGGTCTCGATGGTGGCGCGCAGCGCGGCGAGCGGGTCGCCCTCGACGGGCACGCCGACGGGCGGAGTGCCGAGCCAGTGGGCCTCGCCGTCACGGGCCGTGAGGGTGGCGCTGGAGCGGACGCCGACGAAGGAGTAGCGGGACCAGGAGAGACCGTTCTCGGCGGACTCCAGCAGGAAGGTGCCGGGGCGCTCGGCGGCGAGCTTGCGGTAGAGCGCGACCGGGGTGTCGCCGTCGGCGAGGAGCTTGCGGGTGACGGGGATGACGCGCCGGTCGGTGGCCAGCTTGCGGAAGGTCTCGAGGTCCATGGCGGCTGACCTTACTGACCCTGCGGGAGGACGCCGGAATCGGCGTCCTCGAACGACACGTCGAGCACGACGTCGGCGTCGAAGCAGTTCCGCGCACCGGTGTGGCAGGCGGCGCCGACCTGGTCGACCTTGACGAGCACGGTGTCGGCGTCGCAGTCGAGGGCGACGGACTTCACATGCTGGAAGTGGCCGGAGGTATCGCCCTTGACCCAGTACTCCTGGCGGCTGCGCGACCAGTAGGTGCAGCGGCCGGTGGTCAGGGTCCGGTGCAGCGCCTCGTCGTCCATCCAGCCGAGCATGAGCACCTCACCGGTGTCGTACTGCTGGGCGATGGCGGGAACGAGCCCGTCGGCGCCGCGCTTGAGGCGCGCGGCGATCTCGGGGGCCAGGGAACCGGGGCCACCGGGCTGGCTGGGGCTGCTGGGCGGGGGCGTGCTGGTCATGAGGACATTGTGCCGCGCCCCACTGACACTCCTGGCGGGGTGTCCACTGGGCGGACCTCACCGGCAGTCGTAGGCTTGCTGGCATGTCGACCCATGCCAAGCGTGAACGACTTCTGCTCGCCGATCTGTTGGAGACCGAGGGTCCCGACGCCCCGACCCTGTGCGAGGGCTGGCGGACCCGTGACCTCGCCGCACACGTGGTGGTGCGGGAGCGCCGCCCGGACGCCGCCGGGGGTCTGCTGATCAAGCAGCTCGGCGCCCGCCTGGAGCGGGTGATGGCGGAGTTCACCGACAAGCCGTACGAGGAGCTGATCCAGCTGATCCGTACCGGCCCGCCGCGTTTCTCCCCGTTCTCCCTGAAGCAGGTGGACGAGGCGTCGAACACGACCGAGTTCTACGTCCACACGGAGGACGTGCGCCGGGCGCGCCCCGACTGGACGCCCCGCGAGCTGGACCCGGTCTTCCAGGACGCCCTGTGGTCCCGCCTGGAGCGCACCGCCCGCCTGACGGGCCGCAGCGCCCCGACCGGCCTGGTGCTGCGCCGCCCGGACGGCCAGACGGCAGTCGCCCACCGCGGCACCCCGGTGGTCACGGTGACCGGCGAACCCTCGGAACTCCTCCTGTTCGCCCTGGGCCGCCAGAACGTCGCCGACGTCGAACTGGAAGGCGACAAGGACGCGATCACCAAGCTCCAGGAAGCAAAACAGCTGGGCATCTGAGTCCTGGTCGGGGTGCGCGCAGCGCCCCCCGACAGGGGCGCGGGGCTGTATCTATCTGCGGCTCCGCCGCGGGGCGCGACCAGCCCCCACCGGGCCGCAGCCAAAGAACCGCACCCCCGGCGCCTAGCGCACCGGGTGCCCAGCCGCGCGCAGCGCCCCCTTCACCTCACCGATCCGCAGATCACCGAAGTGAAAGACAGAAGCCGCCAGAACAGCATCCGCCCCCGCCGCGACGGCCGGCGGGAAGTCGGCCAGCCGCCCCGCTCCCCCACTGGCGATCAGCGGCACGCTCACATGCTTGCGTACGGCCTCGATCATCTCGATGTCGTAGCCGTCCTTCGTGCCGTCCGCGTCCATCGAGTTGAGCAGGATCTCGCCGGCGCCCAGTTCGGCGGCCCGGTGCGCCCATTCCACCGCGTCGATGCCGGTGCCGCGCCGGCCGCCGTGGGTGGTCACCTCGAACGACCCGGACTCCGTCCGCCTGGCGTCCACGGACAGCACCAGCACCTGCCGGCCGAACCGCTCGGCGATCTCGCGGATCAGGTCGGGACGCGCGATGGCCGCCGTGTTGACGCCCACCTTGTCCGCGCCGGCCCGCAGCAGCTTGTCGACGTCCTCGGCCGCGCGCACCCCGCCGCCCACGGTGAGCGGGATGAACACCTGCTCGGCGGTGCGGCGGACCACGTCGTACGTCGTCTCGCGGTTGCCCGACGAGGCGGTGATGTCCAGGAACGTCAGTTCGTCGGCGCCCTCGGCGTCGTACACCTTGGCCATCTCGACGGGGTCGCCCGCGTCGCGCAGGTTCTGGAAATTGACGCCCTTGACGACCCGGCCGTTGTCCACGTCCAGGCAGGGGATGACTCGGACCGCCAGGGTCATGAATCCACGGCTCCTCTGTGTATGCCTCTAGCCTCGGAAGGCTTCCAGTTCCACTTCGACCAGGATGCGCGGGTCGACGAACCCGTGTACGACCAGGAGGGTCGAGACGGGTCGTACGGTGTCGAAGAGTTCCTTGTGGGCCCGCCCCACCTCGTCGACGTCCCGCGCATGGGTCAGATACATCCGTGTGAGGACCACGGACCCGGCGTCGAGTCCGAACTCCCCGAGCGCGTCCAGAGCGGTGGAGAAGGCCGTCCTGGCCTGCTCGTAGGGGTCGCCCTCCCCGTACAGCACGCTGCCCTTGAAGGACGTCGTGCCCGCCACCAGGACGCGGTCGCCCACCGCGACGGCGCGCGCGAAACCGATGGACTCCTCCCAGGGACTCCCGCTCTGCACGCGCCGCACGGCATCGGACGTCATGACGCCACAGCCTCCAGGGCCTCTTCCAGGGTGAACGCCTTCGCGTAGAGGGCCTTCCCGACGATGGAGCCCTCGACACCGAGGGGAACCAGCTCGGCGATGGCCCGCAGGTCGTCGAGGGACGAGACGCCGCCGGAGGCCACGACCGGGCGGTCGGTCACCGCGCAGACGTTGCGCAGGAGCTCCAGGTTGGGGCCCTGGAGCGTGCCGTCCTTGGCGATGTCGGTCACCACGTACCGCGCGCAGCCCTCGGCGTCGAGGCGCGCCAGCGTCTCGTAGAGGTCGCCGCCGTCGCGGGTCCAGCCGCGTCCGCGGAGCGTGGTTCCCCGTACGTCCAGACCGACCGCGATCTTGTCGCCGTGCTCGGCGATGATCTTGGCGACCCACTCCGGGGTCTCCAGGGCGGCCGTGCCGAGGTTCACGCGCGTGCAGCCCGTCGCCAGGGCGGCGGCCAGCGTTTCGTCGTCGCGGATGCCGCCGGACAGCTCCACCTTGATGTCCATCGCCCCGGCGACCTCGGCGATCAGCTTGCGGTTGTCACCGGTGCCGAAGGCGGCGTCCAGGTCGACCAGGTGCAGCCACTCGGCGCCCGAGCGCTGCCAGGCCAGGGCGGCTTCCAGGGGGGAGCCGTACGAGGTCTCCGAACCGGACTCGCCGTGCACGAGACGGACGGCCTGGCCGTCGCGGACGTCGACGGCGGGGAGGAGTTCGAGCTTGGCCATGGTCTACAGGGTTCCGATCCAGTTGGTGAGCAGCTGCGCTCCGGCGTCGCCGGACTTCTCGGGGTGGAACTGGGTGGCCCACAGGGCCCCGTTCTCGACGGCGGCCACGAAGGGCTTGCCGTGCGTCGACCAGGTGACCTTGGGGGCCCGCATCGCCGGGTTCGTGGTCTCCAGGGACCAGTCGTGGACAGCGTACGAGTGGACGAAGTAGAAGCGCGCGTCGGCGTCCAGCCCCGCGAAGAGCTGGGAGTCCGCCGGGGCCTCGACGGTGTTCCAGCCCATGTGGGGCACGATGTCGGCCTGGAGCGGCTCCACCGAGCCGGGCCACTCGTCGAGGCCCTCGGTCTCGACGCCGTGCTCGATACCGCGCGCGAAGAGGATCTGCATGCCCACGCAGATGCCCATCACGGGACGGCCGCCGGACAGCCGACGCCCGACGATCCAGTCGCCGCGCGCCTCTCTGAGGCCCTGCATACAGGCGGCGAAGGCGCCGACGCCGGGCACCAGCAGGCCGTCCGCGTTCATGGCCTTGTCGAAGTCACGCGTTATCTCGACGTCGGCACCCGCGCGCGCGAGAGCGCGTTCGGCCGACCTCACGTTCCCGAAGCCGTAGTCGAAGACCACGACCTTCTTGGACGCCTTCACTGATGCGCTCAATTCCATACCTCCAGCCTCACGACACCGGCGAGCAGACACATCGCGGCACCTATCGAGAGCAGCACGATGAGGCTCTTCGGCATCTGCTGCTTGGCGAAGGAGATGATCCCGCCGACCAGGAAGAGGCCGACGACGATCAGGACGGTGGACAGGCCGTTCATGGCTAGAGGGCACCCTTCGTGGAGGGCAGGATGCCGGCCGCGCGCGGGTCCCGCTCGCTGGCGTAGCGCAGTGCCCGCGCGAGCGCCTTGAACTGGCACTCCACGATGTGGTGCGCGTTGCGCCCGTAGGGCACGTGCACGTGCAGCGCGATCTGGGCCTGGGCGACGAAGGACTCCAGGATGTGCCGGGTCATCGTCGTGTCGTACTCGCCGATCATCGGCGCCATCTTCTCGGGCTCGGTGTGCACGAGGTAGGGCCGGCCACTGAGATCCACCGTCACCTGGGCGAGGGACTCGTCCAGGGGGACCGTGCAGTTGCCGAAGCGGTAGATGCCCACCTTGTCGCCGAGGGCCTGCTTGAAGGCGGCGCCGAGGGCGAGGGCGGTGTCCTCGATGGTGTGGTGCGAGTCGATGTGCAGGTCGCCCTCGGTCTTCACGGTCAGGTCGAACAGACCGTGCCGGCCGAGCTGGTCGAGCATGTGGTCGTAGAAGCCCACGCCCGTCGCCACATCGACCTTGCCGGACCCGTCGAGGTTGATCTCGACGAGGACCGACGTCTCCTTGGTGGTGCGCTCAACACGCCCTACGCGGTTCATGACTCGCCCTGCTCCTTCTTCAATTCGCGTACCGCGTCGAGGAACGCGTCGTTTTCGGCGGGGGTTCCGGCGGAGACCCGCAGCCACCCCGGTACGCCGTTGTCCCGGACCAGGACACCCTGGTCGAGGATCTTCTGCCAGGCCGTGTGGGAGTCCGCGAACGTGCCGAACTGCACGAAGTTGGCGTCGGACTCGGTGACGTCGAACCCGATGGCGCGCAGTTCGGCGACCAGCCGGTCCCGCTCGGCCTTCAGCTGCTCGACGTACTTCAGCAGCGTGTCGGTGTACTCCAGGGCGGCCAGGGCGGTCGCCTGGGCCACGGCCGACAGGTGGTAGGGCAGCCGTACGAGCTGTACGGCGTCGACGACGGCCGGGTGCGCGGCGAGATAGCCGAGGCGCAGTCCGGCCGCCCCGAACGCCTTGGACATCGTCCGCGAGACGACGAGATTCGGCCGACCTTCGATGAGGGGCAGCAGCGAGTCGCCGTGGCTGAACTCGATGTACGCCTCGTCGACGACGACCATCGACGGCTTGGCGGCCTGTGCGGCCTCGTACAGCGCGAGGACTGTCTCGCGCGGGACCGCGTTCCCGGTCGGGTTGTTGGGCGTGGTGATGAACACGACGTCCGGCCGGTGCTCGGCGATGGCCTTCCCGGCCGCCGCGAGATCGATCGTGAAGTCCTCGTTGCGGGGACCGGAGATCCAGCCGGTGCCCGTCCCGCGCGCGATGAGCCCGTGCATCGAGTACGAGGGCTCGAAGCCGATCGCGGTACGGCCGGGCCCGCCGAAGGTCTGGAGCAGCTGCTGGATGACCTCGTTGGACCCGTTGGCGGCCCAGACGTTCGCGAGGCCGACCTCATGGCCGGAGGTGTCGGTGAGGTACTTGGCGAGCTGCGTACGCAGCTCCACGGCGTCCCGGTCGGGGTAGCGGTTGAGGTTCCGGGCCGCCTCGCGCACCCGCTCGGCGATCCGCTCGACGAGCGGCTCGGGCAGCGGGTAGGGGTTCTCGTTGGTGTTCAGCCGTACGGGGACGTCGAGTTGGGGCGCGCCGTACGGCGATTTGCCGCGCAGCTCGTCCCGTACGGGAAGATCGTCGATGCCGGTCACTTGCTCTGGGGAACCTTCCATCCACGCGACATTTGTTCGTCTCCGACAAACCTCGCCTTGACCGCCGCGCCGTGCGCCGGCAGATCCTCCGCCTCCGCCAGCGTGACCACGTGATGCGCCACGTCGGCCAGCGCGTCCCGCGTGTAGTCGACGATGTGGATGCCGCGCAGGAAGGACTGGACGGAGAGACCGGAGGAGTGGCAGGCGCAGCCGCCGGTCGGCAGGACGTGGTTGGACCCGGCCGCGTAGTCGCCGAGCGAGACCGGCGCCCAGGGCCCGACGAAGATCGCACCGGCGTTGCGCACCCGGTCGGCCACCGCGGCGGCGTCCGCCGTCTGGATCTCCAGGTGCTCGGCGCCGTACGCGTTGACGACCCGCAGCCCCTCCTCCACGCCGTCCACGACGACGATCGCGGACTGCCGGCCGGCCAGCGCCGGGGCGATCCGGTCCTCGATGTGCTTGCTTGCCGCGACCTGCGGGGCCAGCTCCTTCTCGACCGCGTCCGCGAGCGCCAGGGAGTCCGTGACGAGGACGGCGGCGGCCAGCGGGTCGTGCTCAGCCTGGCTGATCAGGTCGGCGGCGACGTGCACCGGGTCGGCGGTGTCGTCGGCGAGGATCGCGATCTCGGTCGGGCCGGCCTCGGCGTCGATGCCGATCTTCCCCGCGAAGTACCGCTTGGCGGCGGCGACCCAGATGTTGCCGGGGCCGGTCACCATGTTGGCGGGCGGGCAGGACTCGGTGCCGTACGCGAACATCGCGACCGCGGTGGCGCCCCCGGCCGCGTACACCTCGTCGACGCCGAGCAGCGCGCAGGCGGCGAGGATGGTGGGGTGCGGCAGCCCGTCGAACTCGGCCTGTGCGGGCGAGGCAAGAGCGACGGACTCGACGCCCGCCTCCTGCGCGGGCACCACGTTCATGATCACGGAGGACGGGTACACGGACCGGCCGCCGGGCGCGTACAGCCCGACCCGGTCGACGGGCACCCACTTCTCGGTGACCGAGCCGCCGGGCACGACCTGGGTCGTGTGCGTCGTACGGCGCTGCTCGCGGTGGACGAGACGGGCGCGCCGGATGGACTCCTCCAGGGCCGCGCGGACGTCCGGGTCGAGCTGCTCCAGCGCGTCGCTGATGGCCTGGGCGGGCACCCGTACGGTCTTGAGCCGGACGCCGTCGAACTTCTCGGCGAAGTCGATCAGCGCCGCGTCGCCCCGATGATGCACGGCCTCGCAGATCGGACGCACCTTCTCCAGGGCGGCCGAGACGTCGAAGTCGGCTCGGGGCAGCAGGTCGCGCAGGGCGGGTCCCTCGGGGAGGGCGTCGCCGCGCAGATCGATTCGGGAGATCACAGAGGCAATTCTCTCAGACGGGGATCGGCACCCGTCCGCGCGTATCAATGGCTGATACAGAGCGTTGCGAAACCCCTGGCCGGAACTTGGAAGATCACCTTCACGTCTTGCGTTCAGAGGGTTACTGAGCGGGCAGAACGGTTGTACGAAACCCGCTGGTAACGCTGGAGAGCTACGGACAGGAGTGGGAAAAGTCGTGACTGAGGGTGCCGGCATCCGCACCGACGACGACATGCCGGACGATCTGAGCCCCGCCGAGCAAGGCATGTGGCAGGCCTTCCGCGACGGCAGCGTGTACGACCTGAGCAACGGGAACGGGGTCGTCGACGATCCGCACGGCGGGCATCCCTGGGGGGAGGAACGGACCGTACGGGCCCACGTCGTGTGCCGGCTGCTGCTGGACAGCCCGCGGGCGCTCGCCGGACGCGTGGCGTCCCTCAAGCTCACCGGCGTGCAGATCAACGGCACGCTGGATCTGGCGGGCGGCACGGTCGCGCCGTACGTCGAGCTGAAGAGCTGCCGGTTCGAGAAGGAGATCCTGCTGCCGGAGGCCCGCTTCACGACCGTACGGCTGGTGAACTGCTCGGTGCCGCGGCTGGAGGCGGCGCGGTTGCACACGGAGGGCGACCTCCACCTCCCCCGCTGCCGCTTCCACAACGGCATACGGATCACGGACGCGCACATCGGTACGGACCTGCTGCTCAACCAGGCCGTCGTCTACCGGGACCGGCGCGGGCGCTCGATCGCCGGGGACGGGATGAGCGTCGGGCAGGACCTCCAGGCCGAGATGCTGGAGTCGCACGGGGAACTGAGCCTGCGCGGGGCGACGATCGGCGTCTCGCTGAGCCTGCGCGGCAGCAAGCTCGCCAACCCGTACGGGGGACTCGCGCTCAACGCCCCCCAGCTGACCGTGGGCCGCACCCTGTACCTCACCCCCGCGGGCGTCTGGAACCCGATCCTGACCAGTGGCACGACCCCCGCGCGCGGGACACGCATCCAGCGCTTCGAGTGCCAGGGCGGCATCCGGCTGGACGACGGCCGTTTCGGCGACGCCGTCGACCTCGAACGCGCCCGTCTCACCTTCACCGACGAGCAGGAGCTGTCGCTGCGCCGGGTGCAGACGCCCGAGCTGCGCTTCCTCGGGGAGCGGCCGGAGCGCGGCAAGGTGGTGCTGTCGGGCGCGAAGGTCGTCAACCTGGTGGACCGGGCGAGCAGTTGGCCGGGACCGGGCAACCTGCACATGGGCGGCTTCGGATACGAGAACCTCGTACCGCAGGGGCCGTTCCCGCCGGCGGAGCGGCTGGCATGGGTGGCGGCGGCGACCGCCGAGTACAGCCCGGAGCCGTACGAGCGGCTGGCCACCGTGCTGCGCAACGGCGGTGAGGACGAGGACGCGCGCGAGGTGCTGCTCGCCAAGCAGCGCCGGCGCCGGGAGACCCTGCCGGCGGCGGCCAAGCTGTGGGGGTACGTGCAGGACTGGACGGTCGCCTACGGGTACCGGCCCGGCCGGGCCGCCGTATGGATGGCGGTGCTGTGGGCGGCGAGTTCGGTGGCGTTCGCTCATGCGAGTCATCCGCCGCTGAAGAGCGGGGAGCATCCGCCGTGGAACCCCTCCCTCTTCGCCCTCGACCTGCTGCTCCCGGTGATCGACCTGGGTCAGGTCGGCTTCTGGCAGCTGAACGGCGGCTGGCAGTGGCTAGCCGCCGTGATCATCATGCTGGGCTGGGTCCTGGCCACGACGGTGGCGGCGGGGGCGACCCGGACGCTGCGCAGAAACTGAGCAGGGTTCATTTTTCTTCACCATCCCCTCACCTCGGGCCGTACAACTAAAAATAGGATGCGCATTTGGGCTGGCGCGGCCCCGACCTGCGCCTTTCAATGGTCGACACCATGGCTTCGCTGCGTGCGTTCCTCCGCGTCACCCGGACGGAACGAAACACTCCGCCGTCTCCACGCCTCACCGCCGCCGGACTGCCCGTCGACGACGAGGTACTGCTCGACGCGCCCGACGCCCGTCTCGGCCCCGCGCTCGTCGCGGCGGGCCGGGGCGAGTACGGGCCCGCCGCCGAGCTACTGGCCGCCACCCGCGCCACGGCGGAGTGGGAGAACCGCGACCGGTACGTGACCGGGCTGGCCGCGTTCGCCCACTCCCGCGCCGAGTGGTTCACGTCCTGGCGCACCGCCGCCCCGCACGACCCTGACGTGCTGGTGGTCGCCGCCGAGCTGGCGGTCGTCCGCGCCTGGGAGTCCCCCGCCCGGGCCGAACTCCTGCACCAGACCGGCCCGCTGGTCGAGGCGGCCGCCGCGGGCGACCCGCGTGACCCGGTGCCCTGGCGCATCGCGCTGGACCGGGCCCGGGGCAGCAACGCGGGCCACGGCGAGTTCGAGAGGCTCTGGGGCGAGGCCGTACGCCGCTCCCCGCACCACTACCGCTGCCATGTGGCGGCGCTCCAGTACCTGTCCACGGGCCCCTTCCGGTCCTCGGGCGGGCCGGGCCCGCACCGCGAGTGCTTCGACTTCGCCGAGCGGGCCGCGCAGGACGCACCGCCCGGCTCGCTCGTCCAGGCGCTGCCCCTGCACGCGGCCTTCGCCTGTCTGACCGAGGGCGACGGCACGACGGTGGTGGACCGGGCCCGCCTGGACGCGGCGGCCGACACCGCGATCGCCCTGTCGGCGACGCACCAGGCGGCCGACCCGTGGCCGGCCGAGCTGCGCAATCTGCTGACGTACGTCCTGGTCGGCCTCGGCCGCTGGCAGGAAGCGCTGCTCCAGCTGCGTCTGACCGGCCCGTACGCCACGTCCTTCCCCTGGGAGCGGTTCTCGGACGACCCCCTCGGCCGGTTCCTCGAAACACGCGACGAGATCCGCCGGAACGCGCCCGCCACCCGCTGTACGGCCTGTTCCGGGCATCCGCAGAGTGGGCACGGCGGACGCGAACACTCCGGCGACCATTAGGCTCTCCCGTCGTGACCACCGTCCGGCTCCCGCTCTTCCCGCTCAACTCGGTGCTGTTCCCGGGACTCGTCCTCCCGCTGAACATCTTCGAGGAGCGCTATCGCGCCATGATGCGCGAACTCCTGAAGACCCCCGAGGACGAACCGCGCCGGTTCGCCGTCGTGACGATCCGCGACGGCCACGAGGTGGCGCCCAGCGCACAGGGCATGCCCGACCGGACGGCGCTGCCCGACCGCGGGCCCGCGGCGGGCTTCGGCGACGACCCGGTCAAGGCGTTCCACTCCGTGGGCTGCGTCGCGGACGCGGCGACGATCAGGGAACGCGCGGATGGCACGTACGAGGTCCTGGCCACCGGCACGACCCGGGTACGGCTGGTGTCGGTGGACGCGTCGGGCCCGTTCCTGACGGCGGAGCTGGAGGAGCTGACAGAGTCCCCGGGCGACGAGGCGGGCGCGCTGGCCGAGGGTGTCCTGCGGGCCTTCCGCCAGTACCAGAAGCGCCTGGCGGGCGCGCGGGAACGCTCCCTGGCGACCGGCGCCGAGCTCCCCGACGAGCCGGCGGTGGTCTCCTACCTGGTGGCGGCGGCGATGATGCTGGACACCCCGTCGAAGCAGCGCCTGCTCCAGGCTCCGGACACGGCGTCCCGTCTCCGCGAGGAACTGAAGCTCCTGCGCAAGGAGACGGCGATCATCCGCAACCTCCCGTCGCTGCCGGCGTCGGAGCTGACGCGCGGCCCGACAAGCCTCAACTGAGGGGAGCAGGACCCGGGAATGGCGAAGAAGCCGAAGAGCCAGAAACAACAGCAGTCGGGCGGCACACCGGCGACGGTGGCACTGACGGCGGCGGGCGTCCCGTACACGGTGCACGCGTACGAGCACGACCCCGCGCATCCCTCGTACGGCGAGGAGGCCGCCGAGGCCATGGGGGTGTCACCGGAGCGCGTCTTCAAGACCCTGGTGGCGGACGTGGACGGGGTGCTGACGGTCGCTGTGGTCCCGGTGGCGGGCCAGCTGGACCTGAAGGCACTGGCGGCGGCGGTGTCGGGCAAACGGGCGTCCATGGCGGACCCGACCCTGGCGGAACGCACGACCGGCTACGTCAGGGGCGGCATCTCCCCCCTGGGCCAGCGCAAGAAGCTCCAGACGGTCCTGGACACCTCGGCGGACGCCCACCCCACGATCTGCGTCTCGGCCGGCCGACGGGGCCTGGAGGTCGAACTGTCCCCCGGGGACCTCACCAGCCTCACCCAGGCAGTACGCGCCCCCATCGCCCGCGCCTAGCCCCTCGACGGACGTCCCCTCCTGGACTAGGCAGGATGGACATGTCCAAGAAAACCCGCAAGCGCAAGTGGCGCACAAGAAGGGGCCGAGCAAACCACGGAAGGCGCCCGGCATAGGCCCCCGCCATCCAGCCGTCCGGCGTTCGAGGACAAGGCCCGGCATCTCAGCCCGTCCGGCGTCTGAGGACAAGGCCCGTCCGTCCCCAGCTTCTTTCCCACCTACCCGCCCCCGCCGCTCCTCCAGCCCAGGCGGTACCTCTCAAGCCTGGCCGGTACCTCTCAAGCCCGGCCGGTACCTCTCAAGCCCGGGCCGGCATCTCCAGCCCGTCCGGCGTTTGAGGACAAGGCCCGTTCAGGGCCGACAGCGGGGTCTGGGGCGGCAGCCCCAGGGATGGGACGGGTAGGGGCGGCGGGGGCGAATCACACCCCCCTTACGCCGGAGGCACCCGCTCGAACCCCTCCGGCTCCGGATCCCGCGGCCCGAACAACCCCGTCAACCCCAGATGCACCACCAGCGCCGCCACCGGCCACGCCAACAACGCCCCCTTCGCCCCCAACTTGAGCGGCGCCATGAACGTGACCCCCTCGCCCACATCCTTCGCGTGAGCGATCACGTCCTGGGCGGGACCGAGCCACACCCCCAGCCGCCACGCCAGCACCGACCCCAGCAGCCCTCCGACAGTCAGCGCCCCCACCAGCGGCACACCCCCACGCCGGCGCACCAGGAACACTCCCAGCGCACTCACCGCCCCGAGCGCCAGGGCCAGCAGAGTAAACGTTCCGTCGACCCCGATGGCCTGCTCGCCCTCGGTGTCCTTGACGTACACGCCCCACCTGTTCTCGACGATGGCCCCGACCAGCGGCACACTCGGCGCCAGCCACCACCACAGCAGCCCGAGCAGCACCCCACCGAGCGCCACCGCCACCGTGATGACGGCGGCCTCCCGCATTTCGGTCTTCATCCCGGGACCGTCCTGTCCGTACGCCGGTCCATACCCGCTTCCCGGGGACGACTCCGGCCAGGACTGCCAGGACCGGCCGTCCGCAGGGTGCTGGAGCGAGGACTTCTGGAGCGAGGGCTGCTGCTGCAAGGGCTGCCCGTGCTGCGGCTGCGGGTCCTGCTCGTGCGAGGGCTCTTGGTGCGGCGGCGGAGGCGGAGTCAGCGGTGCGGTCACTCTGACATCGTGCCAGGCCGGTCTGTGCGCCGCGTCACCGGACGGCCGCCCGGCGGTACGCCCAGGTCGCGACAGCCAGCGAGACCACTCCGACCCCGGCGCACACGGCGAGGTCACCGAAGACGAAGGCCCAGTCGGGGTCGGGCCCGAAGGTCCGGGCGAAGGCCTCCACGCCGTACGTCGAAGGCAGCAGATCGCGCGCGAACCGCACCACCCCCGGCATCCGCTCCGCCGGCAGAACACCCAGCAGCAGCGCCGCCGACATGCCCAACTGCCCGAGCAGCGTGGCCAGTTCCGGCCGCGGCGCGAGCAGCCCGAACGCGGCGCCGAGCCCGGCGAGCGCGGCCCCCGCCAGGGGGATCACCAGGGCGAGCACCCACAGATGCGCCAGCGGCAGCCCGTACAGCAGGCACCCGAACACCGCCGTCACGACGGTCCCCGGCACCGTGAAGGAGGCGTACGCCCCCGCGGCCCCCAGCACCACGGCCGCGGGCGGCACCGGCAGCGTCGCGTAGTGGTCGAGCCCACCACTGGCCTTCAGCTGCCCGAAGTACTGAGCGAGGAGATTCAGCGCGACAAAAGCAACAACAAGCACAGAAGCACCGGCGACCACAGCCCGTGCCTCCCCGCCCCCCTCCACGACCCCCCGCATCAGGATCATGATCCCGACGGACTGGAAGGTCGCCACGAACAGCAGCGGAATCCGCGCGACCCGGGCCCTCGACAGCTGCGCCCGGTACACGGCGACCAGCGCGGGCCACAGCCGCGTACGCGGTCCCAGCTCGGCCGTCGCGCCGCGCGCGGGCTTCTTCTCCACGGCCAGGGCACTGCCCGGCAGCACCTCGGCGGGTACGACACTCACGTCGAGCTGCTCCTCTTCGTCCCGGTCACGACAGCCGCCCCTTCCCCCATCCGCACACATACACGTACGGACCGGAAGCCCCCCACACTCACACCGCTCACGTCTTCACCAGCCCCTGCACATTCCCCCCCAGCGCCAGATACACGTCCTCCAGGCTCGGCGTGGCCAGCGTGAAGTCGTCCAGCGCGGTGAAGGCGGCCCCGCCGGTGACCGTGGCGACGGCCGCGCGGGCCTCCTCGGGAGCCAGCCGCAACGTCCATCGGCGGCCCGACTCGACGGCCCGGTCCCGCAGCGCGGCGACCTCGGGAACGTGCAGGGGCGCCGACTCGCGCCAGACCAGGTCGACCCGGACCTCGCCCGCCACCTGCTCCTTCAGCCCGGCCGGGGTGTCGCACGCGATCACCCGCCCCCGGTCGAGGACGGCGACCCGGTCCAGCACCGTCTCCGCCTCGATCACGTTGTGCGTCACCAGCAGCACCGTCGTACCGCGCTCGGCCCGCCGCCGGTCGACCGCCGACCACACGGCCCGCCGGGCCACCGGATCCATCCCGGTCGTCGGTTCGTCGAGGACGAGCAGCGGCCGTTCCCCGACCAGCGCGGTGGCGAAGCAGGCGAGCCGCCGCTGTCCACCGGACAGCTTGCGGATGGGCCGGGCGGCCAGCGCCGTGAGCCCCAGCTCCTCCAGCACGGCGTCCCGCTCCGAGCGGGCCTGCCGTACCTCCAGGCCGCGCAGTCGCGCGGTGGTCTCGACGGCGAGCGACACGGTGAGCTCGTCGAGGGCGCTGGACTCCTGGCCGAGGTAGGCGAGGATGCGTGCGGCCCGCTCGGGGTGGCGCACGATGTCGTGGCCCAGGATCTCGACGCTGCCACTGTCGGGGCGCATCAGGCCGGTGATCTGCCGTACGAGGGTCGTCTTCCCGGCACCGTTCGGCCCCAGCAGTCCGAAGATCTCACCGCGCCGGACGTCCAGGAGTACGGCGTCAGTGGCCCGCACCTCGGGTGTTCCGGGGGAACCGCGCCGGCCGCGTACCGCCCGATAGGTCTTGGTGAGATCGCGCACCGCGCACACGACATCGTCACCGTGTCGGGCTGCGGGTGCCATGCGCGTACTCACGAAGGACGAGAGTACGGGGTGCCCGACTCCGCCAGAAATCCAACCCCGTCCGCACGGGGCCGGCTCACTCCCCGGCGGGCGCGTGCTCCGCCGCCGTGCGGGCGTCGATCTCGCGCCAGAAACCGGCCCTGATCGCGTACCGGTCGTGCTCGTCGATCTGGTCGTCCTTGTGGGCGAGCAGGCCGAAGCGGGCCGCGTAGCGCAGCAGCTCCCCGTCGACGCGGTGCGGGATACGGGGGTACATCGTCGACAGTTTCTGGAGCTGGGCCGATTCGGGGAGGCGCTCCATCCAGCGGCGCGCGAACACCTGTCCGACCTCGAACGGATCGCCGCCGACCGTGGTGATGTCCTCCTCGCGGTCCGCCCACCGCTGCTCGGCCGAGGTGAGCTGGGCCAGCGTCGGCATGGAGGCGATCTCGGGGGGCTCGGAGGCGACGCCCGGCCGGTCGACCCAGCCCTTGTCCGAGGACCAGCGCAGGGTCGCGCTCGCGGGCTGCTGGGCGGTCTGGGCGCCAGGGGCACGCAGCGCGGCGAGGTCCTTGGGGGTCGGTACGCCCTTGGGGGCGGGCACCCGCTCCTGCGCGCCGTTCTCCTCGGCGGGCGCCGTCGCGTGCTCCTGCTGCTCCCCCACGCCCCGCTCGGCCGCCTGCGCGAGCGCCGACTCGGGCAGCGGCGCGGAGAGGATCGCGGCGATCTCGGGGCGGGGCGCGGGCTGCGGCGCGCAGACCCCGCCAAGATCCTTGGCCCGTACGGCCTTGGTGATCCACACACGGTCGAGGACGCGCCGCTCGTCGGCCTCCGCGACCAGGTCCTCGGACTGGTTGTAGTCGCCGTCGGCGGCCTGCACGGCCCACAGGTGTACGGCGACGCCGTGTTCCTTGGCGGCCATCATGCCGGGCAGCAGGTCGCCGTCGCCGGTGACGAGGACGATGTCGGAGCAGGCGCGGTTGCGGGCGAGCTCGGTCAGCTCGGCGTGCATGGCGGCGTCGACGCCCTTCTGGGCCCAGCGTCCGTCGCTGCGGGTCAGGGCGCCCAGTCGGACGGTGACGCGGGGCATCACGCGCAGCCTGCGGTGCTCGGGCTGGGGCACGCGGTCGGGGGCGCCGTCGAACCAGTAGATGCGCAGCAACGGCCGTTCGGTGTCCGACTCGGCGCGTTCACGCAGGCCCTGGATGAGGGCGGTGTGGTCGACGGTGATCCGGGACCGCGAGGGCTCTCCGGCGAGAAGACTCGCGGCGGCCCCCAGCAGATACCCGGCGTCCACCAGGACGATGCAGCGGTCCACGCGATCCACCCTCTTTCCGGGAGGTTTGCTTCGGGCTTCCTTCGAGTCTGCCCGACCGCGCGGAGGTTAACGGCCCGAACTCGATCTTCGGCGTGGCGTTTCCCTCGCCACTCGAGTGTCCCACCGCACGGCAAGACCTTATTACGCACGGTAATTCTCCGACATGCACGCTTTGTCGGGCCGTGTGAATCTGAGTTCGGCTCTGGTCCCCAGACCCCCCTCAGGAGGCAGATCACCATGGCCAAGAACAAGAAGCAGAGTCGCCAGCAGCACCAGGCGTCACAGGCCGAGCGCGGTACCGAGGAGGCGAAGTCCTCCTCGATGGAATCGCAGGCCGAGCAGCGCGCCACCCAGGTGACTCCCGGTGATATGGCACGCAAGGGCCGGCAGAAGCGCTTCGGCCACAACTGAGCCACAACCGGCATCTGAAACCGGGCTGTTGAAGCCCAGACACAGCGAGGGGCGCACCCTGAACCGGGTGCGCCCCTCGCTCACGTCGGCTGCCCGCGGTCACCCGCGGGCGGCTCACTCAGACGGCCAGACAGGCCGCCCCGAGCAGCACCTTCAGGTCACCGAAGAGCGCCGGGTCGGCCTTCACCCGGTGCCGGTCGAGCCGCAGCACCGTGGTCTTGCTCGGCCCCTGGAGCCTGATGCGGACCTCGCTCTCGCCCTTGTGGTGGCTGAGGATCTCGCCGAGCCTGCTGATCATCGGCGGGGTGATCTTCAGGGCGGGGATGGTGAGGATCACGGGTGCGTTGGTGCCCGCGTTGGACAGGTCGGGAACCTGGAGTTCCATCGCGACCAGGCGCGGGACGTCCTCGCGCTTGTCGAGGCGTCCCTTGACGAACACGACGGCGTCCTCGACGAGTTGGGTCGACACCAGCTGGTAGGTCGCCGGGAAGAACATGCACTCGATGGAGCCGGCGAGGTCCTCGACGGTGGCGATGGCCCAGGCGTTGCCCTGCTTGGTCATCTTGCGCTGGAGGCCCGAGATGATGCCGCCGATGGTGACGACCGCGCCGTCGGCGTGCTCACCTCCGGTGAGCTGGGAGATACCGGCGTCGGCCTTGTCGGAGAGGACGTGCTCCAGGCCGAAGAGCGGGTGGTCGGAGACGTACAGGCCGAGCATCTCCCGCTCCTGGGCGAGCAGATAGGCCTTGTCCCACTCGTCGGTGGTGAACTCGACGTCCAGGCCGAAGCCGGGCTCGCTGGTGTCCTCGTCGCCCATGCCGCCGAAGAGGTCGAACTGTCCCTCGGCCTCTTTCCTCTTCACCGCGACCACGTTGTCGATCATCGGCTCGAAGTGCGCGGTGAGGCCCTTGCGGGTGTGCTGCATGCTGTCGAACGCGCCGGCCTTGATCAGCGACTCCGTGGTCCGCTTGTTGCAGACGACGGCCTCGACCTTGTCGAGGTAGTCGGGGAACGAGGCGTACTTCCCCTTGGCGTTGCGGGACTTGATGATCGACTCGACCACGTTCGTACCGACGTTGCGTACCGCGGAGAGGCCGAAGAGGATCACGTCGTCGCCCTGGGCGGCGAAGTTGGACATCGACTCGTTGACGTTGGGCGGGAGCACCTTGATGCCCATGCGCCGGCACTCGTTCAGATAGATCGCGGACTTGTCCTTGTCGTCCTTGACCGAGGTGAGCAGTCCGGCCATGTACTCGGCCGGGTAGTTGGCCTTCAGGTAGGCGGTCCAGTACGACACCAGTCCGTACGCGGCCGAGTGAGCCTTGTTGAAGGCGTAGCCGGCGAAGGGGACCAGGACGTCCCACAGGCCCTGGATCGCCTCGTCGCTGTAGCCGTTCTTCTTGGCGCCGGCCTGGAAGATCGTGAAGTTCTTGGCCAGTTCGTCGGGCTTCTTCTTGCCCATCACGCGGCGCAGGATGTCGGCCTCGCCGAGCGAGTACCCGGCGATGATCTGGGCGGCCTTCTGCACCTGCTCCTGGTAGACGATCAGGCCGTAGGTGACCGCCAGAACCTCTTGCAGAGGTTCCTCCAGCTCCTTGTGGATCGGGGTGATCTCCTGGAGCTTGTTCTTGCGGAGCGCGTAGTTGGTGTGCGAGTCCATGCCCATCGGGCCGGGACGGTAGAGCGCCGAGACGGCGGAAATGTCCTCGAAGTTGTCGGGCTTCATCAGGCGCAGCAGGGAGCGCATGGGTCCGCCGTCGAACTGGAAGACGCCGAGGGTGTCGCCGCGCTGGAGCAGTTCGAAGGTCTTCGGGTCGTCGAGCGGCAGGCTCAGCAGGTCGAGGTCGATGCCCTTGTTGAGCTTCACCATCTTGACGGCGTCGTCCATGATGGTCAGGTTCCGCAGGCCCAGGAAGTCCATCTTGAGCAGGCCGAGCGACTCGCACTGCGGGTAGTCCCACTGTGTGATCGTCACGCCGTCGGTGTGCCGCACCCAGACCGGGGCGTGGTCGACGATGGGTTCGCTGGACATGATGACGCCGGCCGCGTGCACACCCATCTGCCGGACCAGGCCCTCGACGCCCTTGGCGGTGTCGATGACCTTCTTCACGTCCGGTTCGTTCTCGTACATCGCCCGGATCTCGCCGGCCTCGCCGTAGCGCGGGTGCGTGGGGTCGGTGATGCCGTTGAGGTCGATGCCCTTGCCGAGGACGTCGGCGGGCATGGCCTTGGTGAGCCGGTCGCCCATCGCGTAGGGGTAGCCCAGCACGCGCGCGGAGTCCTTGATCGCGTTCTTCGCCTTGATCTTGCCGTAGGTGCCGATCATGGCGACCTTGTCGGCGCCGTACTTCTCCGTCACGTACCTGATCACCTCGACGCGCCGGCGTTCGTCGAAGTCGATGTCGACGTCGGGCATGGAGACGCGCTCGGGGTTGAGGAACCGCTCGAAGATCAACCCGTGCGGGATCGGGTCGAGGTCGGTGATGCCCATGGCGTACGCGACGATCGAACCGGCGGCGGAACCACGGCCGGGACCGACCGCGATGCCCTGCTTCTTGGCCCACATGATGAAGTCGGCGACGACGAGGAAGTACCCCGGGAACCCCATCTGGATGATGACGTCCATCTCGTACTCGGCCTGCTTCTGGCGGCCGTCCGGGACGTTGCCGTTGAAGCGGCGGTTCATGCCGAGGCGGACTTCCTCCTGGAACCAGGTGACCTCGGTGAAGCCGTCCGGGATGTCGAACTTCGGCATGAGGTTCTTGGCCTGGAACATGCCTTCGGTGTCGATCTGTTCGGCGACCAGGAGAGTGTTGGCGCAGCCCTCCTGCCAGGCGTCCGAGGAGTCGATGGCGTACATCTCGTCCGTGGACTTCAGGTAGTAGCCGGTGCCGTCGAAGCGGAAGCGGTCCGGGTCGGAGACGTTCTTGCCGGTCTGGATGCACAGCAGCGCGTCGTGCGCGCCCGCCTCGTGCGGGTACGTGTAGTGCGAGTCGTTAGTGACCAGCGGCGGGATGCCGAGCTTCTTGCCGATCTCCAGGAGGCCTTCGCGGACCCGGCTCTCGATCTCGATGCCGTGGTCCATCAACTCCAGGAAGTAGCGGTCCTTGCCGAAGATGTCCTGGTATTCGGAGGCCGCCTTGAGCGCCTCGTCGAACTGGCCGAGGCGCAGCCGCGTCTGCAGCTCACCCGAAGGACACCCGGTGGAGGCGATGAGCCCCTCGGACCACTGGGAGATGGTCTCCTTGTCCATGCGCGGCCACTTCTGCAGCCAACCCTCCTGGTACGCGTCCGAGGACAGCCGGAAGAGGTTGTGCAGGCCCGTCGAGTTGGCCGCCCAGATCGTCTTGTGGGTGTAACCACCCGAACCGGACACGTCGTCGCGCTTCTGGTGCGGCTGTCCCCACCGGATCTTGCGCTTGTTGCGCCGCGACTCGGGCGCCACATACGCCTCGATACCGATGATCGGCGTGACGCCCGCCTTCTTGGCGGTGTGGAAGAAGTCGTACGCCCCGTGGAGGTTGCCGTGGTCGGACATGGCGATATGGGTCATGCCCATCTCGTTGCACGCCTCGAACATGTCCTTGAGCCGCGCGGCACCGTCCAGCAGCGAGTACTGGGTGTGGACGTGCAGGTGCGTGAACGGCGGCTTTGACACGGCGTGGCCTCCATGGAAAACACTCGGCGACAGGCTGCGGGCAGTCTGGGGGAACAGCGACGAAGTCTATGCCTCGGCACTGACATTTCACGGGTGGGTCGTGGGCACTCCGGCGTACCGTCGGACGTTGGAGGGGCGACGGAGTCGTCCGTCCCGCCGGGCGGTCCGTCCGGCCTCATTCGTCACGCATTACCTGCACCAGGAGGCACCCAGCGATGTCGGTCCCGCAGCTCAGCGCCGAGCACCGCGGCGAGGAGATCCTCACCGTATTCGACACCGCGTTCGGCGAGCTCCTGGCCGCCGACCCGGCGGCGTTCCGCGTGAAGTTCCGCAAGATGGCGGCCTCGGCGTTCGCGTTCTACCGGGGTACGGCGTGCCTCTTCTACCACGACCTGGACGAAGAGAAGCGGGGCGGACCGTACCTGGACGACCGCACCGCCCGCGTGTGGATCCACGGCGACCTGCACGCGGAGAACTTCGGCACGTACATGGACGCCCAGGGCCGGCTGATCTTCAACGTCAACGACTTCGACGAGGCGTACGTCGGCCCCTTCACGTGGGACCTCAAGCGCCTCGCCGCCTCCCTGGCCCTCATCGGGTACGCGAAGGCGCTCTCCGACGAACAGATCACCGAGCTCGTACGGACGTACGCGGGCGCCTACCGCGAGCGGATCCACGCCCTCTCGACCGGCGCCAAGAGCGACGAGGTGCCGCCGTTCACCCTGGACACCGCCGAGGGCCCGCTGCTGGACGCACTGCGCGACGCCCGCTCGCTGACCCGGTTCGGCCTCCTCGACTCGATGACGGAGATCCGCGACTTCGAGCGCCGGTTCGCACCGGGCGGCGGCTCCATCGAGCTGGACGCGGCAACCCGCTACAAGGTGCTGGCCGCCTTCGACGGCTATCTGGAGACGCTGCCCGAGTCGTCTCTGGACCGCCCGGACTCGTACCGGGTGAAGGACGTCGTCGGCCGGCGCGGCATCGGTATCGGCTCGGCCGGGCTGCCCTCGTACAACATCCTTCTGGAGGGCGCCACCGACGCCCTGGAGAACGATGTGGTGATCTACATCAAGCAGGCCCAGACCCCGGCCGTCTCCCGGCACATCACTGACCCGGCGATCCGCGGCTACTTCCAGCACGAGGGTCACCGCACGGTGATCTCGCAGCGCGCTCTCCAGGACCACGCCGACCCGTGGCTGGGCTGGACCGAGCTGGACGGCCGCGGTCAACTGGTCGCCGAGGTGTCGCCGTACGCCGTGGACCTGGACTGGGGCGACATCGACGACCCGGAGGAGATCGCGGCCGTCGTCGCCGACCTGGGCCGGGCCACGGCCACGATGCACGCGGCGGCGGACGACCAGTCCGGCGAGTCCCTCGTGCCGTTCTCCACGGAGCGTGCCATCGACGCGGCGATCGCGGCCGACGAGGCGGGCTTCGCGGACGTCCTGGTGGACTTCGCCCACGAGTACGGCGCCCGCGCGCGCAGTGACCACCAGATCTTCGTGGACCTGTTCCGCAACGGCCGGATCCCGGGCCTCTAGACGTCTGGACCGTGTGGACCGTGCACGGGCTCACAGGAAGCTTTTAGGGGCCTCTTACGGGCGTCCGTGACACACTCTCCTCCGCTATGGACATATCCGGGACCCAGCTCAGAGCCGTACGCGCGGCGCTGTTCACGGCACTCGTCGTGACACTCAGCAGCGCGTCGCACGTGCTGCTGTCCCGGGTCCCGCTGCCGATGGGGACGGTGGCCGTGATCGCCGCCGCCGTCTTCGTCGTCGCGTTCGCGCTGGCCGGCCGCGAGCGCGGCTTCGGCCGGATCGCGGCGCTGCTGATCCCGCTGGAGCTGGCCGCCGACACTGTCTTCACCACCGGCCAGACCCTCTGTTACGGCCGGGCGGGCGGCCCGGTCGCGGGCCCGCTGCGCTCCGTCGGCCTCGACGTGTTGTGCGGGGGCGACAGCGTGGGCACCCCGCTGGCCCGGGTGGCGGGCACCGACACCGACCGGGTCGCGGCGCTGCTCGCCCACGCCGGTCCGTCGACCGCCTGGCTGCTGCTGGCCGCGCACGTCGGCGTGGGGCTGCTGGCCGCCGCCTGGCTGCGTCGCGGCGAACGGGCCCTGGCCCAGCTGCTGGGCGCGCTCACCGCCGCCACCTTCCGCCCGCTGCTGCTGGCCGTCACCGCGGTGACGGTCCGGTCCGCCCCGGCGGTACTCCGCCCGCTGCGCGCCGCGCAGCGCACGACCACCCTCCGCACGCGCCTGTTCGTGCACTCCCTGGGACGACGAGGACCACCGCGCCCGATCGCTTTCGCCTGAGGCTGAGCCACAGCCCGCCCGGCGACAGCATCCGAGCACCGGCAAGTCCCCTCATCCACCTCCGCGTACGACGCCCACGACGCGTACGCGTTCCAGGGAGATCACCAGCATGAGCAAGCGGAACAGCCAGGCGTCCAAGAGCGCGGCCCGTGAGCGGCTGCGCGAGGAGCGCGAGCGCCAGGCCAGGCGCAACAAGGTCAAGCGGCAGGCCATCGTGGCCGGCTCGGTCGTCGGCGTGCTCGCGATAGCCGGCGGTATCGGCTACGCGGTCGTGCAGAACAACAAGCCGGGGTACTGGGACGCGGCGAAGGACGAGAAGGTCGTCGCGCCGGCCAACACCACGGGCACGAACGGCACGACGGTGGTTCTCGGCAAGAGCACCGCCAAGAAGACCCTCAAGCTGTACGAGGACCCGCGCTGCCCGATCTGCGCCCAGTTCGAGGAGACGGTCGGCCCGACCCTCCAGCAGGACTTCGACGCGGGCAAGTACAAGATCCAGTACATCGGCGGTACGTTCCTCGACGGCGACACCGATGACAACGGAAAGATCGAGATCGGCTCCCGCGGTGAGGGCTCCAAGAACGCGATGAGCGCCATGGGCGCCGCGCTGAACGTGAGCCCGGAGGCGTTCCTGGCGTACAAGACCGCCCTCTACTCGACGAAGTACCACCCCGAGGAGACGGACGACAAGTTCAAGAGCGACGACTACCTCATCGAGGTGGCGAACACGGTCGGCGCGCTGAAGAACAACACGGCGTTCCAGACCGCCGTCAAGGACGGCACGTACGACGCCTGGGCGCTGGCGATGTCCGAGACGTTCAACACCAACAAGGACGAAGTCAACGGCACCCCGAGCCTGGTGATGGACGGCAAGAAGCTCACGGCCCCGAACAGCGAGAACGCGCCCATGACGGTCGCCGACTTCAACACGGCGATCGAGGCGGCGCTGAAGGCCTGAGCAGCGGGGTTCCGGGGCCTTCGGAGCACCGGCCGTACGGTCCGCCGCCCCGGCCCCGGTGGACGATCAGCCGAAGAGCGGGCGAACTTCAGCCGTTTCGCCCGCTCTACCGCCTTACCGATCAGTAATCTCAGCGCCCGTGACGAGTCGAAGCAGTTCCTCCGAGTCCACGGGCGCCCAGCTCAACTCCCGCGCCCCGCGCCGCCGTACGGTCGTCAAGGCCGCGGCTGCCACCGCCGTACTGGCCGGCCCGTTGGCCGCTGCCCTACCCGCCCGGGCCGCTGCCGAGGCCCCCGCCTTCCGCCACGGCGTCGCCTCCGGCGATCCGCTGCCGGACGGCATCCTGCTGTGGACGCGCGTGACGCCCACCGCCGAGGCGATACCGGGCTCCGGGCTGGGCCCGGACACCGAGGTGGCCTGGACCGTCGCCCGCGACAAGGCGTTCACGAACGTGGTCGCCAAGGGGTCGACCACGGCGACGGCCGCCACCGACCACACGGTCAAGGCGGACATCCGGGGCCTCGCGCCGGCCACGGACTACTGGTTCCGCTTCTCGGCCGGCGGTACGGACTCCCCGGCCGCCCGTACCCGGACCGCGCCCGCCGCGGACGCCGCCGTGTCCAACCTCCGCTTCGGCGTGGTCTCCTGCGCCAACTGGGAGGGCGGCTACTTCTCCTCGTACCGCCATCTCGCGGCCCGCGGAGACCTGGACGCCTGGCTGCATCTCGGCGACTACATCTACGAGTACGGGACCGGCGAGTACGGCACCCGTGACACCGTCGTACGCCCGCACGCCCCCACGCACGAGATCCTCACGCTCGCCGACTACCGCGTACGGCACGGGCACTACAAGACCGACGCCGACCTCCAGTCGCTGCACGCGGCAGCTCCCGTCGTCGCGATCTGGGACGACCACGAGTTCGCCAACGACGCCTGGTCGGGTGGCGCCGAGAACCACACCGAGGGCGCGGAGGGCGCCTGGCCGGCCCGGCAGTCCGCCGCGAAACAGGCCTACTTCGAGTGGATGCCGGTCCGCCCGGCGATCGCGGGCACCACCTACCGCCGGCTCCGCTTCGGCAAGCTCGCCGACCTCTCCCTCCTGGACCTGCGCTCCTTCCGCTCCCAGCAGGTGGCCGTGGGCAACGGCTCGGTCGACGACCCGGAGCGTACGATCACCGGCCGGGCCCAACTGGACTGGCTGAAGGCGGGACTGACGGCCTCGGACACCACCTGGCGGCTGGTCGGGAACTCGGTGATGATCTCGCCGTTCGCCATCGGGTCCCTCACCGCCGGCCTGCTGAAGCCCCTCGCCGAACTGCTCGGTCTGCCCAAGGAGGGCCTCGGCCTCATCACCGACCAGTGGGACGGCTACACGGACGACCGCCGCGAAATCCTCGCCCATCTGCGCACCAACGCGATCCGCAACACCGTCTTCCTGACCGGCGACATCCACATGGCATGGGCCAACGACGTGCCCGTGGACGCCGGTACCTACCCGCTGTCCCCCTCGGCCGCCACCGAGTTCGTCGTCACGTCGGTCACCTCCGACAACCTCGACGACCTCGTCAAGGTGCCCGAGGGCACCGTCACCGCGATCGCCGCGCCGATCATCCGCGCGGCCAACCGGCACGTCCACTGGGTCGACACCGACCGCCACGGCTACGGCGTCCTGGACATCACCGCCGACCGCGCGCAGATGGACTACTACGTGCTGTCCGACCGCACGAAGGCGAACGCGACCTCGGCCTGGTCACGCTCGTACCGCACACGCAGCGGCACGCAGAAGATGGAGCGGACGTACGCCCCTGTGTAGCCCGCGGGACACAGGCCGACGTCGGCCCTACAGGCTGTCGAGGAAGCCGAGCGCCACCCGCCAGGTGGCCTCGGCCGCCTCCTCGTCGTAGTCCGGCAGAGCGGGGTCGGTGTAGAGGTGACCGGCTCCGGCATACCGATAGATCTCCACGTCGGCGCCCGTCCTGCCCATCTGGAGATACCAGGAGCTCAGCCAGTCGTCGGTCTCGAAGGCGTCCGGCTCGGCCACGTGCAGCTGGACCGGCAGCTCGTCCACCGACGCGGTCTCGGCGATGTCCGACGTGCCGTGCAGCAGCAACAGCCCGCGTGCCTTGTCGTCGCCGAGCGCGAGCGTCTGGGCGGTCGCGGCGCCGAAGGAGAACCCTGCGTACACCAGCCCCCGCCCGGAGTAGGGCGCGGCGGCCAGGATCGCCCGCTTGAGCAGCTCGTCCTTGCCTATGGCGTCCTTGCAGGCCCGCCCCTCCTCGACGGTCTCGAAGATGTGCCCGTCGAAGAGATCAGGGGTCCACACCTCGTGCCCGGCCGCCCGCAGTCGGTCCGCGGCGGCGTGCACGGCGGGGCGAAGCCCATAGGTCGAGTGAAAGAGCATGACGTTCATGAGGACATCGTGCCAGCCGCCACTGACAGAGAACGAAGTCACATGTTCATGACCGCCCTTCACCGGTTACGTTCTCCGGCATGGAGAACGTACTGCGCCCGCTGATCGTCGTCGGTGGCTCGGTCGTGCTCACGCTGCTCATCGGCTGGGCCACGGACCGCTTGCTGCGCAAGGCGGACGAGCGACAGACCGAGACTCCGCTGTGGGGCCTGCTGCGCCGCGGCCGGATCCCGTACCAGCTCGTGCTGTGCGCGGCCCTGCTGAGAGGCTCGTACGACCAGGCCGACCTGTTCCAGGAGCACCGCGTCGGCATCGGCCGGACCCTGACCCTGGTGCTGATCGGGTCCGCCGCCTGGCTGGTGGTGCGTATCGCGGCGGCGATCGTCGAGACGACGTACACCCGTTACGCCAGGAACCACCGCGATCCGGCCCGGCTCCGCCGGGTGCGCACGCAGGTGTCGCTGATCACACGGGCCGTCGCCGCGGTCGTCGGTGTGATGGCCGTCGCCGCGATGCTGCTCACGTTCCCGGCGATGCGCGCGGCCGGCGCCTCGCTGCTCGCCTCGGCCGGCATCCTCGGCATCGTCGCCGGCATCGCGGCCCAGTCGGCGCTCAGCAACATGTTCGCGGGGCTCCAGATCGCCTTCGGCGACATGGTGCGCATCGGTGACACGGTCGTGGTGGACGGCGAGTGGGGCACGGTCGACGAGATCACGCTGACGTTCCTGACCGTGCGCACCTGGGACGAGCGCCGCATCACCATGCCGGTCTCCTACTTCACCTCGAAACCCTTCGAGAACTGGTCGCGGGGCGGCGCCCAGATGACCGGCATCGTCTTCTGGCACCTCGACCACAGCGCGCCCGTGGAGGCGATGCGCGCGAAGCTCCGCGACATCCTGCGCGGGTGCCCGGCATGGGACGGCCGCGCCTGCGACCTGTCCGTCACGGACGCCACGCCGAGCACCATGGAGGTACGCGCCCTGGTGACGGCGAAGGACGCGGACGACGTCTGGACGGTCCGGGTCATGGTCCGCGAGCACATGATCCGCTGGCTGACCGAGGAACACCCGTACGCCCTCCCCCGCGTCAACACGGCGGACGCGGCCCTGCCACCGGGCGTCGAGGCCCCACGCCGATCCCCGGACGGAGTCCCACGCAGGGCCCACGAAACCCCACGGGCAACCGGCCGAACCTGAAGAGACCACTCAGCGCGAGATGCCCGTCCCAGGACGGGAAAGCCGCCAACGAAGAGCACCCCCCACAGGCGAGGCCCACCTCTCAACGGACTCGCCACGGGCGGTGCGCGGGTGGGAGAGAAAACTCAAAAAGAGCGGCGCATCGCCAGATGCGCGATGCCGGCCTCGGAGAACTCGTCCCCGTACCCCGCATACCCGAGCCGTTCATAGAACCCCGACGCCGAGGTCTGCGCATGCAGATCAACGGCGACCAGCCCCAACTCCCGAGCCGCATCCTCGATACCCCGCACGAGCGCGACCCCGACCCCGAGCCCCCGCGCTTCCTTCCGCACCGCGAGCCGCCCGAGCGACCCCACGGACAGGTCACCGCCGGTCCGCCCGGCCGCCGCCGCCCCGTACAGCAGCCGCCCCGTGCCGAGCGCCACCCCGTCCTCCCGGACGGCCAGCACATGCACCGCGCCCGCGTCGTACTCGTCGTACTCCAGCTCCTGCGGCACCCGCTGTTCGACGACGAAGACCTCCTTGCGCACCGCGAAGCAGGCCTCGCGGTCGGCGGGATCATCAACGACACGCACCGCGTACGACGGCTGGCTCACGCGTACGTCTCCTCGCGGACCTGCTCCAGGGCCTGCGCCAGGTCGTCCGGGTAGTCGCTCTCGAACTCGACCCACGTCCCGTCCCCCGGGTGCTCGAAGCCGAGGCGTACGGCGTGCAGCCACTGGCGGGTCAGACCGAGCCGCTTGGAGAGCGTCGGGTCCGCCCCGTACGTCAGGTCGCCGACGCAGGGGTGCCGGTGGGCGGCCATGTGGACGCGGATCTGGTGGGTGCGGCCGGTCTCCAGCTTCACATCGAGCAGGGAGGCCGCGCGGAACGCCTCGATGAGGTCGTAGTGCGTGACGGACGGCTTACCCTCGGCCGTGACCGCCCACTTGTAGTCGTGGGTGGGGTGCCGGCCGATGGGCGCGTCGATCGTGCCGCTCATCGGGTCGGGGTGGCCCTGGACCAGCGCGTGGTAGCGCTTGTCGACGGTGCGCTCCTTGAACTGGCGCTTGAGCGACGTGTACGCGCGCTCCGACTTGGCGACCGCCATCAGGCCGGACGTGCCGACGTCGAGCCGGTGCACGATGCCCTGGCGCTCGGCGGCACCGGAGGTGGAGATGCGGTAGCCGGCGGCGGCGAGCCCACCGATGACGGTCGTCCCGGTCCAGCCGGGCGACGGATGCGCGGCCACGCCGACGGGCTTGACGATCACGACGATGTCGTCGTCGTCGTGCACGATCACCATGCCCTCGACGGGCTCGGCCACCACCTGCACGGGCGCGGGTGCCTGCGGCATCTCGACCTCGAGCCAGGCGCCGCCGTGCACCCGCTCCGACTTGCCGACCACCGAGCCGTCGACCGTGACCTTCCCCGCCGCGGCCAGCTCGGCGGCCTTCGTACGGGAGAAGCCGAACATGCGGGAGATGGCAGCGTCGACGCGCTCGCCCTCCAGGCCGTCCGGCACGGGCAGGTTGCGGATCTCGGGAATGGTGCTCACCCGTCGAGTATGCAGGACTGGCCCGACGCCCCCGACCGGAGCCTGTGGATAACCCGCCGACCCGGCCTTCCCGCACCCTCTCTGCTCAGTCCTTGTGGACGGTCCCGTCCGGGTCGAGCCCCTTGAAGGACAGCAGCACGATCAGGATGCCGCCGCAGACGATCGCCGAGTCGGCCAGGTTGAAGACCGCGAAGTGCTTGGGTGCGATGAAGTCGACGACCGCGCCCTCGAAGACGCCCGGCGAGCGGAAGATCCGGTCGGTCAGGTTGCCCAGCGCGCCGCCCAGCAGCAGACCGAGCGCGATCGCCCAGGGCAGGCTGTAGAGCTTGCGGGCCAGGCGGGCGATCACGACGATCACGGCCGCCGCGATCACCGTGAAGATCACGGTGAAGGCCTCGCCGAAGCCGAAGGCCGCGCCCGCGTTGCGGATCGCCTCGAACCTCAGCCAGTCCCCGATGATCTCGATCGGCGCGTGGTGCTCCAGCTTCGCGACCACGATCATCTTGCTGACCAGGTCCAGCGCGTACGCCAGCGAGGCGACCGTGAACAGCACGACGACCCGGCGCTTGCCCCGGGGCCGCTCGTCCGGGGTCTCCGGCTCGGACCCCGCCGCGTCTGGGATATCCGGCGTACCGATGATGCGCTCCGCCTCTGCCACGTGAGTCCCTCAACCTAGGTGCCTGACTGAGGACGAGAGTACGACACGCCTCCTGGCACACAGCAGTGCAGGAGGCACACGGCGGCGAATCGACGGACGAGAAGTACCAGAAGCACCAGAAGCTCCCGTGGACCGGCCCACGACCGGTCCACCACCGCTCAGTAGCGCCGTTCCTCCTTCTGCTTGCACTCGACGCACAGCGTCGCGCGCGGGAAGGCCTGCATGCGTGCCTTGCCGATCGGGCTGCCGCAGTTCTCGCACAGGCCGTACGTGCCCGCGTCCAGCCGCTCCAGCGCCCGCTCGTCCTGGACGAGTACCTCGCGCGCGTTGGCCGCCAGCGCCATCTCGTGCTCGCGCGTGATGTTCTTGGTACCGGTGTCCGCCTGGTCGTCGCCCGCGCCGTCCCCGGAGTCCCGCATCAGACCCACGAGCGACTGCTCGGACGACGCGATCTCGGCGCGCAGCCGCTGCACCTCGGACTGCAGCTCGGCACGTGCCCCCGCCACCTCCTCCGGGGTCCATGGGTCCTCACCGGGGCGTACGGCGAGCTCGCCCGGCTCCACCGCCGCGACGATCCGCGCCTTGGGTACCGCGCTGGGCTTCTTCGCCGCCGTGGCCGTGCCAGGAGTCTTCTTCGCAACCACCGTCGTGGCTCCCGTCGTCTTCGCGGCCTCGGCCGCGCCCGCCTTATTGGCCGTGCTCTTAGTGGAGGTGCGTTTGCCGGCGCCACCCTGAGCTGCGGTGCTCCTGGAGGCAGCGGTCTTCTTCCCAACGGCTTTCTCAGCGACAGCCTTCTTGGCCACCGTTTTCGTACCAGCTGTTTTCGCGCCAGCCGTTTTCTTGCCCACCGCCTTCTTTGCTACGGCCTTCTTTGCTACGGCCTTCTTGCCTGCCGCCTTCCTGGCCACCGTTTCCTTCACCGCGGTCTTCTCGCCGGCAGGTCTCCCGGCCCCCGCAACCGCTTCCTCAGCGACGCTCTTCCTTGCGGCGCTCTTCTTCGGGACGGCCTTCTGGGAGGCGGCCTTCGAAGCCGCCGTCGTCTTCACGACGGCCTTCTTCGCGACAACCCGCTTCACCCCCGCCGTCCCAGCACCAGAACCCCCCGTCGAACCGCCCGCCGCCCCTCCGCGGACGCTCTTCTTCGCGCCCGTCCCCTTGCTACCCCTGCCGCTGCCACCCGTACCGCCGGAGGCCCCCGCAGCCGTGGATCTACTGGACGCCGACTGCTGTACGGCGGTCTTTTTCGCCACCATGGCCGCGGCCCCTTCACATATTGTGATCTTGCTCGCGAATCGTGCTGGGACGATAAATCGACTTGAGTCCCGCGGCAACGGGGCACGCCGCCCGATTCGCCCGCCCCGCCGGTCCCGCGGGGCAAGCCTGCATGCGTTGTGCCCAGCTCCCCGCCGGGTAATCCGCCGAGCCGCGCGTCCCGGAATCCGGGCACCCGCCCCTCGCCATTCGGGTCAGTCCGGGCCCGGAAACGCCCCGTCGGCCAGGCCGCCGCCGAGGCCTGAACCGGGTCCGGAAAACCGGTCGGCCGCTGTCGGTGGGGCGCCGTACACTGGGCGGAGCGAGAAGCGTGGATGGGGACGAGTAGCGGCGTACGCAGCCCAGAGCGACCCGGGGACGGTGGAAGCCCGGGGGCGAGCGCGACGCGAAGATCACCCCGGAGCCGCCGGAAGAAGGCCGCAGCAAGGCGAGCAGGACAGCCGAGGCCAGTAGACCCGGCATCGCGACCCCAATGAGGGGGCTCACCGGTGTGCACGACGCACCGGGGAGCCAAGGAGGGTGGTACCGCGGGAGTACGCCGTACACGGCGTCCGGAGAATTCCGGCTCTCGTCCCTCCGACGGAAGGCAGAAAGTCCGCCGGAGGAAGCTCGCTGATGACAACGCCGACGTACCGCCAGGTGCCCGCCCAGGTCGACCTGCCCGCCCTTGAGCACGCCGTGCTCGACTTCTGGCGCGAGCAGAAGATCTTCGCCAAGACCCTTGAGCAGTCCGAGGGGAACCCCGAATGGGTGTTCTACGAGGGCCCGCCCACCGCGAACGGCATGCCGGGCGCCCACCACATCGAGGCCCGCGTCTTCAAGGACGTGTTCCCGCGCTTCCGCACCATGCGCGGCTACCACGTGGCCCGCAAGGCCGGCTGGGACTGCCACGGCCTCCCCGTGGAGCTGGCGGTCGAGAAGGAGCTGGGCTTCACCGGTAAGCAGGACATCGAGGCGTACGGCATCGCCGAGTTCAACGCCAAGTGCCGCGAGTCGGTGACCCGCCACACGGACGCCTTCGAGGCGCTCACGACCCGCATGGGGTACTGGACGGACCTCAAGGACCCCTACCGCACGATGGACCCCGAGTACATCGAGTCGGTCTGGTGGTCGCTGAAGGAGATCTTCAACAAGGGCCTGCTGAAGCAGGACCACCGCGTCGCCCCCTGGTGCCCCCGCTGCGGCACGGGCCTCTCGGACCACGAGCTTGCCCAGGGCTACGAGACGGTCGTCGACCCCTCCGTGTACGTCCGTTTCCCGCTCACCTCCGGTCCGCTGGCCGGCGAGGCGGCCCTCGTCGTCTGGACGACGACGCCCTGGACGCTGGTCTCCAACACCGCTGTCGCCGCCCACCCCGACGTCACGTACACCGTGGCGACGAACGGCGCCGAGAAGCTCGTGGTCGCCGAGCCGCTGCTCACCAAGGCGCTCGGCGAGGAGTGGCAGTCCACGGGCCAGACCTTCACCGGCGCCGAGATGGAGCGCTGGTCCTATCAACGTCCGTTCGAGCTGGTCGAGTTCCCGAAGGACGTGCCCACCCACTACGTGGTGAACGCGGACTACGTGACGACCGAGGACGGTACGGGCCTGGTCCACCAGTCCCCCGCTTTCGGTGAGGAAGACCTCAAGGTGTGCCGCGCGTACGGCCTGCCGGTCGTGAACCCGGTCCGCCCCGACGGCACCTTCGAAGAAGAAGTCCCCCTCGTAGGGGGCGTCTTCTTCAAGAAGGCGGACGAAAAGCTCACCGAGGACCTCCACGCGCGCGGGCTGCTCTTCAAGCACATCCCGTACGAACACAGCTACCCGCACTGCTGGCGCTGCCACACCGCGCTCCTCTACTACGCGCAGCCGTCCTGGTACATCCGCACCACCGCCGTCAAGGACCGTCTCCTCCAGGAGAACGAGAAGACCAACTGGCACCCGGACACGGTCAAGAACGGCCGCTTCGGGGACTGGCTGAACAACAACATCGACTGGGCGCTCTCCCGCAGCCGCTACTGGGGCACCCCGCTGCCGATCTGGCGCTGCGAGGACGACCACCTCACGGTCGTCGGCTCCCGCGCGGAGCTGACCCAGCTCACGGGCACCGACCAGTCGGACCTGGACCCGCACCGCCCCTTCATCGACGCGGTCACCTTCGCCTGCCCCCAGGGCGACTGCGGTCAGACCGCCACGCGCGTGCCCGAGGTCATCGACGCCTGGTACGACTCGGGTTCGATGCCGTTCGCGCAGTGGGGATACCCGTACAAGAACAAGGAGCTGTTCGAGTCTCGCTACCCGGCGCAGTTCATCAGCGAGGCCATCGACCAGACGCGTGGCTGGTTCTACACGCTGATGGCCGTCGGCACCCTTGTCTTCGACAAGTCGTCGTACGAGAACGTGGTCTGCCTGGGCCACATCCTCGCCGAGGACGGCCGCAAGATGTCCAAGCACCTGGGCAACACCCTCCAGCCGATCCCGCTGATGGACCAGCACGGCGCCGACGCGGTCCGCTGGTTCATGGCGGCCGGCGGCTCCCCCTGGTCGGCCCGCCGCGTCGGCCACGGCACGATCCAGGAGGTCGTCCGCAAGACGCTCCTCACGTACTGGAACACGGTCGCCTTCCAGGCCCTGTACGCGCGTACGTCGAACTGGGCCCCGTCCGCGGCGGACCCGGCCCCGGCCGACCGCCCGGTCCTGGACCGCTGGCTCCTGTCCGAACTCCACGCCCTCACCGACCAGGTGACCCAGGCGCTGGAGTCGTACGACACCCAGCGCGCCGGCAAGCTCCTGTCGGCGTTCGTCGACGACCTGTCCAACTGGTACGTCCGCCGCTCCCGCCGCCGCTTCTGGCAGGGCGACAAGGCCGCGCTGCGCACCCTGCACGAGGTCGTCGAGACGGTCACGAAGCTGATGGCCCCGCTGACCCCGTTCATCACCGAGCGGGTCTGGCAGGACCTGGTGGTGCCGGTGACCCCCGGCACCCCCGAATCCGTACACCTGACCTCCTGGCCCGAGGCGGACCTGTCCGCGATCGACCCGGAGCTGTCGAAGCAGATGGTGCTCGTACGGCGGCTGGTGGAGCTCGGCCGGGCCACGCGCGCGGAGTCGGGCGTGAAGACGCGTCAGCCGCTGTCGCGCGCGCTGGTCGCGGCGACGGGCTTCGACACCCTGGACCGCGAACTGCACGCGCAGATCACGGAGGAGCTCAACGTCAGCTCCCTCGCGTCCCTCTCCGAGGTGGGCGGCTCGCTGGTCGACACCACCGCCAAGGCCAACTTCCGCGCCCTGGGCAAGCGGTTCGGCAAGCGCGTCCAGGACGTGGCGAAGGCCGTCGCGAACGCCGACGCGGCCGCGCTGTCCCTCGCCCTGCGCGCGGGCACGGCGTCGGTGGAGGTCGACGGCGAGACGGTCACGCTGGCACCGGACGAGGTCATCATCACGGAGACCCCGCGCGAGGGCTGGTCGGTGGCGTCCGACTCGGGTGCGACGGTCGCCCTCGACCTGGAGATCACGGAGGAGCTGCGCCAGGCGGGCCTCGCCCGTGACGCGATCCGTCTGATCCAGGAGGCCCGCAAGAACAGCGGCCTCGACGTGGCCGACCGCATCGCGCTCCGCTGGACGTCCACGGACCCGGCGGTCACCGCGGCCCTGACCGAGCACTCGGGCCTGATCTCCGACGAGGTCCTCGCCACGGACTTCGGCGGAAGTGAGGCGGACGACACATACGGGGACCCGTTCACGGACGAGGGCCTGTCGCTGACGTTCCGCCTGCGCAAGGCGTAGCAGCACCCGCTGCAAGCACGTACGAAGGCCCGGTCCCGCCAAGCAGCTTGGCGGGACCGGGCCTTCGGCGTTCCCGCCCCGCGCCCAGGCACGGCAAAAGGGCGGGGCCCCGGAAGAAAAATCCGGGGCCCCGCCCTGAACGCCGCCGACGCCTAAGGCGTACTAGAGGCCGTCAGTTGTCGTCCTCGTCGATCAGGAAGCCGCGCATCGGCGAGGGAGCCTGACCCATCGGAGACGGGCCCTGCGGCCGGACCGGAGCCATGGGCTGGGTCATGGCCGGGGACATCTGCTGCTGGCCGCCGTAGGACGGGCCGGCCGGGCCGGGGCCCATGCCCTGGTTGCCGCCGTACGACGGGGCGCTCGCGCCGGCCGGAGCCATCGAGGGCGCCGGGGACGGCGGCAGAGAGGCCGTGGCCGGAGTACGCGGCGGAGCCAGCGAGTCGTCGGCCTGGGTCTCCAGCTGACGCAGCTGCGACTCCAGGTAGGACTTCAGGCGGGTCCGGTACTCACGCTCGAAGCCTCGCAGATCCTCGACCTTGCGCTCCAGCGTGGCGCGGGCGGACTCCAGGGAGCCCATCGCGACGCGGTGCTTCTCCTGCGCGTCCCGCTCCAGCGCGTCGGCCTTGGCGCGGGCGTCGCGCTCCAGGCCCTCGGCGCGGCTGCGGGCCTCGCCGACGATCTTGTTGGCCTCGGAACGGGCCTCGGCGATCGCCTGGTCGGCGGTCTGCTGGGCCAGCGAGAGAACACGCGCGGCGCTGTCGCCACCGGGACCCTGACCGGGTCCGCCCATCTGCGGGGGACCACCCATGGGTCCGCCCATCGGGCCGCCCATCTGCTGCATCTGACCCTGCATCTGCTGACCGGGCATCTGCTGCATCTGGCCCTGCATGCCGCCCTGGCCCATCGGACCCTGACCCATGGGGCCCTGGCCCATCTGACCCTGCATACCGCCCTGGCCCTGCATGCCGCCCTGGCCCATCGGACCCTGACCCATGGGGCCCTGGCCCATCTGACCGGGACCCTGCGGACCGCCCTGGCCGTTCGGGCCGGGGGGCAACTGCGGCGCACCGCTGGGCAGCTGGGGCGGACCGCCCATGGGGCCGCCCATCTGCTGCTGCGGCGGGCCCGATATGCCGGCGGGCACCGGGCCGCCGGGGCCTCGCATACCCTGCTGCGGCATACCTTGCTGGGGCATGCCCTGTTGCTGCATCCCCTGCTGCTGATCCTGCTGTTCAGGAGGCTTGCGCATGCCCTGCTGCTGGTTCTGCGCAGCGGCACGCGTGGCAGCGGCCAGCTTGGCGCGCAGATCCTCGTTCTCGCGGAGCAGGCGCGTCAGTTCGGCTTCGACCTCGTCGAGGAAGGCATCGACCTCGTCCTCGTCATAGCCTTCTCGGAGGCGGACGGTCGTGAACTGCTTGTTCCGCACATCCTCGGGGGTCAATGGCATCTCTTCACCTCAACGTAGTCGTCGGCATTCGGCAAGACCGTATCGTTCACACCAACACCTGCCTGACGACAGTGATCAGGATGTACACGATGATCATCAGTACGAAGAAGGACAGGTCGAGCGCCACGCCCCCGAGACGCAACGGCGGGATGACCCGCCGCAGAAGCTTGAGCGGTGGATCAGTGACAGTGTAGGTGGCCTCCAGAACGACCACCATCGCCTTGCCGGGCTGCCATGAGCGGGCGAACTGGAAGACGTAGTCCATGACCAACCGGAAGATCAGCACGATGAGAAAGCACATCAGCGCGATGTAGAGAATCTGTCCAACCACGCTCATGATCCGTGCGTCCCTCTCCCCTGTTTCCCTGCTGCTGGATACCGCTGTTCGTACTGCCTTGTTACCGCTGTTCCGGTCGTGCGTCTCAGCTCTGGTTGAAGAACCCGCCCTCTGCGATGCGGGCCTTGTCCTCCGCCGTGACATCGACGTTAGCAGGCGACAACAGGAACACCTTCTGCGTCACCCGCTCGATGCTGCCGTGAAGACCAAACACCAAACCGGCAGCAAAGTCGACAAGTCGCTTTGCATCTGTGTCATCCATCTCAGTGAGATTCATGATCACAGGCGTGCCCTCACGGAAGTGTTCCCCGATGGTACGGGCCTCGTTGTAGGTCCGGGGGTGGAGCGTGGTGATCCGGTAAGGCTCTCGTTCCGACACGACCTTGGGCATGATCACCGGTGCGTTCTTCTCCATGCTTTGACGTTCTTGTGTGATGGATGCCACGGGCGCGATCCGCGCCGGACGCCCCGATTCCGCGCCCAACGAAGCGGAATGCGGCACCGGATCACGCGGTGCGGGAGGCTGCACCACTCGTACCGATTCGTCCCTTTGGGACTGATGAGACTGGTGGGACTGATGCGAACCGTGCGACTGGCGCGAGGGCTCATGCCGCCGCAGGTCGCGCTCGGGTTCCGGGTCCAGTTCGGGCTCGAAGTCGTCATCGGGGTCGAAACCCCGGCCGTCGTACCCATCGTCCTCCACGAGGCCGAGGTAGACCGCCATCTTGCGCATCGCGCCGGCCATGCTCTGAGTCCTCCGCTCTGTGGTGGATCGACTGACGAATGCCAAGTGCCCGCGATCCACGAGGCCGTTATGACCGCCTTTCGGCGGTAATGACCATATTTTCTGCTGTGGTCCGACTTCCTGGCGACGTTACCCGAGCCTGGGACGGACTCCGAGTACCGCACTGCCGACGCGCACATGTGTCGCTCCGACCGCCACGGCCTGTTCGAGGTCCGCACTCATCCCTGCGGACACCATGTTCGCAGCCGGATGCGTGCGGCGCATAGCAGTCGACAAATCCATCAGCCGCTCGAAGGCTGCCAGTTCACGTCCCGCGTACGGTCCGGCCAGCGGCGCGACGGTCATCAGCCCGTCGAGCCTGAGCCCCTCTGCCCGCGCCACGAGGCCGGCCAACTCCCCGATCCCGCCCGGCCCCACGCCCCCACGCTCCCCGCGCCCGCTCTCCTCCGTGTCGAGCGCCACCTGGATCAGGCAGCCCACCTCACGCCCGGCCCGTACCGCTTCCCTGGACAGTCCGGAGACCAGCCGGTCGCGGTCGACGGACTGTACGACCCCGGCGTAACCGACCACGGAACGCACCTTGTTGGTCTGCAACTGGCCCACGAAGTGCCAGGTGAGCGGCAGATCCGCGCACGCCTCGGCCTTGGGTGCCGCGTCCTGGTCCCGATTTTCGGCCACATGACGCACACCCAGCTCGCACAGAATCCGCACATCGCTCGCGGGGTAGGTCTTGGTGACGACGATCAGCGTCACCTCCTCCCGCTTGCGGCCCGCCGCCGAGCAGGCCGTCGCGATGCGCTCCTCCACTGCCGCCAGATTTGCGGCGAGTTCGCCCTTGCGGTCCGTCATGTCCTATCAGTCCAGCCAGACATAGCCTGCGAGCCGCCCGGTCGTGCGGTCCCGTCGGTACGAGAAGTGGTCGGCGGACTCCCGGGTGCACACCGGCGACTGTTCCCGGTCGCGCACCCCGAGCCGCTCCAGCTGTGCGTGGACTCCGGCGGCCACGTCGACCGCCGGAGTGCCCCAGCTGGTCTCGGCGTACGCCGCGGGTTCGACGGCGGCGACGTCGGCGCGCATCTCCTCCGGTACTTCGTAGCACCGGCCGCAGACGGCGGGGCCGGTGCGGGCGACGATCCGGGTGGGGTCGGCGCCGAGTGATTCCATCGCGTCCACGGCGGCGGGGACGATCCCGGCGACCATACCGGGCCGGCCCGCGTGCGCCGCGGCGACCACCCCGGCGACCGGGTCGGCCAGCAGGACCGGGACGCAGTCGGCGGTGAGGACGGCGAGGGCGAGCCCCCGGGTGGCGGTCACCAGGCCGTCCACGGGCGGGGCGGGCCGGGTCCACGGCCCGTCGACCTCGGCGACGAGATCGCCGTGCACCTGGTTCATCCAGACCACCCGCTCCGGGTCGAGGCCCAGGGACTTGGCGGCCAGTTCGCGATTCGTGCGTACGGCGTCCGGGGCGTCGCCGACCGCTCCGCCGAGGTTGAGCTCCTCGAACGGAACGGCGCTCACCCCGCCCCACCGGTCGGTGAAGGCGAAGTGCGCGCCGCTCGCACCGCTCGTTCCCGAGCGCTGTCCTATCACTTCAGGAAGTCCGGCACGTCCAGTTCCTCGGCCGCGCTGTCCGAGTAGGACCGGGACGGCGGGACCGGCGGCGAGACCGGCAGTTCGTTGACCGGCTCCGGGGCGGCCGGGGTCTCCCTCGGCGTGACGCTGCCGAGCGACCCGAAGGACGGACGGCTCTCGGTGGACCGTACCGGCGTGGGTTCGTCGCGCTTGGCGCCGGCCGAGCCGAGGATGTTGTCGCGCTTGGGCGGAGGCTGGCCCCCGTCGAAGCCGGCCGCGATGACCGTGACCCGGACCTCGTCACCGAGGGCGTCGTCGATGACGGCGCCGAAGATGATGTTGGCCTCGGGGTGTGCGGCCTCACTGACCAGTTGGGCGGCCTCGTTGATCTCGAACAGACCGAGGTCGGAGCCGCCGGAGATGGAGAGCAGGACGCCCCGGGCGCCGTCGATGGAGGCTTCGAGGAGCGGCGAGGAGATCGCCATCTCCGCCGCCGCCACCGCACGGTCGTCGCCGCGGGCCGAGCCGATGCCCATGAGGGCCGAACCCGCCTCGGACATCACGGACTTGACGTCGGCGAAGTCGAGGTTGATCAGACCGGGGGTGGTGATCAGGTCGGTGATGCCCTGGACACCGGAGAGCAGGACCTGGTCCGCCGACTTGAAGGCGTCGAGGACCGAGACCTGGCGGTCCGAGATGGACAGCAGGCGGTCGTTGGGGATGACGATGAGGGTGTCGACCTCTTCGCGGAGTTCCGCGATGCCGTCCTCGGCCTGATTGGCGCGGCGCCGGCCTTCGAAGGTGAAGGGGCGGGTGACCACGCCGATGGTGAGGGCGCCGAGGTTGCGGGCGATGTTGGCCACGACGGGCGCGCCGCCGGTGCCGGTGCCGCCGCCCTCGCCGGCGGTCACGAAGACCATGTCGGCCCCCTTGAGGACCTCCTCGATCTCCTCGCGGTGGTCCTCTGCCGCCTTGCGGCCGACGGCCGGGTTGGCGCCGGCGCCGAGTCCGCGGGTGAGTTCGCGGCCGACGTCGAGCTTGACGTCGGCGTCGCTCATCAACAGCGCCTGAGCATCGGTGTTGATGGCGATGAACTCGACGCCCTTCAGACCGACCTCGATCATCCGGTTGATGGCATTGACACCACCGCCGCCGACACCGATGACTTTGATGACTGCGAGGTAGTTCTGCGGTGCTGCCACGTCGAAGGCCTCTCGCCTCGAGTTACGTGTCGCCGTTCGCGATACGACGAACGGACAACTCATGCCGAAGTGGGACGGTCCGAACGCCGACCCGAACCCTAACGTTGAAGTTTAGGGTTACCAGTGTGTCTGTTCCTTGGACTCTTCCGAACAGGACACTAAGTCGACAAGTGGCGCACGTTCAACGAACACGCCGAACCTCCCGTTTTTCTTTTCACCCTATGTGATCAGGCATAGCCATGCCCAACCAGGGTGCTGGCCTGCACGGATGAGCGTCAACTCCCCGATGACGCAGGGGCCGTGGGAACACTTACGTCGAAGTGCCGCGCCCCGGGAGCTGCTTTCATGAGTGCGGTGAGTGCGCGGGCCTTCGCCGCGCCCTGCTCCCCGCTCCCCCACACGACGGTCCGGCCGTCGCCCAACTCCAACGAGATGGAGTCGTACGAGCGGACCTTGACGACTTTGGTGGCGCGCGCGACGGCACTCGGCAGATCGCCCGCCACCCGCACCGCCTCCCGCGTCAGCCGGTCACTGCCGAAGCGGCGCAGACTCGCGGTCTGCGAACCGGTCCGGGACAGCGTCAATTCCAATGCGGGTACGCCTTCGGGGGCACGAGAAACCGTCGCGAATCGCACGCCTTTCGCGTCCACTTCGACATACTTGCCCCCATTTCCAGCGCTTTCGACAATCAGGACAGGGGTGCGCTCGACCACTTTCAGGCCGATTCCGTGCGGCCACGACCGGGTGGCCTCAACCGAGTCAATTCGGGGCAATTTCCGGAGCAGTCGGGACTCGATCGCATCGGTGTCGACGGAAACGAGCGGTTCCCCGACCGGCACATCGGCGGCCTCGCGCACCTGTGCCTGCGTCAGAACCCCGGCCCCCGACACCGATACGCGCTCCACCCGCGTCCACCGGGAGCCGTACAGCACCCACAGGACGCCTCCGCCGAGGATCAGCAGGGCGAGGGCCAGGATGACGGCCGTACGCAGCCTGGGCGGCCCCAACCGGCCGAGGAGGCCGGTCCGGCGGGGCGGGCCGGAGGTGTCCTGCTGCCGTTCGCCGCGTTCGGCGGTCGTCGCTCCGGCCACGCGCCCTGCCCTTCCCTCGTCGTCGCCCTGGGACCTGTCGTTCGGATCATGCCGCAGACGCGGGGTGGCCGTGACATCAGCCGCTCCGCGGCGGGCGCACATCTGCCGCGTTGTCGTCGGTTGCCGACTCCCCCATCGCCCCGCTCACGCCGGCCGAAGAGGCGCCGTCGTTTTCCTGCGGCCTGATCCGAACAACAGCCCCTAGCGGTGGCGCGAGGCGATCGCCTCGTACACCATGCCGACGAGCAGGTCGTCGGCGTCCCGACGGCCGAACTCGCTGGCGGCGCGGGACATCTCGTACAGCCGGTGCGGATCGGCGAGCACGGGCAGGACGTTCTGCCGCACCCACTCGGGCGTCAGTTCCGCGTCGTCGACCAGGACTCCGCCCCCCGCCTTCACCAGCGGCTGGGCGTTCAGCCGCTGTTCGCCGTTGCCGATGGGCAGCGGGACGTAGGCGGCCGGGAGTCCGACGGCGGAGAGTTCGGCGACGGTCATCGCGCCCGCACGGCACAGCATCATGTCGGCCGCGGCGTACGCGAGGTCCATCCGGTCCACGTACGGTACCGGGATGTAGGGGGGCATCCCCGGCATCTGGTGGACCTGCGGCAGTTCGTTCTTCGGGCCGACCGCGTGCAGGATCTGGATTCCGGCCTGCTGGAGGTACGGCGCGACCCGCTCGACCACCTCGTTGAGGTGGCGGGCGCCCTGCGAACCGCCGGAGACCAGCAGCGTCGGCAGACTCGGGTCGAGTCCGAACGCGGCGCGGGCCTCGGGGCGTACGGCGGCCCGGTCCAGGGTGGCGATGGAGCGGCGCAGCGGGATGCCGATGTAGCGGGCCCCGCGGAGCTTGCTGTCCGGGGTGGAGACGGCGACCTGGGCGGCGTACCGCGAGCCGATCTTGTTGGCGAGGCCGGGGCGGGCGTTGGCCTCGTGGACGACGATCGGCACCCCCAGGCGCTTGGCGGCGAGGTAGCCGGGCAGGGCCACATAGCCGCCGAAGCCGACGACCGCGTCGGCCTTGGTGCGCTCCAGGATCTGCTCGGCGGCCTTGATCGTGCCGCGCAGCCGCCCGGGGACGGTGATCAGCTCCGGGGTGGGCTTGCGCGGCAGGGGGACCGCTGGGATCAGCGCCAGGTCATAGCCCCGCTCGGGAACGAGCCGGGTCTCCAGACCCCGTTCCGTGCCCAGGGCCGTGATCCCGACGGTGGGATCAGCCCTGCGCAGGGCGTCCGCGAGGGCGAGCGCGGGCTCGATGTGGCCGGCGGTCCCCCCGCCGGCGAGTACGACATGCACCGAAATTCACCGCTCTCCGGACGTACGCGCCGCCGAGGCACGCCGTCTCATCGTGTTCCATCTCCGGGAGACTCCGGCCGGCCTTCCCGACCGAGCAGAACCCCCAGCCCCCCGCTTTCTACCAAAGCGGGGTTGCCGCAACGAAAGCGCCGCCCGCGCACCCGGTTCGTCGCGTGCGAAGGCGATCAGCAGTCCGATGGCGAACATGGTCGGAAGCAGGGCGGAACCCCCGTAGGAGAACAGCGGGAGCGGGACACCGGCGATCGGCAGCAGGCCGAGCACCGCACCGATGTTGATCACCGCCTGAGCGGTGATCCAGGTGGTCACACCTCCCGCGGCGTACCTCACGAAGGGGTCCTCCGTGCGTCCGGCCACGCGGATACCCGCATAGCCTAGGGCCGCGAAGAGGGCGAGCACCGACAGCGTCCCCGCCAGGCCCAGTTCCTCACCGGTGACGGCGAAGATGAAGTCCGTGTGCGCTTCGGGGAGTTGCCCCCATTTTTCCACACTCGCGCCGAGGCCCGAACCGAACAGGCCACCGGAGGCGAGCGCGTAGATGCCGTGCACCGCCTGCCAGCAGGAGGTGCCTCCGGTGCCGGGCTCGGTGGCGCCGATGCACTCGAAGCGGGCCATGCGGTTGGGGCTGGTCTTGATGAGGACCAGCCCGATGAACGCGGCGACGGACAGCACCCCCACGAACAGCCGCGTGGGCGCCCCGGCCAGCCACAGCAGCCCGAACAGGATGGCGGTGAGGATGATCGCCGTCCCCATGTCGCCGCCGAGCATGATCAGGCCGAGCAGCATGAACGCCACCGGGACCAGCGGCACCAGCATGTGCTTCCACTGCGCGAGCAGTCGCTTGTCCTCCTTGCGGGCGATCAGGTCGGCGCCCCACAGCACCAGGGCGAGCTTGCCGAACTCGCTCGGCTGGATCTGGAAGGAACCGCCCAGTGAGATCCAGTTCTGGTTGCCGTTGATCGACACCCCTATCCCGGGCACCTGCACGAGGACCATCATGAAGACGGAGCCCGCGAGGATCGGGTAGGCGAGCGCCCGGTGCAGCTTCACCGGCATCCGTGAGGCTGCCACCAGCAGGGTGCCGCCGATCATGGCCGCCAGGAACTGCTTGCGGAAGAAGAAGGACCCGGGCAGCGACAGCTGGAGCGCGGTGATCTGGGAGGCCGAGTAGACCATCACCAGCCCGAGCACCGTGATCAGCAGGGAACCACCGAGGATCACGTAGTACGCGGTCAGCGGCCGGTCCCAGGCCCGCTCCACACGCCTGCGGAGGCGCCGCACGGGGTTGTCACGGGGCGGGCGGGGCGCGGCAGGCCTACGAACCCTGACGGCCCGCTGCGCGGGCGCCCGGCCGGTACGACTACTGGCCATCAGAGCCTCCCGCACAACTGATGAAGGGCGCGCGCAGCGCCCCCTTCAGGGGCGCGGGGCTGTGTCCGATCTGCGGCTCCGCCGCGGGGCGCGACCAGCCCCCACCGGGCCGGCACCAGACAACCCACCGAAAGTTCCCGAGCCACAACCGACCTCACGTGTCCCTCCAAGGCCCCCGAAGACACCCTCCGCGGCCGAAGACCGACCGTCAGGTCCCCGCCCCGAGTTCGCGAACAGCGTGCGCGAACGCGTCACCGCGCTTGTTGTAGTTGGTGAACATGTCCATGGAGGCACAGGCCGGGGCCAGCAGCACCGTGTCGCCCGCCGCGGCCAGCCGCCGGGCCTCCTGAACAGCCGCGAGCATCGCCCCAGTGTCGGTCCGGTCGAGGTCGACGACGGGTACCTCCGGCGCGTGTCGCGCGAGGGCTTCGCCGATCAGCGCGCGGTCCGCGCCGATCAGCACCACGCCGCGAAGTCGCTTTGCCGACTTGGTGACCAGCTCGTCGAAGGTCGCGCCCTTGGCGAGCCCGCCGGCGATCCACACGATCGACTCGTACGCCGCCAAGGAGGCCTCGGCCGCGTGGGTGTTGGTCGCCTTGGAGTCGTCGACGTAGGCGACCCCGTCGACATCGGCCACATGCGCGATGCGGTGCGCGTCCGGGGTGAAGGCCCTGAGGCCGTCCCGGACGGCCTTCGCCGGCACCCCGAAGGCGCGGGCGAGGGCAGCCGCCGCAAGGGCGTTGGCGATGTTGTGCGGGGCCGGCGGACTGACGTCCGAGACCTCGGCCAGTTCCTGGGCGTTCTGCTGCCGGTTCTCGACGAAGGCTCGGTCGACCAGGATGCCCTCCACGACGCCGAGTTGGGACGGTCCGGGCGCGCCGAGCGTGAACCCGACGGCCCGGCAGCCCTCCTCGACGTCCGCCTCGCGCACCAGGTCCTCGGTGGACGGTTTGTCGGTGGCATCCACGTTGTAGACACAGGCGACCCGATTGCCCTCGTAGATACGGCCCTTGTCGGCGGCGTACGCCTCCATGGAGCCGTGCCAGTCGAGGTGGTCGGGGGCGAGGTTGAGGACGGCGGCGGAGTGGGCGCGCAGGGAGGGCGCCCAGTGGAGCTGGTAGCTGGAGAGTTCGACGGCCAGGACGTCGTACGCGTCGTCGCCTTCCTGGACCACGTCGATGATCGGGGTGCCGATGTTGCCGACGGCGGCCGTACGCAGGCCCGCCGCCCGCAGGATCGAGGCGAGCATCTGGGTGGTCGTCGTCTTGCCGTTGGTGCCGGTGATCGCCAGCCAGGGGGCGGCATGCGGGCCGCGCAGCCGCCAGGCGATCTCGACGTCGCCGACCACGTCCACGCCCGCCTCGGCGGCGGCCGCGAAGAGCGGTGAACTCGGCTTCCAGCCGGGCGAGGTGACGACCAGTTCGGTGCCCTCGGGCAGCGTCTCCGCGTCTCCGAGGCGTACCTCGATGCCCTCCAGGGCGGCCGCGCGTTCCCGGTGGGCATCGGAGTCCCCGCCGTCCACGACGATGACGGAGGCGCCGAGGGCGGTCAGGGCGCGGGCGGCGCTGATGCCGCTCACGCCGAGTCCGGCGACGGTGACACGCATGTCCTGCCAGTCGCTGCCCTGACCGGACGTCACTTGTCGGCCGCCCATCCCGCGTAGAAGATGCCCAGTCCGACGATCACGCAGATGCCCTGGATGATCCAGAAGCGGACCACGACAAGAACTTCGGACCAGCCCTTGAGTTCGAAGTGGTGCTGGAGTGGCGCCATCCGGAAGACTCGCTTGCCGGTGAGCTTGAAGGAGCCGACCTGGATGACCACCGACATGGTGATCAGCACGAACAGGCCGCCGAGGAGCGCCAGCAGCAGTTCCGTACGGGAGCAGATCGCGAGGCCGGCGAGCGCGCCGCCCAGGGCCAGTGAACCGGTGTCACCCATGAAGATCTTGGCGGGCGAGGTGTTCCACCACAGGAAGCCGAGGCAGGCACCCATCAGCGCCGAGGAGACGACGGCGAGGTCCAGCGGATCTCGTACCTCGTAACAGGCGGACGGGTTGGTCAGGGTCACCGCGTTGGCGCAGGACTCCTGGAACTGCCAGACGCCGATGAACGTGTACGCGCCGAAGACGAGGACGGAGGCGCCGGTGGCGAGGCCGTCCAGACCGTCCGTCAGGTTCACGCCGTTCGACATGGCGAGGATCATGAACAGCGCCCAGACGACGAACAGCACCGGGCCGATCGTCCAGCCGAAGTCCTGGACGAAGGAGAGCTTCGTGGAGGCGGGCGTGTTGTTGCGGTCGTCCGCGAACTGGAGCGAGAGCACCGCGAAGGCGATACCGACGGTCAGCTGGCCGGCCATCTTCGCCTTGGCCCGCAGACCGAGCGAGCGCCGCTTGACGATCTTGATGTAGTCGTCCAGGAAGCCGACCAGGCCCATGCCGCCCATCAGGCCGAGCACCAGCAGCCCGGAGAAGGTCGGCGGCTTGCCGGTGATCACCTTGGACAGGAAGTAGGCGACGATCGTCGCCATGATGAAGGCGATACCGCCCATGGTCGGCGTACCGCGCTTCGCGTGGTGCTCGCGCGGGCCGTCGTCACGGATGTACTGGCCGTAGCCCTTGCGCGCCAGCAGCTTGATCAGCAGCGGGGTGCCGATCAGCGTCAGGAACATACCGATGACGCCCGAGAACAGGATCTGGTTCATCATCGGGCGGCAACCTCACCCTCAAAGCCGCCGACGAGCAGCGCCTGCGCCACCCGTTCGAGCCCGACCGACCGGGACGCCTTCACGAGCACGACATCCCCCGGGCGCAGCTCGCTGCGCAACAGGTCGACAGCCGCCTGTGCGTCGGACACGTGCACCGACTCCTCACCCCACGAACCCTCGTTATATGCGCCCAGTTGGAGCCAGGACGCTTCCCTGCCCCCGACCGCGACGAGCTTGCCGACATTGAGCCGGACGGCCAGCCGTCCGACCGCGTCGTGCTCGGCGAGCGCCTCGTCCCCGAGCTCGGCCATCTTGCCGAGCACCGCCCACGTACGGCCCCCCGCAGCCCGTGCGGCTGTGCCCATGGCAGCGAGCGCGCGCAAAGCCGCTCGCATGGACTCGGGGTTCGCGTTGTAGGCGTCGTTGACGATCGTCACGCCGTCCGGGCGCTCGGTGACCTCCATCCGCCAGCGGGAGAGGGAGCCCGCCTCGGAGAGCGCGGTGGCGATCTCGTCTGCGGACATGCCCAGCTCATGGGCGACGGCGGCGGCGGCGAGCGCGTTCGACACGTGATGCTCACCGTACAGGCGCATGGTCACGTCGCTTGCACCGGAGGGTGTGCAGAGCCTGAAGGCGGGCTGTCCCCTGTCCGTGAGTCGTACGTTCTCTGCGCGTACGTCCGCTTCGCCGGACTCGCCGAAGAAGATCACCTTCGCCTTCGTCCGAGTCGCCATGGCCCGTACGAGGGGATCGTCGGCGTTGAGGATCGCGGCGCCGCCGTCCGCCTCGGAGGGCAGCGCCTCGACGAGTTCGCCCTTCGCTTGTGCGATCTGCTCACGTCCGCCGAACTCGCCGATGTGGGCGGTGCCGACGTTGATGACGAGGCCGATCCGCGGGGGCGTCAGATCCGTCAGGTAGCGGATGTGACCGAGTCCGCGGGCGCCCATCTCCAGGACCAGGTACCTGGTCTCCTCGGTGGCGCTCAGTGCGGTCAGCGGCAGCCCGATCTCGTTGTTGAACGAGCCGGGCGTGTAGACCGTCGGCGCCTTGTGCTGGAGCACCTGGGCGATCAGGTCCTTGGTGCTGGTCTTGCCCGCGGAGCCGGTGAGGGCCACGAGGGTCGCGCCGAGCCGCTGGACCACGTGCCGTGCGAGGGCGCCCAGCGCCCGCTGCACGTCGTCCACGACGACCGCGGGCACGCCGACCGGTCTGGACGCCAGTACGGCGACCGCGCCCGCCTCGACGACCGCGGCCGCGAAGTCGTGGCCGTCGACGTGCTCCCCGGCGAAGGCGACGAAGAGGCTGCCTGGCTCCACCTCACGGGAGTCCCTGACGACCTGTCCGGTGACCTGGACCGACGGATCCGGTATGTCGTGGGTCTGCCCGCCGACGACTGCTGCGATCTCGGCGAGAGAGAGGGCGATCACAAGTTCATCCCTGGGTCTTCTGGATAGCTTCGCGAAGCACCTGGCGGTCGTCGAACGGACGGACCACCCCGGCGATGTCCTGGCCCTGCTCATGGCCCTTGCCCGCGACCAGCACGGTGTCCCCGGGCCGCGCACGGCCCACGGCGGCGGCAATGGCCTCGGCCCGGTCCTCGAACACCTGGACCTCGCCCCGCTCGTGCGCCGGCACGGAGGCCGCACCTTCGAGCATCGTCGCGAGGATCGCGAGGGGGTCTTCGGAGCGGGGGTTGTCGGAGGTGAGTACGGCGGTGTCGGCGAACCGGGCCACGGCGGCGCCCATGGGCACGCGCTTGGTTTTGTCCCGGTCGCCGCCGCAGCCGAGGACCACGTGCAGCCTGCCCTCGGTGACCTTGCGCAGCGCGCGCAGGACCGACTCGACGGCGTCCGTCTTGTGCGCGTAGTCGACCACCGCGAGATACGGCTGGCCGACGTCCACGCGCTCCAGCCGGCCCGGCACCCCCGGCACGGCGCCGACACCGTCGGCCGCGGTCTGGGGGTCGAGCCCGGCCTCGGCGAGGGAGACGATCGCGGCGAGGGTGTTGGCGACGTTGAACGTGCCGGCGAGCGGCGACCTGGCCCTGATCCGCTGCCCCTTGGGGCCGACCACCGTGAACGTCGAGTCCATCGGGCCGACCTGGACGTCCTCGGCGCGCCAGTCGGCGTCCGGGTGGCCCTCGGCGGAGAAGGTGACGACCGGTACGGCGGCCTCCCGGGCGAGCCGTCGGCCGTACGCGTCGTCGAGGTTGACGACCCCGAGTTTGCTGCGTTCGGGAGTGAACAGCCGTGCCTTGGCCTGGAAGTAGTCCTCCATGTCGGAGTGGAACTCCATGTGTTCCGGGCTGAGGTTGTTGAAGACGGCGATGTCGAAGACGCAGCCGTCGACCCGGCCCAGGACCAGCGCGTGGCTGGAGACCTCCATGGCGACCGCCTCGACCCCGCGCTCACGCATCACCGCGAACAGGGCCTGGAGGTCGGTGGCCTCGGGCGTGGTGCGTTCGGACTTGATGCGCTCGTCGCCGATGCGCATCTCGACCGTGCCGATCAGGCCGGTGGCCCGGTCCGTCTTCAGACCGCCCTCGACGAGGTACGCGGTGGTGGTCTTCCCGGAGGTGCCGGTGATGCCGATCTGGAGCAGGTCGCGCCCCGGACGGCCGTAGATCGTGGCCGCCAGTTCGCCCATCCGCGCGCGCGGGTCGTCGGCCACCAGCACCGGGAGCCCGGTGGCGGCGGCGCGTTCGGCGCCCGTCGGGTCGGTCAGCACGGCGGCGGCGCCGAGGCCGGCCGCCTGCGTCACGAAGTCGGCGCCGTGCAGACGGGCGCCCGGGAGGGCGGCGTACAGGTCGCCGGGGCGGACGGCTCGTGAGTCGTGGGTGATGCCCGTGACTCCGGTGGCGTCCTGCGGGATCCGGGTCTGCGGGGCACTCAGCTGGCCGGCGAGTTCCGCGAGGGGTGTGGCGGAGACGTGAACCGGCCTCGGCGGTCCCGGATATGTCACAGGAACGCCCTTCTGGGTGGTTTGGGACTGATCAGCGTGTGGCACGGCGGTGAGCGTACCGGGCGCACCCCCGGACGGGCGAAGTGAGGGCGCGGGCGGGGTGGGCGACGGTGCGCTGTTCCCCGGGTCGGGAGAGTTCGTAGTCACGAGCTGTTTCCTGGCTGGTTTCCGTGCTGATCAGGGTGTGAAGGTCACGGGGAGATTCGCGGCCTTGGCCCCGGTGGGCGGTACCTGAAGGGTCTTCAGGGCGAACTCCATGACCTCCTTGTAGATGGGGCCACAGATCTGGCCGCCGAAGTAACTGCCCTTGGTGGCGTTCTGGATGGCGCAGTAGACGGTGATGCGCGGGTTGTCGGCGGGTGCGAACCCGGCGAACGACGAGGTGTAGCCGTTGTAGCGGCCGGTGGCCGGATCCACACGGTTGGCGGTACCGGTCTTGCCCGCCACCCGGTAGCCGGGGATGCGCGCCTTGGTGCCGGTGCCCTCTTCGTCGTCCACGACGGACTCCAGCATCTTGGCGAGGGTCTTCGCCGTCTTCGCACTGACGACCCGGGTCTTCTTCGGGTCGGCGACGGGGGTGAACCGGCCGTCGGCGCCCTTGGTGCCCCGGATCAGGGTCGGCTCCACGCGGACGCCGCCGTTGGCGATCGTCGAGTACACGGAGGCCGCCTGGAGCGCGTTGAGCGAGACGCCCTGGCCGAAAGGAATCGTGAACTGCTGCGAGGTCGACCACTGGTCGGGCGGCGCGAGGATGCCCTTGGTCTCGCCGGGGAAGTCGAGCCCGGTGTAGCTGCCGAGTCCGAACTTGCGCAGGTAGGAGTAGAGGACCCGGTTCGATTCCTGCTGCGTCCTGCCCAACTGCCCGGTGGCCAGGATGGTGCCGATGTTGCTGGACTTGGCGAGCACCCCGTTGAGCGTGAGGTACCAGGTCGGGTGGTTGATGTCGTCCTTGAAGAGCCGGTCGCCGCGGTGCAGCCGGTTGGGCACGACGACATGCGTGGCGGGCGTGGCCACGTTCTGTTCGAGTACGGCGGCCATCGACATGACCTTGGCGGTGGAACCGGGCTCGTAGGCGTCCTGGAGGGCCGCGTTGCCGAGGGCGTTCGGGTTCGCCTGGCTGAGGTCGTTGGGGTCGAAACCGGGCGAGTTGGCCATGGCCAGGATCTGGCCGGTCCGGGTGTCCTGCACTATCACGTACCCGCGGTCCGCCTTCGACTCCTTCACCTGCTCGGTGATGGCGTTCTGCGCGGCCCACTGGATATCGCGGTCGATGGTCAGTTCGAAGTCGGAGCCGGGGACCGCGGGCGTCTCGGTGGAATCGGCGGTGGGCACCTGCCGTCCTCCTGACTGGGCGTACCGGATCTTGCCGTCCTGCCCGGCGAGTTCCCCGTTCAGTTGCTGTTCGAGGCCGCCGCCGCCCTTGCCGTCGGCGCTGACCCAGCCCAGCAGTCCGGCGGCGAGTTCACCGTTCGGATAGACGCGCTTGCTCGCGGGCACGGCCAGCACACCGGCGAGGACGTTGAAAGTGTCCGGGTCGGTTTCGGACTTGGCGGCCAGGGTGGACTTCAGATCCTTGATCTGCGTCCACACCTGGGGGGTCTGGCGGTTCGCGAGCAGCGTGTAGCGCGTGTTCGGCGTCTTCAGCTTCTTGGCGACGGCATCCGTGTCCTGCCCGAGGATCGGCGCGAGGAGAGCGGCGGCCTGGTCGGCGGCGTCGGCCAGTTTCGTGGTTTCCGGCGTGAACATCGTCGGATCCGCGGTGATGTCGTACGCGTCCACGCTGGTCGCCAGTTCGACGCCGTTGCGGTCGGTGATCTCGCCGCGTTCGGCGGCCAGGGTGCGGCCGACGTACCGGTTCTGCTCGGCCTTCGCGGCGTACTCGCTCGCGTCGACGGCCTGCACCTGGAGCAGCCGTACGACGAAGGCGATCAGCACCAGCGCCAGCGCCAGGCTGACCATGCGCAGCCGGGGCCGGGGGCTGCCGAGACGGATGATCTTGGGCCCGGCGGGGCGGGGGGCGGGCGGACGGCGGGCGGGGCGGGCCCCGGGGCCCGGTCGCCGGTCGGCCCCGGGTCGGGCGGGCCTGGCCGGTCCGGGCACGCGACGGCGCGGCGGTTCCCTGTCGGACACTTCCGTCACCTGCCGGGGGTCGTGGAGGGGAGGGTGGCTGTGGGTGCCTTCTCCGGGGACGCCGGCACGGAGGGGGTCGGCGTGGGCGTCGGCTCAGGGGTGGGCGTGGGAACAGGTGTACCAGTGGGAACAGGTGTGGCAGTGGGCGTGGGCGCCGGCTCGGGCTCGATCATCTCGGGCGGGACGATGGCCGGGATCCGCAGCGCCGCCGGCTCCGCGGCGGCCCCGGGGACGCCCTTGACCGTGCCGTCGGGGTTGAGGAAGGCCGGGTCGCCGCCGGGCACCATGCCGAGTTCCCGGGCGCGGCGCTGGAGGGCGTCGGGCGCGGCGTAGGCGTCCACGTCCCGCTGGAGCGCCTGTTCCTCGTCGGTGAGGCTCTTGGTGTCGTTCTGGAGGTCGTCGAGGCGGAACCCGCCCTCGCTGAGCGCGGAGTTCAGCACCAGGAGCCCGATGAGACCGCCGCCCAGGAGGAAGACGACGAGCAGGACGAACGGGGTACGGGCGGCCTGCCCCGGCCCGGTCGGAAAAAGCCGGGCGAGGCGGGCGGCCCGGCCCCTCAGTTCGGGATTCCTACTCACTCGCCCTCCCTGCCCGTCGGTTTCTCCCACGCGCGTTCCCGCTCGCCTTCCCGGCAAGCCCGGGTCTCCTGCTCACCCGCCGTCCCCTCCGTACGCCTCACTCGGCGTCCTCCCTGGTGCGCTGTGCCCCGCGCAGTCGCGCCGGGGCCGCTCGCCGGTTGTCGGCGACCTCTTCCTCGGTGGGAAGTTCGGCACCACGGGTGAGCAGCTTGAGCCGGGGCTGGTAACGCTCGGGCACAACGGGCAGCCCGGGGGGCGCCGTGTTGGCGGCTCCGGCCGCGAACACCTGCTTGACCAGCCGGTCTTCGAGCGAGTGGTACGACAGGACAGCGATCCGGCCGCCGACGGCGAGCGCCTTCACCGCGGCCGGGATCGCCCGTTCCAGGACGGTCAGTTCACCGTTGACCTCGATGCGCAGCGCCTGGAAGGTGCGCTTGGCGGGGTTGCCGCCGGTGCGCTTGGCGGCCTGCGGCAGCGCGTCGCGGATCAGTTCGACGAGCCGGGCGCTGTTACTGAAGGGCTCCTTGCCGCGCTCGCGCACGACCGCGGAGACGATCCGCTTGGCCTGCTTCTCCTCGCCGTACGCCCTGAGGATCCGGACGAGTTCGCCCGGCGGGTAGGTGTTGAGGACCTCGGCCGCGCTGATGCCGGTCGTCTGGTCCATGCGCATGTCGAGCGGCGCGTCCTGGGCGTAGGCGAACCCCCGGTCGGCCTCGTCGAGTTGCATGGAGGAGACACCGAGATCGAAGAGCACACCGTCGACCTTGGGCAGGTCCAGGCGTTCGAGTACGTCGGGCAGCTCGTCGTACACCGCGTGCACCAGGGTGGCCCGCTCGCCGAAGGGGGCGAGCCGCTCCCCGGAGAGGCGCAGTGCCTCCTTGTCGCGGTCGAGGGCGATCAGCCGGGCCTCGGGGAAACGGGCGAGGAGTGCCTCGCTGTGGCCGCCGAGGCCGAGGGTGCAGTCCACGACGACCGCTCCGGGCCGCTCCAGGGCGGGGGCCAACAGGTCCAGGCACCGCTGGAGCATCACCGGGACATGTCGACTCTGGCTCAAAGGGCCCTCTCAGGTCCGGAACGGTGCCGTACGCACCGCCGGGTCCCCGCCCGCTCGAAGAAGGGGAGGCCTGCCGGCGCCGGAAGCGTCAGCCGACCGGGAGCGGGAGGAGGCCGAGCCGCACGTACGCGCCGCGCACGCGGGGGATCAATCAGTCCAGCGGGGAGTCTCGCCTCCCGCTTCGCGTCACTTTAGTCCACGGTGACTCGCGGTCAATCAACCGGCCTGCGCGTCGCGACGCCCCGCCCCCACCAGGACGCGAATCGGCAGAAATCACCCGTACGGGTACACTCGTACCACCCGTGTGGGTTACCTCACAACAACGCTCATTGATGTTCTTTGTCCCCTCTCACAGCGGGCCCGGAAGGGGCGTGACCAGTACCGTCATAGTTATGACGACTTCCGCATCAGTTCCCACCGGACCTGACGGCGCCATATCCAGCGACGGCACAGTCACCGACCGTCTCGTCGAGGCCAACGAGCAGTACGCCGCCGCCTTCGCCGACCCGGGGATGGACGCCCGTCCGGTGCTCCAGGTAGCGATCGTGGCCTGCATGGACGCCCGCCTCGACCTGCACGCCGCGCTCGGCCTGGAGCTCGGCGACTGCCACACCATCCGCAACGCGGGCGGTGCCGTCACCGACGACGTGATCCGCTCCCTGACCATCAGCCAGCGGGCACTCGGCACCCGCAGTGTCATCCTCATCCACCACACCGGCTGCGGCCTGGAGTCCCTCACCGAGGACTTCCGGCACGAACTGGAGGACGAGGTGGGCCAGCGCCCCGCCTGGGCGGTGGAGGCCTTCCGGGACGTCGACCAGGACGTACGGCAGTCGATGCAGCGCGTGCGCACCAACCCGTTCCTGCTGCACACCGACGACGTCCGCGGCTTCGTCTTCGACGTGAAGTCGGGCCTGTTGCGCGAGATCGACCCCGCGTAACCGAACCGGACCGCCTGTTCTTACGTATGTCTCTACGAAATTTACCCTGCACTTCAGGGACGAAAATGCCCGAAAACAAGACATAGCCCTGCCAGTTATCCACAGGCGAGTGACACGAACCGGTAACGGCAACAAGAATGCGGGTGTGACGTCACGCGGAACTTCTCACGCGTGGTGTTCGTGTTTCGGGGTGGGCCGGTCCGCATCGCAGAGCGTCGGCCCGGAGTATGAACGGGCCTAGGAGGGCCGTGTGACGACCTATGACGATCGAGCGAGCCTCACTGATCTGACCGCCACTGTGGAACGAGTCCGCAGTTCCGTGGAGGGAGTGATCGAGGGCAAGCCTGAGGTCGTACGGCTTTCGCTGACCGTGCTGCTCGCCGAGGGGCATCTTCTGATCGAAGATGTGCCTGGCGTCGGCAAGACCATGCTGGCCAAGACGCTGGCCAAGTCCATCGACTGTTCCGTGCGGCGTATTCAGTTCACGCCGGACCTGCTGCCCTCGGACATCACCGGTGTGTCCATCTGGGACCAGCAGCGCCGCGACTTCGAGTTCAAACCGGGGGCGATCTTCGCGCAGATCGTGATCGGCGACGAGATCAACCGCGCGTCGCCGAAGACCCAGTCCGCGCTTCTGGAGTCCATGGAGGAGCGCCAGGTCACCATCGACGGGCAGACCTACGAACTGCCCAGCCCCTTCATGGTGGTGGCCACCCAGAACCCGGTCGAGATGGAGGGCACCTACCCGCTCCCGGAGGCTCAGCGCGACCGCTTCATGGCCCGCGTCTCCATCGGCTACCCGAGCCCGGAGGCCGAGCTCCAGATGCTGGACGTGCACGGCGGCGTCTCCCCGCTGGACGACCTCCAGCCGGTCGCCCACGCGCACGACATCGTGAAGCTCGTCGAGGCCGTCCGCAACGTCCATGTCGCCGAATCGGTCCAGCGGTACGCGGTGGACCTGGTGGGCGCCACGCGCACGCACCCCGACCTCAGACTCGGCGCCTCGCCGCGCGCCACACTGCACCTGCTGCGCGCAGCGAAGGCGTCCGCCGCCCTGAGCGGCCGTGAGTACGCACTGCCGGACGACATCCAGGCCCTCGCCGTGGCCGTCCTGGCCCACCGCCTGCTGCCCACCGCCCAGGCCCAGTTGAACCGCCGTACCGCGGAGCAGGTCGTCCTGGAGATCCTCCAGCGCACCGCGGTGCCCGCGGCACCCCAGCCGCAGAGCGGCTTCGGCGTGGGCCGCTCCGCGCCCGAGTTCGGCCAGCAGCCGCCACGGAGGCTTGGATGAGCGCAGGGGCGCCGGGGCACCCGGAGGACGACCAGGGCGAAAAGGGCGGGGTGCGCACGGCGCTGGCCGGTCTCACCACGCGCGGGCGCTCCTTCCTGGCCGCCGGAGTCGCCGCCGCCATCTGTGCGTACGTCCTGGGGCAGAGCGATCTGCTCCGGGTGGGCATCCTGCTCGCCGTGCTGCCGCTGGTCTGCGCGACCGTCCTGTACCGCACGCGCTACCGGGTGGCCGGCAGCCGCCGACTCTCCCCCGCGCGCGTGCCCGCCGCCGCCGAGGCCCGGGTCCATCTCCGGATGGACAACGTCTCGCGGCTGCCCACGGGCCTGCTGATGCTCCAGGACCGGGTGCCGTACGTGCTCGGTCCGCGCCCCCGGTTCGTCCTGGACCGGGTGGAGGCGGGCGGGCGCCGCGAGGTGTCCTACCGCGTCCGCTCGGACCTGCGGGGCCGCTATCCGCTGGGCCCGCTCCAGCTGCGGCTGACCGACCCGTTCGGCATGTGCGAACTGACCCGCTCCTTCTCGACGTACGACACCCTGACGGTGATCCCGCGCGTGGAGGGGCTGCCGCCGGTGCGGCTCACGGGCGAGGCCAGGGGGTACGGCGACGGACGGCAGCGCTCGCTGGCACTGGCCGGCGAGGACGACGCGATTCCGCGCGGGTACCGCTACGGCGACGACCTGCGCCGCGTGCACTGGCGCTCCACCGCCCGCTACGGCGAGCTGATGGTGCGCCGCGAGGAGCAGCCGCAGCGCGCCCGCTGCACGGTGCTCCTGGACACCCGGGGCATCGCCTATCTGGGCGCGGGCCCGGACTCGGCCTTCGAGTGGGCCGTGTCGGGCGCCGCGTCCGTCCTGGTGCACATGCTCGAACGGGGCTTTTCGGTACGGCTGTTGACGGACACGGGCAACTCCGTGCCCGGCGAGGGCGCCGAGGGTTTCGCGGGCGCCAGCCAGGAGTCGGCGGACGCGGCCGGACTGATGATGGACACCCTCGCGGTGGTCGACCACTCGGACGGCACGGACATCTCCCGGGCGTACGACGTGCTGCGCGGCGGCGGCGAGGGAATGCTGATGGCGTTCTTCGGCGACCTCGACGAGGAGCAGGCCGCGGTGGCCGCCAAGATGCGGCAACGCAGCGGCGGGGCTGTCGCCTTCCTGCTGGACAGTGAGACCTGGGTGCGGGAACCCACCGATGTGCCGGGTCCCGAGGACCCGGGCGAGGAGTCGCTGCGGATGCTGCGCGAGGCGGGCTGGACTGCGGTGCGAGTGCCGCGAGGGGCCGCGATGAGCGACCTGTGGAGCCAGGCGGACCGGGAGCGTTCCGGTCTCGGTGCCGTCGGCGGCCGGGAGGGACTGTGATGAGCGGGCGGGCACGACTGGCGCTGTGCGCCTGGATCGCCACCATGCTGGCGGCGTGCGCCATGCTGCCGCTGGTCGAGGACGTGAGCTGGCTGCTCCAGGTGGCCTTCCTGCTGGGCATGCAGACCGTCGTCGGCGCGGGGACCCGACGGGTGCCGCTGGCCTGGCCGCTGACGCTGGCCGCGCAGGTCCTCGTCTCCCTCCTCCTGCTGACCCTGGTCTTCGCCCGGGAACAGGCGTTCTTCGGCCTGATCCCCGGCCCCGACGCCTTCCAGCACTTCGGCACGCTGCTCCAGAACGGCACGGACGACATCGGGCGGTACGCCATCCCGGCGCCGCTGTCCGACGGCATACGGCTGATGCTGGTCGGCGGTGTCCTGCTGATCGGGCTCGCGGTGGACACCCTCGCGGTGACGTTCCGCAGCGCGGCCCCGGCAGGCCTGCCGCTGCTCGCGCTGTACTCGGTCGCCGCCGGGCTGGCCGACGGCGGCGGCGCCTGGCTGTGGTTCCTGCTCGCGGCGGCGGGCTATCTCATGCTCCTGCTGGCCGAGGGCCGCGACCGGCTCTCCCAGTGGGGCCGGGTCTTCGGCGGCGCGCCCCGCGCCCCGGGCGATCAGCCGGCCGGCGACGCGATCGCCTCTGTACGGACGGGACGGCGGATCGGCGCGGTCGCGCTGGGTGTCGCCCTGGTGGTGCCGCTCGCGCTGCCCTCGCTCGACGGCGGGCTGCTGGACGCCGCCGGGAGCGGGGTCGGCTCGGGCAGCGGAGGCGGCGGCACGATCTCCGCCGTGAACCCGCTGGTGACGCTGCGCGACAGCCTGAACGTGAACGAGGACCGCCAGGTCATGTCCGTGCGCAACAGCACCGAGGACACCCAGGACCTGTATCTGCGAATCGTCTCACTGGACTCGTTCGACGGCACGGCGTGGAAGCCGTCCCAGCGGAAGATCCAGGACGTGCCCGGCACGTTCCCGACCCCGATCGGCCTCAGCGCGGACGTACGGCGCACCGAGGTCACGACCAGCATCTCGGCGGCGGACTGGTACGAACAGGACTGGCTGCCGATGCCGTACCCCGCGACCGGTGTGCAGATCGACGGCAACTGGCGCTACGAGCCGGTGGGCCGCACCCTCGTCGGTGACCACGGCCAGAACACGAGCGGTGCGCGGTACACGGTGACAAGCCTGGACGTGCAGCCGACCGCGCAGCAGCTGGCCCAGGCACCGAAGGCGGACCCGGCACTGGTACGCGAGTTCACCCAGGTCCCGGAGTCGTTGCCGGCGATCGTGGCGCGCACCGCACAAGAGGTCACCGCCGGTTCGACGAACGCGTACGAGCAGGCGGTCAAGCTCCAGGACTACTTCTCGGTGAGCGGCGGCTTCCGCTACGACACGCAGGTGCAGGTCGGCAGCGGATCCAATGCGATCGCGCGGTTCCTGAGGGACAAGGAGGGCTTCTGCGTCCACTTCTCCTTCGCGATGGCCTCGATGGCCCGCACGCTGGGCATTCCGGCCCGGGTCGCGGTGGGCTTCGCGCCGGGCACCCCGCAGGCGGATCGCACGGTGTCGGTGGGGCTGCGTGACGCGCACGCCTGGCCGGAACTGTACTTCGAGGGCATCGGCTGGACGCGCTTCGAGCCGACCCCGAGCCGTGGTTCAGTGCCCGAGTACACGCAGTCCCAGGCTCCGGGCAGCGCCGTTCCGAACCCGGACGTGCCGTCCCAGAACGCGTCGGTGACGCCCTCCGACTCCGCCTCGGCGAGCGAGACCTGCACGTCGGAGCAGCGGCGGCTGGACGGCGGATGCGCGACGGAGTCCGCAGCTGCCGCGCTGGGCCAGGACGACGAAAGCAGCTGGTGGTGGCTCGCCCCGCTGGGGTGGACGCTGGGCGCGCTCGCCGTGCTGGCGCTTCTGCTCCTGCCGATGCTGTGGCGGTTGCGGATCCGGGACGTACGGCTCGGGGCGCACGGCCGCAGTGACGCCGGCGCGGCGGTCCACGCGCTGTCGGTCTGGCAGGAACTGACCGATACCGCCTGGGACTTCGGCATCAGCCCGGAGGAGTCGCAGACACCCCGCAAGGCAGCCGCCAGGATCGTGCGCCTCGGCCTCCTCGATCCACCGACGGCGGATGCCGTGCACCGGGTGGCGGACGCCGTCGAGCAGGTCCTGTACGCACCGAGTCCCCGCCTGGCCGCGGGGCTCGCGGAGGATGTGCGCCGGGTGACCGAGTCCCTGTACGCCACGGCGAGCCGGAGCACCCGGCTGCGCGCGACGTTCGTCCCGCGTTCGACCGTACGAGTGGTGTGGGAGTTGTCGGCTCGCTGGGCCGCGCTCAGCGAGCGGGCGCTGGCGGCCAGGCCGACCCTGCGCAAGCCGTGGGGCCAGCAGAGCTGACGGCACGACGGCTGGAAATGGTGGTGGGGCGCCCCCCCCCGCGGGGGGGGGGGGCCCCCCCCCCCCCGGGGGGGGGGGGGGGGGGGCCGGGGCGGGGGCGGGGGGGGGGGGCCCGGGGGGGGGGAGGCCCCCCCGCGCACGG
>NZ_JBIRRV010000001.1:288349-1050505 GCF_044333925.1 Streptomyces sp. NPDC020898
TTTTTGTGTGTGTCTTGCCCCCCCCCCCCGGTGGTTTGGGGGGGGGGGGGGCCGCCCCCGGGGGGGGGTGGGGGGGGCCCCCCCCCCCCGCGGGGGGGGGCGCCCCACCACCATTTCCAGGGCCGGTACAGGTCGAAGCCCGGGCATACGTCAGGGGGCGGCCACCTGTGGGGTGGACGCCCCTCGTTCACGTCTCGCGGTCACCAGCAGGGAACAGTTGCCCGACGGGCTACTGGCCGCCCTGCTGTTCGTCGCGGCGGCGCTGCCAGCGCTCCTCGATGCGGTCCATCACTGAGCGCCGCTGCCTGCCTTGTCGGCCGGCGGGCGGAGCTCCCGGGGCGGCACCCGCGGCGGGCTGTTCACCCGGCTTGGGAGCCTTGCGCCAGCCGGTCACAGCCAGCACCGCACAGCCCAGCATGACGAGGAACCCCACCACGCTGACCCAAATCTGCTGTGCGACCATTCCGGCCATGAGGAGCGCGATACCTACGAGGAAGCCCGCGACCGCCTGGTAGACCCGTCGCCGGGTGTACGTGCGCAGCCCGCTTCCTTCAAGCGCTGTCGCGAACTTGGGATCTTCGGCGTACAGCGCTCGCTCCATCTGCTCGAGCATTCGCTGCTCGTGCTCCGAGAGCGGCACGGAGTCCTCCTCATTCGTGCAGTCGCCGGGGCGACCGGGGGTCCCCTTCAGGATAGGCAGGGAATCGCCCCCGTGAAACCCGCCCCTCTACGCCAATTGGCAACCGGAATCCGCCATGGCCGTCCGGTTCACTGAGGCGTTCATTCCCCAGCAACCGGTCCGTCATGCCGGGCGGTCTCCCTCGATCATACGGCTCCGCACGCCCGGACGGGGGGCCTGTGGCGTACTCCATCTGCGGCCGAGCCCCTGATCAGCGCTCCGCCACTGGAGGCGGCTCAGACCTCGGCGGCACCCGGCGTCTCGCCGAGCACATGAAGCTGCGTGGCCACGGAGTGGAACGCGGCCTGTTCGGCCGCCGCTGCCTCCAGCTTGAGCAGCGCGTCCATCGCGCCGGGCTCGGTGTCCACGAGGACGCCCGGCACCAGGTCGGCGAAGATCCGCACGCCGTGCACGGCCCCCACCCGCAGCCCCGCGCCCTCGACCAGCGCGGTGAGCTGTTCGGCGGTGAAACGGTGCGGCACAGGGTCACCCTCGCCCCAGCGGCCGTTCGGGTCATCGAGCGCCCGCTTGGCCTCCTTGAAGTGCCCGGCGAGGGCCCGCGCGAGCACGGCGCCGCCCAGTCCGGCGGCGAGCAGGCTGAGGACGCCCTCGGAGCGCAGCGCGGCCACCACGTTGCGGACACCCTCGGCGGGGTCGTCCACGTACTCCAGGACGCCGTGGCAGAGCACCGCGTCGTAGCCGCCGCGCTCGACCACGTCGAAGAGACCGTGGGCGTCGCCCTGGACGCCCTGGACACGGTCGGCGACGCCGGCCTCGGCGGCCCGGCGCTCCAGCGCGAACAGCGCGTTGGGGCTCGGGTCGACGACGGTGACGCGGTGGCCCAGCCGGGCGACGGGCACCGCGAAGTTGCCGCTGCCGCCGCCGGTGTCGAGGACGTCCAGCGACTCTCGCCCCGTGGCCTTGACCCGGCGCTCCAGGGCGTCCTGAAGGACCTCCCAGACCACGGCGGTACGGAGAGAGGCACGGGGGCGGGAGGGGTCGGCGCGCAGCGACGTCGTGTGAGGGTGACGGCGGGAGGCGGGCGGGCGCATCGGGTCCGACACGGCTGTTGACTCCTCGGCGGGCACCGCCTGTTGCACGGCGGAGCGAACGGGATGCCTTCCCGGCCCCGGTGGGCTGCGGAAAGGCTGCGGCTTCCCCACCTTATTGCCTCCGGTGACATACCCGGTCATCCGTCTCAGCCCGCGTCCGGGACGTCCCGCTCCCCATCCGGTGCCCGGCCCGGCACCGGGGGCGTTTCCGGGTCCCGGCGCGGCTGGGGCAGCACCGGCTGGAGGACCAGCATCCGCTCGACGAGGCGCAGGAACATCGCCACGTCGCGTATCAGGTCGTCGGCGTCACGGTTGCTGGCCGCGCCCTGGATGCCCGCCTCGGCGCGGGCACGGCGACGGGCGCCGGAGGCGAACAGCACGCTCCACTCGGCGAGTTCGGGCGCTATCTCGGGGAGCACCTCCCAGGCGCTGCGGATGCGCGCCCGGCGCCTGGAGGTGGGTTCGGGACGGCCCCGGGCGGCGAGGACGGCGGCGGCTGTGCGCAGGGCGGCGAGGTGGGCGGTGGCGTACCGCTCGTTCGCGGTTTCCAGGGCGGCCGCCTCGTCGAGTCCGGCGCAGGCCTGGGCGAGCAGGTCGAGGGCGGCGGGCGGGGCCGTGGCCCGGCGGAGCACGGGGTGCACGTCGCCCGCGGGGCCGGTCGGTGAGGGGGCAGGGCCGGGGGCGCGGCGCCGACGGGCGGCGGCTGCGTTCGAGCTGGCCATGACGAACCTCCTGTCGTCTGTGTGACGGCACGCCCCGACGGGAGGTGCCGTATGTGCCCATCGTGCGGTATGCCACTGACAATCCGTTCTGACCTGGTCTTTTGGTTCGATCGAAGGTTCGGGTGTGACGTCTCGTCAGTGAGTGCCCGGTGTTCCTGTGAGAATCAGGACCATGGAACGCAGCAGCACCCCGTCGGGCGGCAGCACGCGCCGCGAGGCCACCCGGCAGAAGCTCTACGAGGCAGCCGTCACGCTCATCGCGGAACAGGGCTTCTCCGCCACCACGGTGGACGAGATCGCCGAGCGGGCCGGGGTCGCGAAGGGCACGGTCTACTACAACTTCGCCAGCAAGTCGGTCCTCTTCGAGGAGCTGCTGCGGCATGGCGTGGAACTCCTCGCCGCCTCCCTGCGGGAGGCGGCGGAGCGGACCACCCGGGACGGCGGCACCAAGGTCGGCGCCCTGGACGCGATGATCCGGGCCGGGCTCCTCTTCATCAGCCGCTATCCGGCCTTCACCCAGCTGTACGTGGCGGAGCTGTGGCGCACCAACCGGGCCTGGCAGCCCACCCTGCTGGTCGTCAGACAGCAGGCGGTGGCGGTCGTCGAGGACGTCCTGCGCGAGGGCGTGGCGAACGGCGAGCTCAGCGACGAGATCGACGTCCCGCTGACGGCTGCGGCCCTGGTCGGCATGGTCCTGGTGGCCGCCCTGGACTGGCAGTCCTTCCAGCCGGAACGCTCCCTGGACGACGTCCACTCGGCACTGTCCCGGCTGCTTCAGGGACGGGTGGGCGGCAACCGCTGAGCGAGCGCCTCAGGACAGACAGAAAGCGCCGGTTCGATGTGGCCGCGTCCCCCGCGGGCCACCTCGAACCGGCGCTTCCCTTCTGCTCCCCCGTTTTCCCCGTTCCCCCGTTTTCCCCCGTTGGTCCCCCGTGCGGTCGTTCCCCCGGGTCCCCCGGTGTCTCGCTCCCGCCGACGGATCGGCGGAAGGAGCGGTCCAGGGCACCGGCACCCGTTCCGCCGCCCCGTGTCGGCGGTACCGAAGCCGTGCCCCTTTCCGTGTCTCCACTCTCTCGTTCCCGCAGGTCGCAGCCCATCCGTGCGCGTACTCATCTCTCCCCCTAGGTACGTGTACTCAGCACTGCGCACTCACACCCAGGACGTACCGTTGCCGACTGGTGACGATCGCGTCCGTGTCCGTACTCCCTTTGGCCGGGGGTCTGGGGGTTGTTCCCCCAGAAGACACAGCACGAGCGGCTGGGCCAGCGGCATCAACGCGTACGCGGTGGTGCTGCTCCTCGGCGTCTTCGGCGCGACCGGGCTGACGGACGAGGTTCCCGAGTCGCTTCAGCGACCCGAGGTCCTCGTCACGGCGGGCGTGCTGTTCCTGTGCGAGGCGGTCGCCGACAAGATCCTGTACGTGGACTCGGTGTGGGACGCGGTGCACACCGTGATCCGGCCGGTCTCCGGGGCCGTGGTCGGGGCGCTGCTGGCCGGCCAGAGCGGTTCGCTGTCCGATCTGGCGGCGGGCGCGATCGGCGGTTCAACGGCGCTGGCCAGCCACGCGGTCAAGGCCGGGACGCGGATGGCGGTCAACACCTCGCCGGAGCCGTTCAGCAACGTGATCGTGAGCTTCGCCGAGGATCTCGGGGTCGGCGGCATCGTGACGTTCGCGATGTTCCACCCGGAGGCGGCGGCGGTCATCGCGGGTGCGCTGCTGCTCGCCGGGCTGGTCCTGCTGTACTTCCTGGTCTCCCGGATCAGACGGTTCCTGCGGCGCCGGGCCCAGCGTCGCGAGGAGAAACGGCTCGCGGCCCGGGCCGGGTGGCCGCCGGGCTGAGCCGGTCCACCCAAAGTGGCGCAAACTCCCTGGCCACAGGCCCGTGGCCAGCATGTCAGTGAGGGCCGATAAAGTCCCTGGCATGGCACGGATTGCGGTGATCGGCGCCGGCATGGGCGCGATGGCGGCCGCTGCCCGGCTGGCCGTCGCGGGCCACCGGGTGGCGGTGTACGAGCGTGGGGAGACGTACGGCGGAGCGGTGCGCCGCTTCGAGCGCGACGGCTTCTCGTTCGACACGGGCCCCGGGCTGCTCCCGCTGCCCGCGGTCTATCGCGACCTGTTCGTCAAGACCGGCAAGCAGCCCCTGGAGGAGTGCGTCGAGCTGGTCCAGGTCGACCCGTCCTCGCGGCACGTCTTCCCGGACGGCACGGCGGTCTCCCTGCCGAACGCGTCCCGCGCGGGCGTCGTCCAGGCCCTGGAGGCGGCTCTGGGGGCCGGAGCGGGTGACCGCTGGGGTGACTTCCTCGTCAGGGCCCGCGAGGCCTGGGACCGCACCCGCAGGCCGCTCCTGGAGGAACCCCTGTGGACCGACTGGCAGGTGCTGGCCGAGCGCGAGCCCTACCCGGCGGTCCCCCACAAGCGCCTGCTGCGCACCCGCCGGGCCGGCACCCTCGCCGAGGTCGCCGCCTGGGAGCTGCGCGACCCGCGGCTGGCCGCCCTCCTGGAGAGCCACGTCCTGGCGTACGGCCTCGACCCCCGGGACGTTCCGGCGAGCGCGGCCGTGCTGCCGTACATGGAGCACGCCTTCGGCACCTGGTATGTCCGGGGCGGCATCCGGGAGTTGGCGCGAGCGGTGTACGAGCGGTGCGTGGCCCGGAAGGTCGAGTTCGTCTTCGGCGCCGAGGTCACGCGCATCGTCGAGAAGGACGGCCGGGCGGCGGGGGTGGAGCTGGCCGCGGGGACCGTCGCGGAGGCGGACCATGTCGTTGCGGGCGTGGCTCCCGGACGGCTGAAGGGGCTGACGGAGCACGCTCTCGACGCGGACGGTGACGTATGGCCCGACGTCTCGACGCCGTCGCCGGGCCGGTTCACGGTACTGCTGGCCCTGCGCGGCGCCCGTGAGGCGGGTGCCGCGCACCGCACGGTCGTGCACGCGCCGGACCGCGAGGCCGAGTTGGACTGGGTGAGCGGCGAGGGAAGCGGCCCGGTGCGGCCCACGGTGACCGTGCTGCGGCCGGACGATCCCGCGCTGCGGCCCGACGAGGAGCACGAGTCGGTGGTCCTGACGGCGGTGGCTCCGCCCAAGGGCAACTGGGCGGCGGACGGCTCGGCGGGGCGGCTCGCGGAACTGATGGTGGCCGCCGCCGGGGCAGCGGTCCCCGGGCTGCGCGAGCGGGTCCTGTGGCGGGAGACACGGACGCCCGGCCATGTCGAGGACGCGACGGGCGCCTTCTGCGGTGGCGTACCGGCGCCCTCGCTCGCGGGCCAGGACGGCTACTGGCTGCATCCCGCCAACAGCACCCGGCTGCCGGGGCTGTACCGCGTGGGCGGCTGGTCGCATCCCGGGGGCGGGCTCCCGCACGCGGGCATGTCGGGCGCGCTGGTCGCCGGGCTGATCGTGGAGGGGCCGGGCTTCCGGGGCTCGCAGTGAACCCCTGACTCCCGGCCCCGGACAGGGTGTACGGGGGTGAAGCGGTGGACGCGGTACTAGAAGCGGTACTGCTGGTCGTCGTACCCGTTCCCGTGCGCCTGCCCGTTGCCGTTGTCCTGACCGCCGTTGCCGTTGTCCTGGTAGGGATACGGCTGCTCCGGCGGGAGTTCGCCGCCGAACAGCGGGTCGTCGGTGTTGCGCTGCTGTGGGACCCAGACACCGTTCGCCGGGGTCTCGGCATAGCCGCCGTTGCCGCCGTACTGGTCCTGGCTGTAGCCCTGCTGCCCGTACTGCTGCTGGTCGTAGCCGGCGTCGTACGAGGTGTTGCCGTAGCCCTGCCCGATGTACGGGTCGGAGTAGGCGGCGTACTGCTGCTGGCCGGAGGCGTCGTAGCCGTACTGCTGCTGGTCGTAGCCGGTGTAGCCGTCGTACCCGTAGTTCTGGTCGGTGCTCTGGGCAGCCGCCGCGTACGACTGGTCCTGGCCCGCGGCCGCGTAGGACGGGTCCTGGCCGGCCGCCGCCGCGTACGCGGCATCGCTGTATATGCCGTACGAGCCGGTGTCGTCGGGGAGGGGCTGCGGTTCGTAGACCGCCGTGCTCTCGGCCGACGGGGACTGGACGGAGCGGGCGGGGGTGAAGACGTCGTCGCGGTCGTAGTCGCGGTCGAAGTCGTCGCCTTGCCGGTACGTTCCGGCGGCGTTGCCGTAGACGTCGTTCCCGATGCCGTCGGCGGGGCTGTTGCCGAAGCCCGCGTCGGGGCCGCCGCCCGGTCCGAACGCGCCCTCGGCCGCCTCCAGATCGGAGACCTCCAGGCTCGGGTCCTTGTGCTCCGCCTCGCCGCGGCGCTTGTTCTTGCCCAGGCCCGCGAGGAAGCCCGAGCCGCCCGCGACCGCCCAGCCCGCCGAGAAGCCGCTGCGGAACGACAGCGTGACGTAGGTCTGGCCGACCGCGAAGGCGGCGGCGCCCAGGGCGATGACCACCACATTCGGGATGAGCACGCCGAGGACCACGCCGAGGAAGCCGACGAAGGCGAGCAGCCGCCAGCGCAGCCGCGCCTTGTACTGCAACAGCACCTCGCCGAGCAGCCACAGCGCGACGACGCCGAACGCGATGTAGAGGACCGTCCAGCCCATGTACGCCCCTCTCCCAGTGGCCGCTACGCAGTGTGTCGTACGCCCGTGCGGCCGGTCTAGGCCCGCTGTGGGTGGTGCAGACCCAGGTTCTCGTAGATTTCCAGCGATGCCGTGGAGTTGTTCAGCGTAATGAAGTGCAGTCCGGGGATTCCCTCGGCCAGCAGTCGCGCGCAGAACTCCGTGGCGAACTCGATGCCAATGGAGCGTACAGCCGCCGCGTCGTCTTTGGCTGTGAGGATCCGCTCTTTCAGAGCGGAGGGGATGGCCGCGTTGCTGAGCTGCGGCAACCGTTCCAGCATCCGCACGCTGGTCACGGGCATCACCTCGGGGATGACCGGGGTCGGACAGCCCGCCGCCACGACCGCGTCACGCAGCCGCAGATACGACTCCGGGTGGAAGAACATCTGCGTGATCGCGTAGTCGGCGCCGGCGCGGCACTTGTCGACGAAGTGCGCGACGTCCGTGTCCTCGTCGGGCGAGCGCGGGTGCGTCTCGGGGAAGGCCGCGACGCCTACGCAGAAGTCGCCCGACTCCTTGATGAGACGGACGAGTTCGGCGGCGTACGTCAGGCCGCTCGGGTGCGGTACCCAGTCGCCCATCGGATCGCCGGGCGGGTCGCCGCGCACGGCCAGGATGTTGCGGATGCCCGCGTCGGCGTACTGGCCGATGATGTTGCGCAGTTCGGCGATGGAGTGGTTGACCGCGGTGAGGTGGGCGACCGGGGTGAGCGTGGTGTCGGAGACGATCTGCTGGGTCTCCTTGACCGTGCCCGCGCGCGTCGAACCGCCGGCGCCGTACGTCACGGAGACGAAGTCCGGCGCGACCGCCTCGACCCTTCTGAGCGCGTTCCACAGGTTCCGCTCACCCTTGGGGGTCTTCGGGGCCGAGAACTCGAAGGAGTACGTGGTCTTGCCGGACGCGAGCATGTCACGCACAGTGCGTGCACGGTCAGTCCTGGTGGACGCGGTTCCGAGGGCCATACCCGCAGGTTAGTCAGGGGGCGGCGGTCCCCCAACCGGATGGTGGAAATTTGCCCGGATTGTCGACTTGTTGTCCATCCCTCGGACACCTACATGGACCGTAGCCGCCTGGCGAACTCCGTCGCCGCCGCGCCCGGGTCGTCCGCCTCCGTGATCGCCCGTACGACGACGACCCGGCGGGCGCCCGCCGTCAGCACCTCGTCCAGGTTGTCCAGGTCGATGCCGCCGATGGCGAACCAGGGGCGCTCGGTGGCGAGCCCTGCCGTGTACCGGACCAGGTCGAGACCCGGCGCGTGGCGGCCGGGCTTGGTGGGGGTCGGCCAGCAGGGGCCCGTGCAGAAGTAGTCGGCCCCCTCCTGGACGGCCGCCGCCGCGGCCTCAGGCCCGGCATGCGTGGAACGGCCGACGAGCACGTCCGGGCCCAGGATCGCGCGGGCCGCCGGGACGGGGAGGTCGCCCTGACCGAGGTGCAGTACGTCGGCACCGGCCGCGTGGGCGACGTCCGCGCGGTCGTTGACCGCGAGGAGCCTGCCGTGCCGGGCACAGGCGTCGGCGAAGACCTGGAGGTGGTCCAGTTCCTCGGCGGCCTCCATGCCTTTGTCCCGCAGTTGCACGATGTCGACCCCGCCGGCCAGGACGGCGTCCAGGAACTCGGCAAGGTCGCCCTGGCGCCTGCGGGCGTCCGTGCAGAGATAGACCCGGGCGTCGGCGAGCCGGGCACGGGCGCTGCCCGCCTCGGCGGTCGCCCCGGGCAGCACGATGTCGGTCGTCTCGGGCATACGTGTGTCCCCCTGGGCGCGCCCCGGGGTGTTCTCCCCGGGCGCGCCCCTGTGTGGCGGCGCGCGGACCGCGTGGTCCGCACACCGAGCGGCTGTTCAGATTCAGACGGCGAGCGCCTGGGCGCGGCGCTTCACCTCCGTGCCGCGATTCTCACTGAGGGCCTGCGCGGGCGTGCCGGGCAGGCTCGGGTCGGGAGTGAAGAGCCACTCGAGCATCTCCTCGTCGGAGAAACCGTCGTCCCTCAGGAGCGTCAGGGTGCCGGTGAGGCCCTTGACGACCTTCTGCTCGGCCGCGTCGATGAAAGCGGCGGGGACGTGCAGTGCGCGGTTCTCACCACGGCGTACGGCGATCACCTGGCCCTCCCTGACCAGCTGCCGAACGCGGGTCACCTCGATATCGAGCATTTCCGCGATGTCGGGGAGGGTCAGCCAGGCAGGTACGAGAGCGTCGATCTTTGCGTCAATCTGGGTCACGGCACAAGCCTGCCATCCCGCACTGACAGTCGGAAGCCGGGCCCCTGCCACCTGCGCCGTCGCCGTGCCGCCCGACCCCGGTCGCGCTAGGCCGTGGCCGCCTTCAGGGGCCGGGACGGATCCGCCAGGATCGCGGGGTCCATCAGGGTGCCCGCCTCGATCAGACGGCGGCCCTGGGCCAGGTCCCGGGGCCTGCCCACGGCCAGCAGGGCGACCAGACGGCCCTCCCGCAGCCAGCAGACCGTCCAGGCGGGGCCGGACGGATCGCCGCGCCACAGGGTGGCGTCGGCGGACCCGTGGTCGCCGACGTACTGGACGAAGCGGCCGAACTGCTCCGACCAGAAGTACGGGACCGGGTCGTAGGCCGCCGGGGCCTCTCCGATGATGTTCGCGGCGACCGTACGGGGCCCCTGGAGCGCGTTGTCCCAGTGGTGGACCAGAAGGCGCCGGCCGTACCTTCCCGAAGGGAAGGAGGCACAGTCGCCGACCGCGTACACGTCCGCCGCGGAGGTGCGCAGGTGGTCGTCGGCGACGATCTCCCGGTGGGTACCCAGGGCGATCCCCGAGTTCGTCAGCCAGGACGTGGCGGGGCGGGCCCCGATGCCGACGACGACGGCGCCCGCGGGCAGCCGCGAGCCGTCGTCGAGCACCACCGCGCCGGGCTCGACGCGCATCACGCGCGCGCGGGTGCGCAGCGAGGCGCCGCTGTCGGCGTACCAGGCGGCCATCGGCGCGGCCACCTCGGCGGGCAGGGCGCCCACGAGCGGCCGGTCGGCGGCCTCGACCACGGTGACCGCGCAGCCGGCCTCGCGCGCGGCCGTGGCGAACTCCGCGCCGATCCAGCCGGCCCCGACGACCACGATGTCGTGCTGGCGCGCGAGTACGGGCCGCAGCCGTTCGGCGTCGTCGAGGGTGCGCAGCAGATGCACACCGGGTACGCCTTCGGTGCCCGGCAGCCGGATCGGTTCGGCGCCGGTCGCGAGGACCAGGGCGTCGTACGGGACGGGCCCGTCCGCGGTGTCCAGCTCGTGCTCGCCGGGGCGGACACCCAACACCTCACGCCCGAGCAGCAGTTCGATGTCGAGGGCCTCGAAGTCGATGTCGAAGGCGGAGCCCTCCGCCGTGCCGAGCAGGACGGCCTTGGACAGCGGCGGCCGGTCGTACGGCTGATGGGGTTCGGCTCCGATCAGCGTCACGCTGCCGGAGAAGCCCTGCTCCCGCAGGGCCACCGCGGTCTGTACCCCGGCCATGCCCGCACCCACGACGACTGCCCGCCGCGGCTGCGACACGTCTCGGTCCCGCGTCTCCCGCGTCTGCTCGCTCACCCGATCACCATAGACAACTGACAAATTGTCAGTCAGTGGGCGCGGTCGGTGACCTACTGCACACCCACTTGTTCCACCACGCTCGTCCCGCTGCCCGGCTGCGACTCCCACTCCCAGGTCTCCGCCAACCGCACCCGCCCGTCCGGCAGTTCGAGCACCTGCGACACGCAGTGGCCCGAGGACGTCGTCCCGTCGTGCTTCAGCTGCACGTACCGGAAATCGAGACGGTCACCTTCCCGCGTACCGACGAGATGCCCGCGTACGACGTCCCCGCCCGTGTACTCGGCCCAGATCTCGCCGTCCTTCTCGTGGTACGTGAACCGGGTGCGGGTGCCCACCTGGCCTGGGGCCTGGTCCGCGACCGGGGCGAGGACGAGACCGTCGAGCGAACGGGGCACGGGCGAAGGCTCCCTTACATGGGCGTTGCTCTGCGAGCTAGGCTGACCAGCGTAAGCACTCGCGGGAGTCCGGCGCACCGGGCTGAGAGGGAGGCTGGCGGCCTCCGACCGTACGAACCTGATCCGGGTCATGCCGGCGAAGGGAGGGGCTGGACGCCCATGTCGTGTACGCACACCTCAGACGTCCTGGTCGTCGGGGGCGGAGTCATCGGGCTCGTGACGGCCTGGCGGGCCGCACAGCGCGGGTTCACCACGACCGTCGTGGATCCCGCGCCGGGCGGCGGGGCCGCACAGGTGGCGGCCGGAATGCTGGCCGCCGTCACAGAGCTGCACCACGGTGAGCAGACCCTGCTGGGGCTGAACCTGGAGTCGGCCCGCCGCTATCCGGACTTCGTCGCCGAACTCACCGAGCTGACCGGTCACGACCTCGGCTACCGCCGCTGCGGCACGCTCGCCGTCGCGCTCGACGCCGACGACCGCGCCCTGCTGCGCGAACTGCACGCCCTGCAGCACCGGTCGGGCCTGACATCGGAGTGGCTCTCGGGGCGCGAATGCCGGCGCCTGGAGCCGATGCTCGCGCCGGGCGTGCGCGGGGGGCTGCGGGTGGACGGCGACCACCAGATCGATCCGCGGCGGCTGGCCGGGGCGCTGCTCACCGCCTGCGAACGGGCCGGGGTGGTGCTGCGCCCGGCCTGGGCGGAGCGGCTCAACGTACGGCGGGGGCGGGCCGTGTCGGTCACGGTCTCGGACGGTGACGAACTGGCGGCCGGTTCGATCGTGCTGGCCGGCGGCAGCCTCAGCGGGCGGCTCGCAGGGGTCCCTGAGGCCGTACTGCCGCCCGTACGGCCCGTGAAGGGGCAGGTGCTGCGGCTCACCGTGCCGAAGCGGTACGCGCCGTTCCTGAGCCGGACGGTGCGGGCCGTGGTGCGCGGCAGCCAGGTCTATCTGGTGCCGCGCGAGAACGGTGAGCTGGTCGTCGGGGCGACCAGCGAGGAGCTGGGCTGGGACACGACGGTCACGGCGGGGGGCGTGTACGAGTTGCTGCGCGACGCCCACGAACTCGTCCCGGGGATCACCGAGTTGCCGTTGACGGAGACGCGGGCCGGACTGCGCCCCGGGTCCCCCGACAACGCTCCGCTGCTCGGCCCCACGGAACTGCCGGGGCTGCTGCTGGCGACCGGGCACTACCGCAACGGTGTGCTGCTGACGCCGGTCACCGGCGACGTCCTGGCGCATGCCCTGGTCACCGGTGAACTGCCGGACGAGGCCCGGGCCTTCACCCCCCGGCGGTTCGGCGCGAACGACCGCACCGACGCCGTACTCACGGAGCAGCTCGCATGAACGGTCACGTGAACATCCTGGTCAACGGCCGGCCGCGGGAGATCGTCCCGGGTACGGCTCTCGGTCTGCTCGTGCGGTCCCTCACCGCGGCGCCCTCCGGTGTGGCCGCCGCACTCAACGAAACCGTCGTCCCGCGCGCGCAGTGGTCGTCGACCCGCCTCTCCGAGGGAGACCGCGTCGAGGTCCTCACCGCCGTCCAAGGAGGCTGAACCATGGCCGACGATCCCTTTGTCCTCGGCGGTACGTCCTTCACGTCCCGGTTGATCATGGGTACGGGGGGTGCGCCCAGCCTCGACGTACTGGAGCGGGCGCTGGTGGCCTCCGGCACGGAGTTGACGACCGTCGCGATGCGGCGCGTCGATCCTTCGGTGCACGGGTCCGTGCTGTCGGTGCTGGAGCGGCTCGGCATCCGGGTGCTGCCCAACACCGCCGGGTGTTTCACCGCCGGGGAGGCCGTGCTGACGGCCCGGCTGGCCCGGGAGGCGCTCGGTACGGACGTGGTGAAGCTGGAGGTCATCGCCGACGAGCGGACGCTGCTGCCCGATCCGATCGAGTTGCTGGACGCGGCGGAGGTGCTGGTGGAGGACGGGTTCACGGTGTTGCCGTACACCAATGACGACCCTGTGCTGGCTCGCAAGCTGGAGGACGTGGGGTGCGCCGCGATCATGCCGCTCGGGTCTCCGATCGGGTCGGGGCTGGGGATCCGCAACCCGCACAACTTCCAGCTGATCGTGGAGCACGCGCGTGTGCCGGTGATTCTGGACGCGGGGGCGGGGACGGCGTCGGATGTGACGTTGGCCATGGAGTTGGGGTGTGCGGGGGTGATGCTGGCGTCGGCTGTCACCCGGGCACAGGAGCCTGTGTTGATGGCGGAGGGGATGCGGCGCGGGGTGGAGGCGGGGCGGTTGGCCTACCGGGCGGGTCGGATTCCCCGGCGTCACTTCGCTGAGGCGTCGTCCCCTGTTGCCGGGCTCGCTCGGCTGGATCCCGAACGTCCTGCTTTCTAGGCACCCTGCGTCTCCCTGCCCTCTGTCTCCCACCCACGCACCACCCGTTACCAGTCCGTTTACAGGTGAAGCTCTCCTGTGGGGCTTCCCCGCCATCGGCGGCTGCCGGCTTCCCGCTCGTGCGACGTGCGTCACAGGTCGGCTTCAGTACCGCTGCTTTCCTGGCCGAAACCGCGGCCTTGTCAGCGGCGGCTCGTACACTCACCTGCGTGGATACGACCCTTCAGGACCCTCTCGTCGGGCAGGTGCTCGACGGCCGCTATCGCGTGGACGCGCGGATCGCGGTCGGCGGGATGGCCACGGTCTACCGGGCCGTGGACACCCGCCTCGACCGTGTGCTCGCCCTCAAGGTGATGCATCCGTCGCTCGCGGCCGACGTGGCCTTCGTCGAGCGGTTCATCCGGGAAGCCAAGTCCGTGGCCCGGCTCGCGCACCCCAACGTCGTGCAGGTCTTCGACCAGGGCGCCGACGGGTCGTACGTCTATCTCGCCATGGAGTACATCGCCGGGTGCACCCTGCGTGACGTGCTGCGCGAGCGCGGCGCGCTGCAGCCGAGGGCCGCGCTGGACATCCTGGAGCCGGTGCTCGCCGCGCTCGGTGCCGCGCACCGGGCCGGGTTCGTGCACCGCGACATGAAGCCCGAGAACGTGTTGATAGGGGACGACGGGCGGGTCAAGGTCGCCGACTTCGGACTCGTGCGGGCCGTGAACACGGTCACCAGCACCACCGGGGCCGTCCTCGGCACCGTCTCCTACCTCGCGCCCGAGCAGATCGAGAGCGGCACCGCCGACCCCCGGGTCGACGTGTACGCGTGCGGAATCGTCCTCTACGAGATGCTGACCGGCGACCAGCCGCACTACGGCGACTCCCCCGCGCTGGTGCTCTACAAGCACCTGCACGAGGATGTGCCGCCGCCCTCGGCCCTCGTACCGGGGCTCGCCTTCGAGCTGGACGCGCTGGTCGCCTCGGCCACCGCGCGCAACGCCGACATCCGCCCGTACGACGCCGTGGCGCTGCTCTCGCAGGTGCTGGAGACGCGCGGCTCGCTCGACGCCGAGCAGTTGGACGCCGTACCGCCGCAGGCCGTCACCTCGGGGCACGACAACGCCGAGGACCTGACGAGTGTCATCCCGCGCGCGCTGTCCGTGCCGCGGCCCCTGCCCGTCAACGAGGACGAACCCCCGGTCGGCGAGCGGCGGTTCGACCAGATCAACCAGGTCAACCGGACCAGTCGGCTGGGGACGGTCGCCGCCGCTGAACCCCTCGCGCCCTCCCGGCGCGCCCCGCGGAACCGGAACCGGCGTGCGCCGCTCGCCGTTCTCGTCGCGGTGCTGCTCGTCCTCGGTGTGGGCGCCGGTGTCTGGTACATCAACTCCGGGCAGTTCACGCAGGTCCCGGCGGTGCTGTCGCAGACCGAGGCACAGGCCACGGCCCGGCTGGAGAAGGCCGGGCTCGACGTCGGCACCGTCAAGAAGGCCTACAGCGACACGGTGGAGCGCGGCACGGTCATCAGCACCGACCCGAAGGTCGGTGAGCGCATTCGGGACAACGACTCCGTGACGCTCACCATCTCCAGGGGTCCGGAGACCGTACCGGTGCCCCAGTTGAGCGGTTACCGCCTCGACAAGGCCAGGGCGCTGCTGAAGCGGAACGGGCTGGAGCCGGGGATGGTCACCCGGGAGTTCAGCGAGGAGGTGGCCCGCGGTGCCGTGATCAGCACGGAACCGGACGCCGGCACCGAGCGGCGCGCGGGTTCCGCGGTCGCCCTCGTCGTCAGCAAGGGCAGCCCGGTGGAGGTCGCCGACGTCACCGGCGCGAGCGTCGCCGACGCCCAGGCCGAGCTGGAGGAGGCAGGGCTGAAGGTCGAGGTCGCCACCAAGACCGTCACCTCGGCCGAGTTCGAGCAGGGGCTGGTCGCCGTCCAGTCACCGGCGAGCGGCAGCCAGGCCGAGCAGGGCGACACGGTCACGCTGACGGTCTCCCAGGGCCCGGAGATGATCGAGGTCCCGGATGTGGTGGGCGACAGCGTCGCCGACGCGAAGGCGGCTCTGGAGGCGGCCGGGTTCAAGGTCGACGAGGACCGTGGGTTGCTCGGGCTCTTCGGGGACACCGTGAAGAGCCAGTCCGTGGACGGCGGCGCGACGGCCGCCAAGGGGTCGACCATCACCATCACGATCCGCTGACCCCGCCAGACGTCAGCAGGCACCAACAGACGTCAGCAGCCATCGGCATCCGCCGACGGGGGCCGGGCCGCCGCGTGACACCCTGAAAGGGTGACCAGCAAGCAGCTCCGCAACCCCGTCGGCGGCCATGTTCCCGTGGCCGGCGGTCTCCACTCCGTCGGCCTGTCCTACGCCCGCGATCTCCTGGCCGAGACCGTGCAGGTCTTCGTCGCCAACCCGCGCGGCTGGGCGACGCCCGTCGGTAATCCCCGCCAGGACGAGGAGTTCCGCGCGGCCTGCGCCGACGCGTCGATCCCGGCGTACGTCCATGCCCCGTACCTGATCAACTTCGGCTCGCACACCGAGGCGACGGTCGAGCGGTCGGTCGAGTCGCTGCGGCACTCGCTGCGGCGCGGGCGCGAGATCGGCGCGCTGGGCGTGGTGGTGCACACCGGGAGCGCGACCGGCGGGCGGGAGCGGTCCGTGGCCCTCGGGCAGGTACGGGAGCATCTGCTGCCGCTGCTCGACGAGCTCACGCACGACGACGACCCGTTTCTGCTCCTGGAGTCGACCGCCGGGCAGGGTTCCTCGCTCTGCTCGCGCACCTGGGACTTCGGGCCGTACTTCGAGGCGCTCGACGCCCATCCGAAGCTCGGCGTCTGTCTCGACACCTGCCACATCTTCGCCGCCGGGCACGATCTGACCGGGCCCAGCGGTATGCACCAGACCCTCGACTTGCTCGTGGACACGGTCGGCGAGGGACGGCTGAAACTGATCCATGCCAACGACTCCAAGGACGTGGTCGGCGCACACAAGGACCGGCACGCGAACATCGGCGCGGGTCACATCGGCGAGGACCCTTTCCGCGCGCTGATGACACATCCCGCGACCGAGGGCGTACCGCTGATCATCGAGACACCCGGCGGCAAGGAGGGGCACGCCGCGGACGTGGAACGGCTGAAAAAACTCCGGGACGGGTAGGGGTCACAGGTGGCGGGAATACCCCTGGGGGGTATATTGCTCACGAGTGCAGGAAACCGTGACACCGGGGGTACCCATGGACCACGAGACACACGCACATCAGCAAGCACACCAGCACACACCGGGCGCCACCTGGGCCATCGCCGTCCAGGCCACCCTCCACTGCCTCACCGGATGTGCCATCGGGGAGGTGCTCGGCATGGTGATCGGCACCGCGCTCGGCTGGGGCGACGTACCGACGCTGATCCTGGCGATCACGCTGGCCTTCTTCTTCGGGTACGCGCTCACACTGCGCGGCGTCCTGAAGGCGGGCGTCGGCCTGAAGGCCGCGATCCGGGTCGCACTCGCCGCGGACACCCTCTCCATCGCCGTGATGGAGCTGATCGACAACGGTGTGATCCTCTTCTGGCCAGGAGCGATGGACGCCGAACTCGCGGACGCGAGCTTCTGGTGGGTGCTGGCCATCGCGCTCGCCGCGGCCTTCGTGATCACCACGCCGGTCAACAAGTGGATGATCGGCCGGGGCAAGGGCCACGCGGTGGTGCACCAGTACCACCACTGAGATGCAGGAGTCAGAGCTCGGGGCCGTCCCCGGGCTCCTCCTGGTACGAGTAGCGCTGCTCGCGCCACGGGTCGCCGACGTTGTGATAGCCGCGCTCCTCCCAGAAGCCGCGGCGGTCGGCGGTCATGTACTCGATGCCACGCACCCACTTGGGGCCCTTCCAGGCGTACAGGTGGGGCACCACCAGCCGGAGCGGGAAGCCGTGTTCCGCGGTGAGGAGTTCACCGTCCTTGTGGGTGGCGAAGATCGTCCCGTCGGACGCGAAATCGGCCAGCCGGAGATTCGAACTGAAGCCGTATTCCGCCCAGACCATCACGTGGGTCACCTCGGGCGCCGGCGGCGCGGCCGCGAGGATCGTGCGCGCCGGAATTCCGCCCCACTCGGCACCGAGCATGCTGAACTTCGTGACGCAGTGCAGGTCGGCCACGACGGAGGTGTACGGCAGGGCCGTGAACTCCGCGTGGTTCCAGCAGCGCTTCTCGCCGTCGGCGGTGGCGCCGAAGACCCTGAACTCCCAGCGCTCGGGACGGAACTTGGGTACGGGTCCGTAATGGGTGACCGGCCAGCCGCGCTGCAGTCGCTGTCCCGGTGGCAGTTCGGGCTGCGCCGCACCCCCTGAATCACGCTCTCCCGATCCACGTTCCACCGGCTGACCCATGACTCCATCCTGACAGACCGGCGACCGTGCGCATGACCAGGCCTGCCCAGATCCTCGCAAGACGGGCAAATTGAACTAAGCATGCCCTTACTTACTAAGTACGCACTTACTGGACGATCTTCGATGGCGGTGCAATCATTCGGCGGCAACCTCCCCAGACCCCCCGCTTGGAAGGAGCCTCTGCGATGCAGGGCGACCCCGAGGTCATCGAATTCCTCAACGAGCAGCTGACCGGCGAACTCACGGCGATCAACCAGTACTTCCTGCACGCGAAGATGCAGGAGAACTTCGGTTGGACGAAGCTCGCGAAGTACACGATGCACGAGTCGATCGACGAGATGAAGCACGCGGAGGTGCTCACCGACCGGATCCTGTTCCTGGACGGTCTCCCGAACTACCAGCGGCTCTTCCATGTGCGGGTGGGACAGACCCTCACGGAGATGTTCCAGGCGGACCGGCAGGTCGAGGTCGAGGCCATCGACCGCCTCAAGCGCGGTATCGAGGTGATGCGCGCCAAGGGCGACATCACGTCCGCGAACATCTTCGAGGCCATCCTCAAGGACGAGGAACACCACATCGACTACCTGGACACCCAGCTGGAACTGGTGGAGAAGCTCGGCGAGGCGCTCTACATCGCGCAGCTCATCGAGCAGCCGGAGAGCTAGGCGGCCTCGTCCAGCTGTTCGGCCAGGACCGGCTGGCTCTCGTCCACGAGCCCACGGGTCGGGAAGGCGCCCCTGCCCAGCAGTGCCTGGATACGCCGCACACACGAACCGCAGTCCGTGCCCGCCTTGCAGGCCGACGCGATCTGCCGGGGGGTGCAGGCGCCGTCGGCCGCGTGCTTCTTCACCTGCGACTCGGTCACTCCGAAGCAGTTGCAGACGTACACGCGGGTCACCTCCCGACGGGATCCAAGGGTCGTGCCGTACCGAGACCAAGGTCCGCTGGGTCGGTGAGGCTAACCTAACCTTACCCGGCTCACAGATGCCATAAAAGTGGTGTGGGGCGCGGATCGTATGTGATCCGCGCCCTACTGCACCCACCTGTAATAGGCGGAACTGCTGGTGATCTGCTACTGGTCCCGGTACATCTCCGCCACGAGGAACGCCAGGTCGAGCGACTGGCTGCGGTTCAGACGGGGGTCGCAGGCCGTCTCGTAGCGCTGGTGCAGGTCGTCGACGAAGATCTCGTCGCCGCCGCCCACGCACTCCGTGACGTCGTCGCCCGTCAGCTCCACATGGATACCGCCGGGGTGCGTGCCCAGCTCCTTGTGGACCTCGAAGAAGCCCTTGACCTCGTCGAGCACGTCGTCGAAGCGGCGGGTCTTGTGACCGGAGGCCGCCTCGTACGTGTTGCCGTGCATCGGGTCGGTGATCCAGGCGACCGTCGCACCCGACGCCGTGACCTTCTCGACCAGCTCGGGCAGCTTGTCGCGGACCTTGTCGGCGCCCATACGGACGATGAAGGTCAGCCGGCCCGGCTCGCGGTCCGGGTCGAGGCGCTCGATGTACTGCAGCGCCTCCTCGGCCGTCGTCGTCGGGCCGAGCTTGATGCCGATCGGATTGCGGATCTGGGAGGCGAACTCGATGTGCGCGCCGTCCAGCTGCCGGGTGCGCTCACCGATCCACACCATGTGCGCGGAGACGTCGTACAGCCGTCCGGTGCGGGAGTCGACGCGGGTCAGCGCCGACTCGTAGTCGAGCAGCAGCGCCTCGTGCGAGGAGTAGAACTCGACCGTCTGGAACTCGGCCGGGTCCGTCCCGCAGGCGCGCATGAAGTTCAGCGCGTTGTCGATCTCGCGCGCCAGCTGCTCGTACCGCTGTCCGGACGGGGACGACTTCACGAAGTCCTGGTTCCAGGCGTGCACCTGGCGCAGGTCGGCGTAACCGCCGGTGGTGAAGGCGCGGACCAGGTTGAGCGTGGAGGCGGACGCGTTGTACATCCGCTTCAGTCGCTCGGGGTCCGGGATCCGGGCCTTCTCGTTGAAGTCGAAGCCGTTGACCGAGTCACCTCGGTACGTCGGCAGGGTCACGCCGTCGCGGGTCTCGGTGCCCTTGGAGCGCGGCTTGGAGTACTGGCCGGCGATCCGGCCGACCTTCACGACCGGCACGGACGCGGCGTACGTGAGTACGGCGCCCATCTGGAGGAGGGTCTTCAGCTTGGCCCGGATGTGCTCGGCGCCGACAGCGTCGAAGGACTCCGCGCAGTCGCCGCCCTGGAGCAGGAACGCGTCTCCCTTGGCGACGGCAGCCATCCGGGCGCGCAGCTGGTCGCACTCGCCCGCGAAGACGAGCGGCGGATACGACTCGAGCTCCGCGATCACATCGCGCAGAGCCTCGGCATCGGGGTACTCGGGCTGCTGCGCCGCGGGCAGGTCTCGCCAGGTGTTGCCAGCGCTGGCGCTGGTCTTAGCGTTCACGGTCACGGCGCCAACATTACGGGGTCATGTCGGGCGTCCATCCGCCTGCTCATCAAGTGAGACGCGGTTCGCTCGTACGGGTCCGGTGAACGGAACCACCGGACCGCGTGCCGGTTCAGGAGCCGCCCGTGTCCTGTGGTGTATGGTCCGTCGCATGTTCGCGCACCCGACCCAGAACCAGAACTGGTGGTGGACCGCTCACCCGGCGGCCCACTGACTGCGCGTACGCAAGACTTCGCGAAGGCCGCCCGAGGGGCGGCCTTCGGTGTTTCCGCGGACTTCCGCGCCGGGCCGTTCCTCCCCATCACTGGAGGAATCATGCGACTCGACCGGCTCCTGCACGACACCCGCCCGTTCGCCCTGCTCCGCCGCCGCACTCCCGGCCACGATCACGACATGGTCGAACTGCTGCTCGGCCCGGTGACCACGTACGACCGGCTCGCCGACATCCCCGACGAGGGCCTCGCCCTGATCCCCTTCCGCCAGATCCGCGAGCGCGGCTTCGACGTCCGCGACGACGGCACCCCGCTCGCGGTGCTCACGCCCGAGGAGACGTACGAGATCCCGCTGGAGCAGGCGCTGGCCCAGCTGCCGTCGCATGACGTGCGGGTGGTGGGCGGTGGTTTCGACGTCGGGGACGAGGAGTACGCCGACATCGTCGGGCGGGTGCTGCGGGAGGAGATCGGGCGGGGCGAGGGGGCCAACTTCGTCATCCGGCGGACGTACGAGGGTGAGATCCCGGGGTTCGGACGTGCCGACGCCCTCGCCCTGTTCCGGCGGCTGCTGGTCGGGGAGCGGGGCGCGTACTGGACGTTCGTCGTGCACACCGGGGAGCGGACGCTGGTCGGGGCGAGTCCTGAGGTGCACGTACGGATGTCCGGCGGGACCGTGGTCATGAACCCGATCAGCGGGACGTACCGCTATCCGGCCGAGGGGCCGACCCCCGAGCACCTGCTCTCCTTCCTCGCCGACGGCAAGGAGATCGAGGAACTGTCGATGGTCGTCGACGAGGAGCTCAAGATGATGTGCACCGTCGGCGACATGGGCGGGGTCGTGGTCGGGCCCAGGCTGAAGGAGATGGCCCATCTCGCGCACACCGAGTACGAGTTGCGGGGCCGGTCCTCCCTGGATGTGCGCGAGGTGCTGAAGGAGACCATGTTCGCCGCGACCGTCACCGGGTCTCCCGTACAGAACGCGTGCCGGGTCATCGAGCGGCACGAGGTCGGCGGGCGCGGCTACTACGCCGGGGCGTTGGCGCTGGTCGGGCGGGATGCGAGCGGGGCCCAGACCCTCGACTCGCCGATCCTCATCCGGACCGCCGACATCGCGCCGGACGGACGGCTGCGGGTGCCGGTGGGCGCCACGCTCGTCCGGGGCTCGGACCCGGCGGGCGAGGTCGCCGAGACGCATGCGAAGGCGGCGGGGGTGCTGGCGGCGCTGGGCGTCGTACCGGGGCGGCCCCGGTCGGCTGACGTACGGCCGAAGCTCGCGGACGATCCGCGGGTGCGGGCGGCGCTGGACGGGCGGCGGGCCTCGCTGGCGCCGTTCTGGCTCCGGATGCAGGAACGGACGGAGGAACTCGCCGGGCACGCGCTGGTCGTCGACGCCGAGGACACCTTCACCGCGATGCTCGCGCACGTCCTGCGGTCCTCGGGCCTCGATGTGACCGTGCGGCGCTACGACGAACCGGGGTTGCGGGATGCCGTCGTACGGCATGAGGGGCCGTTGGTTCTCGGGCCCGGCCCCGGTGATCCGGGCGACCTGACCGACCCGAAGATGCGGTTCCTGCGTGAGCTGACCGCCGAGGTTCTCCGCGACCACCGGCACGGCGTTCTCGGTGTCTGTCTCGGGCACGAGCTGATCGCGGCCGAGTTGGGGCTGGAGATCGTACGGAAGGAAGTGCCGTTCCAGGGCGCGCAGACGGAGATCGAACTGTTCGGGCGGCCGGAGACCGTCGGCTTCTACAACAGCTTCGTGGCGCGCGGTGACGAGGAGGCGTTCGGAGAGCTCGCGGCCCATGGGGTGGAGGTCAGCCGGAGCGCGAGCGGGGAGGTGCATGCGCTGCGGGGGCCCGGGTTCGCGGGTGTGCAGTTCCACCCGGAGTCGGTGCTGACGCTCAACGGGGCGGCTGTCGTACGGGAGTTGATGGGGCGGCTGCGGGCACCCTCGGGTGACCTGAGGTGATGTGCGCGGGGCGCTCGGGCCGGTGCCCGGGCGCCCCGGCGGGCGGTCAGCCGAAGAAGACGCCGACCTCCTCGTACAGCTTCGGGTCGACCGTCTTGAGCTTCGCGGTGGCCTCCGCGATCGGGACGCGGACGATGTCCGTGCCGCGCAGGGCGACCATCTTGCCGAAGTCGCCATCGCGGACCGCGTCGATGGCGTGCAGGCCGAAGCGGGTGGCGAGCCAGCGGTCGAAGGCGCTGGGCGTGCCGCCGCGCTGGATGTGGCCCAGCACCGTGGTGCGCGCCTCGTTCCCCGTCCGTTTCTCGATCTCCTTGGCCAGCCATTCGCCGACGCCGGAGAGGCGGACGTGCCCGAAGGAGTCGAGGGACTCGTCCTTGAGGACCATGTCGCCGTCCTTCGGCATCGCCCCCTCGGAGACGACCACGATCGGGGCGTACGAGGCTTTGAACCGCGAGGTCACCCAGGCGCAGACCTGGTCGACGTCGAAGCGCTGTTCGGGGATGAGGATGACGTTGGCACCGCCGGCGAGCCCGGAGTGGATCGCGATCCAGCCCGCGTGCCGGCCCATCACCTCGCAGACGAGGACCCGCATGTGCGACTCGGCGGTGGTGTGCAGCCGGTCGATCGCCTCCGTCGCGATGCCGACCGCGGTGTCGAAGCCGAAGGTGTAGTCGGTGGCGGACAGGTCGTTGTCGATCGTCTTCGGTACGCCGACGACGGGCACCCCGTACTCGTCGGTGAGGCGGGCCGCGACCCCGAGGGTGTCCTCGCCGCCGATCGCGATGAGCGCGTCGACCTCCTGCTCGGCGAGGTTCTCCCGGATGCGGCCGATGCCGTTCTCCTCCTTGAACGGATTGGTGCGCGAGGAGCCGAGGATGGTCCCACCGCGGGGCAGGATGCCCCGTACGGCGGGGATGTCGAGGCGCATGCTGGCGCCCTCCAGTGGACCGCGCCAGCCGTCCCGGAAGCCGACGAAGTCATAGCCGTACTCCTGTACGCCCTTGCGGACGATGGCCCGGATGACGGCGTTGAGCCCGGGGCAGTCGCCGCCTCCGGTCAGTACTCCGACGCGCATGGAAAAGTCCCTTCGCCGCGGATACCTGCTGAAGGTCACGCTAGTCGTGATGCAGGTCACTTCGGGATGGGCAGGAAGGTCAATTCCGGTGAATTGTGCGGTAGTTGATCTCCGCGGGGCGCGGGCTGCGCCGCCTACTCGTCGTCCAGGCCGCGCTGGATCGCGTACCGCACCAGTTCCACCCGGTTGTGCAGTTGCAGCTTGCCGAGGGTGTTCTGGACGTGGTTCTGGACCGTGCGGTGAGAGATGACCAGGCGTTCGGCGATCTGCTTGTAGCTGAGGCCCTTGGCCACCAGGCGCAGCACCTCCGTCTCGCGGTCGGTGAGCTGCGGCGCCTTGGGTTCGTCGGTGCCCGTGGCCGGGACCGGTTCGGAGGCGAGGCGGCGGTACTCGCCGAGGACCAGACCGGCCAGCCCCGGGGTGAACACGGGGTCGCCGACCGCCGTACGGCGCACCGCGTCCACGAGTTCCTCCGTGGAGGCGGACTTGAGCAGATAGCCGGTCGCGCCCGACTTCACCGCTTCCAGTACGTCGGCGTGCTCCCCGCTCGCCGAGAGGACCAGGACGCGCAGGGCGGGGTGGGAGCCGACCAGCTCCTTGCAGACCTGGACGCCGGGTTTGGCGGGCAGGTTCAGGTCGAGCACGAGGACGTCCGGCGCGACGGCCCGGGCGCGGCGCACGGCCTGCTCGCCGTCGCTCGCGGTGGCGACCACGTCGAACCCGGCCTCGGCCAGGTCGCGGGCGACCGCGTCACGCCACATGGGGTGGTCGTCGACGACCATGACCCGTAGCGGGCCCTGGTCCTGGCCCTGGGGTACTTCCCCGTTCGCGTTCACAGTCCCGCTCTCGTTGCCGGTGTTCGTCATCGCTTCTCCGCCTTCCCCCGTGCCGGCCTGATGTCCTTCAGGACCTTCGGTACCGTCAGTTCGACCTCCGTGCCCTGCCCCGGCACCGAGATCAGCTCGGCGCCGCCGCCGAGGTCGCGCAGCCGGCCGCGGATCGACTGGGCCACGCCGAGCCGTCCCTCGCCCTCGGCCTGCGCGAGCCGCCCCTCCGGGATGCCCGGCCCGTCGTCGCGCACGGTCACGACCACGGAGTCCGGCTCGTCCTCGACGAGGATCCAGGCCCGCGCCCCGTCCCCGGCATGCTTGCGTACGTTGTCCAGGGCGGCGCCGACCGCCGCGGCCAGCTCCTTCGCGGCGGCCCGGGCGAGCTGCACGGGGGCGCCGGGGTCGGAGAGGGTGATCGTCGAGGTGGCGTACGGGACGAGCAGGGTGCGCAGGTCCACCGGGTCCGGCGAGTCCGCCGCCCCGGACTCCCCCGCCGTGCGTACGGCGGTGCCCGGCGCCCCTGATGCGCCGTACTCCGCGTACCCCGGCGCCCGGGACTCCGGAACGAGGCCGCCGGAGACCAGGGCGCGCAGGGCGACCTCCTGCTCGCCGGCCATCCGGCCCAGTTCCCCCGCCTCGCCGCCGAGCACGGCGCCGCGTCGCTGCACCATCGCCAGCACCTGGAGGACGCTGTCGTGGATGTCCCGGGCGAGACGCTCCCGTTCGCGGGTCGCGGCCTCGATCTCCAGGGCGCGGGCGAGGGTGCGCTCGGAGGCGCGGGCGACCTCGACGACGTACCCGATGGCGATGGAGGCGACCCACACCAGGATCACGTTGTGGATGGTGTCGCGGGCCGGGGCGCCCCGCTCGATCAGGTTCGCCGCGGCGACCAGCGTCGAGGCGAAGGCCGCCCAGCGCCAGCCGCCCTTGATCGCGAAGGCCAGCACCGAGCCCGCGGTCCATATCGACGGCAGGGTCGGGCCGCCCGACTGGATGCGTTCGTGGGTGTCGGCGAGGGGCGTGATGAGGATGCCGGTGAGGGCGACCGTGAGGTCGGCTGCGAGGAAGCGCTTGGTACAGCTGACCGCGTTCGCGACCCAGGGCAGGGTCGCCAGGGTCCAGACGAACAGGACGCAGTAGTAGGCGACAGCGAGCCAGGGACGCTGGAACCCGTCGTAGGCGGTGGCGAAGAACCCCACCGCGTACAGCATCGTGAGCACCCGGTAGCCGGCCAGCGCACGCCACAGCGGCTGCTCGACCGACATCCGCATGATCTTCGGACGTCCAGCTCTCTCACGTACGGCCATGTCCCCCGCCCATCCCCCGAACCCGCCCCCGGGTACTGCTACTTGGTGCCCGACCGTTTCTTCTCCAGCGCCTTCTGTGCCTGCTTCTCGGCCTGTTTCTCCGCCTTCGCCGCGTCGGCGATCTGGCGCTTGGCGGCCGACGCGTAGATGTCGACGTACTCCTGGCCGGAGAGCTTCATGATTTCGTACATGACCTCGTCGGTCACGGCGCGGAGCACGAAGCGGTCGTTTTCCATGCCGTGGTACCTGCTGAAGTCGAGCGGCCTGCCGATGCGGATGCCCGGGCGCATCAGCTTGGGCATCACCTTGCCCGGCGGCTGGATCTTCTCGGTGTCGATCATTGCGACCGGGATCACCGGCGCCCCGGTGGCGAGTGCCACGCGCGCCAGGCCGCCGGGCTTGCCCCGGTAGAGGCGGCCGTCGGGCGAGCGCGTGCCCTCGGGATAGATGCCGAACAGCTCACCGCGCTCAAGGACCTCCACACCGCTCCTGATCGCGGCCTCGCCCGCGCCGCGCCCCCCGGAGCGGTCCACCGGGAGCTGGCCGACGCCCTTGAAGAAGGCGGCGGTCATCCGGCCCTTGAGGCCGGGCGTCGTGAAGTACTCGGCCTTGGCGATGAAGGTGACCTTGCGGTCGAGGACCGCGGGGAGGAAGAACGAGTCGGAGAAGGACAGATGGTTGCTCGCCAGGATCGCCGGGCCGTCGGCCGGAACGTTCTCCAGGCCTTCCACCCAGGGCCTGAAGGCAAGCTTCAGCGGTCCCCCGACGGAAACCTTCATCGCGCCGTACAACAACCGAATGCCTCCCGTTTCTGTCGATCAGACCTTAACCCGGGGCACTGTCAAAGAGCCCGACGGCCCTGGTCGGTGTCAGTACGGTCGCGTACGGTGAAGTACGCCTCGGAGCCTCGGGGCCTGCCTTGCGTGATCACCCGCCCCAGTCACCCACCCCATGAACAGGAGACCGATGGTGCCGGTCCTTCCTGGAGCCGAGCCGTACCGCCACGAGGGCGGGGAGGTCGGAGTTCTCCTCTGTCACGGTTTCACCGGTTCCCCTCAGTCACTGCGCCCCTGGGCGGAGTACCTCGCCGAGCGCGGACTGACCGTCTCGCTGCCGCTGCTGCCCGGGCACGGCACGCGCTGGGAGGACATGCAGCTCACCGGCTGGCAGGACTGGTACGCGGAGGTCGACCGCGAGTTGCGCGCCCTGCTGGCCCGCTGCACCCAGGTGTTCGTCTTCGGCCTCTCGATGGGCGGCGCACTGGCCCTGCGCCTCGCCTCCCAGCACGGCGACCGGATCAGCGGCATCGTCGTCGTCAACCCGGCGAACAAGGTGCCGGGCCTTGCCGCGTACGCCCTTCCGGTGCTCCGGCATCTGGTGCCCTCGGTCCCCGGCATCGTCAGTGACATCAAGAAGGAGGGCGTCGCAGAGGTCGGTTACGACCGGGTTCCGCTGCACGCGACACACTCCATGCGCACGTTCTACCGGCTGCTCGACGGCGAACTGCCGCAGGTCACCCAGCCGATGCTGCTGTTGCACAGCCGAGTGGACCATGTGGTGCCGCCTGCCGACTCGGCCCGGATACTGAGCCGGGTGTCGTCCACGGACGTGACGGAGACCGTGCTGGAACAGAGCTACCACGTCGCGACGTTGGACCATGATGCGGACCGGATCTTCGAGGAGAGCCACGCGTTCGTCCTCCGGCTCGCACCCGCGGCCGGCAAGGAGTCGAAGGATTCGGGCGAGGCACGGGTGCCGCGCCAGAGCCGGCAGGGAGACCAAGTGGGGCAGCAGGAAGGGACGGCCACGGGTGGCTGAGCACGACTCCGACCAGGAGCCGGAGGAGAAGGGCGTGCCCTTCGACGAGGCGGCCGCGTGGGCCGCGATCGTGGACGCGTACGGCGACGAGCCGCCGGACCCGCCCGGCGCGAAGCCGTTCAAGTCCGTCGAGGACCTGGCGCTGCTCGAAGCGGAGACGAACGACGACGACGGTGACTCCGGCGACCCCGATCCCAAGGGCAACGCCGACAAGGTGGCCAAGGGCGACGGGCAGCCCCCGAAGGCGCTGGGCAGCTCCGTCGCCTTCGCCCCGGGCGTCGGGGGTCCGCGCGACTACACGGCGCCGGACGCGTCGGAGGACGACTTCGACGATGGCGACGAGGGCCACTTCGTACCGCCCGAGCCGCCTCCGCTGCCCGCCGCCGACACGACCTCACGGTTCGCCTGGCTGGGGGTGCTCGGCGGCCCGCTTCTGCTGCTGCTCGCCGTACTGCTGGGCTGGGACATGACCTGGTGGCTGACGACGCTGGGCATCGGCGGGTTCCTCGGCGGGTTCGCCACGCTGGTGATGCGGATGAAGGCCGGGGACGAGGACGAGGAGGATCCGGGGCGGGGCGCGGTGGTCTGACGGCCCCTGTCCGGCGCTCCGCTCGACGGACCGGACTCAGGCTGCCGGTACACGCAGTGCCGCCAGCACGGGCAGGTGGTCCGTCGCTGCCCTGAGATCCGGCTCTGTCACCCCCGGGTGCCCCAACGGGACCCCGCAGCCCAGGACTTCGATGCCCTTCGTGGCGAAGATCGCGTCGATCCGCTGGTGCGGGTCGGCGGGCGTCGACGTGAACTCCGTGCCCCAGGGTGCGGTGGCCCAGCAGTCCTGGAGGCCGGTGCCCAGGCGCCGGAAGGTGCGGCCGGCCGGGCGTTCGTTGAGGTCGCCGCCCGCGACCGCGTGCGGTACGTCCAGCGCGGCGAGCCGGTCGAGGAGCAGGCCCGACTGCTCGTACCGCTCGTCCTTCTGGAGGCTGAGGTGACAGCTCAGTACGCCGAGCCGGGCGCCCCCGAAGCGGACCACTGCCGTGGAGAAGCCGCGGCGGTGGTGGCCGGGGCTGAGCGGGAGCAGGACGTCCTCGGTGCGTTCGACTGTCGCGCGGAGGGAACAGAGGAGCGCGGGGCCGGCGGCGGGGGCGCCGCCGGAGAGGAGTACCTGGCCGGAGGCGGCTGCCAGGCGGGCGAGCTTCTTGCGCCAGCGGAAGAAGCGGGGGGCTTCCTGGATGAGGACGAGGTCGGGGGCGCAGGCGGTGATGATGCGGGCGAGGGCGTCGGTGTCGTCGCGCATGGAGCGGATGTTGTAGCTGAGGACTCTGATGACGGCGGAACCGTCGGGGTCTGTGCGGGGGTTGGGGAGCGGGGGGTTTGTCGCCATGTTGGTCAATCTACGGAGGCGGGGTGAGGGGTTGGCCGGGAACTCGCCGTGGGGAGTGCGGTTGTTGGCCGCGGTGACGGCCGTCTGTAGCTTGTCGCGCCCCGCGGCGGAGCCGCAGATAGATACAGCCCCGCGCCCCTACGTTCACTGCCCCCACCGGTGTTGAAAAACCCGCCGTTCCTCTTTCCGAGGTACGGCGGGCTTGTTGCAGTCAGCGAGTGGTTCACATGATGGGGTCGGGTTCCCTGGCCAGGTCTGCTGCGCCCACCATGCCTGCCTTGTTGCCCAGTTGGGCGGCGATGACGTCGGCGACGGGGCGCCAGTTGCCGCCTACGAGCCAGCGTTTGTAGGACTTGCGGATGGGGTCGAGGACCAGTTCGCCCTCGTCCGAGAGGCCGCCGCCGACGATGAAGGCGGAGGGGTCGAAGAGGGAGGCCAGGTCGGCGAGGCCGGCGCCGGCCCAGCGGGCCAGTTCACGGTACGAGTCGACGGCGACCGCGTCGCCCTGTCTCGCGGCCATCGAGATGTGCTTGCCCTCGATGCCGTCGGGGGTGCCGTCACCGAGGGAGAGGAGCACCTCGGCGTTCTCGGGGGTCGCGTTGGCGCGCTGTTTCGCGTACCGGACCAGGGCACGCCCCGACGCGTACTGCTCCCAGCAGCCCTGGCTGCCGCAGCCGCACTGGAGCCCGTCAGGGACCATCCGGATGTGCCCGAACTCGGCGGCCACGCCGAAGTGCCCGCGGCGCAGCTTGTTGCCGATGATGATGCCGCCGCCGAGGCCGGTGCCCAGGGTGATGCAGATGACGTTGCGGTGGCCCTTGCCGGCGCCGAACTTGTACTCGCCCCACGCCGCCGCGTTCGCGTCGTTCTCGACGACGACCGGCAGGCCCACGCGTCCCTCGACCTTGTCCTTCAGCGGTTCCTGGCGCCAGTCGATGTTGGGCGCGAAGTAGACCGTGGAACGCTGACGGTCCACGTATCCGGCCGCGCCGATGCCGACACCCACGATCTCGTGCCCGGCGCGGGCGCCCTCGACGGCGGCGGCGATGGCGTCCACGATGCCCTCGGCGGTGCCCGGGGTCGGCACCTTGTGGGTCGAGAGGATGCTGCCTTCCTCGTCGACCACGCCGGCCGCGATCTTCGTGCCGCCGATATCGACGCCGATGGTGAGTCCCATGAATCCCTCAGTTTCGGTGGAGCCCCGCTACGGCCAACCGTACCCGAGCCCCTGTCGCGGGATTCCCGTCGTCCGCAGGGTGAAACCGGCCCGGCGGGCACCCGCCGGGGGGCCTCGGGCATGGACTCAGGGCGCTGTCAGTCCAGGTCGATACGCTCGCCCGAGCCGGTGCCCTCGCCCCGGTCCTCGCCCCGGTCCTTGCCCCGGTCGGTCTCCCTGGTGGCCCAGCGGCGTTCCTGGTTCTCGACGGCCGAGCGGTAGGCGGCGAGCAGTTCGTTGCCCGCGGCTGCCAGGTGGTCGAAGACGTCCGGATTGCGTTCGATCACCGGTTCGACGGCGGCCTTGGCCTGCTGGACGACCTGCTGCACCACCTGCTGGGCGGCGCCCTGGGTGACCGCGCCGAGCAGCGGCGACTGGAGGGACGACAGCTTGTCCGAGACGGCGTCGACGAGCTTGCGCAGTTCCTCGGCGGCCGAGCCGGGCGGCGGGCCGTACTGTGCCCGGCGGCGGGCCTTCTCCGCGTCGAGGTCCTCGGCGCAGGCCTTCGCCCACGCGTCGGCGTCGGGTGTGGGCGCCTCGAACGGGGCCTCGGCGGCCGCGTCCCCCTGAGCGGCGTCGGACGTGGAGCGCTCTTCGCTCATGGCGGACTCCTGACTACGGTTCGTCTCTCCGACGGTACCCGAATGGACGTACCTGCTTCATCGGGTCTGCGGCCACAGATCCGGGTCCGGCGCGAAACGGACCCTCAGCTCGCCGTCGCGCAGGGCGGCGCCGGCCACCGTGCAGCGGCGCAGCGCCGAGGGCAGCGGGACGATACGGCGGAACGGCCCCACGGTGAGGACGAGTTCGTCGCCGCGCCGGATCAGGTCGAGCTCGTCGCGTATCGCGCCGGGCAGCGGGATGTGCCAGAGGAGCACGCCGTCGTCGGCGAGATGGTCGGTGACGGGCCACTCGACGGTGGCGGGGCTCCGGTTGACGGCGGGGGCGCGCAGGGCGGCGAGGTCGTCGGTGCCGCGCGGGTCGTGTCCGAGGTGCGGGACCTGGTGCAGGGTGTACGTCGCCTGCGACTCCGTCCACTCGTGCCATTCGTCCAGGGCCTTGCGCTGCTGGGCGGTGACGGAGGCGAGCCAGGGGTCGATGGAGGGTTCCGGCAGGACACGGTTGGCGATCAGCGCGTCCGCGCGCAGGCCGCGCAGAGCGAGTCCGATGGCGGCGGTGCGTACGGCGTCGGTACCGGCCGGACCGGGTTCGGCGACCAGGCGTACGACGGTGTTCTGGTCCTCGACGACCGCGGCGACGGCGGCCAGCTCGACGTCCCAGCGGGCGGCGGCCTCGTACAGCCACTCCGCGGGCATCGGGACGCCGGCGAGGCGGCCGAGTACGGGGCGCAGGGCGCGGGCGGCCTGGCGTTCGGCCGGGAGGAGGCGGCGCAGATAGCGGCGGAGTTCGTCGGGGAGCGCGAGGAGGGCGAGCGCCTGCGCGGTGGGCGGGAGGTCGACGACCAGGAGGTCGTACGCCTCGGAGAGCGCGGCGTCGCGCAGGCCCCGCAGGAGGGCGAGTTCCTCGGCGCCGGGCAGGGGGGTGAGTTCCTCGGGGTCGAGACGGGAGGCACCGAGGAAGTCGAAGACGTTGGCCGCGCGGTCCTGGAAGGCGGTGAGGTCGGCGCGGAAGCGCTCGGTGGCGTCGGGGCGCCAGGCGGTGAGGTGGGGGGCGCCCGGTACGTGTACGGGGTCGGGGCCGGTGGGGGTGCCGAGGGCCGCGCCGAGGGTGTCGGTGCGGTCGGTGCTGAGGACGAGGGTGGAGGTGCCGTCGCGCGCCGCGGCCAGTGCGGTGGCCGCGGCGAGGGTGGTGCGGCCCGAGCCGCCTGGGCCGGTGAGGAGGATGGTGCGCATGGGTGTGAACGGTACCGGTGCGAACGTCGGATCGATTTCGCCCCCGCCGCCCCTACCCGGCCCATCCCTTCCTGGGGGCTGCGCCCCCAGACCCCCCTTACGGCCCTGAACGGGCCTTGTCCTCAAACGCCGACGGGGCTGGGGTGCCTGGGCCTGGGCTGAAGAAGCGGCGGGGGCGGGTGGGAAAGAAGCTTGGGCCGAACGCGCCCGTCCTCGAAGAACGCCGGACGGGCTGAAGTGCTTCAGCCCGTCCGGCGTTTCAGGTTCCGAGGGAGAACTACTTGGGTTCCTCCACCCTCTTCTTCAAGCCCGCCAGCGCTCGGTCGATGATGACCTTCTCCGCCTTGCGCTTGATCATGCCCAGCATCGGGATCTTGACGTCCACCGTCAGCTGGTACGTCACCTCGGTCGCGCCGTCGCCCGCCGGCTTCAGGATGTACGAGCCGTCCAGCGCACGCAGCATCTGCGACTTGACCAGGGTCCAGGAGACCTCGTGGTCGCCGGTCCAGGTGTAGCCGAGGGTCTGGTCGTCCTTGATCGCGCCCGCGTCCATGACCAGGCGGACCTGCTCGGCGCGGCCCTGGGCGTCGGTCGCGAGGACCTCCGCCTCCTTCACCTCGCCGGTCCAGTCCGGGTAACGGGCGAAGTCGGAGATGACCGCCATCACCTCGGTCGGTGCCGCCTCGATCGTGATGCTCGAACTGGTGAATTCCGCCATCGCCGTGGCTCCTCCAGGTGCGGTCCGGTGAGGGAGGGTGAGTGCGCACGTGTGTGCAGCGTGAAGGCTACCCCGCGCCGGGCAGGCCGTTGCCACCAGGACCCGGCCTCATGGCCTCACCATTCGAGCGCCCACGGCGTCCCGTTGCCCGCGAAGTGCCCCACGTTCACGCACTCCGTGCCACCGATCCGCATCCGCCGGGCCAGCGGCTGGTGGACATGACCGAACAGGGCGTACCGGGGGCGCGTCCGGCGGATCGCGTCCAGCAGTGCACGGCTGCCGCGTTCGAAGCGGCGCGCGACCGTGTCGTACACCAGTTCCGGGACTTCCGGCGGGATGTGCGTGCACAGGACGTCGACCTCGCCGACGGCCTCGATCTTCGCCGCGTACTCCTCGTCGCTGATCTCGTACGGCGTACGCATGGGTGTCCTCAACCCCCCGCCGACGAAGCCGAAGACCCGGCCCCCTATCTCCGCCCGCTGTCCGTCCAGGACATGGGTGCCCGGGCCGGCGTACTCGGGCCAGAGTGTCGGTATGTCGACGTTGCCGTAGGTGGCGTACGTCGGTGTCGGGAACGCGGCGAACAGTTCGGCGTACTGCTTGCGCACCGCCTTCTCGATGGCCGTCGCCCGGTCCATGCCGATGCCCGCCCACAGCCGGGCCCCGAACTCGCGCGCCTCCTCGAACCGGCGGGCCGTGCGCAGCGCCACGATGCGGTGGGCGTTCTCGGTGCCGAAGAGGTCGGGGAAGATGCCGCGCGAGTGGTCGGCGTAGTCGAGGAAGAGGACCAGGTCGCCCAGGCAGATCAGCGCGTCCGCGCCCTCTCCGGCCCTGGCCAGGTCACGCGCGTTGCCGTGCACGTCGCTGACCACGTGAACGCGCGTTGACTTCTCCTGGGGGTTTCCCCGCGATTCGCCCCGCAGTGTGGGTGCCATGGCGATCAAGGGTAGGCGTGTGCGGCATGGGTGAACAGGACAGGGGGGCCGGTGACGGTTACTGGCCAGTGAAGAAAACAGTGGACTACTGTGCGCAAAAGACCCCAACCCGTGTGACGCGGCGAACATCTCACCGGACCCCCCTGTCATAGTGGCCATACCGACGGGTAACGTCCGGGCAGTCCAGTCGTACTCAGGATTTCAACTAGGAGATCCGTGAGTACTTGCCCGAGCCATGGACCGCACCGTCGCATCGCACAACGTCGTGGCGCCGGCGCCCTATGAGGAGCAGCAGTCTTGCGCGAGTTCAGCCTTCCGGCTTTGTACGAGGTCCCCGCGGACGGAAATCTGACCGACATCGTCCGCCGAAACGCCGCGCAGCATCCGGACGTCGCCGTCATCGCCCGCAAGGTGGACGGCGCCTGGCAGGACGTGACGGCCACGACCTTCCTCGCCGAGGTGCACGCCGCCGCGAAGGGCCTCATCGCCTCCGGTGTCGCGCCGGGCGACCGGGTCGCCCTGATGTCCCGTACGCGGTACGAGTGGACCCTGCTCGACTTCGCGATCTGGTGCGCGGGCGCGGTGACCGTACCGGTGTACGAGACCAGCTCCGCCGAGCAGGTGCAGTGGATCCTCAGTGACTCGGGGGCCACCGCGATCGTCGTGGAGCTGGACGGGCACACCGCCGCCGTCGAGTCGGTGCGCGACCGGCTGCCCGAGCTCCGGCACGTCTGGCAGATCGAGGCCGGCGCGGTGGAGGAGCTGGGCCGGGCCGGCAAGGACGTCACCGACGCCACCGTCGAGGAGCGCAGCTCGCAGGCGAAGGCCGACGACCCGGCGACCATCGTGTACACGAGCGGTACCACGGGCCGGCCCAAGGGCTGTGTGCTCACGCACCGCAGCTTCTTCGCCGAGTGCGGGAACATCGTCGAGCGGCTGCGGCCGCTGTTCCGGACCGGCGAGTGTTCCGTCCTCCTCTTCCTCCCGCTCGCACATGTCTTCGGGCGCCTTGTGCAGGTCGCGCCGATGATGGCGCCGATCAAGCTGGGCACCGTCCCGGACATCAAGAACCTCACCGACGAACTGGCCTCCTTCCGGCCGACGTTGATCCTCGGTGTGCCGCGCGTCTTCGAGAAGGTCTACAACTCGGCGCGCGCCAAGGCGCAGGCGGACGGCAAGGGCAAGATCTTCGACAAGGCGGCGGACACGGCGATCGCGTACAGCCGCGCGCTGGACGAGCCGTCCGGTCCGTCGGTCGGCCTGAAGATCAAACACAAGGTCTTCGACCGGGTCGTCTACAGCAAGCTGCGCAACGTCCTCGGCGGCAAGGGCGAGTACGCCATCTCCGGCGGCGCCCCGCTCGGTGAGCGGCTCGGGCACTTCTTCCGCGGGATCGGCTTCACGGTGCTGGAGGGCTACGGCCTCACCGAGACCTGTGCCGCCACCACGTTCAACCCCTGGGACCGGCAGAAGATCGGCACGGTCGGGCAGCCGCTGCCCGGTTCGGTGGTGCGCATCGCCGACGACGGCGAGGTGCTGCTGCACGGCGAGCACCTGTTCAAGGAGTACTGGAACAACCCCGACGCGACCGAGGAGGCGCTGGCCGACGGCTGGTTCCACACCGGCGACATCGGCACCCTCGACGAGGACGGCTACCTCCGTATCACCGGCCGCAAGAAGGAGATCATCGTCACCGCGGGCGGCAAGAACGTCGCCCCGGCCGTGATCGAGGACCGTATCCGCGCGCACGCGCTGGTCGGGGAGTGCATGGTGGTGGGCGACGGGCGGCCGTTCGTGGGCGCGCTGGTCACCGTCGACGAGGAGTTCCTGGGCCGTTGGGCCGACGAGCACGGCAAGCCGGCCGGGTCCACCGCGGCGTCGCTCGCCCAGGACCCGGATCTGCTCGCGGCGATCCAGGGCGCGGTCGACGACGGCAACGCCGCGGTGTCGAAGGCGGAATCGGTGCGGAAGTTCCGCATTCTGGCCTCCCAGTTCACCGAGGAGTCGGGCCACCTGACGCCGTCCCTGAAGCTCAAGCGCAATGTGGTGGCGAAGGACTACGCGGACGAGATCGAGGCGATCTACCAGAGTTAGTACCGGTTCTCAGTACCGGAGTTACGGAGTCATGGCGCGGTGTCCTCGGCGAGGACCCGCGCCATCGTCCGTTCCGCGAGTGCGGTGATCGTCACGAACGGGTTCACCCCGATCGAGCCGGGCACCAGAGAGCCGTCGGTGATGTACAGCTTGGAATACCCCTTCACGCGCCCGTAGTTGTCGGTCGCCTTCCCCAACACGCAGCCGCCCAGCGGGTGGTAGGTGAAGTCGTCGGCGAAGATCTTGTTGCCGGAGCCGAACAGGTCGTACCGGTACATGGTGGAGTTGGCCGCGTTGATCCGGTCGAACAGCTTCTTCGCCATGGCGACGGACACCGCGCTCTGGGCCGCGCTCCAGCCGAGCCGCGCCGAGTCGGTCGCCGCGTCGTAGGTGAACGAGGCCCGCTGCGGGTTCTTGGTGATCGCCAGATAGAGGCTCACCCAGTGCTCCAGCCCCGTCGGCAGCGGGGCGATCTCGGCGAAGACGGGGTTGTCGGCGTTGGCCCAGTCGTCGATGCCCATCACCGGCATCGTCGACTGATTCGCCCCGACCGTGTCCCACAGGTGGTTGGCGCGCCCGAGCATCACGTTGCCGTTGGTCCCCCACCCGGCCCCCACGGTGGCGTCGAGCGCGGGCAGTGCGCCCGTCTCCCGGGCCCGCACGAGGAGTTCGGTGGTCCCGACGCTGCCGCCGCCGAGGAACAGATAGGTGCACCCGTACTGCTTGGTCTGGACAACCGCGCCGGTGTCGTCGATCCGGTCGGCGGTCAGGACGTACGTCCCGTCGGCGGCCCGGGTGATCGCCCTGACGCGCTCCATGGTGGTGATGGTGACGTTTCCGGTGCCGAGCGCCGAGGCGAGGTACGTCTTGTCGAGGCTCTTCTTGCCGTGGTTGTTGCCGTAGATGACCTCCTGCCCGAGCGCCGACTTGGTCGCCGTGCCGGCCGCCTCTCGCTGCATGTAGGTGAAGTCGTAGACGCTCGGTACGAAGGTGGTCCGCAGGCCGGTGTTCTGGGCGTGCTTGCGGGAGATCCGGGAGAAGCGGTACCACTCCGTGGACTCGAACCAGGCGGGGTCGACGCTGTTGACGCCGAGCATCGCGCGCGCCCGCGGGAAGTAAGTGCCGTACATCTCCGCGGCGTTGACGCCGGGGAACTGCTCGGCGAAGTACGACTGGAGCGGGGTGACGGCCATGCTGCCGTTGACCAGCGAGCCGCCGCCGACCCCGCGCCCGAGAAACACGGACATGTTGTCGTAGTGCACGCGGTCCAGGGCGCCGGGATACGGGGTGATGTCCTTGTTGACGACGTCCAGCCACAGGAAGCTGGCGAGGGGCGCCTCGGTGCGGTTCTTGAACCACATGGAGCGCTTGTCGGGGGCGGCGGTGGAGCAGAAGATCTTGCCGTCGGGGCCCGCCGTGTTCCAGAGGCGGCCCATCTCGATGACGAGGGTGCGGATGCCGGCCTGGCCGAGGCGGAGGGCGGCGACCGCGCCGCCGTATCCGGAACCGATGACGATCGCGGGGGCGGATTCGACGGCGGCGGGTTCGACCGCCTGGGCGGACTGGAGGCCGACGCGGGTGAATCCGAGGGCGGCGGCCGTCTGGAAGGCGGCCATGCCCAGTATTTGACGTCTCGTCAGCTGATGCTGCATCAGCTGACGGTGTATCACCTTTTCTGTCATGAGCGCAGCATCGGCGGAAATTCGGCTTCCGCCTAGTAGGTGCGTACCTATGCCTGCCTACCTGTTGGGCACTCTCGCCGCTCTCGGCACCTGCGTCACAGCAGCGCCTTCAGCTCCTCCGCCAGCAGGTCCCAGCGCCACTTCTCCTCGACCCAGGCCCGCCCCCGCTCCCCCATCCGGGCGCGCAGTTCGGCGTCGCCGAGCAGGACGGTGATCCGGTCGGCGGCCTCCTCCACGGAGCGACCGCGCACCACCCAGCCGGTCTCACCGTCCAGGACGGCGTCCGGCGCGCCCCCGGAGTCACCGGCGACCACCGGCAGCCCGGTCGCGGACGCCTCCAGGTACACGATCCCGAGCCCCTCGACATCGAGGCCGCCCCGGCGCGTCCGGCACGGCATCGCGAAGACGTCACCGGCGCCGTAGTGGGCGGGCAGTTCGGCCCAGGGCACCGGCCCCGTGAAGCGGACCGAGTCGGCGACGCCGGTCTCGTGCGCGAGCTTGCGCAGCTCCCGCGCGTAGGGCCCGCCGCCGACGATCAGCAGCACCGTCTCCGGCTCGACGGCGAGAATGCGGGGCATCGCCAGGATCAGCGTGTCCTGTCCCTTGCGCGGGACGAGCCGCGAGACACACACGACGACGGGCCGGTCGGTGAGCCCGAGCCGGGCGCGGACCGCGTCACCCCCCGACCCCGGATGGAAGGTCTTCTCGTCGACCCCGGGCGGGAGCTGGGCCATCCGCCGGGCCGCCTGGGGGGTCAGCGCGGCGGCGATCCGCGACCGCGTGTACTCGCCGAGGTAGGTGATCGTGTCCGTCGACTCGCCGATCCTGCGCAGCAGTTGGCGCGCCGCGGGCAGCTGCGCCCACCCGGCCTCGTGCCCGTGGGTCGTCGCCACCAGCCGCTCGGCGCCCGCCTTCCGCAGGGCCGGCGCCATCAGCCCGAGCGGCGCCGCCGCCCCGAACCACACCGACGTACAGCCGTGTTCACGCAGCAGAGCGACGGCCCGCCCGGTGACCGCGGGCGTCGGCAGCAGCATCGTCGTACGGTCCCGTACGACGGTGAAGGGCTGCTCGGCGTCGAAGGCGGCCGTGGCCCGGGCACCCTCGTGGCCCTGCTTCCAGGTGGACGCGTAGACGACGACCTGCGCGGGGTCGAGCCGCAACGCCATGTTGTGCAGGAACGCCTGGATACCGCCCGGCCTCGGCGGGAAGTCGTTCGTCACGATCAGGGTCTTGTGCATCGCCGCAGACCTTACCGAACCGCTTCCCACACCCGCCCGGAACCCTCACAGGTGTACCGGCCCGGTTGATAACATTCGCACAGCCGATCGGGAGATCATGGCCGCTCATCGGTTGACAGGTCCTCGGTCGCGGACCGGCACGGCTGCGCGGCAGCACGAACAGGGGTTCAGTTGGACATCACGAGCAGGGAGCGACTGCGGCTCCCCGTGGCACTGATGGGAACCTGGGGCCTGACCCGGCTGTTCCTGATGCTGTTCGTCCTCAAGGTGTTCGTGTTCCCCGGCCCGGACGTCACGAGCGACGTCTCGGCGATCTATCACGGCTGGTACGAGGTGCTGCGCGACGGCACCTTCCCGCTGGACGACGTCACCTGGCAGTACCCGCCGGCCGCCGCCCTCGCGATCCTCTCCCCGGCCGTCCTGCCCTTCCTCGACTACGCGACGGCGTTCTTCGTCCTGGCCTGCCTCGCCGACCTGGTCGTCCTGGCCCTTCTGCTCTACACGGGCGTGCGCCCCGGCCGGACCCTGCGCGGCGCCTGGGTGTGGGTGGTGGGCGTACCGCTGCTGGGCCCGACCGTGTACGCCCGGTACGACGTGATGGTGACCGCCGTGGCGGTGGCCGCGCTGCTCGCGGGCGCCCGGCATCCGCGCCTCATGGGTGCCCTGGCGGCCTTCGGGGCGCTGCTGAAGGTGTGGCCGGCCCTGCTGCTGGTGGGGGCCGTACGGCGGCGGGCGTGGGCCTCCGCGGCCGTCACGGCGGCCGCGGTGGCGGCGGTGTTCGCGCTGGCCATGCCCGGTGCCTTCGCCTTCCTGACCTTCCAGGGCGACCGGGGCACCGAGGTGGAGTCGGTGGGTGCCCTCGTCTTCCATGTCGCCCGGCACTACGGCTGGGAGGGCCAGGTCGCGCTGAACTACGGCTCCATCGAGTTCCTGGGCCCGTACGTGGACACGGTGAGCACGGTGGCGCTGCTGCTGACCGCCGTCGTCTTCGGCTGGCTGCTGATGTGGCGGCTGTGCGCCACCCGCTTCCTTCCGCACACGCTCGCGGACGCGGCCTTCGTGGCGGTGCTGCTGTTCACGGTGACCAGCCGGGTGATCAGCCCGCAGTACATGGTGTGGCTGGTCGGCCTGGCCGCCGTCTGCCTGTGCTTCCGCGCCACCGGCATGACCCTGCCGGCCGCCCTGGTCGTGATCGCCTGCCTGGTGACGGTCCTGGAGTTCCCTATCGGCTTCGGACACGTGGTCGCCAGCGACGCCTACGGCATGACCCTCCTGTTCATCCGCAACGGCCTCCTGGTCATCGCCGCTGTGACGGCCGCCCTGGAGCTGTGGCGCACGACGGTCCCACCGCGCCGGGCCCCGCTCCCGCCGATCACCGACCGGTCGGCCGGCGCGAAGGAGACCGCGAAGGAGCCCCTGGGTTCCTCCTCGGCCCCCATGCCCCTCAGCCGAGTTGAGCCCGGAGATAGTCCCGCCACAACACGGTGAACTCCCCCGGCGTCGTCCCCAGCACGCCCGCCATCGCGCCCTCGACCGCCCCCGCCCGCGTCCCGTGCGCGCCCACAGCCCGGTAGAACTCGCCGAGCCGCACCTCGCCCCAGCGGTCCGCGATCAGCCGGCACGCCAGCCAGCCGCCCTCGTACGCCCGGGCCAGCTTCCCCGCGTCCCCGTCGAAGCCGAAGTCGGCGTCCTCCGGGAGCGCGTCGGGCACGTCGCCCGAGGCCACGGCACGGGCCAGTTCGGACGCCGCCTCGACCGCCGTACGCCCCGTCGACCGGTAGCCGACCCAGTCCGCGTACCCCTCGGACAGCCACAGGGGCGTGGCCGCCGAGGTGGCCGTACGGGTCGCCACATGAGTGGTCTCGTGGGTGAGCACGACCTGCTTGCCGAAGTTCCCGAGGACGGCGTACGCCTCGGGGTTGACGATGATCCGGTCCGCCGGCGCCTTCGCCGAGCCGCCCGTCTCCCCGGTCGTGACCGCCGCGATCCCCCGGTACGCGGAGGCCGGCGACCCGAGCAGCCCCGCCATCCCGTCCAGCGACTTCGGTACGAGGACCACGACCCGCTTGGTCCACGTCCCACCCCAGGCCTGGGTCACCGCCGGCACGGCCCGGTCGGCGAGGCCCGCGTACCGGCGCAGGGACTCCGTCGGCTGCCCGACCCCGAGAACGAGGCTGTGCGCCCCGCGTACGGCCTGCACGGTCCCCTGGTCCCACAGCTGCTGGCCGGTCCTGCGCGCGGGCTTGTCGGCGTCGACGTACCACTTCCCGTCGTCCCGCTCGGTCAGGCGGAGGGTGCGACCGGCTTTCACAGGGGCCTTGTCGATGCCCTCGACGCGGTAACTCAGCTCCACGTCTGCGGTGGCCCCGTCGCCGCCGGTACGGCGCAGGGCGGTCAGCCGGTACGACCAGGCCGCGAGCGGGAGCGCGCGCAGCCTCGTGAACTCCGCCCGCGCACCGGTGAGCGCGTACGCCGGCTCGTCCCCGGCGAGAACTGCCGCGGCCCGCCGGTCGAGCAGCTGGCGTACGTCGGCGGAGGCGGTGTCGGTCTCCGGCCGGCCGCCGCCGCACGCAACGAGGGAGCCGAGCGTGACGGGCAGCAGCCAGAGCGCCACGACCCGGACCCGCCCCACCCGCCAAGCACGCCTTCGACCAGCCACGCCGACGATCGTACGGGCCGATTGTCTGGACGGTCAGACCCTGGTGACCGACGACACCGGCATCATGCCCACCGGGTCGTACCGCACCGGCGCGCCCGGATAGGGGGCGTGGATCACCTGGCCGTTGCCCACGTACATCCCGACGTGACTGGCATCGGACCGATAGGTGACCAGGTCACCGGGCTGGGCCTGGGCCAGCGGAACCTGCTGCCCGGCGTACCGCTGGGCCTGCGAGGTGCGCGGCAGGGAGACCCCGGCCTGCGCGTACGACCACTGCATCAGGCCCGAACAGTCGAAGCCGGAGGGCCCGCTGGAGCCCCAGACGTACGGGCTGCCCAGCGCTCCCCGGGCCGCGGCGACGGCGGCTGCCGCACGGGCGTTCGGCGCGGCGGCGTCGCCGAGGTCGGGCAGGTCGGTGCGGCCAGACCGGGAGGAGCGGTCGTAGGCGGCGCGGTCGGCGGACGGCAGGGCGTTGAGCAGCGCCCGTGCCTTCGCCAGCTTCCGCTCGACGGTCCGCTTGTGCTCGGCGACCGCCTTGCGGCTCTGGTCGAGCCGGGTGAGCTTGTCGGTCGCCTCCGTGCGCTCCTGGGCGAGTTCGCGCATGGCCGACTGGAGGTCCTTGAGCTCACCGGCCTGGTGGGCGGTGATCCGGTCCAGCGCGGCGGCCTTCTCCAGGTACTCGTCCGGGTCGTCGGAGAACAGCAGCGCGAGCGAGGGGTCCATGCCGCCGGCCCGGTACTGGGCGCCCGCGAGCGAACCGAGCGCCTCCCGCATGGTGTTGATGTGCTGCTGCTGCCGGGCGATCCGGTCCTGCGCGGTGGTCACCTGCTCGCGCAGCGCGTCGGCGCGCTCGTCGGCCCGGTTGTAGGACTCGGTGGCCTTCTCGGCCTCCTCGTAGAGCCGGTCCACCTCGGCCCGGGTGTCGTCGTGCGGCGCGGCGGTCGCCGACGGCACGGCGCCGCCGAGGGCCGCGGCGGCGGCGGACAGTACGCAGAGCGCGGCGCTCGCGCCGCGGTCGAACCCGGACGCTGCAAGACGGCGATGGAACCCCACGAGAAGCCGCGCTCCTTCCACTGGCAGACGCAGACGAACGCGGCAGACAGTAGCCCCGCGATTACACGCGAGCCAAAGACCTCGGCGGCCACACACAGTGACGCCCCGCCTATGACGCAGGTCACCGGCGGGGCGTGGGGTCAGCAGAGGGAGTCACGATTCGCCCGTTCGGGCGTCAACGTGTCCTGATCTTGAGGAGACCCGGAAGGAGTACGACGATCAGATCCGTACGCCGAACTGGAACGGCATGTTGTCGATCGACTCGTACCGCACGACCGTGCCGGTGCGCGGCGCGTGCAGGACCTGGCCGTTGCCGGCGTAGAAGCCGACGTGGTGCTGGTCGCTGTAGAAGATCACCAGGTCACCGACCTGGAGATCGCTCTGCGAGTAGATGCGCGTACCGGCGTTGGCCTGTTCCTGCGAGGTCCGGGGGATGTGCACACCGACCTGGGCGTACGCCCATGAGGTGAGCCCCGAGCAGTCGAAGGTGCTGGCACCGTCGGCGCCGTAGACGTACGGCGAGCCGATCACGCTCTGCGCGGCGGCGTACGCGGACCCGGCGCGGCCCGTGACGGCCGCCCCGCCACCGTCGTCGAGGGCGGCGCGCGCACTGGCCCGGCTGGCGCGGGCGTCCTCGGCGGCGATGGCCGCCTTCTGCGCGGCCGTCATCGAGTTGAGGAGCTTGCGCGCCTCGGCGAGCTTGCTCTGGACTTCCTTCTTCTTCTTGGCCAGCTCGCTGCGGGTGTCCGCGAGGTCCTCGAGCTTCTCCGTGGCCTCGGAGCGCTGCTGGGCGAGCGCACGCTGCTTCTCCGAGACCTTCTTGAGCGTCTCGACCTGCTGACTGCTCAACTGGTCCATCGTGGACGCCTTGTCGAGGTAGTCGTCCGGGTCGGCGGAGAGGAAGAGCTGCACGGAGGGGTCGATGCTGCCGGTGCGGTACTGGGCGGCGGCGGCGAGTCCGAGGCTGTCGCGCAGCTCGTTGAGGTCTGCCTGGCCGCGGGCGACGTTGTCCTGGAGGGTGGAGATCTCCTTCTCCAGCCGGTCCTGCTTCTCCTCGGCCCCGTTGAGCTTCTCGCTGGCCTGCTCGGTCTGCTCGTAGAGCTTGTCGACCTTCGCCTTGACCTCGTCCATGCTCGGCTTCTCACTCGGCGCGGCGTTGGCTGCGTTGGCGCTGAGGGCCACGGCGGCTGCGGCGGCGGTGGTGAGCACGGTCACGCGGGTGCGGCTCGGCTGCTTCGGTCGACGATGGGACGCCACGGAGGCGAACTCCTTCTTCTCCCGCCGTCGCTCCCATTGAGCGATCACCCGAGCGGAGGTTCGAGGCACGACCCTAGTGACCTTCTTGTGATCACTTCAAATCCTCGCATGAAAAATGTTTGTCACACGTGCATTTTTTTCACACAACTCACGTCCGGTAACGCCCGTTTGACACTACGTTGCGTGACACTTGCGTCAATTCGGTCATTCGGTGCGTATGTTGTCAGCCGCGCGAGAACCGCTTCAGCAGCACCACCGAAGCCACCGGACGCGCACCCGCCTTGGCGATCCCGTCGGCCACCTCGCGGTCCGTCGACACCACGATGACCGGCCGCCCGGGCGGCTCCGCGCGCACCAGTTGACGGATCAACTCGTCGGCGGTGACACCAGCCTTGGAGAACAGCACCCGGACCCCGCGCGGCGGCGCCAGCAGCACCGGAGCGGCCAGCTCGGCCCCGTCGAAGACACACGTCACCTCGGCGCCGGACTGCGCGGCGAGCTGCGACAGCTGCCCCAGCAGCCTGAGCCGCTGCTTCTCCAACGGCATCTGCGGATAGCCGGTCTTGGTCACGTTGTAGCCGTCGACGACCAGATGCGCCTGCGGCAGCGCGAGCAACTGGTCGAGAATCGCCGGATCGTTCTCGGACAGCGCCCGGGCGGCGATGTCCTTCGGCGTCATCCGTCCCGGTTCGACCGCGTCCACGGTCTCGGCGGGCCGCACCGACACCGGCGGCAGCGCCAGCTCGCGCCGAAGCCCCTGCGCCGCGTCGAGCACGGTGTCCAGCAGCAGCCGTACGCGCATGTCCTCGACGCTGCGCCCCTCCCGGGCGGCGCGTCTGCTGGCCTCCAGGGCGGCCTCGACCTCGCTCAGCCGCCCCTTGAGCCGCCGTGCCTCGCTCTCGGCCGCGGAGACCTGTGTGTGCCCCTCGGTCCGCACGGTGTCCATCTCGGCGTGCACCTTGCGCAGGGCCGCCTCGCCGCGCTTGACGTCGCTGTGGGCGGCGCGCAGCTTGCGGTGAAGCGATTCGGCTTCCTTCTTGGCCGACTCCAGCTCCGTACGCAGCCGCTCGGTCTCGGTACGGGTGTGGTCGCGGGCCGCGGACAGTTCCTCGCGCAGCCGCTCCAGTTCCGCCCGGCTCTCCTCGTCGGCGCGCTCGGCGTCGGCCCGCTGGGCCTCCTCGCCGGCCGCGGTGACGAGCTTGACCCAGCCGGTGGGCCGCAGCACATAGGCAGCGGCGGCCACGTCCAGCGGATCGGCCGCCGGCGGCGGCGAACCGGCGTCGAGGGCACCTGCCAGCTCCGCCTGCGCCTCCCTCAGCCGCTCGCCGATACGCTGCCGGAACAGCGTGTCGGTCTCCAGCGCGGCGGCCATGGCGTTGCCGGCGAACTTGGCCCGCCGATTGGGCGCGAACCGCGCGTACTGCCGCAGCTGGGCGGGCAGTTCGGCGACGGTCAGTCCACCGAACCCGTCAGAGACGATCTGCACGACGCGCCTGCGCACGCCGTCGGGCAGCGGGCGGTCGAGCACCTCGGCGGCGCCGTCGCCCGGCCCTCCGCCTGTGGTCTCCACCATCCCTCACCCCAGCCCATTCCTGTGCGGGGCCCGCTCCCGTCAGGAGCCGGCGCCCGGCCTGTCCACGAGTTCCACCTGATCCACGGCGTTGCACCAGCGGCAGCGCACGGAGTCGATGGTCTCACTGACCACCTCGCGCTCCTCCACCTTCGGGTCACCGGCCAGATCGAGGTGCACGTACTCCACCACCTTGGAGGAGCGGGTCACATCGAACCGCGTGAGGTTGCCGCAGAGGGCGCAGCGCCACCGGGTCGTCTCGGTCGGCAGGGGAACCGTCATCGTGGTTGTGTTGCCTTTCCTTCTAGTGTCCGTGATGCGCCAGTTTCCCTGGAGCGTGTGGCTCGTAACCCTAAGGCCTGGCGGGTACCCACCGCCCGTCCACCCACAGCGGCGAGGCGCTCTGTGCTGTTCGGTCCCGTTACGTCATGCTCTGTATCCATGATCGGCGAGTTCGGAAAGTGGCGTACGGCGGTCCACAGATCGGTCCGCGCCCAGTCGGCGCCGGTGACATACGGCCTGATCGCCGTCTGCTGCCTGCTGTTCGTCATCGGCCCGGCCTCGGGCCTCAACCCCGGGTACGGCACCGGGGACGCCCTGCTCGCCGCCCAGCGCGCCTACTTCCGCCGCTGGGGCGTGGTCCCCGCCGACCTGTTCACCGGCGCCCCGCGAGCCGCGCTCACCCCGGCCACGGCCCTCTTCGTGCACGGCAGCTGGGTCCACCTGCTGGGCAACATGCTCTTCCTCTACGTCTTCGGCGCGATGACCGAGGAACGCCTCGGCCACCTGGAGTTCGCCCTTTTCTACCTGGGCTGCGGCTACCTCGCCCTGCTGGGGTACGCCGCCGCCTACGCCGGCTCGCAGCAGACGCTGGTGGGGGCGTCCGGTGCGATCTCGGCGATCCTGGGCGCGTTCCTGTACCTGTTCCCCGGCGCCCGCGTCACAAGCCTCTTCCCGTTCCTCTTCTTCCTCCCGCTGCGCTTCCCCGCCTGGCTGACCCTGCCGTTCTGGGCGGCGTTGCAGTGGGTGGCGGCCGGGAGGGCATCATCCGGCCCCGGGGTGGCGTATCTGGCCCACGTGATCGGCTTCGGCCTCGGCTTCGTCTACGCGTGGGTGCGACATCGGCGTACCACTAGAGTGAGGTCCGCCCCAGCGACGGCCACCGAGGGAGAGAACCAGCCGTGATCACCGCGATCGTGCTCATCAAGACCAGCGTGGACCGGATTCCGGAGATCGCGGAGTCGATCGCCGCCCTGGACAGCGTGAGCGAGGTCTTCTCCGTCACCGGCACGTACGACCTGATCGCGATGGTCCGCGCCAAGGCCCACGAGGACCTGGCGGAGATCATCCCCGGCAGCATCAGCAAGATCCCCGGCGTGGAGGCGACAGACACCCACGTGGCGTTCCGGACGTACTCCCAGCACGACCTGGAAGCAGCGTTCGCGATCGGCCTGGACAGCTGACGTTCCCGACCCGGGCCGGCGTGTGCGGACGAGCCGCTCAAGCTTCTTTCCCGCCCGCCCCGCCGCACCTTCAGCCCAGGCCCCGGCATCTCAGCCCGTCCGGCGTTTGAGGACAAGGCCCGTTCAGGGCCGACAGCGGGGGTCTGGGGGCGCAGCCCCCAGGGATGGGACGGGTAAGGGCGGCGGGGGCGATCAAACCGCCGGCACGCACCGCCCGTCCTCGGTCCGGTACTGCCACCGAGCGCCGTCCCGCACAAGCTCCTTCACCGCACCCACGAACCGCTCGACGTGCTCGTCGGGGGTGCCCGCCCCGAAGCTCACCCGGATGGCGTTGAGGGACTTCTCCCCAGGGGCGGCCTCGGGCGCACCGCACTCCCCCTGCGTCTGCGGATCCGTGCCCAGCAGCGTGCGCAGAAGCGGGTGGGCGCAGAACAGCCCGTCCCGCACCCCGATCCCGTACTCCGCGGAGAGCGCCGCCGCGAAGTGCGAGCTGTTCCACCCCTCGACGACGAACGAGATCACGCCGACGCGCGGAGCGTCGTCGCCGAACAGCGAGAGAACCCTGACCTCGGGCACCTCGGCCAGCCCCGCCCGCACGGTGTCGATCAGGTGCTGCTCCCGAGCCACCAGCGACTCGAAGCCGGCCTCCGTGAGGGCCTTGCAGGCCGCGGCGATCGAGTAGGCACCGATGACGTTCGGCGACCCTGCTTCGTGCCGGGCGGCACTGTCGTGCCACTCCACGTCCACGCCCCCGTCCGTGCGCCGCGTGACCTTGCGGCTGGCGCCGCCACCCGCGAGGTAGGGGTCGGCCGCGCGCAGCCAGTCGGCGCGGCCGGCGAGGACACCGGAGCCGAAGGGCGCGTACAGCTTGTGGCCGGAGAAGGCGACCCAGTCGACGTCCAGGTCCTGGACGGAGACCGGGTGGTGCGGGGCGAGCTGGGCGGCGTCCAGGACGATCCGGGCGCCGTGCGCGTGGGCGACGGCGGCCAGCTCCCGTACCGGCCACAGCTCACCGGTGACGTTCGAGGCACCGGTGACGCAGACGAGGGCCGGGCCCTGGCCCTCCTGAACGGATGCGGAACGGGCGGCGAGGGCCTCCTCCAGGGTGGCCACGGCCTGCTGCGGGGTGCGCGGGGCGTCGAGGTAGGTGACCTGCGCGTCCTGCCAGGGCAGCAGCGAGGCGTGGTGCTCGGTCTCGAAGACGAAGACCTGGCAGCCGGCGGGGAGCGCGGCGGCGAGCAGGTTCAGCGAGTCGGTGGTGGACCGGGTGAAGACCAGCTGGTCGTCGGCGCGGCAGTCCAGGAACTCCGTGACCGTCCTGCGGGCGTTCTCGAAGAGGTCCGTCGACAACTGGGAGAGGTAGCCGGCACCGCGGTGGACGCTGCCGTAGTAGGGCGCGTACGCCGCCACGTCATCCCAGACCCGCTGGAGCGCCGGTGCGCTGGCCGCGTAGTCGAGCGCCGCGTAGGTGACCTCGCCACCCGTGACGAGCGGCACGGTGACATCACGCCCCAGAACGGACAAGGGGGCACAAACAGCCTGGTCGGCGGCAACAGTGGAGACAGACATGGCGAACTCCCGTGAGAGACAAGAGGAATCACTGCGCGAGCGGACGCGAAGGACGCGGCTCAGCACAGGAAAAGGTGAAATGGGTGCGCGGAAGCGGGGCTCTACGCCCTATCGCATTCGCTTGCTCACGGAAGGCTCCCTCGAACGACCAGGACCCCTGGTGTCGAGAGGGGCCCGCGCTTGCCGTAAGCCTTGCTGCCTACGGCCTGGTCTTCATCCCGGGGCACCCCGCCACGGACGGAGGGTTGCCGGACAGTCGGCCGGGGCCTCATGACTGTCACTCATGACCTGGTACAGAACGTACGGGAAGTGATCGACGCCCCGCAACCCGTGTCCGGATCGCGGAACGCCCACCACAGGAAACCGCTACGCGTTGCTGGCCGCCGCCCACCGCTCCAGCGTCTTCTTCGCCGCCCCGGAGTCGACGGACTCCGCGGCCTTCTCCATGCCGGCGCCGATCTGCTCGGCCAGCGAACCCGGCCCCGGGTCCAGCGCCACCAGCGCCGCCGCCGAGTTGAGCAGCACGGCGTCCCGTACGGGCCCTGTCTCGCCGTCCAGCAGCCGCCGGGCGACCGCCGCGTTGTGCGAGGCGTCACCGCCGCGCAGCGCCTCCACGGGGACCAGCTCGATGCCGACGTCGCGCGGGTCGAAGGCCTCCTCCGTCACCTTGCCGTCCCGCACGACCCACACCCGGGACGTGGCGGTGACCGTCAGTTCGTCGAGGCCGTCGTCGCCCCGGAACACCAGGGAGGAGTTGCCGCGCTCGGCGAACACCCCGGCGACGATGGGCGCCATCCGGGGGTCGGCGACCCCGACCGCCTGCGCCTTGACCTTGGCCGGGTTGGTCAGCGGGCCCAGGATGTTGAAGACCGTCCGGATGCCCAACTGGCCGCGCGCGGCGCCCACATGGCGCATCGCCGGATGGAACTTGGCCGCGAAGCAGAAGGTGATCCCGGCCTCCTCCGCGACCTCGGCCACCCGCTTCGGCGTCAACTCCAGATTGACGCCGAGCTGCCCCAGCACGTCCGACGCCCCGGAGGCCGAGGAGGCCGCCCGGTTGCCGTGCTTGACGACCTTGGCACCGGTGCCGGCGATGACGATCGCCGACATGGTGGAGATGTTCACGGTGTTGGCGCCGTCGCCGCCGGTGCCGACGATGTCGACGGTCGGCCCCGGCACCTCGATCACGTTCGCGTGTTCGTACATCGCCTGGACGAACCCGGAGATCTCCTCGACGGTCTCGCCCTTGGCCCGCAGCGCCACCACGAACCCGGCGATCTGTGCGTCGGTCGCCTCGCCGCGCATGATCAGGTTCATCGCCCAGGCGGTGTCGGCCGCGCTCAGGTCATGGCCGTCGAGCAGGCCGTTCAGCACGCGGGGCCAGGAACGGACCGCCGCGGTGTCGCCTCCGGCGGGGTTCACAGCGCTGCTCATAAGCCGCTCCTGCATCAGTCCCGGCGAGACTCGCGGGACTCCTAGTGGGAATGGGAACACCCTATCCAGCCCGGGGGTACGGCGAAGGGCCCCGTCCGGTCTTCGGACGGGGCCCTTCTACCGCGCGTGGCGAGCGCAGGGATCAGTGGTGGCCGTGGCCGCTCGTGATCTCCTTGTACTCCTCGGCGGTGGGCTTGGCGATCTGGCTGTCCTCGCCGTAGTACGACTTGCTGAGCTTGGCCCGCAGCTTCTCCGGGCCCTTCACCTTGCGCTCGACACCGTTCTCGTCGACCGTCGCACCGATCGCGGCAGGCACGTACTGCTCGTGCGCCGTGAGGGTGTGCAGGGCCTCCTGGCTGAGCGGCTCGTGCACCTCGATGAACTCACCGTGCGGCAGGCGCTTGATGATGCCCGACTCGCGGCCGTGCAGCACCTTGTCCTTGTCGCGGCGCTGGAGGCCGAGACAGATCCGCTTGGTGACGACGAACGCGATGACCGGGGCGACGAAGAACGCGATCCGTACGAACCAGGTGATCGCGTTGATCGACAGGTGGAAGTGGGTGGCCCAGAGGTCGTTCCCACCACCGATCAGCAGCACCATGTACCAGGTGATCCACGCGACACCGAAGGCCGTACGCGTCGGCACGTTGCGCGGGCGGTCCAGGATGTGGTGCTCGCGCTTGTCGCCGGTGACCCAGGACTCGATGAACGGGTAGACCGCGATCGCGACCAGGACCAGCGGGAAGATGATCAGCGGGATGAACACACCCAGGACGAGCGTGTGACCCCAGGCGTTGATCTCCCAGCCCGGCATGACACGGATCAGACCCTCGGAGAAGCCCATGTACCAGTCGGGCTGGGCGCCGGTGGACACCTGGTCCGGGCGGTAGGGGCCCATCGTCCAGATCGGGTTGATCGAGGCGATGGCCGAGATGGCCGCGATGACACCGAAGACCAGGAAGAAGAAGCCTCCGGCCTTGGCCATGTAGACCGGCAGCAGCGGCATGCCGACGACGTTGTTGTTCGTCTTTCCGGGGCCCGCGAACTGCGTGTGCTTGTGGTAGAAGACCAGGATCAGGTGCGCCACCATCAGGCCGAGCATGATGCCCGGCAGCAGCAGTACGTGGACCGAGTAGAACCGGGCCACGAAGTCGCCGCCCGGGAACTCTCCGCCGAACAGGAAGAACGACAGGTACGTGCCCACGACCGGCACGGACAGGACCGCGCCCTCCATGAAGCGCACACCGGTGCCGGAGAGCAGGTCGTCCGGGAGCGAGTAGCCGGTGAACCCGGTGAACATGCCCAGGACGAACAGCAGGAATCCGAACACCCAGTTGACCTCACGCGGCTTACGGAAAGCGCCCGTGAAGAACACACGCATCATGTGCACGAACATGCCGGCGAGGAAGATCAGCGCCGCCCAGTGGTGGATCTGCCGGATCAGCAGACCACCGCGCACATCGAAGGAGATGTGCATGGTCGAGTTGAACGCCTCGGACATCAGCTGACCCTGCAGCGGGACGTAGCTGCCGTGGTACACCACCTCGTTCATCGACGGGTGGAAGAACAGCGTCAGATACACACCCGTGAGGATGATGATGATGAAGCTGTACATGCAGACTTCGCCGAGCATGAACGACCAGTGGTCGGGGAAGATCTTGCGCATGTTGGCCTTGGCCAGGGAGTAGATCCCCAGCCGGCCGTCGGCCCAGTCGGCGACACGCTCACCGGCGGGTGCCTTCTCGCGCGACGAACGCGCGTCTGTGTTTGCCGTAGTACTCATCCGCGCTCCCAGAAGGCAGGACCGACGGGCTCGGAGAAGTCGCCGAGCGCCTCAAGGTAGCCCTCGTCGTTCACGCCGATGCGCAGCTGCGGCAGGGCGTGACCGGCGGGGCCGAAGATCACCCGGGCGCCGTCGGAGAGGTCGAAGGTGGACTGGTGGCAGGGGCAGAGCACGTGGTGCGTCTGCTGCTCGTACAGGGAGATCGGGCAACCGACGTGGGTGCAGATCTTCGAGTACGCCACGATGCCCTCGTGGGACCACTCGAGTTCGCGCTTGTCCTTGATGTTGTCCGGCTGGATACGGACGATCATCAGGGCGGCCTTGGCGATCTCGGTCTGGAACTCGTGGTCCGCCTCCTCCAGGCCCTCGGGCTTGGCGAAGGTGAGCGAACCGACCACGACGTCCGAGGGACGCAGCGGCTCGTTCGTGTTCATGTTGACGAGCAGCAGGCCCTTGCGCCACATCGTGTGGCGGAGGCTGGTGCCCGGCAGCGGACCGAGGTCGCGCAGCAGCATGACGCCGGAGAGCGGGAACAGGGCCAGCGCACCGAACATCGTGTTGCGGATCAGCTTGCGCCGACCGAGCGCGGACTCCTTGGCACCCTGCTTGAAGTCGGCCAGAACCTGCGCCTTGACCTCGGGCGGGGCCGCGATCTCGTGCCGCTCGGCGATCATCTCCTCGTCGGACATCAGGGTGCGGGCCCAGTGGACCGCACCCGCGCCGATCGCGAAGAGCGCCACCCCGAGGCTCATGCCCAGCGCGAAGTTCAGCGCGTTGAGGTGCCCGAGCGGGAAGACGTAGACGGCCCTGTCGTGCGGGATCGCCACGTACGAGACGATGAAGGCGACGGTGGCCAGCATCGACAGCGTGAACATGAAGGCGACCGCACGCTCGGACCGCTTGGCGGCCTGCTCGTCGATGTCCTGGACGCGGTGCTCGTGGGGCGGCAGTCCCGGGTCCGCGAACGGGTGCTTCTCGTCCGCGACGTCCACGGCCCCGTGCGTGTGCTCGTGGTGAGCCGCACCCTGCGCAGCGGGCAGGTTCTCTTCTGGAATGTCTTGGCTACTCATGACTTCTTGGCCTTTGCGGTCCGAGCGGCGACCCAAACGGCGACCGCGATCAGCGCACCGAGGCCGAAGACCCAGCTGAACAGCCCCTCGCTGACCGGTCCGAGACCGCCCAGACCGAGGCCGCCGGGCTCTACGGTGTCCTCACTGTTGACCGCGTCGAGGTACGCGATGATGTCCTTCTTGTTCTTCTCCGACAGCGTCGTGTCGGGGAAGGACGGCATGTTCTGCGGGCCGGTCTGCATGGCCTCGTAGATGTGCTTCGGGTCGACACCCTCAAGGTCCGGGGCGAACTTGCCGTGCGTGAGCGCACCGCCCTTGCCGGTGAAGTTGTGGCACTGGGCGCAGTTGGTGCGGAAGAGCTCGCCACCCTTGGCGATGTCCGCACCGTCGGGGCCGTACTGCTCCTCGGTCGGCACGGACGGACCGGCGCCCAGCGACGCGATGAACGCCGCGAGCTGGTCGATCTCGGCCTGCGAGTAGATGTTCTTCTTCTTCGGGATCTGCGCGCCCTGGGAGGTCGCGGCCGGCATCCGGCCGGTCGCCACCTGGAAGTCGACGGCCGCGGCGCCCACGCCCACGAGGCTCGGACCGTCGGAGGTGCCCTGACCGCCGGTGCCGTGGCAGCTGGCGCAGCCCACGGAGTACAGCCGCTGCCCCTCCGTGATCGTGAGGGACTGGGCGGTTTCATCGGCCTCTGCCTTGCTCGCGGGTGCGAGTGTGGCGTACAGCCCCCCGACGGCCGCCAGCGCGATGAGTAGGACGACGACCGCCGCCAGCGGATGGCGTCGTCGTGCGGAGAGCTTTTTCACGGATTACCCCGGTGTCAGGATCTTCAGCGTCGAGTCTTCTGGAGGTATCGGGCGGACCCGATGTGAGGATCGGGCAGGCCCGGCTACTTGATCATGTAGATCGTGGCGAAGAGCCCGATCCAGACGACGTCGACGAAGTGCCAGTAGTAGGACACGACGATCGCGGCGGTCGCCTGCTCATGAGTGAACCTTCGCGCCGCGTACGTCCTGCCGAGGACGAACAGGAAGGCGATGAGACCGCCCGTCACGTGCAGCCCGTGGAAGCCGGTGGTCAGGTAGAACACCGAGCCGTACGGGTCGGACGAGAGCGAGAGGCCCTCGTGCTTGACCAGCTCGGTGTACTCGAAGACCTGACCGCCGATGAAGATCGCACCCATGACAAAGGTGACGATGAACCACATCCGGAGCTTCTTCACGTCACCGCGCTCGGCGGCGAACACGCCGAGCTGGCAGGTGAGGGATGAGAGCACCAGGATCGTGGTGTTCGCCGCGGAGAACGGGAAGTTCAGGCTTGACGCCATTTCCTTCCAGTGATCCGGACCGGTCACCGATCGCAGGGTGAAGTACATCGCGAAGAGGGCCGCGAAGAACATCAGCTCGGAACTCAGCCAGATGATGGTTCCGACGCTGGTGAGGTTCGGCCGGTTGACCGACGGGTGCGCGTGCCCGGTTTCTACTGTCGTTGCTGTCGCCACGACCGACATTATGTCGGTCGCTTATCCCGCCCTCACCCCGGGGGGTGCCGTTCGGAGTGTTGGTGGGGTGTGTCCAGCCCGTATGGCCCATCGGACGGCCGTCGAAACGGTGTTCCGGCCGTGATCCAGCCGGTGTTGACGAGGTGTTCAGACGGAGTGTCCGAGGGAGTAGCATCCGGCCCAACGGACCTGGTCCGTCTGTCCGTACGACGCTGATGTCTCGGAGGGCACAATGCAGCCGACCGCCACGGTGCTGGTCTACAGCGACGACTCCAACACCCGCGAGCAGGTGCGGTTGGCGACCGGGCGCAGGCCCGCTCCCGACGTTCCCATCGTCGAGTTCCTGGAGTGCGCCACTCCCGCCGCTGTCCTGAAGGAGCTGGACAAGGGCGGGATCGATGTCTGTGTCCTGGACGGCGAGGCCGTGCCCATGGGGGGCATGGGGATGTGCCGGCAGATCAAGGACGAGGTGTTCGAGTGTCCGCCGGTGCTGTTGCTGATCGGGCGGCCGCAGGACGCGTGGCTGGCGACGTGGAGTCGGGCGGACGGGGCGGTGACCTTGCCGGTGGATCCGGTGGAGTTCGCGTCGGCGTTGGCTTCTCTGTTGCGGTCGAAGAGGGCTTTGAGCGCCTAGCGGGGTTGGGGCTGCGGTTCGTCAGGCGGGTGCGGGTGCGCTGTGGCTTGTCGCGCAGTTCCCCGCGCCCCTATTGGCGCGCCCCTCGTTCACACGCTCTCCGGAGTCAGGCGCACCCGGTCGGCCGGGCTTGAGCCGTCCGGAGAAATAGTGGTGAGGGCGCTGCCGCCCTGCCACTTGGTCCAGTCCAGGTTCCAGTCGCCGAAGCCGTTGCCGAAGGTCTCCATGGTGTCGCCGTAGGAGTTGACGACCTTGACGACGTCGCCCTCGCGGACGTTGTCGAAGAACCACTCGGCGTTGCCGGTGCTCATTCCGGTGCAGCCGTGGCTGACGTTGGCGGAGCCCTGGGAGCCCACGGACCAGGGGGCGGCGTGCACGTACTCGCCGCTCCAGGTGACCCGGGTGGCGTAGTAGACGGGCAGGTCGTACGACTCGGCGCTGCCCTCGGCTATGCCGATGCTGGTGCCGCGCATCCGTACGAAGTACTCCTTGCCGAGGACGACCTTGACGCCGTTGCGGGTCTCGAAGCCGGCCTTGCCCGTGGTGACCGGGATGGTGTTGATCACCTTGTCGTTCTTGTAGACGGTCATCACGTGGGACGACGCGTCCGTGACGGCTATGACGCGGTCGCCCGTCGTGAACTTCAGGGGCTTGGCCGTGCCGCCCCAGAGGCGGTCGCCGACCTTGATGCCGGGCAGGTTGCTGCGCACCTGGATCGTGGCCCGGGTGGGCCAGTACTCCTTGGGGCGGTAGTGGAGTTCCTTGTCGTCCACCCAGTGCCACGCGCCCTCGACGGTGGGGGCCGAGTCCACCTTGAGGGCGCGCTCGACTATCGCGCGCTGTGCCTTTCCCCGTACGGGTTCGCTGAGTTCGGCCGTCACCGGCTGGCCCACGCCGTAGGTGCCCGTCTTCGGGCCGAAGGTGACGTTCAGGCGCTTCTTGGTGGTCGGCCTGCTGGTGTCGAAGGTGCGGGTCTCGCGGCCGGGGGCGCCGTCCTCGTCCTCCGTGCTCACCCGGACCGTGTAGTGGGCGCCTGCGGCCAGGGGTGAGGTGCTGTGCCAGCGGCTGCCGTCGGCGGAGAGTTCGCCGGCCACGTAGCGTCCGGCCGCGTCGACGGCCGTGACGTCCGTGATGCGGCCGTCCGAGTCCTCGGAGGTGACCTCCAGGGGCTTGTCCGGGTCGGCCTTCTTCCCGTCGCCGACAGAGCCGCTGAAGGAGATCTGCTCAGCGGCGTCGTACGGCTTCGCCGAGAGGGGGTGGCCGTCGGAGCCGCAGGCGGTGGCGGACGCGCCCAGGGCGGCCACCAGGAGGGTGCAGCTGACGACCGTGCGGTTACGCGGTGAGTGCCTCATGGCCTCACGCTATGAACGCGCGTCGTCCTCGGCGCGGCGGGTGATCCGTGCGAGGGAACGAAGGTGTGGCAAAAGAGGGAGCCCGGACCCTCCTGACGGAGTGTCCGGGCTCCTCTGCGCGCAGAGCGTGCTACTGGGTGCGGTTCTCACCGCGGTAGTACTCGAAGACCCAGCCCCACAGGCCCACCAGGAGCAGCGGAGCCGAGAAGTACGCCAGCCACCAGCCGATCGCGACGCTCAGGAACAGGAGCGCGCCGCCGATCGCCAGCGAGAGCGGCTGCCAGCTGTGCGGGCTGAAGAACCCGACCTCACCGGCCTCGTCCGCGATGTCGGCTTCCTTGTTGTCCTGCGCGAGCTGGTCGGTCCGCCGGGCCGTGAAGGCCAGGTAGTAGCCGACCATGATGCACAGGCCGAAGGCCAGGAAGAGCGCCGTGGTGCCCGCCGGCTCCTTCGACCACACGCCGTAGACGATCGCCATGGCGAGGACGAAGACGGCGAGCCAGATGAACATCTTGCCCTGGACCTTCACTTGCCCGCCTCCTTGCCGCCTGCGAGAGCCTTTTCGCCGTGCCCGGCGTTCTCCAGCTGGTCGAGCGCCGCGATCTCCGGGTGGTGCAGGTCGAACGCCGGGGATTCACTGCGAATACGCGGCAGGGTGAGGAAGTTGTGACGCGGGGGCGGGCAGGACGTGGCCCACTCCAGCGAGCGGCCGTAGCCCCACGGGTCGTCGACCTCGACCTTCTTGCCGTACTTCGCGGTCTTCCACACGTTGTAGAAGAACGGGAGCACGGACAGACCGAGCAGGAACGAACTGATCGTCGAGATCGTGTTCAGCGCGGTGAAGCCGTCGGCATCGAGATAGTCCGCGTACCGGCGCGGCATGCCCTCGGCGCCCAGCCAGTGCTGGACGAGGAAGGTGCCGTGGAAGCCGATGAACAGCGTCCAGAACGTGATCTTGCCGAGGCGCTCGTCGAGCATCTTGCCGGTCATCTTCGGCCACCAGAAGTGGAACCCGGAGAACATCGCGAAGACGACCGTGCCGAACACCACGTAGTGGAAGTGCGCCACCACGAAGTACGAGTCCGAGACATGGAAGTCCATCGGCGGCGACGCCAGGATGACACCGGTCAGACCACCGAAGGTGAAGGTGATCAGGAAGCCGGTGGCCCAGAGCATCGGGGTCTCGAAGGACAAGGACCCCTTCCACATCGTTCCGATCCAGTTGAAGAACTTCACGCCTGTTGGCACGGCGATCAGGAACGTCATGAAGGAGAAGAACGGCAGCAGCACACCGCCGGTGACGTACATGTGGTGCGCCCACACCGTCACGGAGAGGCCCGCGATGGCGATGGTCGCGCCGATCAGGCCCATGTAGCCGAACATCGGCTTGCGGGAGAAGACCGGGATGACCTCGGAGATGATGCCGAAGAACGGCAACGCGATGATGTACACCTCTGGATGCCCGAAGAACCAGAACAGGTGCTGCCACAACAGGGCACCACCGTTCGCGGCATCGAAGATGTGTGCGCCGAATTTCCGATCCGCCTCCAGCGCGAACAGCGCGGCGGCGAGGACAGGGAAGGCCAGCAGGACGAGGACCGCGGTCAGCAGCACGTTCCACACGAAGATCGGCATGCGGAACATGGTCATGCCGGGTGCGCGCATGCAGATGATGGTGGTGATGAAGTTGACCGCGCCGAGGATGGTGCCGAAGCCGGAGAAGGCCAGGCCCATGATCCACAGGTCCGCGCCGATGCCCGGCGAGCGGACCGCGTCGGAGAGCGGGGAGTAGGCGAACCAGCCGAAGTCGGCCGCACCCGAGGGGGTGAGGAAGCCGCCGACGGCGATCAGCGAGCCGAACAGGTACAGCCAGTAGGCGAACATGTTCAGCCGCGGGAACGCGACGTCGGGGGCGCCGATCTGCAGCGGCATGATCCAGTTGGTGAAACCGGCGAACAGCGGCGTCGCGAACATCAGCAGCATGATCGTGCCGTGCATCGTGAACGCCTGGTTGAACTGCTCGTTCGACATGATCTGCAGACCCGGCCGGGCCAGCTCGGCGCGCATGAACAGCGCCATCACGCCACCGATGCAGAAGAACGCGAACGACGTCACCAGATACAGCGTGCCGATCGTCTTGTGGTCGGTGGTGGTGAGCCACTTGATGACCACGTTGCCGGGCTGCTTGCGCCGTACCGGCAGCTCGTTCTCGTACGAGTCCTCAGCTGCGGCGGCACCCTGGGGTTCGTTGAGGATGCTCACAGGTTTGTCGTCTCCCGGTTCTTCTCGTGGCTCGTCTGCGCGATGCCGGCGGGAATGTAACCGGTCTGCCCCTTCTTCGCGAGGTCCTTGAGGTGCTGCTCGTAGCGCTCGGGGGAGACGACCTTCACGTTGAACAGCATCCTGGAGTGGTCGACGCCGCAAAGCTCCGCACACTTGCCCAGGAAGGTGCCCTCCTTGTTGGGGGTCACCTGGAAGGCGTTGGTGTGGCCCGGGATGACGTCCTGCTTCATCAGGAACGGCACCACCCAGAAGGAGTGGATGACGTCACGCGAGGTGAGGACGAAGCGGACCGTCTTGCCCTTGGGGAGCCAGAGGGTCGGACCGGGGTTGCCGGTCTGCGGGTTCTTCACACCGGGCGTGCCGACGTCGTAGACGCCGCCGGCGGCCGCCGGGAAGTCCTTCTTGAACCGGTCCGGAATGGCGGCCAGGTTCTCGTCGGTGTTCGCGTTGCCGGTGGAACCCTCGACGTTCTCGATGTAGTTGAAGCCCCAGCTCCACTGGAAGCCCACGACGTTGACCGTCAGATCTGGCTTCTTGGAGACGTCGAGGAGCTTCGACTCGTCACGTGCCGTGAAGTAGAAGAGCACCGAGACGATGATGAGCGGGACCACGGTGTACAGCGCCTCGATGGGCATGTTGTACCGGGTCTGCGGAGGTACTTCGACCTTGGTGCGGCTGCGCCGGTGGAACATGGCGCTCCACAGGATCAGGCCCCAGACCAGCACGCCGGTGGCGAGCGCGGCTGCCCAGGATCCCTGCCACAGGGAGAGGATCCGCGGAGCCTCTTCCGTGGTCGGGGTGGGCATACCAAGGCGGGGGAAGTCCTTGTATGTGCAACCGGTCGCGGTCACAAGGACCAGGCCCGCAGTCATCGCCTGCAGCAGCTTCCGCCGCATCGGGCGCCGCGGCGTGGGGGTACCGCCCGCGCCCCCCAGGGCGTGGGGGAGGTCGGAGCCGTTGGGACTCACGTAGCGCCTTCCCGAGAGTCTCGCCCGCGCGGATTGGCTGCGGCCTGCCTTCTCGGGGTCGGTCGCCGCCCTGCGTCGGGCAGGGGTTTGGATGTTTATGCGGACCAAACCCTACTGGACGCTTTTTGGGGTCGCGCGGGGAGGGTCCCCAACGCGCCGTGGGTCACTCCGAAGGGGTGGGATGGGCGGGGTTGGGGGCGTTCTGACGAGGGGTCGGGGGCGCCTGAGGGGGTGGGGGTTCGGGTTGTACGGCGGGTGCGGGTGCGTTGTGGTTGATCGCGCAGTTCCCCGCGCCCCTTCAGGGCGCTTAGCGTTGCCGTGTGTCCTACTTTGATGCGGCCTCCTCAGCTCCCCTTCATCCCGTTGCCCGGCAGGCGCTGCAAGCCTCGCTCGACGAAGGGTGGGCTGATCCCGCGCGTTTGTACAGGGAAGGGCGGCGGGCCCGGATGTTGCTGGACGCCGCCCGGGAAGCGGCGGCCGACGCCGTTGGGTGCCGGGCCGATGAGCTGACGTTCACGTCGTCGGGCACGCGGGCCGTGCACACCGGTATGGCGGGCGCTCTCGCCGGGCGGCGTCGGGTCGGGCGCCACCTGATCGTGTCAGCGGTCGAACACTCGTCGGTGCTCCATTCGGCGGAGGCGTGGGAGGCGGCGGGTGGCGCGGTGACGACGGTCGCCGTCGACCGCGCCGGTGGCGTGGCCGTCGAGGCGTACGAGGCCGCCGTACGCCCGGACACGGCGCTGGCCTGTCTCCAGTCGGCCAACCACGAGGTGGGGACCGAGCAGCCGGTGGCGGAGGTGGCACAGGTGTGCCAGGCGGCGGGTGTGCCGCTGCTGGTGGACGCGGCGCAGTCGCTGGGGTGGGGGGCGGTCGCGGGACCCTGGTCGCTGTTGACCGCGAGCGCCCACAAATGGGGTGGGCCTTCCGGGGTCGGGCTGCTGGTCGTCCGCAAGGGGGTGCGGTTCGCCGCTCAAGGGCCCGTCGACGAGCGGGAGTCGGGGCGGGCCGCCGGGTTCGAGAACATCCCGGCGATCGTCGCGGCGGCGGCCTCGCTGCGCGCGGTACGGGCCGAGGCAGCCCAGGAGGCCGTACGGCTGCGGGAGTTGACGGAGCGGATCCGGGCGCGGGTGCCGCAGCTGGTCCCGGATGTGGATGTGGTCGGCGATCCGGTACGCCGGCTGCCCGGCATCGTCACCTTCTCGTGTCTCTATGTCGACGGGGAGACACTGCTGCACGAGCTGGATCGGGAGGGTTTCTCCGTCTCGTCCGGGTCGTCCTGTACGAGCAGCACGCTGACGCCCAGCCATGTGCTGAGGGCGATGGGGGTGCTGAGTGAGGGCAACGTGAGGGTGTCGTTGCCGCCGGGCACCGCGGAGGAGGACGTCGAACGGTTCCTGTCGGTGCTGCCGGACGCGGTGGCGGCCGTACGGGAGAAGCTGGGCGCGCCGGTTCCGGTGACGGTCGCCGCCGTGGGCGAGGGGGACGCGCTCGTCGTGGACGCCCTCGGCAAGCGGTGCCCGATCCCGGTGATCGAGCTGGCGAAGGTGATCGGCGATGTCCCGGTGGGCGCCACGGTCCGGGTCCTCTCGGACGACGAGGCGGCGCGGCTGGACATCCCGGCGTGGTGCGAGATGCGGGACCAGGAGTACGTGGGCGAGGAACCGGCGGAAAAGGGAACGGCATATCTGATCCGCCGGGTGAGCTGAACGCGCCCCAGAGGGGCGCGGGGCTGTGTCAATGTGCGGCTACCGCCGCGTGTGCGCGACCAGCCCCCACGCGCCCGCAGACGACAAAATCAGCCCAGGTGCTGCTGAACCTCGGTCGCCGCGTCGTCCCCGTACGCCTTGCGGAAGCGGTCCATGAAGTGGGCGCGCTGGAGGCGGTACTCCTGGGTGCCGACCGTCTCGATGACGAGGGTGGCGAGCATGCAGCCGACCTGCGCCGCCCGCTCCAGCGACACCCCCCACGCCAGTCCCGACAGGAACCCCGCGCGGAACGCGTCGCCGACGCCCGTCGGCTCGACCTTGGCCTCCTCCTCCGGGCAGCCGACCTCGATCGGGTCCTCGCCGACGCGCTCGATGCGCACGCCCCGCGAGCCGAGGGTGGTCACCCGGGTGCCGACCTTGGCGAGGATCTCGGCGTCGGACCAGCCGGTCTTCGACTCGATGAGGCCCTTCTCGTACTCGTTCGAGAAGAGGTACGCGGCGCCCTCCAGCAGGACCTTGATGTCGTCGCCGCCCATGCGGGCGATCTGCTGGGAGAAGTCGGCGGCGAAGGGGATGGACCGCGTGCGGCACTCCTCCGTGTGGCGGAGCATCGCCTCCGGGTCGTCCGCGCCGATCAGGACCAGGTCGAGGCCGTCCACCCGGTCGGCGACGGTCTTCAGCTCGATGAGCCGGGCCTCGCTCATGGCACCGGTGTAGAAGGAGCCGATCTGGTTGTGGTCGGCGTCGGTGGTGCACACGAAACGGGCGGTGTGCAGCGTCTCGGAGATGCGCACCGAGTCGGTGTCCACGCCGTGCCGGTCCAGCCAGGCGCGGTACTCGTCGAAGTCGGAGCCGGCGGCGCCGACGAGGATCGGCTTGGTGCCGAGCTGGCCCATGCCGAAGGCGATGTTCGCGCCCACGCCACCCCGGCGGACGTCGAGGTTGTCGACCAGGAAGGAGAGCGAGACCGTGTGCAGCTGATCCGCTACGAGCTGGTCGGCGAAACGGCCGGGAAAGGTCATCAGGTGGTCGGTGGCGATGGAGCCGGTGACTGCGATACGCACGACGGAGACACTCTCCTGCAGGGGTGGCGGGATTGACAGTTCACGCTACCCGGTCGGCCCGTGCTCGCTGTAGCAGGCAAAACTACCCGATAGTAGATCTTTCTCGGACGGGTATCCGGTGCATACGGTTCCGGTATGACGAACTTCAAGGTCCACCAGGTCCCACAGGTCCACTCGGAGGGCCGGGGCGCGGCCTCGCACGACCTCGAAGGGGATCTGGCCTCCCTGCGCGGCGACTGCGCCCGGATGGCACCGCACTGGGCGGCCCCGGACCGGATCATCACCCTGCCCGTCTCCCCGTCCCGAATCCACGGAGTGACCGTCTCGCCCGCCTCGGCCCGGCTGGTGGACGCGATGCCCTACTACGGCGACTGACGGCACCCCGGCCCGGCGACCAGCGCTCGACGGGAACCGTGCGCTCCCCCGTTGCGTCCCATCGCTGTCCCCCGTAAAGAGGATGCGGTGTACGACCCCTCGGTGTCTGTCCGTGACAGGGCCGGGGCGGTCGCGGCAGCCGGGACAGCTGGGAGCCGAAGGAGCGATGCGGTGAACACCGAGCGACCCGATCACGACGACGCCGACGACAAGGCCCCCGAGGCCGACGTCGACGCCACCACCGAGGGTGCACAAGGTGCCGAGGAGAGCGGCGCGGGGCGCCCGTCCCGGCGCCGGTCCCCGGTGCTCGTCGCCTCGGTCGCGGCCGCGGTCCTGCTCGTCGGGGGCGGCGGGGCGTATCTCGCCACCAGCGTGACCGGCGGCTCGGGCGACGACGACCGTACGGACACGTCCGCGCCGGGCGGCGACAACACCACTCCCCCGCCGCTGGCCCTCGACGGCTACACCGAGGGCGATGGCGGCGGTAACAGCGGCATCGCGCCGGGTGAGCCCGACCCGAACGGCGTGATCTACCGCGCCGACGGTGAGCTGCCCGCGGGGCCCGCCTCCGCGCCGGTGTACTCGACGGCGAAGGACGAGACGACGGCCGCCGAGGTGACCCGGCTGGCCGAGGCCCTCGGCGTCGAGGGGAAGCCGGTGGCGGAGGCCGACGGCTGGCTGGTCGGCGCGGCGAAGGACGGGACGGGTCCGACCCTGCGGGTGAACAAGCAGGCGCCCGGGACCTGGACCTTCAGCCGGTACGTCGGCGGCGGCTCCGACAACTGCAAGAGCACCACCGAGTGCCCGCAGCCCGCGTCCCCCGACATCGCCGTCGAACCGGTGAGCGAGGCGGCGGCGAAGAAGGCGGCGGCGCCGGTCCTGAAGGCGGTCGGCCAGGACGACGCGAAGCTCGACGCGAGCCAGCTCATGGGCGACCAGCGGGTGGTGAACGCCAACCCGCTGGTCGGCGGGCTGCCCACGTACGGCTGGACGACCGGCATCCAGGTCAGCGCGCAGGGCGAAGTCGTGGGCGGCAGCGGCCAGTTGGCGACGCCGGTGAAGAGCGACACGTATCCGGTGCTCGGCGCGCAGAAGACGCTCGATCTGCTCAACTCGCCGGGAGCCGTGGCGACTCCCGGGCCCCGCGCGGGCATCGGGGGCTGCGCGACCCCCGCACCGCTGAAGGATCGTCTGGAGGCGCCCTGTGGCGCGACGGCGCCGGAGCGGGAGTCGCTCGGCGTCGAGAAGGCGGTGTTCGGACTGGCCTCGCACTCCGTGTCCGGGCAGCCGGCGCTGGTGCCGTCGTGGCTGTTCGAGGTACGGCCCCAGGGTGCCGCCGAGGGCTTCACGGTGACGTATCCCGCGGTCGACCCCCGGTATCTGGCCGGGGCGGCGACGAGCGCGGAGCCGTCCCCGACGCCCACGCCGACCGCGCCGGGCGACGAGCCGACGTCCGGGACGACGACGCATGACGAGAAGATCGAGGGTTACACGGTCTCCGGCGACGGCAAGGAGCTGACCCTGGGCTTCTGGGGCGGGGTGTGCAGCACGTACTCGGCCTCGGTGAGCGAGGACGGGGCGGACGGCGCGAACGAGGACCAGGTGAAGGTGGCGGTGACCTCGTCGTCCGAGAAGGGCAAGGTCTGCATCCTGATCGCCAAGGCGATGTACGAGACCGTGCAGCTGGACGAGCCGCTGGGTGACCGGAAGGTCGTGGGGGCGGACGGAAAGTCGATCCCCGAGGGCGACTTCGCCAAGAAGTAACCCGCCCGGTACGCGTGAAGGCGGCGCCCCGTCGGAGGGGGCGCCGCCTTCACACGTACGACGTAGAGCGTATGACCTGGGACTTCGCTGTGGCGCTTAGCTGAACGAGTCACCGCAGGCGCAGGAGCCCGTCGCGTTCGGGTTGTCGATCGTGAAGCCCTGCTTCTCGATGGTGTCGACGAAGTCGATGGAGGCGCCGCCGAGGTAGGGAGCGCTCATGCGGTCGGTGACGACCTTCACACCGTCGAAGTCCTTGAGAACGTCACCGTCGAGGGAACGCTCGTCGAAGAACAGCTGGTAGCGCAGACCCGAGCAACCGCCGGGCTGGACCGCGACGCGCAGGGCCAGATCCTCACGGCCTTCCTGGTCGAGCAGGGCCTTGACCTTCGCCGCGGCGGCGTCGGACAGGATGATGCCGTCGGTGACGGTGCTGGTCTCGTCCGATACGGACATCTACATCTCTCCCGGGTTGTACGGAGACTGCTTGCCGACGAGTGCAACCGGCTGGGCCGCGGATTCATTCCGGGCCGAGAGTCTGTTCTTTCCGTTCTCCCCTCCATGCTCGCACACACGCAAGAACGCGAACAGCGCCCTGTGGACAACCTAGGCCCGGTCCGGGAACCGCCTCCGGGATTCATGTCACATCGACGCTATGGACCTCGTCAAAGTGACGTGAAGCGGTTACGATAGATAACGTCAATTCGACGAAAAGGCATGAACAGAAAGGGTGCGTGTCGTGACCACCGCCCAGACGCAGGACCTCGACGTACAGCCGACGCCCCTCGCCCTGCTGCTCCTCGGCCGCGAGGCCGACCCGAAGAGCGAGCGCGGCGTCGAGTGTCCCGGTGACCTTCCCTCCCCCTCGGACCCGAACCTGGTGGCACGTGCCCGTGCGGCCAAGGAGAAGCTCGGTGACAAGGTCTTCGTCCTCGGCCACCACTACCAGCGCGACGAGGTCATCCAGTTCGCGGACGTCACGGGCGACTCCTTCAAGCTGGCCCGGGACGCGGCCGCGCGCCCGGAGGCGGAGTACATCGTGTTCTGCGGTGTGCACTTCATGGCGGAGTCGGCGGACATCCTGACCGGCGACGACCAGAAGGTGGTCCTGCCCGACCTGGCCGCCGGCTGCTCGATGGCGGACATGGCGACGGCCGAGCAGGTCGCCGAGTGCTGGGACGTCCTGACGGAGGCCGGGGTGGCCGACCAGGTCGTGCCCGTCTCCTACATGAACTCCTCGGCGGACATCAAGGCGTTCACCGGCAAGCACGGCGGCACGATCTGTACGTCGTCGAACGCCGAACGCGCCCTCGGGTGGGCCTTCGAGCAGGGCGAGAAGGTCCTGTTCCTGCCGGACCAGCACCTGGGCCGCAACACGGCGGTACGGGACATGGGGATGTCGCTCGACGACTGCGTCCTCTACAACCCGCACAAGCCGAACGGCGGCCTGACGGTCGAGCAGTTGCGCGCCGCGAAAATGATCCTGTGGCGGGGGCACTGCTCCGTGCACGGGCGCTTCAGCGTCGACTCGGTGAACGACGTCCGCGCCCGGATTCCCGGCGTGAACGTCCTGGTCCACCCCGAGTGCAAGCACGAGGTGGTGGAAGCGGCGGACTACGTCGGTTCGACCGAGTACATCATCAAGGCCCTGGAGGCGGCCCCGGCCGGCTCCAAGTGGGCCATCGGGACGGAACTGAACCTGGTACGCCGCCTGGCGAACCGTTTCGCGAGCGAGGACAAGGAGGTCGTCTTCCTCGACAAGACGGTCTGCTTCTGCTCGACCATGAACCGCATCGACCTCCCCCACCTGGTCTGGACCCTGGAGTCCCTGGCCGAGGGCAACCTGGTCAACCAGATAGCGGTGGACCGGGAGACGGAAGCCTTCGCGAAGCTGGCGCTGGAGCGGATGCTGGCGCTGCCGTAGGCGGGTGAGCGGGGCCGCCCGTGTCCAATCGGGTGCACTCGCGTTCTTAGGGATGTACATCTTAGATGTGCATCCCTAAGAACGAGGTGACCTGACCGTGCCGCGACCGTCCCGCCGCAGCATCCCCAAGCCGTCCCAGATCTTCGACCGCGACTGGGAGTGGAGCGAGCTGACCGCGTTCGTCTCCGACGAGGAGCCCGGACCACACCTCGCGGTTGTCTCCGGGCGCCGCCGGCAGGGGAAGAGTTTCCTGCTCAAAGCCCTCACCTCAGCCACGAACGGCTTCTACTTCGCCGCCGTCGAGGCCACACGGGCCGAGTCACTGAGTCTGCTCGGCGAGGAGATCGGACGATTCACGGACGCTCCCGTGCCGCCCCGCCCCCATCACTGGAGCGAGGCCCTGGAGCTGCTCTTCGACCTTGCCTCGCAGCGCCCCGTCACGATCGTCATCGACGAGTTCCCGTATCTGGTCCGGGGCGACACCTCCCTCACCTCCCGCCTCCAGGCGGCCATCGGAGCCGGATTCGGCCGCGATCTGCGCCACCACCCCCGCATCCTCCTTTGCGGGAGCGCGATGTCGTTCATGGGTGGTCTGCTCTCCGGCACGTCACCGTTGTACGGCCGCGCGAGGCTCAACCTCGTCGTGCACTCCCTGGGTTACCGGGAAGCGGCCGAGTTCTGGGGCATCACCGACCCGAGACTCGCCGTCCTCACGCACGCCGTGGTCGGCGGAACCCCGGCCTACCGGCGGGAGTTCGTGGCCAACGACGTACCGGAGGGACTGGAAGACTTCGACGACTGGGTGTGCCGTACGGTCCTCAATCCCATGCGCCCCATCCACGGCGAGGCGGAGTTCCTGTTGGCCGCCGAACCGGACGTGCGCGATCGCGCGCTCTACCACTCCGTCCTCGCGGCAGTCGCGGCCGGCAACCACACCAGCGGTGGCATCGCGAGCGCGGTGGGCCGCAAGGCGACGGACATCTCCCAGCCGCTGACGGTACTCAAGCGATGCGGACTGCTGACCTTGGAAGCGGACGCTTTCCGCGGCAACCGCAGCGCTTACCGCATCGCCGAACCGCTGATCACGTTCCATCACGCGGTGGTACGCCGTAACCAGGCCCTCATGGCCGAGCGACGCAACCTGAAGGCGACCTGGTCCCTGTCCCGGGACACATTCCTGAGCAAAATCGTCGGCCCCCACTTCGAGCAGTTGTGCCGCGAGTGGGTCGCCCGGCACGCCGAACCCGACACCTTCGGCGGCCTGCCCATCGACGTCACCTCGGGAACGGTCCCTGATCCGGCCGCGCGCACCTCCCACGAGGTCGACGTCGTCGTACGCGGGGCCGTCGGCCAGGACCACGGCATCCTGCTGTCGATCGGCGAGGCGAAGTGGAACAAGGTGATGGACGTACGCCACCTCGACCGACTGCGCCACATCCTCGGGCTCCTCGCGGCGCGAGGCATCGACACGAGCCACACCCGCCTCGCCTGTTACAGCGGCGTCGGGTTCTCCCCGGAGCTGCATGCGGCGGCCGAGCGCGGCGAAGCCGTCCTCGTGGACCTGAAGCGTCTGTACGGCGGGTCGTAGTCACCGTTCCCCTGACCGCACGCTCCCTCTCCCCCCAACCCCCTTATCCCTCCGGCAACCGCGCCCCCCGACTCACCGCGATCCGCAACGCATCCCCCAGCGCCTCGGCGAGCCGTACCCCGGTGAACCTCAACTCCCGCTCCCCCACGCCCTTCCCAGCCAGCAACGGCTTCGCCTGCCCGAGTACGAACTCCGCCGAGTCGAGCAGTTCCGCCTCCAACTCGTCCGCCATGCACGACAGTCGGCTGTTCGGGTCGGACGTGCTGAGGTAGCACGGGCCGCCCTCGGGTGTGGTCCACGGCAGCAGCCGTAGCTGCGTACCCATTCCGTCGCGCATCATCACGTGACTCCCTTCGCTCCGGTCCCTCTGGCGGCCGCAAGCACCGGCGATTACCGTTTGTGCCTACATCGTCACCGTGTGGCATGCGTCCCCAACAGGGGATCCGTGTCCCAGCGTTGAGATCGGGACGACCGGAACAAGAGGCACGAAACGAGAGGCGAGACCGATGACGTTCAAGCCACAGCAGCTGACCCCTTACCACTCCGCCCGCCACTACTTCGGCGCGGAGCAGCGCCGCCACCGCGAGGCCGCGCGGCTGTCGCTCGTACAGCTGGCGGACATCCTCAGCTCCAGCAAGAGCACACTGGCCCGGGTCGAGACGGCCGAACTGATGCCGCCACCCGACCTGCCCGCACAACTCGACGCGGCCTTCGGCACGGACAAGCACTTCCACGGGCTGTACGAGCTGGCGAAACGCGAGGCGCATCCGGACCAGTACCGCCGGTTCATGGACTTCGAGGCGCACTCGGAAGTCATCGCTCCCCCTCCCCGCTCACCCCCCTGTGCGGTGAGCGGGGTCGAGGCTGAAGACGGTGCCGTCCGGGGTGCTCACGGTCAGCGCGCCGCCGTACGGCAGCACCTGGGACTTGATCACGTCGCCGCTCGCGAACTGCTCGGCGTGTGTGCCCGTCTCCCACAGCAGTGGGCCCTTGCGGGTGTCGAGGGCGGCGACCCTGCCGCTGGTGCTGGCCAGATAGAGGGTGCGGGTGCGGGGTTCGTACACGGGCTGACCCGAGCCCTCGACGCCGGTCCGGGTCTGCCACAGCTGTTTGCCGGTCAGCGGGGACACGGCGATCACCTGGCCGTCGGCCTGGGCGATCCACAGGGTGTCGGCGGCCAGCCGTACCGAGCCGTCGTAGGTCTTCGTCAGCTTCGTCGTGGTGGTGGCGCCGGTGTCCGGGTCGAGCAGCCAGATCTCGCCGAACTTCAGCTCCTCGGGGCGCGCCGGGCCGATGTCGCCCCCGACCACGAAGGCCAGCCGGCCGTCGACGGTGCCGAGCAGGCTGCTCGTGTGCGGGGTCTTCAGGCGCCGGAGCACCGATCCGTCGGACTTGTCCAGCTCCAGGAGTACGGCGGCCTGGGTCACGTCGTCCGGGAAGCAGTGCGCGTACAGGCGGGAGCCGGCCGTCACGAACTGGCAGTAGTCGTCGGAGGGCAGCTGCGTGGTCCAGCGGTCGGCGCCGGTGCGCGGAGAACGGGCCGTCACCAGCCGGCCGCTGAGGTCGGGGGTCAGGACGAGGTCGCCGGACACGATCTGGTCGACGGCCATGCTGTTCCGCTGCCGCGCCCACAGCTGCTCGCCGCTCTCGGTGTCGAGGGCGACAATGCTGACCTTCGCGCCCTCGGCGTCCCCGTAGACGGACTGCTGGACGATCATCGCACCGTCCCGCACCCCGAGGAGTTCGAAGATGTTCCGCCCCGTGTCCGCGCCCTCGGCGGAGGACGCGAGCGAGGAGCGCCAGACGGTGTCGCCGGTACGGCCGTCCAGACGGACCGGGAGGACGTTGTTGCCCGCGCAGTAGACCGCGTTCTCGTACCTCTGGCAGGTGGCGTCGCCCGAGTCACCGCTGTCCTTCGCCAGCGCGTTGACCTCGCCCCGCTGTGCCGTGGCGAACATCGTCGTCTGCCAGGGCTGCCATCCGGTGGGGACCGTCGCCCAGCGGGAGTCTGTGACCGGGGCGGAACTCGCCACCGGGGCGGAGCCCGCCACCGCGGCACCGTCGGGGAATCCCGGACCGTACGCCCCGTACCACGCCGTCCCCAGGGCCAGCGTGCCCACCGTGCCGGCCGCGACCAGCAACGGGCGGACCCTGCGGCCGCCCGCACGTCCGGACCGGGTGGCCCCGGTGCCCCTCGTGGTCTTCGCGGACGCCGCGTCGCCGTTGCCGGCGTAGGTCTCCTCGACGGTCCTCAGCTCGGTCAGGCGGAGGCTCGTGGTGTCCGGATCGCTGGGGTCGGGCTCGGGCAGGGCCTCGGCGAACTCCTGTGCCAGCACGTCGAGTCGGGGCCGGTCGGCGGCCTCCTTGGTCAGGCAGCGCGCCAGGACCGCGCGCAGCGGCTGGGCCACGCCGTCCAGCTGGGGCGCCCCGTGGACGACCCGGAAGGCGGTCAGGTAGGGGCTGTCCGCGTCGAAGGGGCCGCGTCCGGTGGCCGAGAACACCAGGAGCGCCCCGAGCGAGAAGACGTCCGAGGCGGGCCCGACCGTGCGGGCGTCGGTGAACTGCTCCGGTGACATGAAGGGCGGGGTGCCGATCATCTGGCCGGTCTCGGTCAGGGTCTGGTGGTTCTCCGCCGCGCGGGAGATGCCGAAGTCGATGACACGAGGGCCGTCCCCGGCCAGCAGGACGTTCGCCGGCTTCAGGTCCCGGTGCACGACCCCGGCCCGGTGGATGTCGCGCAGCGCCTCCACCAACCCGAGGGCCAGTTGCCGCAGTTCGGCGGGGCGCAGGGCGCCGCCCTCGCGGATCCGGTCGGCGAGGGAACGTCCGGGCACGTACTGGGTCGCCATCCAGGGGCGTACCGCCTCGGGATCGGCGTCCACGACCGGTGCGGTGAAGGCGCCGCTCACCTTGCGGACGGCCTCGATCTCCTGCCGGAACCGGGCGCGGAAGACCTTGTCCTGGGCGTACTGGGCGTGCACCACCTTCACGGCGACCTCACGCCCGGAGCGCGATCTGCCCCGGTAGACGATGCCCATGCCGCCGGACCCGAGCCGATCGACCAGTTTGTACCCGCCGATCGATTTCGGGTCCTCCTTGTGCAGCAGCACGCCCGATTCCCCTTCCCGTGCACGGCCGTTCGAGCCCACAGGATACGGAACCCGATCACGGCTGCGGCCGGGTGCCGAACCACAGGGGTTCGGCACCCGGCCGCAGGGAGGGATCAGACCGTCACACGGTCCGTCACACGCTCGCGGGCTCCGGCTCCTGTACCGGCGTACCCGTCGTCCCGGCCTTCTTCGCCGCCTTCTTCTTTGCTCGCCGTTCCTTCCGCAGTTCCACCATCGCGTAGAGCGTCGGAACGAGCAGCAGGGTCAAGGCAGTTGAGGTGATCAGGCCGCCGATGACGACCACCGCGAGCGGCTGGGCGATGAAGCCGCCCTCGCCCGTCACGCCCAGGGCCATCGGGAGGAGGGCGAAGATCGTTGCCAGGGCGGTCATCAGGATCGGGCGGAGGCGGTGACGGCCGCCTTCGATCACCGCTTCCACGACCCCGTAGCCCTGGCTGCGGTACTGGTTGATCAGGTCGATCAGGACGATCGCGTTCGTCACCACGATGCCGATCAGCATCAGCATGCCGATCATCGCCGGGACACCCATCGGGGTGCCCGTGGCGACCAGGAGGCCGATCGCGCCCGTTGCCGCGAACGGGATCGACACCAGGAGGATCAGTGGCTGGACCAGGGAACGGAACGTCGCCACCAGCAGCATGAAGACGATCGCGATCGCCGCCAGCATCGCCAGCGCCAGGTTCTTGAACGCGTCGTCCTGGTCGGACGACACCCCGCCGATCTCCGCCGTCGCGCCCTCGGGAAGCTTGAGGGCGTCCAGCTTCGTCGTCAGGTCGGCGCTGACCGCGCCCGTGTTGTCGCCGGTCGGGCGGGCGGTGATCGTCGCGGCCCGCTGACCGTCGATCCGGGTCATCGACACCGGGCCGTCCACCAGCCGTACGTCCGCGATGTCGCCCAGCTTCACCGGGCCCAGCGCCAGCGCCTTCAGCTCGTCCAGCGTCTGGGCGGGCTTCGCCGACTTGATGACGACGTCGCGCTCGGTGTCGTCCAGGGTCACCTTGGCGGCCGTCGTGCCCTTGACCGCCTCGGCCACCGCCGCGCCCAGCGTCTGCTGGTCGAAACCGGCCGCCGCCGCCTTGGAGTTGGCCCGCACCGAGATGCGCGGCACGCTCTGCGCGAGGTTGCTCGTCACGTCCGTGACGTCGTCCAGGCCGGCCACCGTGTCGCGGACCTCGTCGGCCGCCTTGCGCAGGGTGTCCGCGTCGGCCGCCTTCACGACGACGCGCAGGTCCTGGCTGCCGAAGCCGTCACCGGCCGCGATCGTGGTCGTACCGATGCCGGAGAGCTTGGTGAGGCCCTCCTCGATGCTGTCCTGGACGTCGTCCGCCGACGCCGAGTCCTCCAGCATGATCTGGTACGAGGCCTGGTTGGTGTCCGTGCCGCCGCCGAAGGCCGCCAGGAAGCCGGACGAGCCGATCGTCACCTGGTAGTCCTTGACGCCCTTCACGTCCGCGAGCAGCTGCTCGACCTTCTGCGCCTGGACGTCCGTCGCCGCGAGGCTGCTGCCCGGCTTCAACTGCTGCTTGACCGTGAGGACTTCCTGCTCGCCCTGGTCGAAGAAGTTCGTCTTCAGGAGCGGTGCCATGCCGAAGGTGCCGATCAGGACCACTGCCGCGATCGCCACGCTCATCAGACGGCGACGGGTGGCGAAGCGCAGGACAGGGACGTACACACGCTGGAGCCTGCTCTTCGCCTCCTTCTCCTCCGCCAGCCTGCGGGCCTCGTCCGCATCCGCCGGGGTGTCCTTCGGGGCGCGCAGGAACCAGTAGGACAGGACGGGTACGACGGTCAGGGAGACCAGGAGCGATGCCAGCAGGGCCGCCGTCACCGTGAGGCTGAACGAGCCGAACAGCTGGCCGACCATGCCGCCGACGAGGCCGATCGGCAGGAAGACGGCAACGGTGGTGAGCGTGGACGAGGTGACCGCGCCCGCCACTTCACGGACCGCCTTGAGGATCGCCTCCTGGCGCTCCTCGCCGTAGCCGAGGTGTCGTTTGATGTTCTCCAGGACGACGATCGAGTCGTCGACGACCCGGCCGATCGCGATGGTCAGCGCCCCCAGCGTCAGCATGTTCAGGGACAGGTCCCTGGTCCACAGGACGATCAGCGCCAGGACCACCGACAGCGGGATCGAGACCGCCGTGACGAGGGTCGAGCGGATCGACGCCAGGAAGACCAGGATGACGATCACCGCGAAGAGCAGGCCGAGGCCGCCCTCCGTCGTCAGGCCCTTGATGGACTTCGCCACCGCCGGGCCCTGGTCGCTGACCACCGTGATGGTCGAACCCGCACCCAGGTCCTTGCGCATGTCGGCGAGTTTGTCCTCGACCGCGTCCGAGATCGCGACCGCGCTGCCGTCGTTGTCCATGGTGACGCTGACCGCGAGGCTCGGCTTGCCGTCCGTACGCGTGATCGAGTCGGCCTTCGCGGACTCCTGCTTGACGGCCGCCACATCGGCCAGGCGCACGGGAGCCTTGCCCGCCTGGCCCGTCACCATCAGGTCCTCAATCTGCTGCACCGAGGTGAAGCCGCCGCCGACCTGGACCGTGCGGTTGTTGCCGTTCTCGTCGAACGAGCCCGCCGGGACGGTCGCGCCGCCCGCCTGGAGTGCCTGGGCGAGGGCCGCGGAGGTGAGGCCGGCCGCCGAAAGCTTCTTGTCGTCGGGGGTGACGGTGATCTGGACGTCCCGTACGCCGTCGACCGTGACCTGGCCGACGCCGTCGATGGCCCGCAGGTCGGGGACCACGGTGCGGTCGAGCTGGTCGGAGAGGGCCTGCTGGTCCTTGTCGGACGTGACGGCGAGCACGACGGTGGGGATGTCGTCCGTCGAACCGGCGACGACCTGCGGGTCCACACCGTCCGGGAGCAGCACGCGGGCCCGGTTGACGGCCTGCTGGACGTCGGCGACGAGCTGCTTGGTGTCGTTGCCGTAGTCGAAGGACGCCGTGATCAGCGCGTTGCCCTCACTGGCCGTGGAGGTGACACCGGTGATGCCGTCGACGCCTTCGAGGTTGTCCTCGATGGGCTCGACGACCTGCTTCTCGACCACATCGGGGGACGCGCCCTGGTACGGCGCCAGGACGGACACCACAGGGAGTTCGATGGTGGGCAGCAGCTGTTGCTTGAGCTGCGGTATCGCTATCGCTCCGAAGACGATCGCGACGATCGACATCAGCCCTATCAGGGCCCGTTGCGCGAGGCTGAACCTGGACAGCCAGGACATGGGTGAGCGTCTCTCTTCTGTTCTGTCTTCTGCGGCCTGAGCGGAGGAAGGCGCATCTGAGCGCCCGCCTTACACCCTGGGCCATGGAACACCCCTGTTCCCTAGCCCCCAGGTCCCGTTTCCTTACCCGGGCCCTACTCCGACCGCAGTACACCCCTCGAAGCTCACTCCACCCTTGGACGTACCAGTCCCGACTCGTACGCGATGACCACGAGCTGGGCCCGGTCCCGGGCGCCCAGCTTGGCCATGGCCCGGTTGACGTGCGTCTTCACCGTCAGCGGGCTGACTTCCAGCCGCTCCGCTATCTCGTCGTTCGAGTGCCCGCCGGCGACCTGCACCAGCACCTCTCGCTCCCGCCCGGTCAGTGCCTCCAACCGCTCGGCACGGGCGGGGTCACGGTCCTCGTCCAGCACGTCGCCCTGCGCGAGGAACTTGGCGATCAGCCCCTTGGTGGCGGCGGGCGACAGCAGCGCCTCGCCCCCGGCGGCGACCCGGATGGCGTTGAGCAGTTCGTCGGGCTCGGACCCCTTGCCGAGAAACCCGGAGGCTCCGGCCCGCAACGACTGCACGACGTACTCGTCCACCTCGAACGTGGTCAGCATGACCACCCGTACATGTGCGAGGCCCGGATCCGCGCTGATCAGCCGGGTCGCGGCCAGCCCGTCCGTCCCCGGCATCCGGATGTCCATCAGCACGACGTCAACGCGCTGTTCCCGCGCCAGCCGCACCGCCTCCGCCCCGTCGGACGCCTCCCCGACCACCTCCATGTCGGGCTCCGAGTCCACGAGCACCCGGAAGGCGCTCCGCAGCAGGGCCTGGTCGTCGGCGAGCAGGACACGGATCGTCATACACGGTCCTCACATATGCATACCGTCATACGGATTCGAGAGGGTCTAAGAAGGTCCCAGAGGGTTCATACGGGGGTGGCGGCGCCCTCCGCCGCACGCGAACTGCTCTTCACCGGCAGGATCGCATGGACCCGGAAGCCGCCTCCGTATCGGGGACCGGCGGTGCAGCTGCCGCCGACCGCGGTGACCCGCTCCCGCATCCCGAGCAGCCCGTGCCCGCCGCCCTCCTCCGGACCGGTGTCCGTCCCCGGCCCGTTGTCGAGCACGGTGATCTCGATGTTCGGCCCTACGCGTACGACGCTGACCTCGGCCTTCGCCTCCAGGCCCGCGTGCTTCTGTACGTTCGTCAGGGCCTCCTGGATCACCCGGTACCCGGCCAGGTCGATGGCCGCGGGCAGGGTGGTGCCCTGGTCGGCGCGGGCGACCTCGACCTGGAGACCCGCGCTGTGGAAGGTGCCGACCAGCTCGTCGAGCCGGTGCAGACCGGGCGCGGGCTCGGTGGGCGCCTCCGGGTCCCCCGACTGACGCAGCAGCCCGACGGTCGCGCGCAGCTCGTTCAGCGCCGAGCGGCTGGCCTCCCGTACGTGGGCGAGGGCCTCCTTGGCCTGGTCGGGGCGCTTGTCCATGACGTGCGCGGCGACTCCGGCCTGGACGTTGACGAGGGCGATGTGGTGGGCGACCACGTCGTGCAGGTCACGGGCGATACGCAGCCGCTCCTCGGCCACACGGCGGCGGGCCTCCTCGTCGCGGGTGCGTTCCGCTCGCTCGGCGCGCTCCCTTATGGCGTCCACGAAGGCACGGCGGCTGCGTACGGCGTCCCCGGCGGTCGCGGCCATGCCGGTCCAGGCGAAGATGCCGAGGTTTTCCTGTGCGTACCAGGGCAGAGGGCCGGCCAGCATCGCGGAACCGGTGAGGACGGTCATCGTGAGGAGGCCGACGCGCCAGGTGGTGGGGCGGTCGGTGGTCGACGCGACGGTGTAGAGGGCGATCACCGCGGACATCGCGACGGGCGCCCGGGGGTCGGCGGTGACCGACTCGACGACGGAGGCGACGCCCGTGACCGCGAGCACCTTCATGGGGGCGCGGCGCCTCAGGACGAGCGCGGCGGCGGCGAGGACCATGAGGACCAGGCTGAGGGGGTCGGGGGTGCGGGCGGTCCATCTGGCGCCGTGCTGCCCGTGCTGCCCGTGCGGGTCGAGGAACGAGGCGCCCAGCATGCAGACGAGGACGGCTGCGGCGAGGGCCACGTCCAGCGCGAGGGGGTGCGCTTTGACGTGGCATCGGGCTCGCTGGAGGGCGGTCACGTTTGTCAAGGTAGCTCACCTGTGCGCCCCTGAGGGCTGCGCCCCCAGACCCCCGCTACGGCCCTGAACGGGCCTTGTCCTCAATCGCCGGACGGGCTGAAAGTGCCGCCCGGCGCCAGCAAACAGGTCACCCCGGGATCAGACCGTCGTCGCCCAGCAGCTCCCGGACCTCCTCCAGCGTCGCGTCCGGCGACGGGAGGATGAGGTCCGACGGGTCCAGGGAGTCGTCCGGCAGGGGTTCGCCGAGTTCGCGGACCTTGTCCAGGAGGGACTGGAGGGTACGGCGGAAGCCGGGGCCGTCGCCGTTCTCCATCTCTGCCAGGAGTACGTCGTCGAGCTTGTTCAGTTCGGTGAGGTGGCTGTCGGCCAGCCTCACCTGGCCCTCCCCCATGATCCGTACGATCATGTCGCCCTCCTCAGGCGTGGCCTACTGCTTGTCGAACCGCGGGGTGTCCTTCGGCTGCTGCTGGGACTGGGACTGCTGCTGGCCCGCACCGCCCTCGATGGCCTGCTGCCCCGACGACGAACCGCCGGCCAGCTCCGCCTTCATGCGCTGCAACTCCAGCTCTACATCCGTACCACCGGAGAGCCGGTCCAGCTCGGCCTGGATGTCGTCCTTCGCCATGCCGGTGGGGTCGTCGAGGGCGCCCGAGGCGAGCAGTTCGTCGATCGCGCCGGCGCGCGCCTGGAGCTGTGCCGTCTTGTCCTCGGCCCGCTGGATCGCCAGGCCCACGTCGCCCATCTCCTCGGAGATGCCGGTGAACGCCTCGCCGATCCGGGTCTGGGCCTGGGCGGCGGTGTACGTCGCCTTGATCGTCTCCTTCTTGGTGCGGAAGGCGTCGACCTTGGCCTGGAGGCGTTGCGCCGCGAGGGTGAGCTTCTCCTCCTCGCCCTGGAGGGTCTGGTGCTGCGTCTCCAGGTCGGTCACCTGCTGCTGGAGGGCGGCGCGGCGCGAGAGCGCCTCGCGGGCCAGGTCCTCGCGGCCCAGCGCGAGCGCCTTGCGGCCCTGGTCCTCCAGCGTTGTGGACTGCTTGTTCAGCTGCGCGAGCTGCAGCTCCAGGCGCTTGCGACTGGTCGCCACGTCGGCGACTCCGCGGCGCACCTTCTGGAGCAGCTCCAGCTGTTTCTGGTACGAATAATCGAGGGTTTCGCGCGGGTCCTCGGCCCGGTCAAGGGCCTTGTTCGCCTTCGCGCGGAAGATCATCCCCATACGCTTCATGACACCGCTCATGGGCTTCGCGCGCCCCCTTCTGACGGACTCCAGCTCCAGCGACTGCAACAGAACCCACAGTACGGGCCCTGCATCCATTACCGCACTGTTCGGGGCCCGATGCGCTCATCCCCAAGGACGACTGCGATCTGTCCCGCTCCGGCGTAGGGAGTAGGTGTCTCCCCTACCTGAACTGCCTTCTGTCTGTCTCTGTCTGTTTTCTGGCTGTCTTCTACAGACGACCGGTGTTGCCGGATCGTTCCCCACTCGACTGTGGTCCATGCCCCGGGACCCCTTACCCTTGGGTTTTGTGTTCCGTAGCCGCGCCAAGGAAGAGAAGGCACCCGCCGACAAGGCGGCCGTGACCGACTCCAAGCAGACCCGTGACCCGCAGGCCCCGAAGGGCAGGCCCACTCCCAAGCGGAGTACGGCCCAGTCCCAGCGCCGCAGCGTGGCCAATACGCCGAAGACGCGCAAGGAGGGGGCCAAGCGGCAGCGCGAAGAGCGCCGTGCCGCGATGGAGCGCCAGCGCCAAGCACTCGCGAACGGGGACGAGCGTTATCTCCCCACCCGTGACAAGGGCCCGGTGCGCCGTTTCGCGCGCGATTTCGTGGACTCCCGGTTCTGTGTCGCCGAGTTCTTCCTGCCGATGGCCGTGGTCATCCTCATCCTGAGCATGGTCCGGGTCGGCGCGCTGCAGAGCATCGCTCTGCTGCTGTGGCTCTTCGTGATCGTGCTGATCATCGTCGACTCGGTCTTCATCGCGATGCGGTTGAAGAAGCAGCTGGCAGCCCGCTATCCGAACGAGCGGGCGAAGGGCGCGGTCGCCTACGCGCTGATGCGCTCCCTCCAGATGCGTCGCCTCCGGCTGCCGAAGCCGCAGGTCAAGCGCGGAGAGCGGCCCTGAGCACTACGTCGTTCTCCGGGGGCGCGGCGGATTCCTGGCTGCACAAGCTGGGCGGGCTGCGGAATGTCGTACGACAGGAGCTGGTGACCCGGCAGCTCGACGAACAGATAGCCGGGCGGTTCCCGGTCGGACAGCGGCTGCGGGTGCTCGACGTCGGCATGGGCCAGGGCACGCAGGCGCTGCGGCTGGCCCGGGCCGGCCATCAGGTCACCGGGGTCGAGAAGGACCCGAAGATGCTCGGCGCGGCCCGCGAGGCTCTCGCCGCCGAGCCGGAGGGCATCCGCGAGCGCGTCCGGCTCTTCGAGAGCGACGGCCGCGACACCGGGGTGCACTTCCTGCCGGGCAGCTTCGATGTGGTGCTGTGCCATGGCGTACTGATGTACGTCGAACTGCCGGACGCCCTGCTGGCGGGGCTGGCGCGGATGCTGGCGCCGGGCGGGCTGCTGTCGTTGCTGGTGCGCAACGGTGACGCGCTGGCCATGCGGCCGGGGCTGGCCGGGGACTGGGCGGGTGCGCTGGAGTCCTTCGACACCGTCTCGTACACCAACCGGCTCGGGCTCGACGTGCGCGCCGACCGGCTGTCCTCGCTCACCGCCACCCTGGCCGGTATCGGGGCGCCGCTGCATGCGTGGTACGGGGTGCGGGTCTTCACCGACACGGCGGATGACGACGCGGAGATTCCGGCGGGGGCCGAGGTGGACGCGCTGCTGGCTGTTGAGGAGCGGGCGGGGCGGACGGATCCGTATCGGCAGGTGGCGGCGTTGCTGCATCTGTGCGGGGTTCGGGGGTAGTTGCCTTGGTGCGTCGTCTGCGGGTCCGCTGTGGCTTGTCGCGCAGTTCCCCGCGCCCCTAAAAGCGGTTCCCCGCGCCCCGATGAAAAGGGAGCGCGGGGAAACCTTCGCTCCCGGCTACGCCTCTTGCGCGTCGTGCAGGCTCATCGGGCCGTAGATCTCTGTGGTGTCCTCGGACAGCCGCACCTGGTCCGTGCCGCCGGCGAGGAGGTCCTTCCAGTGCTCGCCGATCCAGGACTCGGCATCCCCCTGCGTGGTGAACTCCTCCGGTTCCACCGCGGGCTGGACCTCCACCCCGTCGGTCTTCTCGAACCGCCACGTCCATGCCGCCATGTACGCCTCCAAGATGTGAACCACTGCAAACACAGGAGCCGGATCTTGATCCGCTTCCTGCCCCGAGCCTAGCCGGACGCGCAAGACCTGCGGGGACACGCGAAAATCAGGTTCGTGGAACTCACTCTGCTCGGTACCGGTGCCCCCGCGGGTCTTCCCCGCCCCGACTGTGTGTGCGCGGCCTGTACCGGCGCGCTCGGCGTGAACGCGCGGGCGGCCACCGCGCTGCTCGTGGACGGCACGCTGCTGCTCGACCTCACCCCCGGCGCCGTGCTCGCGGCGGCGCGCGCCGGGCATTCGCTGGGCGGCGTACGGCAGGTGCTGCTGTCGCATCCGCACGACGGGCCCGCCGTCGAGGTGCCGGCGGGGCTTCCGCAGCCCGGACGGGTGCCGGACGGGCGGGAGTTGGCGCTGCTGACCGGGCACCGGGTGCGCGCGGTCCCGATGGACGCGCCGGGGACGGGGTACGCGGTGACCGGTCCGGACGGGCAGCGGCTGCTGTATCTGCCGCCGGGGGCGGCGCCGGCCGGGCTCGACGAGAAAGGGCCCTCGTACGACATGGTCCTCGCGGATGTCGTCGGGCGGCCGGACGCCCTGGCGCGGCTCCGGGCGGTGGGAGCGCTCGGGCCGGCCACGGATGTGATCGCCGTCCATCTGGACCATGACGTGCCGCCGGGTGCCGAGCTGCGACGGCGGCTCGCGGCGGCGGGCGCGCGGGCGGTGGCGGACGGTACGACGTTGACGGTGGGCGTGTACGAGGACGTACCGGATGTGCCCCGGCGGACGCTGGTGCTGGGCGGAGCGCGGTCCGGGAAATCGGTGGAGGCCGAGCGGCGGCTGGAGGCGTTCCCGGATGTGCTGTACGTGGCCACGGGCGGGACGCGGAACGGGGACGGGGAGTGGGCGGCGCGGGTGCACGCGCATCGGGAGCGGCGGCCGGGGTCGTGGCGTACCACCGAGACCTGTGACCTCGTACCGCTGCTGAAGGACGACGGGGCGCCGCTGCTCATCGACTGTCTGTCGCTGTGGCTGACGGACGCCATGGATCAGGTGGGGGCGTGGGACGACGCCGAGTGGGCGGGGGGCGGGGAGAAGGAACTGCGGCGGCGCGTACGGGAGTTGGCGGCGGCGGTGCGCTCCACGCGGCGGACTGTCGTCGCCGTGTCCAACGAGGTGGGCTCCGGGATCGTGCCCGCCACGGCGTCCGGGCGGCGGTACCGGGACGAGTTGGGGCGGCTGAACTCGGTGTTCGGGGCGGAGTGCGAGCACGTGCTGCTGGTGGTGGCCGGGCAGGCGGTGGTGCTGCGGGGGTGAGTCGGCGCTCATGGTCCGGTGTTGGCTGCGGGTCCGGTGGGGGCTGGTCGCGCAGTTCCCCGCGCCCCTTGAGGGGCGCTTCAGGCGGCCGGAGTTCGCAGGCCCCGCCCACGCAGCTGGGCTACGTCGTCGCCTCGCCCCTTCTCGCGATGATCCGGTACGTGTTCGCGAAGCGGGTGCGGCGCAGTACCGGGGCCAAGGTGTGGTCCAGAGCCGTGGCCGCGGCGAGGAACGGGGTCGTCGCCCGGAGCAAGGTCGTGCGGGTTCTGCGCTGGAGGGCGGTGGGCGGGGTCGATCGCCAGGGGGTGTCGGGGGCCGGGATCGCCCGGGTGAGGGCCAGGGAGAGGGCGCCTGTCAGGTCGTACGGGATGTGGGGGGTGCGGCGGTCCGTGGTGACGATCGTGCAGTGCTGGGACTCCAGTTCCGCCACGAGGTTGGCGAGCGGCATGAGATGGAGGTGGCGGGGCTGGGCGTACCAGGGCCACCACTTGCCGAGCAGGGTGCCGAACGCGCAGTGCGGGTCCGGGACTTCGATCAGGAGGTGGCCGCCGGGGCGCAGGACCTTCAGGGCTGCGCGGAGTTCCTCGCGGGGGTCCGGGGTGTGTTCCAGGTGATGGAACATGCTGACGACGTCGTAACGGGCGTGCAGGCGGTTGACCAACCCCTGATCTGTGAGCCTGCCCCGGTGTGCCTCCTCGATGTGGCCGGAGGCGCGGGCCTTCTGGACGCGGCGGGTGATGTCCACGCCGTCGAAGGCCGTGTAGGGGAAGTAGCGTCTCGCCGCCGCCGGGAAGGCTCCCTCTCCTGTGCCCACGTCCAGCCAGCTCTCCGGTTCCCGGAAGGCGAGCATCGCGCGGGCCGCGGCGCGGTGGCGGCGGGGCGCGATCGGGTGGGGGGCCTCGGGAAGGTCCTGGTGGTGGAGGGCGAGGCCCTCGGCGGTGAGGCGGGGGTTCTGGAAGGCGTGGGCACAGTCGCGGCACTCGTCGACGACGAACGTGCCCGGCCTGCGCCGGCTGAGGTCCGGGGTGCGCAACCGGGTGCGCAGCCGCTTGGAGCCGCACCAGGGGCAGTCCTCGCGGCGCGGTTCGTGGAAGCTGTCGGTCTCCTGCGGGGCGGTTGCCTTCGGGGCGGGGGACATGGGCGGCTCCTGCCGGATCGCTGCATGACATTACGTACCAAAACGGAACGTAGGGGATCGCGATCTTGGGTGCAATGACATGGCTCCCACGTGGCGGCGCCGTGTTCGATCGGGGCCGGTACTGTTCGGCGAATGAGCTCGCTTAATCTCGACGACTTCACCGATCTGATCGAGCGCCCCGACGGCGGTGTGCGCCGCGACGCGGAGGCACGCCGGGAGCGCCAGATCGTGCCGCCCGGGTCACTCGGGCGCCTCGACGACCTGGGTGAGTGGCTGTCGGCGGCACAGTCCTCCGTGCCGGTACGGCCGGTCGAACGGCCGCGTGTCGTGCTGTTCGCGGGGGATCACGGGATCGCCGGGCTGGGGGTGTCCGCGCGGCCCGCCGGCAGTGCCGAGCAGTCCGTGCGGGCCGTACTGGACGGCTCCAGCCCCGTCGCCGTGCTCGCGCGGCGGCTCGGTGTGCCCGTACGCGTCGTCGACATGGCGCTGGACTGCGAGCCGGACGTGCTGCCCGACGGGGTCGCGGGGCACCGGGCGCGGCGCGGCAGCGGGCGGATCGATGTCGAGGACGCACTGACCCTGGAGGAGGCGGAGGCCGCCTTCCTGGCGGGGGTGGCCGTGGCCGACGAGGAGGCCGACTCCGGTACGGATCTGGTGGTGCTCGGCGATGTGAGCGTCGGTGGGACCACTGCCGCTTCGGTGCTGGTGGCCGCGTTGTGCGGGACCGACGCGTCGGTCGTCACCGGGCGGGGCGGGCTGCCGATCGACGACCTGGCGTGGATGCGCAAGTGCGCGGCGATCCGCGACGCGCTGCGACGGGCCCGGCCGGTGCTCGGGGACCAGTTGCAGCTGCTGGCGACGGTGGGCGGCGCCGACCTCGCGGCGATGACCGGATTCCTGTTGCAGAGCGCGGTGCGCAAGATGCCGGTGATCCTGGACGGTGTGGTGTCGGCCGCCTGTGCGCTGGTCGGGCAGCGGATCGCGTTCCGGGCGCCGGACTGGTGGCTCGCCGGGCACAACAGCGGGGAGCCGGCCCAGGCGAAGGCCCTGGACCGGATGGCACTGGAGCCGCTGCTCGACCACGGGGTGACCGTCGGGGAGGGCGCGGGGGCCCTGCTGGCCCTGCCGCTGGTCCAGGCCGCGGCGGCACTGGCGGCGGAACTGCCGGAGGTCACCAAGACGGAGGTCGCGGAGACGGAGGTCGCGGCTCCCGACGCGGAGGAAGCGACCGCCGAGGAGAAGACCCCCGAGGCGGCGACGACCGAAACAACAGCGGCCCCCGAGGCGGCGGCAGAGACTCCCTAGCCGGAGGGGCATATGGGGCATACGGCACACCATGCCCCATATGATCGCTCCCCATGGGAGATGCCCGGTTCGCGCCGAATGTTCAGCGAAGTCAACCAAGTCCCCGTACCGCCGCCTCGCGGCGGGCCGCCGCGTTCGCCGTCTGGTATCTGCGGGTCGTCGCCTTCGTCAACTTCCTCAGCGCGGTGTGGGTGTCCTTCGGGAACGACGTGCGGCGGCACAACGAGGAGAACTACTTCACGCCGTACCTGCTGACCGCCGGCTTCGCCTCCGGTGTGTTCACGATGTTCCTGGCGATCACGATGCGGCGCCGGAAACGGGCCGCGTGGATCCTGAACATCGTGGTCAGCGTGCTGTTCCTGCTGCTGTTCGGCGTCGCCATGGCCTTCCCGGAGATCCGGCAGCACGCGCAGAACTGGATCTCGCTCGCCCTCACCGCCGCCTTCGTCGCCGCGCTCGTCGTCGGGCGCCGGGAGTTCTACGCCAAGGGTGACCGGTCCAACCCGCGGCTCGCCGCCGCCGTCGCGGTCGGCGGGCTGCTCGTCTCCTCCCTCCTCGCCGCGCTCCTGGTCACCGTCGCCAACCAGGCGGACGACAGCCACCGTTCGACGTTCCTGGAGCGCTGGAACTACGGCACTATGCGGCTGATCTCCGTCGCCGCCGACGACTCGGGCTTCGCGGGGATCTCCACGCCCAACTGGGTCGACGTCGTCATCAACGTCATCAGTACGGTGCTGATCCTCGCCGTCCTCTACGCCGCCTTCCGTTCCCGCCGTGCCGTCGACCGGCTCACCGAGGACGACGAGACCCGCCTGCGGGCCCTCCTCGACCGGCACGGCGACCGTGACTCGCTGGGCTACTTCGCCCTGCGCCGCGAGAAGAGCGTCACCTGGTCCCCCACCGGCAAGGCCGCCGTCGCCCACCGCGTCGTGGGCGGGGTCTCCCTGGCCGGCGGTGATCCGATCGGCGATCCGGAGGCCTGGCCCGGCGCCATCGAACCGTGGCTCGCGGAGGCCCGCGCCCACGGCTGGATCCCGGCCGTGATGGGCGCGAGCGAGGAGGCCGGGACGGTGTACGCGCGGCACGGGCTCGACGCCCTCGAAATCGGCGACGAGGCCATCGTGGAGACCGCCGCCTGGGGGTCCGGGGGGAATCCCCCGGGAAAGCACAGCAGCTTGGAGGGGCGGGCCATGCGGACCGTCCGGCAGGCCTACAACCGGGTCAGGCGGGCCGGGTACACCGTGCGCGTCCGCCGCCACGCGGACATCCCGGCCGACGAGATGACGTACCTCCTCCAGCGCGCCGACGACTGGCGGGACGGCGCCACCGAGCGCGGGTTCAGCATGGCGCTCGGGCGGCTCGGCGACCCGGACGACGGGCAGTGCGTGATGCTCGAATGCGCGGACGGGGAGGGCGAGTTGAGGGCCGTGCTCTCCTTCGTGCCCTGGGGGCCGAACGGCCTGTCGCTCGACCTGATGCGGCGCGACCGGGACTCCGACAACGGGCTGATGGAGTTCATGGTGATCGAGCTCCTCCAGCGTGCCCAGGAGATCGGGATCACTCAGGTGTCGCTCAACTTCGCGATGTTCCGTTCCGTCTTCGAACGTGGCGGGCGCATCGGCGCGGGGCCGGTGCTGAGGCTGTGGCGCTCGCTGCTGAGCTTCTTCTCCCGCTGGTGGCAGATCGAGTCGCTGTACCGCGCCAACGCGAAGTACCGGCCCATCTGGGACCCCCGGTTCCTGCTCTTCGAGAAGAGCGCGGACCTGCCGCGCATCGGCATCGCCGCGGCGCGCGCGGAGGGCTTCCTGGAGGCGCCGGGACTGCCGAAGTGGCTGCACCGCAAGCACCTGGAGTCGAAGAGATGAGCACGCAGAGAGTGGACACGCGCCGGTGAGCACGTTCGCCCGCTGGGCCCGCACCGAGTGGGGACCGCTCTACGTCGCCGTACGCGGTCCCCTGCTCCGGAAGCGGTGGCGGGCGCTGCCCATGACGCTCGGCGTCGTGTGCCTGACCGCGCTCGTCCAGTTCACGCAGAACCAGTCCTGGGGCTATCGGTTCGTCCAGAACATCGGTGCCGTCCGCGCCGAGGACCCCCTCTGGCTCGCCCTCCTGCGCACCCCGCTGTCCCTCGTCGTGCCCGCCCCCGACCTGCCGGTGTGGGGCGCCCTGGCACAGATCCTGGTCGTCTTCGGCCTCGCCGAGATCTGCCTCGGCCGGTGGCGCACCCTCGCCGTCGCGTACGTCGCCACCCTCGCCGGCACGCTCTACGCACGCGTGGGCGTCGCCGTGGGCCCGGCGGGCTTCCTGGGGCTGCCCGGCACGGACGCGCAGGTCGTGGACACCGGCCCGTCGGCGGCCGTGGTGGGCCTCGCCGTGTACCTGGGGTGGCGCTACCGGGCGTACGTGACCGCCTCCGCGGTGATCGTGGCGATGGTGGTGGAGGTGATCCTCAAGAACAACCTCGCGGGCAAGGAGCATCTGGCCGCCATCGTGGCCGTACTCGTCCTGTGCGGGGTCTCGGAGATGCGTCAGCGGCGTACGGGGGACCTGGCGGGCTCGGGGTCCGGCTTGCCGCCGATCCAGTCCTGAAGGTGGCGCCGGGGGCCGGCCCAGCGGCGGTCGTTGCGGTAGGCGCGCAGGGTGGAGCGGGAACGGGCGCGCGGGCGGCGGCCGTAGAAGCGCTTCGCCCACGGGGAGCCGGGGCGGGCCAGGCGGAGCGCGCCCCAGATCGCGACGAAGGGGACGATCACGCCGAAGATCGCCGTGCGGGGTTTGCCCTTGGTCAGGGCGAGGAGGGCGAAGAGGAAGTTGACGCCGATGCTGAGCATGGCTCCGCCCCGGTTCTGGATGTCCTCGTCGCTGAGGTCGTTCACCCCGAACGGCAGGAAGCCCAGGAGGACCAGGCCGACCAGGGACGCCGTCAGCACCACCACCTCGACGCTCCGCCGGCCGGCCTCGGTCCAGTAGACGTCGTCGAGATGCAGGATCAGCGCGAACTCGTCCAGCACCAGGCCGGCGCCCATCCCGAACAGCACCGCGCACAGCGCCGCCCCGAACCCGCGCTGCCCGCTGGCCACCGCGCCGAACCCGCCCACGACGGTCAGCACGACCCCGGGCACGACGTGATGGATGTGCACCCCGCCCGCCCTGACGTTGCCGAACGGCCCCTTGCCCGCGCGGATCATCCGGGTGACGACCCGGGTGATCAGGAACGTCAGTACGAAGGCGGCGAGTGCCAGGAGCAGCGGCAGCTTGCCCGGCTCGATGATGTTCCGCTCCAGCCAATGACCCATACGCGCACTTTATCCGGGTATCTACCGCTCTTCATCGTTCGCGGCTACCTGTTCGCCACCGACCCTGGGCACTTCGCGGGCCGCCCGGTACTCTGCGCCGGTGTCCACGCCCCCGCCCAGGCCCTCCGAGCCCCCTTCCGCCGCCCCGCCCGCCGATCGCCTTGATGGGCTCCGGTTCGCCTTCGGCACGCTGACCGTGCTGCCGGTGAAGGTGACCCGCTGGGACCGGGACGCGGCGCGTGGCGGCATGCTGTGCGCGCCGGTGGCCGGTGTGGTCGTGGGTGGGTGTGCCGCCATGGTCGGTCTGCTGCTTCTGTTCCTGGGCGCCGGTGCGCTGCTCGCCGCCGTCGCCACGGCCGCCGTGCCCGCCGTGCTCACCCGGGGGCTGCATCTCGACGGTCTCGCGGACACCGCCGACGGGCTGGGCAGCGGCAAGCCCGCCGAGGACGCGCTGCGGATCATGAAGCAGTCGGACATCGGCCCGTTCGGGGTACTCACCCTGCTCTTCGTCCTGCTGGCCCAGGTGGCCGCGCTCGCGCAGGCGTACGGCGACTCCTGGGCGCGGGGCGCGCTCGCCGCCCTCGTCTCGGCGACCGCCGCCCGGCTCGCCCTCACCCTGGCCGCCCGCACCGGCGTACCGGCCGCCCGGCCCGAGGGACTGGGGGCGGCGGTCGCGGGGACGGTGCCGGTGCGCTCGGCGATGCTGGTGGCGGCCCTGGTCACGGTCGCCGCGGCGGGCTTCGGCGCCCTCTTCGGGGTGGACGACATCGTCCGTACCGCCCTCGCGGTCGTCGCGGCCTGCGCCGCCGCCGAACTTCTCCTGCGGCACTGCACGCGCCGCTTCGGCGGGGTCACCGGCGATGTCTTCGGCGGTCTCGCGGAGACGGCGGCGACGACAGCGCTGGTCGTGCTCTCACTCGGCTGACCGGCCGGGCTCCAGGGTGTGCGGCAGGGTGCCCCACGGATGGTCCCCGGTGCCGGGGACCGCGCAGTGCAGGGCGGCGCCCTGGGTGCGCGCCTCCGCTTCGAGGTCGACGTCCGCCGGGACGCCGTACACGAGGTGGCACACGCTCGTCCCCGGGGTCTGCCCGGAGTGGGGGCGCTGGGTGCGGTACGTGTCCCAGGTGCCCTCGAAGGTCACCAGGACGTCGGCGATCCTGGCGTACGAGGGGTGCGGCGGGGTGCCGTGGTTCAGGGCGAGGGTGTGACAGCCGGCGCCCCAGGCGGCCGAGGCGAGGCGCCGGTAGTGGGCGAACTGGTCGGGGCCGGAGGTGACCTGGTCGAGGAAGGCGCCGTCCGCTCCGTACCAGTCGTGGTGACGTACCAGGTCGCGGATGACCTCGGCGACCGGTCGGCGGGCGTAGTCGGTGTCGGCGTACCCGAGGACCCGGACGTCTGCCGCGCGCAGCCGGGCCGCGATCTCGGCGAACGCCGGGTCGGGGCGGTCACCGGGGCCGCTGGCCGGGTTCAGGACCACGCCGTACAGCCGGGGCGCGGCGGCGAGGATCGCCTCCCATTCGGCGGGACGGACGGACGGGTGTTCGTAGTACGGGACCAGGAGACTGCTCGGACTCATGTGGGGGGCTTGTCCGTTCTTTTCTCTCGACTCGGGATCAGCGGTGGGCTGTTGCCCTGCCCAGCAGACCACTGACCAGGGCTGCCTGTACGCCGGCTGCCGTCCCGTACACGATCAGGCTCACCCAGTGCGGGCTGCCCGAGTGGGTCGCCAGGGCCACGGTCTGGGCGACGGCCGCGGCGCAGCAGATCACGGCGGCGCTGAGGACCGCGCCGAAGGACTGGAGCAGCAGGCCCGTCCACAGGACCACGCCCAGGAGGAGCAGCCCGGCCAGCCGGATGCCTCCCACGCCGGGTGCGTGCGGCCACAGGGCGGAGGTGGCGAGGCTGAGGGCGAGCAGGGTGGCGAGATAGCCGGTGAGGCACTGGACGAGGGTGAGGGCGGTGGTGCGCCAGAAGTCCTTCGACGTGCTGCTGGAGCGCAGTCCGGCGAGGCCGCCGCTGCGGAAGCGGTGCAGTAGCCATTCGGCGGGGCCCATGCTGAGGGTGAGCGCGACGGCGGCGGGGGCGGCTATGGCGCTGTGCTCGCCGGCCAACACGTCGCCGAGGGCCGCGTAGACGACGAGGATGCCGCTGCCCAGGCCGAACAGGGCGTACGGGATGGAAAGGGACAGAGGGGCGCTTGAGGTCGTTGATCCTCTGCGGGCCGGTGGGGGCTTGTCGCGCCCACGCGGCGGTAGCCGCACATCAGATACAGCCCCGCGCCCCTTAGGTCCGTTGCTGTCGCGCCCGACTTCCAGTAGACCCAAGATCACTACCGCTGCCAGGGAGCCGAGCAGCAGGGCCAGTCTCGCGGTGTCGGGTACCGGCTGGACCATGGTCAGTACCGCGCCCGCCGCCATGGGCAACAGGGCGGCGAGGAGGGCGCGTTCGCGGCCCATGACGAGGAGGACGGTGGCGGCGGCGAGGTAGCAGGACTGGCCCGCGGCGAAGGCCACCGCGCCGGCGCTCGCGGTGTTGATGGCGGAGAGGGCGACCAGGGAGCCGAGCAGGGCCCCGGCGGGTGCGCCGGTCAGGAGGGAGCGCCGGGCGGCCGAGCGGTCGCCCAACCCGAGCCAGGAGTACGCCCGGTGGGCGAGCCCCTGGTTCCAGGTCCAGCCGCACAGGGCGCCGGCGAGGAGCGGGACGGTACCGGCCGGGAGGCCGAGGCCGTCGCGGGGGCCGGCGAGGAGCGGGGCCCCGAGGACGTAGCCGAGTCCCGGGAGGGCGAAGACGACTCCGCGCAGCAGACAGCCCAACAGGCCTATGCGCCACGGGTCGTGGGCCGGGCCGTCCGGTTCGTAGTAGCGGCGTTCGACGCGTTCGTAGAGCTCCTCGGCGAGCGCGAAGGAGTTCTTCACGCCGTACCGCTCGCGTATCTGGTCGTCGGAGAGGCCGTCGGACTCCAGCAGTGCGGCTATCTCGTCGGGGTGCACGGCCGAGGCGATGAACTCCCGCAGCCGTTCGGTGAGTTGGTCGATCGGGTCGGGCTCCGCCCAGCTGGGGGACGTGCGCTGCCGGGGTAGCGCGGGCAGCGTGTCCGGGCGCGCTCCGGGCGGCATCCAAATGCTTCCGCTCACCAGCCGGTCCCGTTCGTCGCGACGGCCTCGTACCAGGGGTCGCGCAGTTCGAGGGTCCAGTCCGCGACGGTCTCCAGAGTGGGCTCGTACACCTCGGCCTGGCCCGCGAGTTCCTGGTAGATCGTCCGAAAGGCGTCCACGGAACGGCGGAGCGTGAAGCGCTCGATCACTCGCTGCCGGGACAACTCGCCCAGTTTCAGGCGCCGTTCGTCGTCCTTCAGCAGGGTCAGCGCGGCTGCCGCCATCTTCTCGGGCTCGCGCGGCGGGACCACGAGGCCGGTGTCGCCGACGGCCTCGCTGACTCCGCCGACGTCCGTCGAGACCGTCGTACGGCCGCAGGACATCGCCTCGATGATGGAGAACGGGAAGCCCTCGGATATCGACGACAGCATGACGATGTGGCCGGCCGCGTAGGCGCGCCAGACCTCGCTGATGCGGCCCTCGAAGGTCAGTCCGTCGGCGATGCCCAGTTCGGCGGCGAGCTTCTCCAGGCGGGTCTTGTAGGCCTCGCCGCCGGCCGGTACCGGGCCGAACAACCGCAGCCTGGTCTCCGGGAGTTCGGCGCGGATCATGGCGTACGCGCGGAGAAGTGTCTCCAGGTCCTTGATGGGGTCGACGCGTCCGCACCAGGTGAGGGTGGGGACTTCCGGTTCGGGGCCGGCATGCGGGAAGGCCTGCGGGTCGACGCCGTTGTAGACCGTGCGGATCTTGTCGGCGTCGGCGCCGCCGCGCTCCTCCCAGCGGCGGTTGTACTGGTTGCAGGGGGTGATGAGGTCCGCCTCGCGGTAGCCGAGGGAGTTCAGCTCGCGGTAGAAGCCGAGCATGAACGCCTTGACGGGCCAGCGCTGTTCGCCGCTGCGGTAGCCGAGGTAGCGCTCGCGCAGATAGATGCCGTGCTCGGTGAGGAGAAACGGTACGCCGTCCAGCTTGTGCGCGGCGAGGGCGGGCAGCGTGGCGAGGCCGCTGCTGACCGCGTGCGCGACGGAGTCCTCGGGGATGCGGGTGCCGAGCGGCCTCAGGGCGTGCTCCAGCAGGTCCGTCGCGGTCAGCGCGTCGTGCACCGTGGGGCAGGCCTCGGCGATCGCCACGTGCGGCATCGTCCAGATCCACATCAGCGAGCGCAGCGCCGTCTCGGTGCGCAGGGCCGCCGACAGGCGTCCGGCGCGGGCGAGTTCGGCCAGCTCGTAGAGGGCGTCACCGAAGTCGCAGTGCGCCTCGGGGTCGAGGAAGGAGAGCAGGAAGCGCTCGTACGAGTCGACGAAGCGCCGTCGGGCGCGGCCCAGCGGCGCTCGGGCGCGCCCGGGGCGCGGTCCCCAGGTCGGCACGGAGGTGTGCCGGTAGATGTTGGGCGGCAGTTCCCAGCTCACGGGTTCGCGGCCGCTGCCGGTGAGCGAGACGATGTGGAAGTCGACCTCGGGCATGCCCTTGACGAGTTGGTCGCACCAGGTGCTGACCCCGCCGTGGACGTGCGGGTAGGTGCCTTCGGTGAGCATCGTGACGTGACGGCCTGTGCGCAGCACTGTGTTGCTCCCCTGTGATGCGGATGCTGTGGGGGGAACTGCGGACCTGTCCCGACTGCGGGCGCGTCGTGGTTGATCGCGCAGTTCCCCGCGCCCCTTTCAGGGCGCATCGCTTTACGGCAGGTTCAAAGTGAGCGCGGACTGGAGCAGGTCTGGTGTGGTCCAGGCCGCTTGCCTGCCCGCGTACGGGGTGCCGAACGTCGCGGTACCGAGCAGGAGTTGCTTGGTGGTCCCCTCCGGTGCGGTCACCGGGATCTGCGTCCCGGACGGCGCGACGACAGTGACGGTCGAGCCGACGCGGTACGCCGTGACCGTGCCGTCCGCGACAGCGCTCTGCCAGGCGGCGCGGCGCTGCAGTTCGGTGCCGATCGCACTCTGCCGGGGGTTCTCCAGGGGGGTGTTGTCGGCGAACAGCGCCTGGTAGCCGGAGACCACCTGGTCCAGGACCGGGTAGAGGGTGCGGTCCTCGGCCAGGTTGGACTGGTGCGCGTAGTGCGGACGCGGGTCGCCCGAGATGGCGTGCCCGAGGGCGGTACGGGCCTCCTGCGGGACGATGTACGACGCGTAGCCGGTGGCGGTGTCCAGCGGCTCGTCGAGGCAGGTGGACGTCGGGTTGTTCTCGCAGATGCCGCTGCCGCCGTCGGCCGCCGAGGCGTAGATCCAGTTGTACTCGTCGGCCATCTCGGCCGCCGTACCCGTGTTGTAGAACACGTTCATCGGATAGCGCGGCACGGTCAGCGCGCCGCCCACCGAACGCTGCTCCGACTCACGGGAGTTGTCGGAGGCTGTCCACTCGATGCCGTTGTCGGCGAGGGCGCCCGCGAGGTTCGGATTGTCGTCGGGCTGCTGCGGCAGCGTCCTGAGCCCCGAGTGCTCACCGGTCACCAGCTCGGCGCGGTCCATCGAAAGACCGTTCGTGACGCCCCAGTTGTAGTTGCCGGCGATCTCCGCCGAGATGTCGGCGCGGCTCATGTACTGGGTCGAACCGTCCGTGTTCTTCGCGCAGCTCCACGGCACGGTGGAGGTGTCCTGCACACAACCGAGGTACTGGTGCGTGTAGGTGTGGTTCATCCAGCGGAACTCGTCCTTGTCAGCGAGGAGTTGGTCGGTGAGCGGGTCGGTGCCGCCGCTCTCCGCCTTCCACTCCTCGCCCGATCCGCCGTTGAAGGTCATGTCGAGCTTGAGACCGCTCGACCTCTGCCACTGGGCCGCGTACACCGCGTCGGCCGCCGTCATACGGATCGGCGTGGTGCCCTCACCGTCACCGCCGACGCAGTCGAAGTCGCCGGGTGTGCAGTTGCGTTCGGTGTCCCAGCGGCTGTCGGGCGCGAAGACGTCGTCGATGTGCACGGCGAAGGAGTTCCTGCTCTGCCCCAGGTGTACGCCCTGGGTCAGCCACTCCACGATGCCCCGGGCCAGCACCCGGAACTGCTGCTGGTACTCGTTGTACGCGAAGGTCACGACGAGTTCGCGGCGCCCGTCGTGCGCGTACTCGCCGACCAGGCTGCCGCGCCCGGTCCCGCCCGGCACGGCGGTGTCGACGTAACTGGTGAAGCCTGCCCGGGGGCTGGCCACGAAGCCGTAACTCTCCAGCACGGACGCCGAGTTGTCCTCGAACGTGAGCGCGCCGTCGAGATAGCCGAAGTACCCCGTCCGGCCCGCGTCGGTGACGGCGGCGGCCTGTCCGTCCAGCGTGCCGGAGTACGAGCTGTAGTCGAGCCCGACTCCGGGGTGCGCCCAGGTGTAGGCGTCGACCTGCGGGATGCCGTACGTCGTCTCGTACGCCTCCAGGGCCGTCTGCTCGGCCGAACCCGCCCCGAACGGCGCCTCGTTGGGCAGCACCACTCCCTGGAACCTGGCCCGGGGTATGCCGTCCACCGTGTCACTCAGGAACGCGGCGTCGATCGTCGGACGGCTCGCGCTGTTCAGGTCGACGGTCGTGTACGGGATGCCCGTCTTCGCCAGTTCGGCCGTGATGGCCCCGACCGGGCTGTCGCCGTTGTCCACGACGAGCACCCTCAGGTCGATGCGCGGCTCCTCGGCCGCCGCCGCGCCGGGCACTCCCAGCCCCAGCGCCAACAGCCCTGCGGCCGCCATCACGACGGCCGCGTTTCTCGAAAATCTCCGTATGTGCGCTCTCTGCGCCATGTTCGCCTTTCCCCCAACCAGCCCTCCCCGATGGTCGATTCCGAGAAGGATCCGTGGAAATCATGCATAAGCGGTAAGCAAGCCGCTCACCAGAACCCGGCGAGTGTGACTGAGGTCACCGGAAGTGGAGGGTGGGAAGTGGCCGCGGCGCCACCGTCAGGTGAACGCCCGCGGGAATCAGCGAATCCGGCCACCGAGCGTAGGCTCGTCGCGGGTGTACCAACCCTGGTGCTGACCGCCCCCGAGGCCGGATTTAGGGTCACTTGTCAGGCCTGGTCGACCCGCTCCACTCGGCCACAGGAACTTTTCAGACGGAAGCGAGAATTCACCACCGTGACTGCTCTTACTCTCAGCACCGCCGCGGCGCCCGGCCTCCGGGCCGACGCGATCGTCGTCGGTGTCGCCAAGGGCGGCAAGGGCCCGGTCGTCGCACCGGGCGCCGAGGCCGTGGACAAGGCGTACGACGGCAAGCTCGCCGACGTCCTGGGGTCCCTCGGCGCCTCCGGTGCCGAGGGCGAGGTGACCAAGCTGCCCGCCCCGGCGGGCTTCAAGGCACCGATCATCGTGGCCGTGGGCCTGGGCGCGCTGCCCGACAAGGACGAGACCTTCGGGGCCGAGTCGCTGCGCCGGGCCGCCGGTGTCGCCGCCCGCACCCTCGCCGGTGCCAAGAAGGCCGCCTTCGCCCTGCCGATCGAGGACGCGGCCGACGCCGGCGCGATCGGCGAGGGCGCGCTGCTCGGGGCGTACGCCTTCGACGCGTACAAGGAGAGCGGCAGGAACGGCAAGGACGCGAAGAACGGCAAGGCGCCGCTCGCCGAGGTCGCCCTGCTCGGCGGCAAGCCGCGCGACGCCGCGTACAAGGCGGCCGTCGCCCGTGCCACCGCCGTGTCCGAGGAGCTGAACCGCGCCCGTGACCTGATCAACACCCCGCCGAACGACCTGGACCCGGAGGCCTTCGCCGCCGTCGCACAGGCCGCGGCCAAGGAGCACGGCATCAAGGTGCAGGTGCTCGACGAGAAGGCGCTGGAGGAGGGCGGCTACGGCGGCATCCTCGGTGTCGGCATCGGCTCGGCCGCCGGGCCCCGCCTGGTGAAGCTGACGTACACGCACGAGGCGGCGAGCAAGCATCTCGCGTTCGTCGGCAAGGGCATCACCTACGACTCGGGCGGCATCTCGCTCAAGCCCGCCGGGCACAACGAGACGATGAAGTGCGACATGAGCGGCGCGGCGGCGGTCTTCGCCGCGGTCGTCGCCGCCGCACGGCTCGGCCTTGAGGTCAACGTCACCGGCTGGCTGGCGCTCGCCGAGAACATGCCGTCCGGCACCGCCACCCGCCCCGGTGACGTGCTGCGCATGTACAGCGGCAAGACCGTCGAGGTCCTCAACACCGACGCCGAGGGCCGCCTCGTCCTCGCCGACGCCCTGTGGGCCGCCTCGGCGGAGAAGCCGGACGCGATCGTCGACGTGGCGACGCTGACCGGCGCGATGATGCTGGCGCTGGGCAACCGGACGTACGGGATCATGGCGAACGACGACGCGTTCCGCTCCGCGGTGCACGAGGCGGCGGAGGAGGTCGGGGAGCCGGCGTGGCCGATGCCGCTGCCGGACCACCTGAAGAAGGGGATGGAGTCTCCGACCGCCGACATCGCGAACATGGGTGAGCGGTACGGGGGTGGGCTGGTCGCGGGTCTGTTCCTTCGGGAGTTCGTGGGTGAGGGGATCACCTGGGCGCACCTGGACATCGCGGGGCCCGCGTTCAACGAGGGTGGGCCTTTTGGGTACACACCCAAGGGTGGGACCGGGACCGCGGTTCGTACGTTGGTGCGGCTGGCTGAGTTGACTGCCGCGGGCGATCTGGGCTGAGGGGTTTTTGTGGCGGGACCCCGTGGGCGGGTAGTCCGGGGTCCCGTTGCGCCTCATAGCTCGATACCTGATGTGCATGGGCGGGTGCGGGTCGTGTGTGGCTTGTCGCGCAGTTCCCCGCGCCCCTGAGGTGGGTCACCTTGCCCCTCGCTGACAAGGGTGGGGTGTCTGTCACACAGGCCCGGCGTCTCTTCCACGGCCGACAAGTGCGAAGATGGGCCTCGGCAGGATAGGGCCCCCACCACAGGGCCGACGAAAGAGCGGCCGGACACCAGCCGCCGCCCGGTCACTGACGACCGGCGTACGGCGCACATGCATGGAGGACGTGACGTGGCGAACGACGCCAGCACCGTTTTCGACCTAGTGATCCTCGGCGGTGGTAGTGGCGGTTACGCCGCGGCGCTGCGCGGGGCCCAGCTGGGGCTTGACGTCGCCCTGATCGAGAAGGACAAGGTCGGCGGTACCTGCCTGCACCGGGGCTGCATCCCCACCAAGGCCCTGCTCCACGCGGGCGAGATCGCCGACCAGGCCCGCGAGAGCGAGCAGTTCGGTGTGAAGGCCACCTTCGAGGGCATCGACGTCCCCGCGGTCCACAAGTACAAGGACGAGGTCATCTCGGGTCTGTACAAGGGACTCCAGGGCCTCGTCGCCTCCCGCAAGGTCCACTACATCGAGGGTGAGGGACGGCTCTCCTCCCCCACCTCCGTCGATGTGAACGGCCAGCGCATCCAAGGCCGCCACGTCCTGCTGGCGACCGGCTCCGTGCCGAAGTCGCTGCCGGGCCTGGAGATCGACGGCAACCGGATCATCTCCTCCGACCACGCCCTCGTCCTGGACCGGGTGCCCGAGTCGGCCATCGTCCTCGGCGGCGGGGTCATCGGCGTCGAGTTCGCGTCCGCGTGGAAGTCCTTCGGTTCGGACATCACGATCATCGAGGGCCTCAAGCACCTGGCCCCCCTTGAGGACGAGAACTCCTCCAAGCTTCTTGAGCGCGCGTTCCGCAAGCGCGGCATCAAGTTCAACCTGGGCACCTTCTTCTCGAAGGCCGAGTACACCGCGAACGGTGTCAAGGTCACCCTTGCCGACGGCAAGGAGTTCGAGGCCGAGTTGCTGCTCGTCGCCGTCGGCCGCGGCCCGGTCTCGGCCGGCCTCGGCTACGAGGAGCAGGGCGTCGCGATGGACCGCGGCTACGTCCTGGTCGACGAGTACATGCGGACGAACGTGCCGACCATCTCGGCCGTCGGTGACCTGGTCCCGACGCTCCAGCTCGCGCACGTCGGCTTCGCCGAGGGCATCCTGGTCGCGGAGCGTCTGGCCGGTCTCAAGACCGTCCCGATCGACTACGACGGCGTGCCCCGGGTGACGTACTGCCACCCCGAGGTCGCCTCCGTGGGCATCACCGAGGCCAAGGCCAAGGAGATCTACGGTGCGGACAAGGTCGTCGCTCTGAAGTACAACCTCGCGGGCAACGGCAAGAGCAAGATCCTCAAGACCGCGGGCGAGATCAAGCTCGTCCAGGTCAAGGACGGTGCCGTGGTCGGCGTCCACATGGTCGGCGACCGTATGGGCGAGCAGGTCGGCGAAGCCCAGCTGATCTACAACTGGGAGGCGCTGCCCGCCGAGGTCGCGCAGCTCATCCACGCGCACCCGACGCAGAGCGAGGCGCTCGGCGAGGCCCACCTGGCCCTGGCCGGCAAGCCGCTGCACTCCCACGACTGACCCTCGGTCGACGGACGACGACACAGACTTCCGCAATTCGTAAGGAGCAACCGAAACCATGGCGGTTTCCGTAACCCTTCCGGCGCTCGGTGAGAGCGTCACCGAGGGCACTGTCACCCGCTGGCTGAAGGCCGAGGGCGAGCGCGTCGAGGCCGACGAGCCGCTGCTGGAGGTGTCGACCGACAAGGTCGACACCGAGATCCCCTCGCCCGTCGCCGGCATCCTCGCGTCCATCAAGGTCGCCGAGGACGAGACCGTTGAGGTCGGCGCCGAGCTGGCCCTCATCGACGACGGCAGCGGCGCCCCCGCTGCCGCCCCGGCCCCCGCCGCTGAGCCCACCCCGGCTCCGGCCGCTGCCCCGGCCCCCGTGGCCGAGGCTCCGGCCGCACCGGCCCCTGCCCCCGCTGCGGCTCCGGCCGCCGCTCCCGCAGGAGCTGCCACCGGCACGGACGTCACCCTCCCCGCGCTCGGTGAGAGCGTCACCGAGGGCACCGTCACCCGCTGGCTGAAGTCGGTCGGCGACAGCGTCGAGGCCGACGAGCCGCTGCTGGAGGTGTCCACCGACAAGGTCGACACCGAGATCCCGGCGCCCATCTCCGGTGTGCTCCTGGAGATCACGGTCGGCGAGGACGAGACCGCCGAGGTCGGCGCCAAGCTGGCCGTGATCGGCGCCCCGGGTGCCGCTCCGGCGGCTGCCCCGGCTCCGGCCGCTCCGGCTCCGGCGCCCGCCGCCGCTGCCCCGGCACCCGCTCCGGCCGCGCCCGTCGCGCCCCCGGCCCCCGTGGCTCCCGCCGCTCCGGCCCCCGCGCCGGCGCCGGTCCAGGCCACGGCTCCGGTCGCTCCCCCGGCGCCCGCCCCTGCCCCGGTCACTCCGGCTCCGGCTCCCGTCGCCGCGCAGGCCACCGACGAGGGTGCGTACGTGACCCCGCTGGTGCGCAAGCTCGCCGCCGAGAACGGCGTCGACCTGGGCGCCGTCAAGGGCACCGGCGTCGGCGGTCGTATCCGCAAGCAGGACGTCCTCGCCGCCGCCGAGGCCGCGAAGGCCGCCGCCGCTGCTCCGGCTCCGGCCGCTGCCGCTGCCCCGGCCGCCAAGAAGGCGCCGACCCTGGAGGCCTCTCCCCTCCGCGGTCAGACCATCAAGATGCCTCGCATCCGCAAGGTCATCGGCGACAACATGGTGAAGGCCCTGCACGAGCAGGCCCAGCTGTCCTCGGTCGTCGAGGTCGACGTCACCCGGCTGATGCGTCTGCGCGGCAAGGCGAAGGACTCCTTCGCGGCCCGCGAGGGCGTCAAGCTCTCCCCGATGCCGTTCTTCGTGAAGGCGGCGGCCCAGGCGCTGAAGGCGCACGCGCCGGTCAACGCCCGGATCAACGTGGACGAGGGCACGATCACCTACTTCGACACCGAGAACATCGGTATCGCGGTGGACTCGGAGAAGGGCCTGATGACCCCGGTCATCAAGCACGCCGGTGACCTCAACATCGCCGGTATCGCCAAGGCCACGGCCGAGCTCGCGGGCAAGGTCAGGGCCAACAAGATCACCCCGGACGAGCTGTCCGGTGCGACCTTCACCATCTCCAACACCGGCTCGCGCGGTGCGCTCTTCGACACGATCATCGTGCCGCCGAACCAGGTCGCGATCCTGGGCATCGGTGCGACGGTCAAGCGCCCCGCGGTCATCGAGACGGAGGAGGGCACGGTCATCGGCGTACGCGACATGACGTACCTGACCCTGTCCTACGACCACCGTCTGGTCGACGGCGCCGACGCGGCCCGTTACCTGACGGCCGTCAAGGCGATCCTGGAGGCGGGCGAGTTCGAGGTCGAGCTCGGCCTCTGAACCCTCCCGTAGTCGTACGTACGACGGTGCCCCGTCCGGAGCTCTCCGGGCGGGGCACCGTCGTACCCGCTCAGTGCGGCGTGAGTTCGTCGTCCGTCCAGCCGACCAGGGACTCCACCCACACGTTCGGGACGGACAGCTCGGCCGCCTTCGGCAGATGCCGGGTCCGGTAGGCCTTCAGGACGTCGTACGTGGCGTCCAGGCAGTCCCAGGACGTGAGCTTGCCGGTCTTCGGGTCGACGCCGACCAGGAAGCCGCGCTCTTCGACGACGCGGATCATGTCCCGGGCGGCGGGCACATCGCTCCGCGACGAGTTGGTGCAGCGGTAACGGCTGTACGGGTGCTCGGACTCGCCGGGGATGGGGGTCCCCCCGCGCGAGGTTGTTCGAGCGTGGGGGAGGGCGTCCCGTGACATCTCGCTGAGCATCTTCTTGTACGAGCCCTCGGTGTGCCAGGCCCCGATGTCGCCGCCGGGCGGGGTGTAGAGCCTGCCCGACGGGTTCTCGATCGCGCCGTACACCCAGCGCTCGGTGCCCGTGATCCGGAAGCCCCAGCCGACGTGCCCGAACTTCTGCGCGCCGTCGGGCTTCACGAAGACGCAGGCGCCGCCGGATCGCCGGGGCCCGGCCGCCGACATGCCCTGGAGTTCCTCGGTCACGCCGGGAGACGGGTCCCCCTTCGCGTCCGGCCTCGCGTCCGTCTTCGTGGCCGCCTGCTGACAGCCGGTCACGCCCACGAGGGCCGCGGCCACCGCCGTAGCGACCATCCAGCCGGTCAGCCTCGGCCGTACCCCACCACCGTTCATGCCGTCCCCCGATGTGCCAGGAGGCGCCCCTGCACGGGAACCCCACTGCCGACCGCGACACGGATCAGGGTCCCGAAGGTTCCTTGTCTGTACAGAAGACACTTCACTGGGAGCGTGTAAGGCTCGTCTCACCTGCGTCAAAGCGCCTCCGTGCGCCCCTCGTGCACGGAGCGGCGGCCTTATTGTCTAAACGTCAAACGCCCGGGGGCCGATGGGCGGCCCCTCCCTAAGGAGTCCCAATGACCGCGCCCGTCGTCCACTCGCTGCGCGAGCAGATCCGCGAGCACATCGTGGAGGGGATCGTCAGCGGGCGCTGGAAGCCGGGCGAGCGGATCGTCGAGCGACGGATCGCGACCGAGCTGGAGGTCAGCCAGACCCCCGTCCGGGAGGCGCTGCGCGAGCTGGAGTCGCTGCGGCTGATCGAGTCGGCCCCCAACAAGGGCGTACGCGTACGGAATCTGACCGCGGCCGATCTCGAGGAGAGCTACCCCGTCCGGGCCGGCCTGGAGGCGATCGCGGCGGAACTGGCGGCGGAGAAGCTGGCGGACGACTGCTCGGCCCTCGAACCGCATGTGGCCGCCCTGTACGAGGCGGACCGCGAGTCGGACGGAACGGGCCAGGTCAGGCACACGGTGGGGTTCCACCGCGAGATGGTGCGGGCGGCCGGGAACTCGGTGCTGCTGCACACCTGGGAAGGGCTGGGCATCGAGGTGTTCACGGCCCTGTCGATCCGCTGGCTGGGGACGGTCCAGCAGTCGTACGCGGAGGAGCACGAGGAGCTGGTGGCCGCGTTCCGCCGCCGGGATCCACGGATCGCCGAGCTGGTGAAGGCCCATGTGCTGGGCTGCGCGCCGCGCCCCTGACACAACCGAGCCCGCAGCCGCTCACCTGCGGAAACGACGAAAAGCGCGGCACCCGGTGCCCACCCGAACGGCACCCCGTGCCTACTTTCTCGTGATCAAGAGGTTTTGCCCCTCAACCCTTTGATCGATCATCGATCAGCGGGTTACAGTCGCCGACGGGCTCCCACCAGAGCTCTCAGCCCTGTCCTGCCAAAGACCAAGGGCACCCCCGAACCCTTACCGACGAGGGAACCCCCTTCGACTGAGGAAGGCGGCGACATGACCGACCCCAAGGCCATCCAGCCGAGCGAGCTCGACCAGCTTCCCGACCGCGACCCCGAAGAGACCGCCGAATGGCAGGCCTCGCTGGACGCGGTCACCAAGGCGGCCGGGCCGCACCGTGCCGCGTATCTGATGCGCCGCACACTGGAGCGCGCCGAGGGCAACGGCATCGCGCTGCCCAAGCTCCTGGAGACGGACTACGTCAACACCATCCCGACCGCCGCGCAGCCCGCGGTGGACGGCGACGAGGTGTTGGAACACCGGATCACCGCCTGGAACCGCTGGAACGCGGCGGCGATGGTGAGCCGGGGCAGCAAACACGGCGTGGGCGGCCACATCGCCACCTTCGCTTCCGCGGCCTGGCTCTACGAGACCGGCTTCAACCACTTCTTCAAGGGCAAGGAATCCCAGGAGTCCCCCGGCTCCGGTGACCAGCTCTACATCCAGGGCCACGCCTCCCCCGGCATCTACGCCCGCGCCTTCCTCGACGGCCGGCTGACCGAGGACCACCTCGACCACTTCCGTCAGGAGTCCGGCGGCAAGGGTCTGCCGTCGTACCCGCACCCCCGCCGCCTGCCCTGGCTGTGGGAGTTCCCGACGGTGTCGATGGGCCTCGGCCCGCTGTCGGCGATCTACCAGGCACGCTTCAACCGCTACCTCACCAACCGCAACATCAAGGACGTCTCGGCGTCCCACGTGTGGGCGTTCCTCGGTGACGGCGAGATGGACGAGCCCGAGTCGACGGCGGCACTGGCGCTGGCGGCACGCGAGGGTCTGGACAACCTGACCTTCGTCATCAACTGCAACCTCCAGCGCCTCGACGGCCCGGTCCGCGCGAACTTCAAGATCGTGCAGGAGCTGGAGGCCCAGTTCCGCGGCGCCGGCTGGAACGTCATCAAGACCCTGTGGGGCACGGCGTGGGACGAGCTGTTCCAGCTCGACACCACGGGCGCGCTCGTCCGCCGCCTGCGCGAGGTACCGGACGCCCAGGTGCAGACGTACCAGACCCGCGACGCCGCCTACATCCGTGCCGACTTCTTCGGCAAGGACCCGGCGCTCGCCGAGATGGCGAAGCTGCTGAGCGACGACAAGATCCTTGAGTGCTTCCACCTCTCGCGCGGTGGCCACGAGTCGCGCAAGGTGTACGCGGCCTACAAGGCGGCGGTCGAGCACGAGGGCGGGCCGACGGTCATCCTGGCCCAGACGGTCAAGGGATTCACCCTGGGCGAGGGCTTCGCGTCGAAGAACGCCAACCACCAGATGAAGAAGCTGTCGGTGGACGAGTTCAAGCAGATGCGTGATCTGCTCGAACTCCCCATCTCCGACGCCCAGTTCGTGGACGGCGTGGTGCCGTACGGCCACCCGGGCACCGACTCCCCGGAGGTCCGTTACCTCCAGGAGCGCCGCGCGGCCCTCGGCGGCCCGGCCCCGGCCCGCCGTACGCACGCGCTCGCCCCTCTCCCCGCTCCGGCGGACAAGACGTTCACGTCGTTCGACAAGGGCTCCGGCTCACAGAACATCGCCACGACGATGGCGTTCGTGCGCCTGGTCAAGGACCTGGTCCGCGACAAGGAGACGGGCAAGCGCTGGGTACCGATCGTGCCGGACGAGGCGCGTACCTTCGGCATGGAGTCGCTGTTCCCGTCCCTGGGGATCTACTCCCCCAAGGGCCAGACGTACGAGCCGGTCGACCGCGACCAGCTGATGTACTACAAGGAGGCCAAGGACGGCCAGATCCTCAACGAGGGGATCACCGAGGCCGGTTCCATGGCGGACTTCATCGCCGCGTCGACGTCGTACTCGACGCACGGCGAGCAGATGATCCCCTTCTACATCTTCTACTCGATGTTCGGCTGGCAGCGCACGGCCGACCAGATGTGGCAGCTCGGCGACCAGCTCGGCCGCGGCTTCCTCATTGGCGCGACGGCCGGCCGTACGACGCTGACCGGCGAGGGCCTCCAGCACGCGGACGGCCACTCCCCGGTGATCGCCGCGACGAACCCGGCCGCGCTGTCGTACGACCCGGCCTTCGCGTACGAGGTGGCGGTGATCGTCAAGGACGGTCTGCGCCGGATGTACGGCGAGGCGGCGCCCGGCGAGGACCAGAACGTCTTCTACTACCTGACGGTCTACAACGAGCCGATCCCGCAGCCCGCGAAGCCGGCGGCCCCGGGTCTCGACGACGGCATCGTCAAGGGCCTGTACCGCTTCAACACGGCGGAGTCGGCAGGACTCTCACCTGCCGCCAACGCCCCGCGCATCCAGCTGCTCGGCTCCGGTACGGCCATCCACTGGGCCCTGGAGGCACAGCAGCTGCTCGCCGAGGAGTGGGGCGTGGCGGCGGACGTGTGGTCCGCGACGTCCTGGACCGAGCTGCGACGGGACGCGCTGGAAGCGGACGCGGCACTGCTGCGGGGCGAGGAGCGGGTGCCGTACGTCCGCCAGGCGCTCCAGGGGGCCGAGGGCCCTGTCCTGGCGGTGTCCGACTACATGCGCCAGGTGCCCGACCAGATCGCGCAGTGGGTCGAGCAGGACTACTCGTCACTGGGCGCCGACGGATTCGGCCTGTCGGACACCCGTGCCGCGGCGCGCCGTCACTTCGGCGTCGACGCGCAGTCGATCGTCGTCGCGGCGTTGGCCCAGCTGGCGCGACGCGGCGAGGTAAAGGCCACGGCGGTCAAGGAGGCACGGGAGCGGTACGGGTTGTAGGGGGCGCGTTCTGCCCACCCACCCGTCTCGGTGTCATTTCAGCCCGTCCGGCGTTTGAGGACGAGGCCCGTTCAGGGCCGTAAGGGGGGTCTGGGGGCGCAGCCCCCAGGGATGGGACGGGTAGGGGCGGCGGGGGCGAAAACCCGACGCCCCCGCCCGCGGCGCCCTGCATCATGAACCCATGCGTGCTGCCCGCCTCATCAAAATGGTGCTGCTGCTCCAGTCCCGGCCCTCCATGACCGCCGCCGAACTGGCCCGGGAGCTGGAGGTCTCCGAGCGCACCGTCACCCGGGACGCGCAGGCCCTGTCCGAGGCGGGCGTGCCGGTGTACGCCGACCGCGGGCGAGCCGGCGGATACCGGCTGATCGGCGGCTACCGCACCCGGCTCACCGGACTGGCCCGCGGCGAGGCCGAGGCCTTGTTCCTGAGCGGCGTGCCGGGCGCCCTGCGCGAGATGGGGCTCCAGGACGCGGCCTCAGCGGCCCGCCTCAAGGTGTCCGCCGCCCTCCTCCCCTCCCTCCGCGACGCCTCCCGAACCGCTGCCCAGCGGTTCCATCTGGACGCACCCGCCTGGTTCAGCGAGCCCCCGACCCCCGAGCTGCTGCCCGCCGTCGCGGACGCGGTGTGGGACGACCGGCCCGTCCTGGTCCGGTACCGGCGCGGATCCGGGGACACCGACGACGTGGAGCGCGTGCTGGAGCCGTACGGGCTCGTCCTCAAGGCGGGCCTCTGGTATCTGTGCGCCCGGGTGCCGGAACCCGCCGCCCCCGGGCCCTTCCGGGTGTACCGCGTCGACCGGTTCACCTCCGTCCAGGTCTCCGCGAAGCGCGAACGCTTCACCCGCGACGACGGCTTCGACCTGCCGGGGTTCTGGGAGGAGCGGGCCGAGCAGTTCGCGCGGTCGATCCTGCGCGCCGAGATCGTCGTACGGCTCTCGGCGGAAGGGGCGCGCAGACTTCCGTACGCCGTCGATCCCGTGTCCGCGCGGGACGCGCTGTCGGCCGGCGGTGACCCGGACGAGCGGGGCCGGGTCACCGTGACGCTGGGCGTGGAGTCGACGGAGGTGGCCCACAGTCAGCTGACGGCGCTCGGGCCGGAGGTCGAGGTGCTGGCACCGGCTGAGCTGCGGGCCCGGTTCGCGCGGGACGCGACGCGCCTGGGGGCGCTGTACGCCCCATCACATTCCGCGTCGCTCCACGTGCGCCCCTCCCCTCCAGGCACGATGCTTGAGCCGTGATGGACGAGACGGAGTTCTGGGAGCTGGTGGACGCGACCCGTGAGGCCGCCGAGGGTGACCCCGAGGACCAGGCCGATCTGCTGGTCGAGCGGCTGCTTCAGCGCGACCCGGACTCGGTTCTCGACTTCGCCCGGCACTTCGAGTCCCGCTACAACCGCGCCTACCGATGGGATCTGTGGGGCGCCGCCTGGGTGCTGCTCGACGGGGCGAACGACGACGCCTTCGACTTCTTCCGGTGCTGGCTGATCGGCCAGGGCCGCGAGGTCTTCGAGGGCGCCCTGCACGGCGATCCGGACTCGCTCGCCGACCTCCTGGACGACTTCGACGCGGAGATCGACGGCGACGGCGAGGAGCTGGGCTACGCGTCCGACGAGGCGTACGAGCAGCTCACCGGCACGACCGCGCCCGACCTCGGCATCCCGCCGGCGCCTCCGGAGCCGGAGGGCACCCCGCTCGCCCTGGAGGACGAAGGGGCGCTCGCGGACCGGTATCCCAAGCTGTGGCAGCGTTTCAAGGGCGGCTGAGCGCCCGCCTCTCAGGCCGCCGCGCGGCGCCGGGTGAGGTCCGACGGGATGTACGCCTGCTGCGTGTGGTCGGCCCGTACCGCGTGGTGCATGGGTGCCGCGTTGGCCTGGTCGAGGGCGGACGCGGTGACCGCCGCCGGGCCCAGGACGACCGTCACCACCGCGCACAGCACGGTCCACGGACCCCGTGCGCCCCCGGTCCAGCCGCCGGAAGACCTCTTGTGACTGCTGCTGCTCATGATCCCCACCTCCAGTCAGTGCGTACGACGAGTGCGTACGACGAAGGTAGGGCGGGGAGTTGGGGTGTTTCCCTGAGTGCGCTGTGGTGTACCTGTGAGCGGCTCAGCGGCGGCCCTGGAGGCGGGCCGCGGTCTGTCTGATCGCCGGGAGGCGGGCGGCGAGGGCGGCGCCGGGGCAGCTCGTCATGTAGCCGTCGTCGTGGCCTGCGAGGGCGGGCAGGGTGACGGTGGTGCCGGACGCCCACCGGCTGAGGGAGTTGCTGGAGACCAGGCGTACGCCGGCGCGCGGGTCGGTTCCCGAGAGGCCGAGCTTCCAGGCGGCGAGAGCGGCGATCGCGTCGGTCATGGCCTGCGGCACGGGCACGCCCGCGGTGAAGGTGCCGAGGGCGGCGATGCCGGCGGTGCGGTGGTTGAAGCCCTGGGTGTGGGCGCCGGTGACGGGGCGGTCGACGCCGCCCGCGCGGCCTTCGTAGACGGTGCCGCAGCGGTCGACGACGAAGTTGTAGCCGATGTCGTCCCAGTCGCGGGAGCCGGTCTGGCCCGCGTACAGGTAGCGGATGATGCGCGGCGCGTCGGCGCAGTCGTAGCCGTTGGGCGAGTCGGTGTGGTGGATGAACACGGCGACGACGCGGTCGTCGTAGCGCGGCGGGGGCTGGCTGCGGCCGGCGTCCGCGATCCAGGCGCTGCGGGGCACGATGCGGGGCTTGGCGGCGGGGTGCGCGACGGAGGGGCGGGCCGCGACGGGATGTGCCTCGCGCGCGGTCGTCCGGTCGACGCCGGCCGCGCACAGGACCAGGCCGAGGGCGGCGGCGATTCCGGGGAGGCAGGCGAGCACCGCGCGGGCGGCGCCCGGTATTCGTACCGCGCGCCTTTTTCGCGCCCCGCGGGGCGTGCGTGCCCGCAGCGGCACACGGAAGACACGCGAGTCACCCATGGGCCCACTGTGGGGCGGTTCGGTTCCGCCCGCGATGTGTGCTGTGCCACTTGGTGGAACCAACATCCCGGTCCGGGACGTTTTACGGGCTCCGGGCACCGGATGTGCGCGCATCACGGGCCCATGACTGATCGGCGGCTGATCAACGGGCCCGTCCCGCGCGTACTACCGCATGTAAACCGCATGTACAGGGGGCCCAGGGGTCCAGGAGAAAGGCGGCCGGAGTGGACCTGCTCGACATCCTGCTGTTGCTGGTGATGCTCGGCTACGCGGCGTCCGGTTACCGGCGCGGCCTGGTGGCGGGCTGCGTCTCCCTGGCCGGGTTCGTGGGCGGTGCCGCCATCGGCGTGTGGGTGCTGCCGTGGATCATGGAACTGGTGACGCCGGGGACGCCCGCGGCGACGGTGACCGCGGTGCTCACGGTGCTGGTGCCGGCCGTGGTGGGCCATGAACTGATGGGCAGGCTGGCGCTGAAACTGCGGCGCGAGCTGGACCGGGGGCCGCTCAGAGTGGCCGACGGGGTCGGCGGGGCCGTGGCCAACACGGTCGCCGTGCTGATCGTGTCCTGGGTGGCCGCGAGCGTCCTGGGCGCCTCCTCCTCGCCGCTGGTCACGACGGCGATCCGGGACTCGGCACTGCTGGGCGCGGTGCAGAACGCGATGCCGGAGACCACGCCGACCTGGTTCTCGCGGGCCACGTCCGCGCTCACCCAGGCGGGCTTCCCGCAGGTCTTCAACCCCTTCGAGAACGAACCGGCGACCAGCGTCGCCAAACCCACCGGGGACAGTGTCACGGCGAGCGCGACGAACGCGGCCAAGATGAGCACGGTCAAGGTCGAGGGCGTCGCGGGCAACCAGGGCCGCGAGGGCAGCGGTTTCGTGTACGCGCCCCGGCATGTGATGACCAACGCCCATGTGGTGGCGGGCATCGACGAGCCGACCGTCCGGGTGGGCGGTGTCGGGACGGCGCACGAGGCGCGGGTGGTGCTCTTCGACCCCGAGAAGGACGTGGCCGTGCTGTACGTCCCGGATCTGCGCGCGCCCGTCCTGCGCTTCGACGACAGCGCGGAGCGGGGCGACTCGGCGGTGGTCGCGGGCTATCCGCAGGACGGCGATCTGAACCTCCAGGCCGCCACGGTCGCCGACAAGGTGCGGGCGAGGGGCCAGAACATCTACAACAGCGACACGGTGACCCGCGAGATCTACTCGATCCGCTCGACCGTCCGCCCCGGCAACTCCGGCGGCCCGCTCCTCACCACCGACGGCAGGGTGTACGGCGTGGTCTTCGCCCGCTCGACGTCCGACGACGAGACGGGCTACGTCCTGACGGCCGACGAGGTCGCCGACGACGCCCGACGCGCGGCGACCTCGACGGCGGCGGTGGACACGGGCGACCTGGTCACGTCGTAGCCCTGTCCTGGCTCATGTCCCCGTGGTCACAGCGGCCGGCCCATGAGGACGTCGTCCACGAACTCCCCGTCCAGCAGGAACTCCCGTGGCTGTACGCCCTCGACGACGAAGCCCTCCGACTCGTACAGCTTGCGGGCCGGGGAGTTGTGTCCGAGGACGCGCAGCGAGAGGCGCAGGGCGCCCCGGCGGCGGGCCTCGGCCACGGCGGCCCGGACCAGCAGCCGCCCGACGCCCATGCCCCGCGCCTCGTCGGCGACGGCGAGCCCCTGGATCTGCCGGACGTGCGCGTTCGACGCGAGCGGAGAGGGCCGGGCCAGCCGGACGAAGCCCACGACCCGGCCGTCACCGGCCACGGCGACCAGATGGTCGCGCGCATCGGAGCTCTCGTGGAAGAACGGCGTGTACGGCTGTCTGGCCCGGGGTGTGACGGCGTGCAGGGTGGACCAGGTGGCGCGCTCCAGCCGGCCGAGGACCTCTTCGTCGTCGGGCAGGGCGAGGCGCACGAACGGCTCGTCACGCGGCTTGTCACTCGCGTACGCGGCGTACGGCTGGGGCGGTTGATGAGGCTCGGGCGGCATGGGACCACTCTAGGGCGGGGGTACGACAACGGCCCCGGGGACGGAGGCGCAGGATGGGGGCATGGAACGCTCTCGAATCGCGGTGACCGGTGCGTCCGGTCTCATCGGCAGGGCCTTGGTGCGGTCGCTGACCACCGACGGACATGAAGTGCGCCGCCTGGTACGGCGTGCGCCCCGGGCGAAGGACGAGGTCCAGTGGGACCCCGCGCGGCGGACGATCGACGCGGCCGGGCTCGTGGGCTGCACCGCCGTGGTGAACCTGGCCGGGGCGGGTGTCGGCGACCGGCGCTGGACGGACGCGTACAAGCGGACGATCCGCGACAGCCGCGTCCTGGGCACGACGACGCTCGCCGAGGCCGTCGCCTCGATGGACGAGCCGCCGCGGGTCTTCGTGAACGGCAGCGCGATGGGTTACTACGGGGAGACCGGCGAGCGGGCCGTGGACGAGGACGCCCCTCCGGGGGAGGGCTTCCTGCCGTCGCTGTGCGTGGAGTGGGAGGGGGCCACCCGCGCGGCCCAGGAAGCGGGCGTACGGACGGTCTTCGCGCGGACCGGGCTGGTGGTGGCGCGTGGGGGCGGGGCCTGGGGAAAGCTGTTCCCGCTGTTCAAGGCGGGCCTGGGCGGACGGATGGGCGACGGCAGTCAGTACTGGTCGTTCGTCGCCCTGCACGACGAGGTGGCGGCGATCCGGCATCTCATGGACACCGAGGGGCTGTCCGGGCCGTTCAACCTGACGGCACCGCAGCCGCTCACCAACCGCGAGATCACGGCGGCGATGGGGCGCGTGCTGCACCGGCCGACGCTCTTCACGGTGCCCGCGCCCGTGCTGAGGCTGGTGCTGGGCGAGATGTCCGGGGATGTGCTCGGCAGCCAGCGGGTGCTGCCCAAGCGGCTGTTGGAGTCCGGGTTCACCTTCGCGTTCCCGGAGATCGACGACGCGATCCGCGCGGCGCAGGCATAGCCGCACCGTCGCGCCCCGGCCCGCGCCCTGTCCGCGCCCGAGGTCCGCATCCCGTGTGACCGGGTGCGACCGTATGCGACCGGTGTGCGACCGTGCCCTGTTCATGCGCGACTTCCGTCGGCGGCGGACCGCCCTACCCTCGATCCGAACGACCTGAACGACCCGAACGATCCGAACTCGCTTATTCCATAAGCCTGTTGGGGCATGGGTCGACCGAGGCAGGGCGCCCCGGCCGGCCGCGTCACCGCGATCGAGGGAGGGCACGTGCTTGAGCCCGCGTACCAGGCGGACGTCGTCATTGTGGGGGCCGGGGTCGCCGGACTCTCGGCGGCCCATCGGCTGACCAGCGCAGGAGTAACGACCGCGGTCCTGGAGGCCGCCCCTTACGTCGGCGGCCGGATGGCGACCGACAAGGTCGACGGCTTCCGGCTCGACCGGATCGGGCAGCTCCTGTCCACGTCGTACCCCGAACTGCGGCTGACCCCGGGCCTCGACGCGCTCGTCCTGCGGCCGTTCGCGCCGGGTGTCCTGGTGCACAGTGACGGACGGCGGTATCGCGCGGGCGCACCGCTGGGTGGAGGGGGCGCACGGGGCGCACTCGGCGCGGTGCGCGCCCTGGCAAGCGCCCCCAGGCAGACCAGGACGTCCAGGACGCCCAGGACGGTCACGTCGGCGCTGGCGCGCACCGGCGCACCTCTCGGCGGGACCGTCGGCGGAGCGTTCGGCGGCGCGGTCGACCAGGCCCGGCTCGGCGCCGCGCTCACCCGGCTCGCCGGTGTTCCCGTCGAACGGCTGCTGGCCCGCCCCGAGTTGCCCGCCGCCCGCGCCCTGGCCAACCGCGGCCTGCCCGCCCGTACGATCGAGGGCTTCCTGCGCCCGTTGCTCGCCGCGCTCCTCTGCGACCCCGAGCTGACCACGTCGAGCCGGTGCGCGGACCTCGCGCTGCGGTCCTTCGCGAGCGGCCGGCTGTGCGTGCCGGAGGGCGGCGCGGACACCCTGCCGGAGCTGCTCGCACGGGCGCTGCCGCCGGGCACGGTGCACACCGGGGTCCGGGTCACGTCGATCTCCACGAATCTCGTGACCACCGCCGACCACGGCGAACTGCGTTGCCGGGCCGTCCTGGTGGCGACCGACGCCCGTGCCGCCGCCGCTCTGCTGCCGGGCCTGCGGGTGCCCGGATTCCATCCGGTGACCGTCGTCCACCACACGGCCGACGAGGCGCCCGCCACCGGCGCGTTCCTGCTCCTGGACGCGGACCGCCGGGGCCCGGTCGCGCACACCGCGGTGGTCAGCCGCGTGGACCCGTCCCGCTCCCCCGCCGGCCGCCCGCTGATCTCCTCGACGGTGCTGGGCGCCCCGCCGGAAAACGTGGACACGACCGTACGGACCCATCTGGCCCGCCTCTACGGGACGTCGACGACCCGCTGGGAGACGCTCGCCGTGCACCACACCGCCGAGGCGGTGCCCACGATGCGCCCACCGCACGACCTGCGCCGTCCGGTACGGCTGCTGGCGGGCCTGTACGTCTGCGGCGACCACCGCGACACCAGCACCGTCCAGGGCGCCCTGCACTCCGGGCACCGGGCCGCGGCCGCGATCCTGACGGACCTGGGCGCGGGCCCGCTGCACGCGGCGGATCCGTTACCGACGACTACGACAGCGACGGCGACTGCCGAGGCGGCGTGAGCGAAGCCCCGCGCCCCACAGGGGCGCGGGGCTGTCTCTATGTGCGGCTCCGCCGCGCCCCAAAGGGGCGCGGGGAACTGCGCGACCAGCCCCAGCGGCGCCGCACCAGACCGACAACACCATGCGGCACCTCCCGCACCGCTCAGCCGAGCGCAGCGACCTTGTCGCGGTACCCCCTGACCGGTGCCGCGTCCTTGTAGGGCTCAAGGCGCCGCTCGAAGTCCCGTACGTACTCGATCGCCCGCACCGAGCGCATCTCCGAGGCCGCCCCGGCCGCCTCGGCGCCCAGCTGGCAGGCCTGGTCGAGCTCGCCGAGGCCCAGCCGGGCCGAGGCGAGCACGACGCGGCAGAAGAGGCGGCTGCGGGCGAAGGCGGGGGCGCGCAGCTGGAGCGAGCGCTCCGCGTGCTGGGCGGCGGCGCGGAACTGCTGGAGATCGCGGTGGCAGTGCCCGAACTCGTCGGCGAGCTGTGCCTCGTCGAAGAACCGCGCCCAGTGCGGGACTTCGTCGCCGGGCCGGGCGGCTTCGAGCGCCCGTTCGGCCCGGACGAGGGAGGCGGTGCAGGCCCGGACCTCGCCCAGCACCCCATGAGCACGCGCCTCGCACGCGTGCAGCAGCGACTGCACGACGGGCGGCGCGGTCGTCCCGACACCCTGCTGGGCCACTCGCGCGAGCTGCACGGCCTCCCGCCCGTGCCCGAGGTAGACGGCCTGCCGGCTCATGGTGGCCAGCACGTACGAGCCGTACGCCCGGTCCCCCGCCGCCTGCGCGAGCCGCAGCGCCTGGACGAAGTAGCGCTGGGCGAGCCCGTGCGCGGCGATGTCGTACGACGTCCAGCCCGCGAGCCGGGTGAGGTCGGAGGTCGCCGCGAACAGGCGGCGGCCCGTCTGCTCGCCGTACGTGCCGCGCAGCATCGGTTCGGTCTCGTGTTCGAGGTAGCGGACGAGGGCCTGTCGGGCGTGGCCGCCCCCGTAGGCGTCGTCGAGGGTCCGGAACAGCTCGCCGACCGAGCGGAGGGCGGCGATGTCACCTCCGGTGACCTTCTGCCCGGGGCCGCGCTCGGCCTGCCCGCGCTGCCGGGGTACGCCGGGGCGCCCCTGCACGGGCACCCGGACGGCGCCGGGCTGCTCTCCTCGCCCCACCCGGTCGTCGGGCCGCCCGATCAGCCAGTCCCGACTGGGGACGACGAGCCCCGCCGGGGTGAAGGCGATCTTGCGCAGCTCGGCGTGACTGCCGGAGTCCTTGCGCCAGAGCCCGCTGACGATGTCGACGGCCTCCTCCGGGGTGGCCGCGAACTCCAGCCCGGCGTAGACGGGCGCACAGGCGTCGAGCCCGAGGTCCTGGGCGGTGAGGCGCCGCCCGAGGCGCCGGGTGAACACCTCGGCGATGAGCGCGGGGGTGGTGCCGCGCGGCTGCTGTCCGCGCAGCCAGCGGGTCACCGATGTCTTGTCATATCTCAGATCAAGCCCATGTTCGAGGCCGAGCTGGTCCACACGACGGGCCAGACCTGCGTTGGAGAATCCCGCTTCTGCGATGAGCGCGGCGAGCTGTCGGTTGGGAGTGCGCTGCGCGGGTCGTTCCGTCATCTGCGGTGCGGTCTCCTGCCTTCGGGCTCTCTGATGTGCCCGGATTGCTGGTGAGCAGCCCTATTTGGCCTCGTGAACGGCGCGAATGTAGCGGAGAGTAAGCGGCCGATCGCACATTTCGCCGTACATTCATCCGATCGTGTGAGGATTGGGCGCCGGACTGACGGACACCGGCCGGACGTACAGTGGCTGGGGCGCCCTACGTGCCTGACGCGAAGCTTCGAGGGAGGCGCTTGCCGTGAGTGAGTTGCGGTTCGTCCGGATGGGATTCGGTGCCGAGGCCGTCGAGTACCAGGCGGCCTGGGACGAGCAACGCCGGGTGCACGCGGCCCGCTTCGCGGACGAGATCCCGGACACCTGCCTGCTCCTCGAACACCCCCCGGTCTACACGGCCGGCCGGCGCACCGACCCGAGCGAACGCCCCCTGGACGGCACTCCGGTCATCGACGTGGACCGCGGCGGCAAGATCACCTGGCACGGCCCGGGCCAGCTGGTGGGCTATCCCATCCAGAAGCTGCCGCGTCCGGTGGACGTCGTGGCGCACGTACGCCGCCTTGAGGAGGCGCTGATCCGTACGTGCGCGGAGTTCGGTGTCGCGACGTCGCGGGTGGAGGGGCGCAGCGGAGTGTGGGTGCTCGGTGACCCGGTCGACCAGCGGCCCGCACTCGGCGGCCTCTCGCTCGACCTGGACCCGCGTCTGACGGACGAGGAGTTCGACCCTCGCATGAACGGCCCGGAGTACGCCCCGTCCAACGCCGGACAGCGCCGCGAGGACCGCAAGCTCGCGGCGATCGGGATCCGGGTGGCGAAGGGGGTCACGATGCACGGCTTCGCGGTGAACGTGAACCCGGACAACCTCTGGTTCGACCGGATCATCCCGTGCGGGATCCGGGACGCGGGGGTCACCTCCCTCGCGAACGAACTGGGCCGGGACGTCACGGTGGCGGAGGTACTGCCCGTGGTGGAACGGCAGTTGCGGGCCGTACTGGAGGACGCCGAACTCCGGGCGAGGGTGGTAGAGCGGACGCCGGCGTGATGTGTTTCAGCCCGTCCGGCGATTGAGGACAAGGCCCGTTCAGGGCCGACAGCGGGGTCTGGGGGCGCAGCCCCCAGGGATGGGACGGGTAGGGGCGGCGGGGGCGAGGAAACCCAGCCCCCGGGAATGCACCCCCGGTCCCGAAGGTTGCCCACCCCGGAGGGCGGGAACCGCACGGGCGTACCCTGGTGTACGCCGAAGAATCGAAGCTACAGGGAGCCATCGTGTCCGCAGTCGCACCCGACGGACGCAAGATGCTGCGCCTGGAGGTCCGGAACGCCCAGACCCCCATCGAGCGCAAGCCCGAGTGGATCAAGACCCGGGCGAAAATGGGTCCCGAGTACACGAAGATGCAGAACCTCGTGAAGAGCGAGGGCCTGCACACCGTCTGCCAGGAAGCCGGCTGCCCCAACATCTACGAATGCTGGGAGGACCGCGAGGCCACCTTCCTCATCGGTGGCGACCAGTGCACCCGGCGCTGCGACTTCTGCCAGATCGACACCGGCAAGCCCGAGGCCCTCGACCGCGACGAGCCCCGCCGCGTCGGGGAGTCCGTGGTCACCATGGACCTCAACTACGCCACCATCACCGGCGTCGCCCGCGACGACCTGGAGGACGGCGGTGCCTGGCTGTACGCCGAGACCGTGCGCCAGATCCACCAGCAGACCGAGGCACGCGAAGGCGGACGCACGAAGGTCGAGCTGCTCGCGCCCGACTTCAACGCCGTACCGGAGCTGCTCGCCGAGGTCTTCTCCTCCCGGCCCGAGGTCTTCGCGCACAACGTCGAGACGGTCCCCCGCATCTTCAAGCGCATCCGCCCGGGCTTCCGTTACGACCGCTCCCTCAAGGTCATCACCGACGCCCGTGACTACGGTCTGGTCACGAAGTCGAACCTGATCCTCGGCATGGGCGAGACCCGCGAGGAGGTCAGCGAGGCGCTGCGCCAGCTCCACGAGGCCGGTTGCGAGCTGATCACCATCACGCAGTATCTGCGTCCGACCGTCCGGCACCACCCCGTCGAGCGCTGGGTCAAGCCGCACGAGTTCGTCGAGCTGAAGGAGGAGGCCGAGCAGATCGGCTTCTCCGGAGTCATGTCCGGACCGCTGGTCCGTTCGTCGTACCGCGCCGGCCGCCTCTACCAGATGGCGATCGAGAAGCGGGGCTCGTACGTCGCCTCCCAGGCGGTCTGAGCAAGGCACTCGGCGCCTGACACACCGTCACTCCTCTTGCCCCGCACGGGCGCAGCAGACGTGTGAATTCACGCACAAGTGACTACCCGCCAGTAACGGCCGAAACGGCGCGGTCCTGACCGTCCTCCCAGTTGAGGACGTATGTCGGGGCCGCGTCGGCGGTTTCGCCTTCCACATCAAGGCTTCATCGGTGTTTGACCGGCAGGTCACGCCCTGGTAACACCAATCAGTGACCCTGGCTTTACACGATGTGCACCCTTACCCAGAGCCGTCCCGAGGGGGGACCTCCACGATGCAGGCCGCGCCCGTTCGCGCCACCGCCATTCCGTCGTTCACCGATGCACTGCGCGCAGTCGAGTCGCTGCTCATGAGCAGCGGCCAGCGCACCGCCCGCCAGAACGCCTGGACCTCCGTCCTGGAGGACCGCCGTCGCGCCAAGGACCGGGTCGAGGCGCAGCGCGTCCTCGAACAGGCCCTGGCCCCCCGCCCCTGACCCCCGCTCCACGCCTCCCGACGACACCGCCGTCGTCGGCGCCTCCCGGGCCACGTAGACTTCACGGCATGGCGAGGAAGGAAACCGCGGCGGACGCCGCGAACCCCGGGCGACTCAAGCAGATCGCCCTGACGTACAAGATGACCCGCAAGGCCGACAAGAAGATCGGTCTTGTACTCGCGGCTGTCGGAATCTTCACCTTCGGTGTCTTCCTTGCGATCGGCTTCTTGATCGGTCACCCGATCTATCTCGGCATTCTCGGCCTCCTGCTCGCCTTCCTCGCGACGGCGATCGTGTTCGGGCGCCGGGCCGAGCGGGCCGCCTTCGGGCAGATGGAGGGCCAGCCGGGTGCCGCTGCGGCCGTGCTGGACAACATCGGCCGAGGCTGGACGACGACTCCGGCGGTGGCGATGAACCGCAGCCAGGACGTGGTGCACCGCGCGGTCGGCAAGGCCGGGATCGTGCTGGTCGCCGAGGGCAACCCGAACCGGGTGAAGAGCCTGCTGGCCGCCGAGAAGAAGAAGATGACCCGCATCGTCGCGGACGTACCGGTGCACGATCTGCTGGTCGGCACGGGTGAGGGCCAGGTGGAGCTGAAGAAGCTCCGCACGACCATGCTGAAGCTGCCGCGTGTGCTCGCCGGCCCCCAGGTGACCGCGACCAACGACCGGTTGCGCGCGATGGGCGACCTGATGAAGAACATGCCGCTCCCGAAGGGGCCGATGCCCAAGGGGATGCGGATGCCGCGCGGCGGCAAGACGCGCTGACGCACCTGTACGACCTGAGTACGACGATGGGGCGCCCGGATCACTCCGGGCGCCCCATCGTCGTACTCAGGTCGTCGACTAGATCCGCACTTCCACGGTGCGCGCCAGCCTGTCGTGCAGCCCTCGGCCGTCGCGGTCCCAGATCAGGGCCGGGATGGCGAGGAAGAACAGAAGCGTCCTCAGCCCGGCACGCAGCGGACTGACGCGACCGCTGTCCAGGGCGACGACCCTCAGGCCGAACAGCCGCTTACCCGGGGTGAAGCCGAGTGTGCCCAACGTGAGAAGGAGCAGCACGAAGAGGATCAGCGGCGCCCAGACCTGCGCCGCCTCGTTGTAACTGTCCGCGACAAGACCGTATGCGATCAAGAGGCACAGGCCCCAGTCGACGGCGAGGGCGCCGAGCCGGCGGCCCGGGCGGGCGATCGAGCCCGGACCCGCCTCCGGCAGACCCAGCTGTTCGCCCCGGTACCCGAAGTCGACACCGGCTTCTTCCGCGGCCGCGCGCGGGCCGGAGAGCCACGATCCGATTGCTTGCCTGTTGTCCACCCGACCACCGTACTGCTCCCGATTTGGGATACGTACAGGTGGGGTCACCCGGGCCGGGTCCGGTTAACTTGGTCGAAACAAATGGGTCATGCTGGAGAAACCACGTGTCCCTATGGTCGGACCCAACGTGTGCCACCGCACTGGCCGCACGAACGAACTACCACCCCGGCACGGACGTCCGGGAGTAGGAGGAGCTGGATGTTCCAGAACGCCGACGAGGCCAAGAAGTTCATCGCGGACGAGGACGTCAAGTTCGTCGACGTCCGATTCTGCGATCTGCCGGGTGTGATGCAGCACTTCACGCTGCCGGCGACGGCCTTCGACCCGGACGAGGAACTGGCCTTCGACGGCTCCTCGATCCGCGGCTTCCAGGCCATCCACGAGTCCGACATGGCGCTCCGCGCCGACCTGTCCACCGCGCGGGTCGACCCGTTCCGCAAGGACAAGACGGTCAACATCAACTTCTTCATCCACGACCCGATCACGGGCGAGCAGTACTCCCGTGACCCGCGGAACGTGGCGAAGAAGGCCGAGGCGTACCTGGCGTCGACCGGTATCGCGGACACCGCGTACTTCGGTCCCGAGGCCGAGTTCTACGTCTTCGACAGCGTGCGCTTCGCGACCCGTGAGAACGAGTCCTTCTACCACATCGACTCCGAGGCGGGCGCCTGGAACACCGGTGCGCTGGAGGACAACCGCGGCTACAAGGTCCGCTACAAGGGCGGTTACTTCCCGACCCCGCCGGTCGACCACTTCGCCGACCTGCGTGCGGAGATCTCCCTGGAGCTGGCCGCGTCCGGCCTCCAGGTCGAGCGCCAGCACCACGAGGTGGGCACCGCCGGCCAGGCCGAGATCAACTACAAGTTCAACACGCTGCTCGCCGCGGCCGACGACCTCCAGCTCTTCAAGTACATCGTGAAGAACGTGGCCTGGCGCAACGGCAAGACCGCGACCTTCATGCCGAAGCCGATCTTCGGCGACAACGGCTCGGGCATGCACGTCCACCAGTCGCTGTGGACCGGCGGCCAGCCGCTCTTCTACGACGAGGCCGGCTACGCGGGTCTGTCGGACATCGCCCGCTACTACATCGGCGGCATCCTCAAGCACGCCCCGTCGCTGCTCGCCTTCACCAACCCGACGGTGAACTCGTACCACCGTCTGGTGCCGGGCTTCGAGGCGCCGGTCAACCTGGTGTACTCGCAGCGCAACCGCTCCGCGGCCATGCGTATCCCGATCACGGGCTCCAACCCGAAGGCCAAGCGCGTCGAGTTCCGCGCGCCCGACTCCTCCGGCAACCCGTACCTCGCCTTCTCGGCGCTGCTGCTGGCGGGCCTCGACGGCATCAAGAACAAGATCGAGCCGGCCGAGCCGATCGACAAGGACCTCTACGAGCTGGCCCCCGAGGAGCACGCGGGCGTCTCGCAGGTCCCGACCTCCCTCCCGGCCGTCCTCGACTCCCTTGAGCGCGACCACGAGTTCCTCCTCCAGGGCGACGTCTTCACGCCGGACCTGATCGAGACGTGGATCGACTTCAAGCGCACGAACGAGATCGCGCCGCTCCAGCTGCGTCCGCACCCGCACGAGTTCGAGCTGTACTTCGACGTGTAGGTCGGCCGGCGCCACCAGGCGCCCGGTAACGGTGTACGTCAGCGCCCTCGCCCCGGTTTCGGTGGCGGGGGCGCTGTCATACGTACGGACTATGCTGCGAAAACCTCGCACAGGCAGGGGACCGGCCGGGATCAGAGAGGCGACGGGGATGACGGGGATGTCCGAACAGGACGACAGCAAGCGGGAGTTCGACATCAGGTGGGCGGACAACGCCGAGCTGAAGGAGCCCTCCGCGCGAGCCCGGATGCTGGCCGCGCGGTGGAAGGAGAACCCGCCGGAAGCGGTGCCGTTCCGGGGTGAGCCCGAGGGGGCGAGGCCGCGCAGGTCGTCGTGGATCAGGTCGTCGTGGATATCGACGGCCGTGGTCCTCGGCTGCGTCGCCGGGATCATCCTGCTGCTGGGGTACGTCCAGTTCCGGGCGCCGTACCAGCCATAGCGGCTGTACTGGCGTGAGCCCTTGGCCGCCCGTATATCGCGCGACCGACGGGCGGCCCCCGGCCTACGATCACGCGATACGGCAGGCGGAACCGGGGGCAGGCATGCGTGAGGACATCAGGGGCGGCGAAGTGGCGGCTCGGCGGCTGGCCGAGGGCGCCGCGCTGTCGGACGTGGTCGACGCCAAGGACCCGAGGGCCTGGCTCGGGCTGGACGCCGGGACTCGGTCCTGGCTCGGCTGGCTCCCACCGGCCCCCACCGAGGTCGCCGCCCTCCGGCACCCCGACGCACTGCCCGAATCCCGGCTCGCGCTCGCCCTGTGCCACCGCGACGGCCGGATACGTGAAGCGGCTCTCGGACCGGCGGCCGGGCATCCCGGACTGTGGCCGCTGGTCGTCGTCCGCACCGCCGACTGGGTGGCCCCCGTGCGCCAGCGAGCCCGTGAGGTGCTGCGGGCGGTCCTCGACGACGGGGACACGGCCGTCGGGCTGGCCCCGCTGATCCTGCTGGGCGGTCGACGCGGCCGGGGTGTCTTCGCCGTCGACCTGCTCGACGAGGTGCTGCGCCGGTCGCCCCACGAACGCCTTGCGCCGCTCTTCACCGACCCCGACCGTCGCATACGCCGGTTCGCGTACCGGCTGGCCGTCGACGAGGAGCGCCTCTCCCCCGCCGAACTGGCCCTCGCCGCCGCCCGCGACCCCGACCCCGTCGTCCAGGACCTGTGTGCCGAGGCCGCCTTGGCCACCGCACGGGAAGGGGGTACGGCAGACGGTGTGCTCGATGCTCTGCTCGGCGCGCGTGGGCCTCGGGTGCGGTCCGCCGGGGTGACCGCGCTGCGGCGGACCGGGCGGGGAGAGCGGGCGGAGGAGTTTCTCGCCGACCGGGCGGGGCTGGTGCGGGCCTGTGCACGGTATGTCGTACGGCAGACAGGAGGTGATCCGCATGCCTGGTACCGGGACCGGGTCGCCAGGCCGGACGACCCGGCACTGCCCCCCGGTGCGGTCGCCGGGCTGGCGGAGTGCGGGAAGCGGGCCGACGCGGAGCTGTTGTGGCCGCTGCTCGGCCATCCCGATCCCAGGGTGCGGGCGCGGGCGGTGGCGGGGCTGCGGACGCTGGATGTGACGGACGTACGACGGCTGCGGGCGCTGCTCGACGACCCGGCGCCCGGGGTGGTGCGGGAGGTGACGCTGGCGCTGCTGCCCTTCGCGCGGTCGCTGGACACCGACCCGTTGACGGAACGGCTGACGGACGGATGGCCTCGGCATGTGCGGGTGGCCGCGTTCCGGCTGCTGAGCGCGCGGGGTGGGCTGGTGCGGCTGCGGGCGGCGGTCGCCGTGCTCGATGATCCGGACGTCCGGTTGCGGCACCAGGCCGAGGAGTCGGTACGGGGCTGGCAGGCGACCGCCGAGGTGCCGCGCGGGTCGGCGGAGGTGGTCGAGTTGCTCGCCCGGGGGCGGCATCTGTCCAGGTAGTACCGCTGAGCGGGCAGACGTGTGCGAGGTCGGCGTCGGGTCCGAGCCTTTGCCGGTCCCAGGGCCGATCGGGACCGCTTCATGGGAGGGGCAGGCGCACACTGGTCAGTGGGGCGAGTGCCTGACTGCGGGGTGGTATCGATGCCGAACCGAGTACAGAGCGATCGGCGATTGACCGTGCGGATGACGGTCACGCTGTTTCTGCTCGGACTGCTGTACGTGGCGTTCGTCGCCGCGTTGATCGTGTTGCTGAAGTCCTGGGTGCTGGTCGTGGTGGTCGCGGCGGGGTTCCTCGCCGCGCAGTACTGGTTCTCCGACCGGGTGGCCCTGTTCGCGATGCGCGGCCGGGTCGTGGAGCGGGAGGAGTATCCACAGCTGCACGGGGTGATCGACCGGCTGTGTGCCGTGGCCGACCTGCCCAAGCCCGTGGTCGCCGTTTCCGACATGGATATGCCGAACGCGTTCGCGACCGGGCGGAACGCCGATCACGCGGTGGTCTGCGTGACCACCGGACTGCTACGGCGGCTGGAACCGGCGGAGCTGGAGGGTGTGCTCGCGCACGAGCTGTCCCATGTCGCGCACAAGGACGTCGCCGTGATCACCGTCGCGTCCTTCCTCGGTGTCATCGCCGGGCTCATCGTGCGGTTCGCCTTCTACTCGCAGCTGTTCGGCGGGGGCCGGCGGGACCAGAACACCGCGGTCGTCTTCATGGCGGTGATGGGCGTTTCCGCGGCCGTCTACACGCTCAGCTTCCTGCTGATCCGCGCCCTGTCCCGGTACCGCGAACTGGCCGCCGACCGGTCCGCGGCACTGCTCACCGGGCGGCCCTCGGCACTGGCCTCCGCGCTCACCAAGGTGTCCGGCGACATCGCGCGCATCCCGTCGAAGGACCTGCGGACCGCGCAGGCCTTCAACGCCTTCTACTTCACACCCGCCCTCGGCAAGGAGCCCGGCCTGGCACGGTACTTCTCCACCCACCCCAGCCTGGAACAGCGGCTCGACCAACTGGGGCGGATCTCCGCCGAGTTGGGTGAGGCGGCGGCTCCCGGTGGCGGGAAGTAGCAGGGCTCGGAGGGAGGGTCTGTCCATGGGACTGCTGGACATTCTGCTGGGGCGCACCAGGCCCGTCGTGCCCGACCTGGACCGGCTCTTCGGGCTGCCGTCGGCCGCCGTGACCCTTCAGGCCGCGGCCGGTTTCACGCCCACGGGGCGGGGGGCGGTGTGCTTCGCCACGGTGGAGGGCGCTGCCTTCGACGACGTGCGCAAGGAGGTCCAGGAGCTGCTCGACGCGGATGCGGAGCGGACCGGGCCGCCTGTCGAGCTGGTCGGGGACGAGTACGGGTACTCGTGGCTGGTCTCGCGGCGCGGGCCCGAGGATCTGCCCGCGCTCGTCTCGGATCTGCACGCGGTCAACAGCGCGCTGGAGATGAGCGGGTTCGGGCCGCAGTTGCTGTGCTCGGTGACCGGGTTCGAGGATGCGGACGCGAATGCGGGTGGGGGTGGGGGTGTCCGGCGGCTCGGGCTGGTCTATCTCTACAAGCGCGGGACCTTTTATCCCTTCGCTCCCCTGGCCGGCGGTGACGGTCAACGGCGGGACAACGCACTGGAGTTGCAGGTGAAGTCCGCGCTCGTCGACGACCTGCGGATCGAGCAGGAACTGAGCCGGTGGTTCCCGGTGTGGGGTGCCCCCGGTCTGTGACGTGGACCGAGGACACCCTCCTCCCTGCTGCTCTTCTTCTACTGGCCCCGGCGGCGGTTCTGGCGGCGGGACTCGACGGGGTGCTCGCGCTGGTAGCGACGCTCCCACTTGGCCTGCTGGTCCCGGCGCTGACGGTACGCGCGGTAGCTGGCCGGCGAGGAACCCGCGCCCGGGGCGGCGCCTCCGGACGAGGACGTCGCCGTACCGCTCCCCGTACGGCCGTAGCGGAAGTAGACGAAGAGCAGGCCGACGGCGGCGAGCCACAGCATGTTGTTGCTGAAGCCCATGATGATCAGAACGACGGTCGCGGAGATGATCAAGGTGCCCATGACGGGACTCCTTGTGAGTGGCGTGAGTGGCTGAGCGGTGATGTGCGTGACGGTGTGTGCCGGCGGGGCGCTTGGGGTGGGCGGCCGTCCGTCGGTGCGTAGAGAGTAGCCCCGAGTCCCGCCGGTGGTGCCTCTCCGGCAGAAAGCGGTGCCGACGTCTTCCCTGTGCCTGTCCAGCGTAGGGACGGAGGGGGAGGCGGCGCATCCGTATTTCTGCGTGAGTGAACTGAGCGCATCCCTGAGGAAGTGCGGGCCGGCGCTTCAGGGATACCGCCCTGCGCATGAGAAGCGCCGGGTGCCCTGGGACAAGCAGGGCACCCGGCGGCTTGGTCAGCGGGAGTAACGCATCAGTGCTCGTACCATGTGGCACGTCGTTTCCGACGGAGCGTGGACTCCGATGTTCTGCGCTGTTGTACGGATCGTTTCGTTGCGGGCCTGGTTCGGCAGGTAGACGCCGGAGTCGAGCAGGGCGATCGCGAGGCGCATCGCCTTGAGCCGGCGGTTGTGCGTGACGTACCACTCGCGGGGGCGGCCCGGCGGCAGCGGGCGCTTCTCCACAGGGGCGTACGGCAGGTCGAGCAGGACCCCCCTCCTGGCGGTGGACTGGGTGGGCAACGGCTTGAGAGCGGCAGCGGGCACAGGCATCCTCCTGTCGCGGTCAGGGCGGCACCGGAACCCCCGGCGACACCCTCGAACACTGCTTCTATTTTACTACCCCCCACTGACAAAAGCCCCTGGCCACAAGGCCTCTGACGTACCGTTGGCCCCATGGAAATCTGGATCAACCCGGCCTGTTCAAAATGCCGGAGCGCCCTCTCCCTGCTCGACGCCGAGGGTGCCGACTACACCGTCCGCCGCTACCTGGAGGACCTGCCCACCGAGGACGAGATCCGCGCCGTACTCGATCGGCTCGGGCTCGAACCCTGGGACATCACCCGGACCCAGGAAGCCGTCGCCAAGGAGCTGGGGGTGCGGGACTGGGGGCGGGAGGAAGGGAACCGCGAGCAGTGGGTCGCCGCGCTTGCCGAGCATCCCAAGCTGATCCAGCGGCCCATCATCACCGCCGATGACGGCAGCGCGGTGGTGGCCCGTACGGATGAGGCCGTGCGGGACGCGATGAGTCGGCGGCCGGGTGTGTGACGTACGCCACCTTGGCGGCTTCCGTGGTCGCTGAGTCGCGCCGTTCGATATCTCGTACATAGCGACGTTCGCTCCCCCATCCCTTCAGGAGGCGCACATGTCGCGCAGGAGAACTGCCGGTACACGGAAGAAGCTCGCTGTGCTGGTCGGCGTCGTGGCCGTGGCGGGCGGTGGGGCCTTTGTCATGGCGGCCACCTCCAACGCGGCGCAGACCGCCGCCGATTCGACCGTCTGCCAGGGGCTGGCCACCGCCCTCGGCAACAACGAGGAGTTCATCGCGGGACAGCGGGCCGCCCCCGACGCCCAGTCGGCGGCCCGGATCGCCAACCGTGACGCGGTCGTCGCCCAGATCAAGGTCCAGCAGGAGGCGTCCGGCTGCGTGGTCGGGGAGTCGGCTCAGGGCTCCCAGGTCGCGCAACCCCCGGCGCAGAGTGAGCAGAGCGAATCACCGGGCCAGGCCTCCCCTCCCGCCTCCCCGGACTCCCCCGCCGCGCCCGGCGACGGGGAGCAGGTCTGCGACGGGGCCACCGTCACCCTCTCCGGCGAAAAGGGCGCTCCAGCCGCGTCCAGCAACCAGTTCCCGGCCGGGACCACGTTGCGCGTCACCAACCTGGACAACGACAAGTCCACGACCGTGGAGGTCACCTCGGTCTCCGGCAGTTGCGCCCTGCTCAACGACGCCGCCTTCGAACAGGTCCGCGAGCCCGGCAAGTTCCTGATCCGCCGGGCACTGATCGAGGAGATCGAGTAGATCGAGAGGGTGGGGTGAGGGCGTGCCTCGTCTCCCCAACCCCATCGCATACGAGCGGGCGGCCTGCTCCGCCCGCTCCACCTCCACGACCGCGAATGCCACCCTCGGGGGTCCACAGACTCTCCGCACGTGAGACGCGCCACAGGAACACCAGGTAACACGGGGTTCACATTCGAGCAATGATCGGGAAATCGCCTGTTGACAGGCTTGCGGGTAATAGCGCGGTGCCTCAGTGCCGCAGCACCGCAGCACCCGCAAGTGCGCATAGAGACCCACCCCGAAGGATGTGTCCCCGTGACCTTCAAGGCTGAGTACATCTGGATCGACGGCACCGAGCCGACGGCCAAGCTCCGTTCCAAGACGAAGATACTGGCCGACGACGCCAAGGGCGCCGAGCTGCCGATCTGGGGCTTCGACGGGTCTTCCACGAACCAGGCCGAGGGGCACTCCTCGGACCGCGTGCTCAAGCCGGTCTCCTCCTACCCGGACCCGATCCGCGGTGGCGACGACATCCTCGTCATGTGCGAGGTCCTCGACATCGACATGACGCCGCACTCGTCCAACACGCGTGCCGCGCTCACCGAGGTCGCCACGAAGTTCGCCGCTCAGGAGCCGATCTTCGGCATCGAGCAGGAGTACACCTTCTTCGACGGCGCCCGTCCGCTCGGCTTCCCCGAGGGCGGCTTCCCGGCCCCCCAGGGCGGCTACTACTGCGGTGTCGGCGCCGACGAGATCTTCGGTCGCGAGATCGTCGAGGCCCACCTGGAGAACTGCCTCCAGGCCGGTCTCGCCATCTCCGGCATCAACGCCGAGGTCATGCCCGGTCAGTGGGAGTTCCAGGTCGGCCCGGTCTCCCCGCTGGAGGTCTCCGACCAGCTGTGGATCGCCCGCTGGCTGCTCTACCGCACCGCCGAGGACTTCGGTATCTCCGCGACGCTGGACCCGAAGCCGGTGAAGGGCGACTGGAACGGCGCCGGTGCGCACACCAACTTCTCCACGAAGGCGATGCGCGAGGGCTACGACGCGATCATCACCGCGTGCGAGTCCCTCGGTGAGGGCTCGAAGCCGCTCGACCACGTCAAGCACTACGGCGCGGGTATCGACGACCGTCTCACCGGTCTGCACGAGACCGCCCCGTGGAACGAGTACTCGTACGGCGTCTCCAACCGTGGCGCCTCGGTGCGTATCCCGTGGCAGGTCGAGCAGGACGGCAAGGGTTACATCGAGGACCGCCGCCCGAACGCCAACGTCGACCCGTACCTCGTGACACGGCTGATCGTCGACACCTGCTGCTCGGCGCTGGAGAAGGCCGGCCAGGTCTGATCCCGTAGTCCCGGGCCTGGTTCCGGGCTCTGATCCCAGATTCTGAGAAGGGGCGTCCACCGTACGGTGGACGCCCCTTCTCGGCTTCGGCCCTTCTCTGCTTCAATGGACCCATGGCCAGCTTCCAGAAGTGCATCGCGACAGGTCGTCACGACCTCGAGCCCTTCTGGCCTTCCCGCCAGCACCACGACTTCGACCGGGTGTGTTGTCGCGCGGCGAACGCGTCGGCCTTCTAACACCAGCCGTACGGCCTTTCTGACGCCGTACCTCTCGGTCTTCCGCCGACGCGCACGACGTACGTCCCCCGACGAACTCCTCGCGCGAAAGAGCTGACCTCTCATGGCGACCACCGTCTCTCGTTCCCTTTCCCCCTCCCCTCTCTCTCCTCTCGCCTCTCCCGGCGGCTCCGCGCGGCATCGGCTGCGTGCCGTCGACCGGGACGAGGTCGTCGACGTCACGGACTTCCTGCCGCCGGGCGCCACCTGGCTGCCCGCTCCCCCGCACACCCTGCCCACGCTGCCGGGCCAGCCGCCGATGATCGGCTACCTGGTGCTCGTACCGGCCGACCAGCAGCCGCCCGTACTGCCGTTCGCGCTTCCGGACCCGGAGCAGCCGCAGCACGAGGGCGGCCTTCCCCTCGTGCGCGTCGACAACGTGCAGCGCACCGCCGAGGTCGACGGGCGGCCGCTGGATCTCACGTACCTGGAGTTCGAGCTGCTCGCCCATCTCGTCGCCCACCCGAACCGGGTGCACACCCGCGACCAGTTGGTCACCACGGTGTGGGGCTACGGGCACGTGGGCGACGGCCGGACCGTCGACGTCCACATCGCCCGGCTGCGCCGCAAGCTCGGCGTGGAGCACCGGCAGGCGATCCAGACGGTACGGCGAGTGGGATACAAGTACACGCCTCCTACCGCCAGTTGAACGACCACCGGTAACCGGGGGTGGGGCTGGCACCACCCCCGGGTACGGGTGGTCGCGCCCGTGACCCGGCGGGGTGCCCTCGGCGAGACTGACCGCATGGACGACGCCATCGACGCCACCGAAGCCATCAGCGTACGAGCACGGGTCCGTACCGTCGGGCTTGCGGGAGCGCGGGCGCTGCTGCTTGCCGTCGCCTCGATCACCGGGTCGGCGCTGCTGTTCGTGCTGTTTCTCGTCTCGCTCGCGCTGGTGCCGGTGCTGGGGATCGGGCTTCTCACCACACCTCTGGTCGTCAACCGGGCGCGGGCGTGGGCCAATTGGCGGCGGCTGGTGGCCGTGCGGTGGGGCGGGGTGCGGATTGCGCCCCGGTACCGGGAGCTGCCAGCGGATGCGAGGCGGTGGGCGCGGGCCTTCGGGGTGCTGCGTGATCCGGCGACCTGGCGGGAGTTCCTGTGGCTGCCTGCCGACGCCGTGCTCGGGTTCGTCAGCGCGCTGGTGCCGGCCGCGCTGCTCGTCTACCCCTTCGAGGGGTTCGCGCTGGCGCTCGGGCTGTGGCGGGTGTTCACCGACGGGACGTACGTCGGCTGGTGGTACGGGTTCGTGCCGGTCGGCGGGCAGGGCAGCGCGCTGGTCGCCGGTGGCCTGGGGTGCGTACTGCTCGTCGCCTCCTACTACCTCACGCCCGCTCTCCTGCGCCTCCACTTCCAGCTCACCCGGGTCCTGTTGGGCGCCGACCAGGGTGAACTCACCGAGCGCGTACGGGTGTTGACCGAGACGCGACGGGACGCCGTGGACACCTCGGCCGCCGAACTGCGGCGCATCGAGCGGGACCTGCACGACGGCGCGCAGGCACGGCTGGTGGCCATGGGGATGGATCTGGGGACCGTCGAGGCGCTGATGGAGAAGAACCCCGAGAAGGCGAGGGAGTTGCTCGCGCGGGCCCGCCAGTCCTCCGCCGACGCTCTCGCCGAGCTGCGGGACCTGGTGCACGGCATCCATCCGCCGGTGCTCGCCGAGCGCGGACTGGGCGACGCCGTACGGGCGTTGGCGCTGCGGCTGCCCCTGGAAACCGACGTCACGGTGGACGTGGGGGACTCCGGGCGCGCGCGGACGGACGCGCCCGTCGAGTCGGCGGCGTACTTCGCGGTGAGCGAGGTGCTGACCAACGCTGTCAAGCACTCCGGCGCGGAGCAGGTGTGGGTCGATCTGCGGTACGCGGACGGCTCGTTGCGGATCGCCGTCACCGACAACGGGCGGGGCGGTGCGCGGATCGCGGGCGGGTCGGGGCTGGCCGGGATCGAGCGGCGGCTCGGTACATTCGACGGCGTCCTGGCCGTCAGCTCTCCCGTTGGCGGTCCCACCATGGTGACCATGGAGATTCCTTGCGAGTTGTCCTAGCCGAAGACCTGTTCCTGCTGCGCGACGGTCTGGTCCGGCTGCTGGAGGCGTACGACTTCGAGATCGCCGCGGCCGTGGAGAGCGGCCCCGAGCTGGACCGGGCGCTCGCCGAGCTGGCGCCGGACGTCGCCGTGGTCGACGTACGCCTGCCGCCGACGCACACCGACGAGGGGCTCCAGTGCGCGCTGCGGGCCCGTCGGGCGCGGCCGGGCCTGCCGGTGCTGGTGCTGTCGCAGCACGTGGAGCGGCTGTACGCCCGGGAGCTGCTGGCCGACGGGGACGGCGGGGTCGGCTATCTGCTCAAGGACCGGGTGTTCGACGCGGAGCAGTTCGTGGACGCCGTACGACGGGTCGCGGCGGGCGGAACCGCCATGGACCCGCAGGTGATCAAGCAGCTGCTGGCGGGGCGTGCCGGGGACGGCCGGCCGCTGGGGCGGCTGACGCCCCGGGAGCTGGAGGTGCTGGAACTGATGGCTCAGGGACGTTCGAACGCGGCGATCGCGGGGCATCTTGTGGTCACGGAACGGGCGATCGCCAAGCACACGTCCAACATCTTCGCCAAGCTCGGCCTTGAGGTGTCGGACGACGACAATCGTCGCGTCCTGGCGGTACTCACCTATCTGGACCAGGGGCGCTGAAAGCACACCGGGTGTGCGGAAACCGACCTGGACGGCGGAAATGGTCTTCTTCCCGTGGAAAATCGTCGAACTCGACGAATTCCGTACCCCGATTGACCACTTGCCGTAAGAGGTCCGCAACTCCCGGTATTGCGTGTGTTGTTGGGGTCGAATTGTCCCGCGAATCTCTCATCAGTTTCTGAGGCGGCTGAACACTCCTGGGACGCTCTGCGTATGTGAGGGAGCCGCTTCACTCCTGTCGGGCGCCTCGATAGCCCCGCAAGGAAGTCAGAGGAGTTCCATGGGACGCAACACACGTAAACGACGCTCACCATTGGCCGTTCGCGCCGTGGCCGCATCCGCGGCCCTCGCGATCGGCGGTGGAGGACTTGTCTGGGCGAACTTTTACGCATCGGCGCACGAGTCGAAGTCGAAGCAGAACAACACGTTCGCCAACGCCTCGCAGGTCGCCACGATCGACTGCCCGGACGTCGGTCAGCAGCTCAGTGAGGTTCCGGAACAGGCCAAGAACGGTGTGGCCAAGGAGCTCGCACTGCTCGACCGCCAGATCACGGATGCCTACACACGGCTTGCGAGCACACGCCAGGCACAGGCGGGGGATGCCGGCTTCGTCAACAACGCCATTCTCGGCCCGCTGAAGTCCAAGCGGACGGCCACCATCGACCGGATCGGCATCAACGTCCAGCGGGCCGGCGGCAACCGTCAGCAGGGACTTGAGGAGCTCGCCGGTTGTACGGGAGTGCCTGCCGAGCAGCCCGAGGTTGTCGACGGCGAGAACGGCGGCCAGGACGGCGGCAACAACGACGACGGCCAGAACAACGACGGTGGCCAGGACCAGGGTCAGGACCAGGGCAACGGTCAGGACAACGGGCAGGACCAGGGTCAGGACCAGGACAACGGTCAGGACCAGGGTGGGGACCAGGGCGGCGACACCGGCAACGGTGGTCAGGCCGGCAACGGCCCGGTGGCTGACGACTTCCAGGACATCACCCAGGTTCAGCCGAACGGCGGCCCGCAGGGCGTGAACGGCAACGGGCTTCCCGCGAACGGGGACTCCGGTTCGACGGGCACGTTCGCCACCGCCTGTGGCACCAACCAGAACGAGAACCGCAACTCGGACAACGTGATCGTCGCCCCGGGTGTCAGCAACGGTGCTCAGCACCAGCACGACTACGTCGGCAACCAGGCGAACAACGCGTTCGCGAGCGACGAGGACCTGGCCAACGGCAACACGACCTGCCAGAACCAGGGCGACAAGTCGTCGTACTTCTGGCCGGTGCTGCGCGTGCAGGACGGTCAGAACGACATCGACGCGAACGCCCCCGGTGGCGGTCAGGACGGCAACGTCGGCACGATCGTCGAGGCCAGCCAGGCCGAGCTGAAGTTCGTCGGCAACAAGACGAGCGATGTCGTCGCGATGCCGACGGCGCTGCGCATCATCACCGGTGACGCCAAGTCCTTCGTGAACGGCCTGAACAACGCCAACACGAACTGGAGCTGCACCGGCTTCGAAGACCGTCAGCTGACGGACAAGTACCCGATCTGCCCCGAGGGCAGCTCCGTGGTGCGGACGTCCTTCTTCCAGAGCTGCTGGGACGGCCAGAACATCGACAGCGCCAACCACCGCACCCACGTGGACTTCGTCGAGGGTGACGGCAGCTGCTCGAACGGCTTCCAGGCCATCCCCCAGCTCCAGGTCCGTCTGGTCTACGACGTAGCGGCCCCGCAGATCAACAACGGGCAGCTCGTGAACCCGTTCGCGGTGGACTCCTTCCCGGACCAGCTGCACAAGCCGATCACCGACCACAACGACTTCATCAACTTCTTCGACGAGAACACGATGAACGAGATGGTCGACTGCATCAACAGCGGTCAGAACTGCCAGTGACCAGTTGGTCACCTGGGCCGCTGAGCAGCTGCCCAGGTGACCGGCCGGGAATCCGGCACTGAACAACAGGAAGCCGGCGGTGGGAAATCCCACCGCCGGCTTCCGCTTGCCCCCGACCCCGCGCGGTCAGCTGCTGTGACCGCTGCTGCTGTTGTGACTGCCACCGGGGTTCATGTGGGCGGATCCTTCCTCCAGGGTCCCGCCCAGCGAGCCGCGCAGTGCAGCGACCGTCTTCTCGTCACCGACGGCGACCCACTTGCGGCCGACGAGGTAATAGCCGCCGTAGTCCTTCGCCCCGCTCAGCCACTCGGCCTGACCGCGGTCGGTGGCGAACGTCGCCAGGACGAACTTGCCGTCGGCGTTCTTGCAGATGGCCTGGCGGATCGTGTCCGCGTCCGTCTGCATGTTCGGCTTGCAGCCCGCCTCGCTCGCCAGGTGTTCGAGGCTGCCGGTCGCCGCGACCGGCGCCGCGTCGGTGACGTCGTGCCCCTCCGCGTGCTCGTCACCGCCCCCGCAGCCCGTGAGCGCCAGCCCCAGCACCGCCACGGCCCCGGCCGCCACAAGTTTCGGTCGCCTCAACCTCATCTGTCGTTCCTCCGGTCGCTTTGACGCCGAGCCCGATCGGCCCATGCCACGGACAGCCCCGGCAAGGGGCCTCCTCTTCGATACGGCTCCCACGCGCCCCACGCTCAATCGGCTCGCCTCCCGCTGCACACCCGTGCGAGAGTGAGCCGGTGAACGAAGACTGGGAGCAGCGTACGACGGCCGCCTGGGCCACCCTCGACGACTATGACGAGGCGCACGCGGCCGACTTCCGCGGGGTGATCGACGCCCTCGTCGCCGAGCTCCCCGACGGCAGTCCCGTCGGCCCGTTCGAACAGGCCAGTGCCTGGGACTCCACGGGCCACTCCGACAAGGCGGAGCCGCTCTACCGGGAGGCGCTCGCCCGCGGGCTCAGTGGATACCGCGGCCGACGGGCGAAGATCCAGCTGTCGAGTTCGCTGCGCAACATCGGGCGGGCCGAGGAGGGCGTCGAGCTGCTGACGCCCGAACTGGACGCCCCTTCCGACGAGTTGGACGACGCCGTACGAGCGTGTCTGGCGCTGTGCCTGTCCAGTCTCGGCCGTGACCGTGAGGGCCTCTCGCTCGTCCTCGGCGCCCTCGCTCCCCATCTGCCGCGTTACCAGCGCTCGATGGCCAACTACGCGCGTCTGCTGGTCGAGCCGCCGGAGTAACTGCCGCCGGGCCAGGTGACCATCCAACGATTCGCTCGTTCTGCTGAACGTGCAGTCACAGGATGTCGCCTCGAACCCCGCCACCGGTACCAACGCCAAGGGCCGCCCCGTCGTCGACGTGGAGCAGGCCGAGGCCGCGCTCGTCGAGCACTACCCCCGGCTCGTCCGGCTCGCCTATCTGGTGCTGCCGCCGAGCCTCGGCCGCAACCGGCGTGTCCTGACCGCGCACGCCCTCACCCAGCGCGCGCTGCCCAGGGGACGCACCTCCGCGTCCGTGATCCCGGCCCAGTCGACGGGGCGCGCGGGCGACCCCGGTTACGCGCTCGTCCGCCTCCAGGTGCTGCGTACGGCCCTTGCGGCGGGGCAGCCGTGGCGGGGCCGCACGCTGCCGAAGCGGTCCCAGTTGCCGCCGCTGCTCCCCCAGGTGTGGGGCCTGCGCCTCTTCCCGCGCTCGGGCGGCGCCGACGAACTCGCCCTGGACCAGCGGCTGTCGGCGCTCTCCGGCCCCGCCCGGGCCGCGTACGTCCTGCGCGGTCTGGAGAAGCTCCCGGACGGCGACGTACGCACCGCCCTGGAGGCGGCCGGCGTCGACCGGCCGACCGCGGCGCTCCGGGAGGCGGACGAGGTTCCTGAGCGGTACGCGCTGCTCGACTCCGCCGAGTTCGACCCCTGTTCGCTGCACGCGCGTCCCACCGATCTGATGCGGCGCAGGCAACACCTGAAGGCCGCGCTCGTCGCCGCCGCGGCCGTCGCGGTGTGCGGCACGCTGCTCGGCCTGCCCGGCGACGGCTGGGGCCCGGACGGTGCCGCCGCCCCCGCGTACGCGCAGAACCCGGCCGCCGAGGCCGCCCTGGACCCCGCCGGGCTGACCCTGGTGGCCCCCGCCGCCTGGAAGTCCTCGGCGCGCGTCGACTTCTCGGTCTGGCCCGCGCGCGGCGACCTCGTCGGCGACCGGGCCCTGCTGCGCCGCGCCCTCGCCGTCTGGGCCCGCCCCGGCGAGACGGTCCAGGTCTCGGCGACCCCTGGCACCCCGTCCGGCGGCCCCGCGGGACCGCCGCAACTCCTGTACGCGGGCGCTGTCGACACCGCCCGCGTGGTGATCCTTTACGACGGTCTGCGCATCGCCCGGTACGCCGAACCCAAGGACGGCACGGCCGGGGCCGCGCTCGACTTCGCCCGCGTCGACGGCGCGACCGGCGCCGAGGCCGACGCGGTGGTCCTGCACCGGGCCGACGGCAACGTCCGCTATCTGACGGCCCCTTGGGTGCGGAAGGCGGAGATGCGGGACCTGCGCAGGCCGGCCGCGACGCCGATCGGCCTCGGGCTGACCGACGGGGTGACCGGGCCGCTGGCCAGCCCGATCGCGCAGAAGGGCACCTGCCAGTCCTGGAACACGCTCCAGGTGACGGTCGCCGGGGGCACCCGCCTGCTGAGCGACCTCGGCGAGCTGGTCCCGGCCCACCTCACCGCGGGCCGCCCGACCTCACTGCGCGAGGCGTCGGCCCCGGCGGCGCTGGCCACGTGGTCGCCGTTCGCCTGCTCCCTCGCCGCGATGCACTCCCAGGGTGTCCGCTCCGTGAACGCCTGGCGGTACGCCGAGCAGCCGCTGCCCGACACGAGCGGCGCCGCGGACTGGGTGTGCACGCGTGCGGAGACCTGGCGGGGCGGCGGGGCCCGGGTGCTGGCCCAGTTCCACACGCCGGGCGGGGTGTACGGGGCGGTCGCGGCGAAGGCCGAGAACACGTCGGCGTGCGGGCCCCGGGACCCGAACGTGCTTGCCGGTGTGCTGTGGAAGTCGGGGGCGGGTGAGTGGTACCTGCTGGCAGCGGGCGGGGAGAACACGGCGTCGGTCACGGCTACGGGGGCGGTGAGCGCGTCCTCGCGGGGTGCGTTGCTCGCGGCGAAGACCCAGCAGGGCGCTCAGGCGGGGTTGAAGGGGACGCTGAGGGATGGGCGGGCTATCGGGGGGCTGCGGTAACAGTTCGACATGCGGTCCGCTGTGGCTGGTCGCGCAGTTCCCCGCGCCCCTTTGGGGCGCGGGTTTGCGCACCCGACTTCACCAGTACCGCTTGGGCGGCTTGGAAGACTGCGCGCACAGTAGCGCCCCGATAGGGGCGCGGGGAACTGCGCGACAAGCCCCCACCCGCCCGCGGCAAACAAACCGCCTATCCCGCGGAGCGCCTCGCTGACACTGGCGTCAACAAGTCCGTGCGCGAGGGTTTCCTGGTGCTCTACCCATCAGTACATTGACGCCATGTCTAACCCGCCTCACATACCCCTCAAGGCGCGCAAGGTGTCCTTCTCCTGGGAGGGCACCCCGTTGCACTGGGTGCCGGGGGATCCGTTCACCTCGCACACGATCAACGTGCTGCATCTGCTGCTGCCCGCCGGTGAGCGGTGGTTCGTGCATGTGTACAAGCAGGTGCTGCCGTACATCCGGGACGAGCGGCTGCGTGCGGATGTCGTCGGGTTCATCGGGCAGGAGGCCATGCACTCCCAGGCCCACGACGAAGTCCTCCCGCATCTCCGGGAGTTGGGCCTCGATCCGACGCCGTACACCGCCCAGCTCGACTGGCTCTTCGAGAAGGTGCTCGGCGACCGGTTCCCCCTGCCGGGGCGCCGGGCCCGCACGTGGTGGCTGATGGAGCGGGTCGCGGTCATCGCGGCCATCGAGCACTACACCGCGTTCCTCGGCGACTGGATACTCAACGCGCCGGAACTGGACCGGCGCGGCGCCGATCCGACGATGCTGGACCTGCTGCGCTGGCACGGCGCCGAGGAGGTCGAGCACCGGTCGGTCGCCTTCGACCTGTTCACGCATGTCGACGGGGGCTACCGGCGGCGCGTCCGGACCTGGCTGACCGGGCTGCTGACGATGGTCTTCCTGTGGCAGCGCGGGGTGCGGTTCTTCATGGCGAACGATCCCGCCCCGAACCTCCCGAAGCCGACCTTCCGGGACTTCTACGTGCGTGGGAAGCGGGGTCTGCTGCCGTCGAGCCGGGCCATGGCGAGATCGGTGCCGCGCTATCTCGCCCGCGGCTACCACCCCTCCCAGGAGGGTTCCACCGAGCAGGCCGTCGCCTATCTGGCCTCCTCCCCCGCCGCCGTCGCCGCCGATCGGCGAGCCGCGTGACGCCCCGGCCGCTGACGCTCGCGCTCACCGCCGGGGCCGCGCTGCTCACCCGGCGGGCGATGCGCCGCCGGATCGACGCCTCGCCGCTGTGGCCGCTGCCCGCCCTGGAGCACCCGGTCTCCGGCCGGCCGCGCTCACGGGCCCTGCGGCTGACGGTCGCCGCGCACGAGGCGATCGCCGACGGGGTCGTACAACTGCGGCTGGAAGGGCGGGAGTTGCCCAGCTGGGAGCCGGGAGCGCATCTCGATCTGGTACTGCCGTCGGGGCCGGTGCGGCAGTACTCGCTGTGCGGGGACCCGGCGGACACCTCGTCGTACACCGTCGCCGTGCGGCTGGTGCCGGACGGGCGCGGGGGCTCGCGCGAGGTGCACGAGGGGCTGCGGACCGGCATGTCGGTCGAGGTACGCGGCCCGCGCAACCGCTTCCCGCTCACCGAGGCACCGGCGTACGTCTTCGTGGCCGGCGGTATCGGCATCACCGCGATCCTGCCGATGCTCCGGGCGGTGCACGCTCAACCCGGCCTGGACTGGCGGCTGTTGTACGGGGGTCGCAGCCGGGCCTCGATGCCGTACCTCGCCGAGGTCGAGAAACTGGGCGCGGGCGCCGGCGCCGAACGTGTCACCGTCGTCGCGGAGGACGAGGACGGGCTGCCCGACCTCGACGCGCTGTTCGCGGAGGTGGCACAACTGCCCGAGGGCACCGCCGTCCACTGCTGCGGCCCCGAGGCGCTGACGGCGGCCGTCGAGGCCCGGCTTCCCCGGGGCGCCGTCCTGCACACCGAGCGCTTCACCCCGCGTACGTCGACTGCGGGCGACCGGCCCTTCGAGGTCGAACTCCGGCGCAGCGGGCGGGTGTTGACGGTGGCCGCCGACTCCACCGTGCTGGCGGCCGTACGGGCGGAGCTGCCGGACACCCCGTACTCGTGCGGGCAGGGGTTCTGCGGGACCTGCCAACAGCGGGTGTTGGCAGGGGAGGTGGACCATCGTGACGAGCTGCTGACCGACGCCGAGCGTGCGGACTCGATGCTGATCTGTGTGTCGCGCGCACGACGCGGTCCACTTGTGCTGGATTTGTGAACATCCCCGGTCGGTCCGGTCCGTTGAGGGCCGGTTCCGATCGGTAAGGTGTTCGCATGACAACCGGGGTTCGCCGCAGAATGGGAGTCGAGGAACGCCGGCAGCAGTTGATCGGCGTCGCCCTCGAACTGTTCAGTCGCCGCTCGCCCGACGAGGTCTCCATCGATGAGATCGCGTCGGCCGCGGGTATCTCGCGCCCATTGGTCTACCACTACTTTCCCGGCAAACTCAGCCTGTACGAGGCCGCGTTGAAGCGTGCGTCGGACGATCTGGCGGGCCGGTTCGTGGAGCCGCGGGAGGGTCCGCTGGGGGCCCGGCTGCTGCGGGTGATGCGCCGGTTCTTCGACTTCGTCGACGATCACGGGCCCGGTTTCGCGGCGTTGATGCGCGGCGGTCCCGCGGTGTCCGCGGACGGGGTGCGCACGGCGAGCAGCGCCTCGGCGACCAACGCGCTCATCGACGCCGTACGACAGGCCGCGTACGTCCAGATCCTGTCGCATCTGGACGTCACGGCCGAAGAGGCGCCCGCCCGGCTGGAGTTGGTCGTCCGGACGTGGATATCTCTCGTCGAGTCGACCGCGCTGATCTGGCTGGACGGGCGGCGCGTGCCGCGCGGTGAGCTGGAGGCGCAGCTCGTGCACGACTTCGCGGCGCTGGCCGCCGTAAGCGCCGCCTATGACGAGGAGATGGCCGCGCTGCTGCGCCGGATGCTCAAACAGGAGCCGACGGACGGCCCGTTCAGCGACCTGGTCGCGCGGCTGATCTCCCTCGCGTCGTAACCGCGTCGTAGCCGACCGGTCAGTTGTCGAACTTGCGGTAGGAGTCGTCGAGTTCGCGGACCTCGACCGAGGCGTGCAGGGCGAGGCCCTCGACGGGCTTCACATGGGTGCGCACCAACTCCAGTACGGCTTCCGTCAGTTGGATCTTCGTCTCCGCCGTGCGCCCGGTGAGCATGCCGATCCAGACGTGCACGACCGCGTGGCCGTCGCTGTCCGCGCCGACCGTGGCGTCCTCGGTCCGGCGGAACTGCGTCTTGCACGCCTCGAGCTTCGCCTTCGCCGTCGCGACGACCTCCTCGTGCAGCGCGAGCGCGAACGCGCGCCGGTCGAAGGCCTCGGCCAGCGGACCCGAGTAGTCGACGGTGATCTGCGGCATGGATCAAACCCCTGTTCTATGACGGCACGACTGCCTCACCCTACCGGCGGGGTCTCGTCGACGAGCCGCAGCGCCAGCATCGCGATGTCGTCCTCCCGGTCGTGGCCGAAGCAGACCAGGAGCGTGTCGCACAGGGCGTCCAGGCCGGGCAGCGAACCGGAGGCGGCGGCGCGGAGGTGTTCCAGGGAGTCCGCGAGGTCGGTGCCCCGGGTCTCGATCAGGCCGTCGGTGACCATGAGGAGCCGGTCGCCGGGTTCGAGGAACAGTTCGGTGGGCGGCGGATGGGACAGGCCCACGCCCAGCAGCGGGCCCTCGGCCTTGGCGTAGTCGGCGCTGTTGGTGTCCCGGATGATCAGCGGCGGGATGTGGCCCGCGTTGGCGATGCGGGTGCGTCCGGTGCCGGGGTCGACCAGGACCAGGCAGACGGTGGCCGTGACCTCGGGGTGGTAGCGCTGGAGCATCCGGTCGAGGCGCTCGGCGAGCACGGCCGGGTCGCTCTCCTCGACGCAGTAGGCGCGCAGCGCGTGCCGGATCTCGACCATGACGGTGGCCGCTTCCAGCGAGTGCCCGACGACGTCGCCGACCGCGGCGAGCACGCCGTCGTCGGTGCTCAGCGCGGCGTAGAAGTCGCCGCCGATCTCGGTGTCCTGGGAGGCGGGCACGTACCGGACGACGACGTCGAGTCCCGGCGTCTCGGGCAGCCGGTCGGGGCGGGGCAGGAAGCTGTGCTGGAGGGTGAGGGCGACGTTCCGCTCGACCTGGTACATGAGCAGCGGTTCTGCGGCGAGCGCGGTGGCCTGGGCGAGCCGGGCGACCAGGGACTCCTTCTCGGGGCTGACCCGGCGCACACCGCGGGTGGGCGTGGCCAGGCACACCGATGCCCGGCCGTCGTGGGTGGGGATCAGCACCAGGCGGGCGTCGTGCTGCACGTCCGGCCGGAAGAACCCGGCGGGCCACAGCGGCGCGGGCACCGTGGTGATCTGTATCCCGCTCTGCCCACGGGTGAGGCGCCTGAGCAGTCCGGCCACGACCCGGTGGGCGCTCTCGTCCGGCATGGCGAGCGAGGTGCGGTCCCGGGAGGTGGCGCGGTACAGCTCGTCGTCCGCGCCGAGGAAGAACACGGCGGCGGGATGGCCGGTGAGCCGCGCGGTGCCCTCAGCGGCGGCGTCGGCGAGTTCCTGGAGGGAACGCGCCGCCTGGATGGTGAAGATCGTCTCCGACAGCCGGGTCAGCCGCCGCGCCAGCGCCTGGTCGTCGGCCCGCAGCCGCGCCGCCCGCACCGCGGCCCGCACCACCGCGTCGATCTCCTCGGGCTCGGCGGGCACCGACAGAAACGCCTCCCCGCCCGCCTCCAGCCCCAGACAGCGGTCGCCCGGGGACAGGGAGGCCGCCGAGAAGTGCACGACGGGCAGGCCCGCCATGTGCGGCCGGGCCTTGAGCCGGCGGCACAGTTCGACCCCGCTCATGTCGGGCAGGTTCACATCGATGAGGGCCACGTCGGGCAGGGTGCCCTTGCGCAGCCGTACGTCGAGTTCGGCGAGCGCCTCGCTACCGGTGGCCGCCGAGACGACCTGGTGACCGGCGCGGCGCAGCAGGGCGCCCATCGCATACCGGCCGGCCGCTGAGTCGTCCACGACGAGCACGGTGGTGTCTGTCCACTTGCCGTTGCCGTCCATCTGTCCGCCCTTGGGCAACACCGGTGGGGCAGACCGCGGTTCGGAGTCTGCCCCACCAAGGTAATGCCCTTGTCAGGCGGTCCGCGAGAATACCGCCACAGTCCGGCCCGGAACGGCGAACGTGCCCGATTCCCGCGCGTACGAAGCGGACTTGACGGTATCGTCCGCTCCCGCCCGCTGCACCGGGTGCAGCGCGTACGCCGTCCCGGCCAGCGCGCCGACCTGCTGCTCCCGTACGGTCGGCGTCGCATTGAACACGACGACCAGGTCACCGAGTTCCATGGTGATCACACCCGGTGTCTCGTCCTTCCCGGACAGCGGGAAGGAGAGCTTCGACTGCACCTGCCCTGCCGTGTCGAGGGAGAACACGCTCTCTGTCGTACGGATTCTCAGCAGGTCCTGGTACGCGGCGGACGCGCCCTCGATCTGGGCGCAGCCGACGGTGGCGGTGGCGGTGGTCAACAGGGGTTTGGCGTACGGCCATTTGGAGGCATTGTCTGCCGCCATGGGCAGCCCGCGTCCGAAGCCGTTGCCGTCCGCGCAGTCCCAGTGGATGGCGTTGAACCAGTCCCCGCTGTCGTACGAGTTCCGGTCGAGGGACTTGGAGCGCAGCAGATCGGTGCCGGCCTGGGAGAGGGCCGGTCCCTGCGAGAGGGTGGCCGTGGCCATGGCGAGGACCTGCATACGGGCCCGGTCGGCCGCGCTCGTCGTGGCGGGCAGCTTGAAGGCGAGGGCGTCGAACAGCGACTCGTTGTCGTGGGCGTCGGCGTACGCGAGGGCGTCGCCGGGCGCGTCCGCGTATCCGGCGGGCGAGCCGTTGTAGTCGACCTCGGAGCCCTTCACCTCCGTGCCGCCGGTGTCGGTGAACCGGTAGGCGGCGAGGTTGCCGCTCAGCCCCACCTTGATCAGGTCCTGGTAGTGCAGGAGACGGGCCTTCTGCTCCGCCGAAGTGCCGTTGCCTGTCGATGAGTTGGGGTCCGTGTACAGCCCGGACGCGAAACCCTGGACGCCCGGGTCCTCGTCGAAGGGGCCGCCGCCGCGCACGGCGTCACGGGCGCGGTCGGAGAAGGTCGCGATGCCCGTCCCGGCCATGTTCAGCTGCGTGGCCTGGACGAAACGGGCGTCGTCGGCGACCTCACCGAAGTTCCAGCCCTCGCCGTACAGGATGATCTTCTTGCCGTCGACGCCGTCCTTCTTGAGGGTCAGCGCGTCGAGGGCCTTCCTGACGGCCAGGATGTTGGCCTTCGGGTGGTGGCCCATCAGGTCGAAGCGGAAGCCGTCGATCTTGTACGCCCTGGCCCAGGTGACGATCGAGTCGACGACGAGCTTGCCCATCATGGCGTTCTCGGTGGCCGTGTTGGCACAGCAGGTGCTGTTGGCGACGGAGCCGTCGGCGAGCAGCCGCTGGTAGTAGCCGGGGACGATCCGGTCGAGGACGCTCGTCTTTGCCTGACCGCTCGCCGCCGTGTGGTTGTAGACGACGTCCATGACGACCCGCAGCCCGTCCTGGTTCAGCGACTTGACCATCTCGCGGAACTCGACGGTACGCCGCGTCCCGTCCGGATCGGTGGCGTACGAGCCCTCCGGGACCGTGTAGTGGTACGGGTCGTATCCCCAGTTGTAGGCGTCCTTCGCGGCCACCGCGGCCACGCACTCCTGCTGCCGCTCCGAGTCGGCCGGATAGGCGCCGAGGTCGCAGTCGACGGTCGCCTGGTCGGCCTTCCGCTCCGGGATGGTGGCGATGTCGAAGGCGGGGAGGAGATGGACGTACGAAGTGCCGGACGCGGCAAGGGACTTGAGGTGCTTCGTCCCGTCGCTGTTCCGGTCGGCGAAGGCGAGGTAGGTGCCGGGGTGGTCGGCCGTGCGGTCCTCGACGGAGAAGTCCCGGATGTGGAGTTCCTGGATCTGGGCGTCCTTCAGCGGTACGGCAGCGGGCTTGGTGAGGGACGACCAGCCCTTGGGAGCAAGGGACTTGTCGGCGAGGTCGACGACGAGGCTGCGTTCGGAGTCGGCGGTGAGGGCGAGCGAGTAGGGGTCGGTGACGGTGTTGGTGACGACCTTTTGGACGCTGGGCGCCCACACCTTCACGACGTACCGATAGGCCTTCCCCTTCCAGGACTTGGGCCCGGCGACAGACCAGACACCGGTCGCGTCGTCACGCTTCATCTTCTTCGGCTTTGAGGAACCTTCCAGTTCCACGGCGACCGACTGGGCCGTGGGCGCCCAAACCGCCAGCGTGGGGCGGCCCTTGTGGAACGTCGGCCCCAACTCCGCCTTCGTCGCCGCTCCGTACAGATCGTCGAGTACGCCGGCGAGCTGCACGCCGGTCGCGGCGAGCACCGCGCCGTTCGCGGCCCGCTGGGAGGCGATCACCTGCCCGCGCAGCGCCTGACGCACCCGGTCACGGTCACGCGGGTCGACCGTCCAGGCGGTGTACGAGGCGAGGTGCGGGTACGTGGCCTTCTGGGCGTCGGTGAGGGTGGTCCGGGACAGGCGCAGCCACTTCTGCTGGCCGGTCAGGATGCCGTTCTCGACGGCGACCGAGCCGTCGGAGGAGGCGAGGAGCTGGGTGGAGGCGGCGGCCTCGGACCCGTTCCAGGCGACGGTGTTCCGGTCGATCCAGACCGCCTTGGAGGTGGACAGGTCGAGTGCGGCGGCACTGCCGGCCGGCTGCGGGAGCAGGTGCTTCTCCTGGCCGTTCACGAGCCACACCTCGTGGCCGTCGGCGGTGAGGTCGAGCGACCGGTCGGTGGGCAGGTCCTTCTCATCACCCTTGTGGATGATGTAACTGAGGCTGGTGGAACCGGAGTTGAGCGGCACCTCGAAGACCGCGCCATACGCGTCAGTCTCCACCGGCTCCAGGGGCTTCGACCAGTCCGTGGGATTCGCGGCACCCGTCCAGGTGTGCAGACCCCAGCCGGTGTAGTCGCCGTCGGTGCGGTGGTAGTGGATGACGGCCTTGGTCGTGTCCTGGGGCGGGTAGTCGGCGGTGGGCCTCTCCGTGCGGATCTCGGGCTTGCCCTGCTCGATCCAGACTTCGCCGGTCCGCGTCACGTCGATCGTGCGGTCCGCGGAGACGTCCTTGTTGCCGTCCTTGTCGATGACGAGGAAGCCGACGTTCGAGGCACCGGGCTTGAGCTTGACGTAGGCGAAGGCGCCGTAGGCGTCCCGGCCGATGAAGGGGTGACTGTCGGGCCAGTTCGTCGACTCGCCGTCGGCGAGGTCGCCCCACGCGTACACGCCCCAGTCGCCGTAGGCCCCGTCGGTGCGCTTGTAGTGGACGATCGCGTGGTCGCGGGAGGTGGCGGTGGGGATCTCGGGGGTGGGTGGGGTGCCGGTGGTGGAGGTGGCCGTCGTACTCGCGGTGCGCCCGGCCGAGTCGACTACAACCGCCTTGTAGCGCAGGGCGGTTCCTGGCGGTACGTCGGCCGCGATGGTGTCGGTGACCTTGTAGGGGGCGTGGTCGGCGGAGCCGAGGGTGCGCCACTTGCCGTTGCCGGTCTGGGCGGCGAAGACGACGCGGTTGAGTCGGCCGCCGTCGATGTCGGCGGTGACTTCTACCGTTCCCGTGACACCGGGGGCGGGGGCCCGGAGGATGATCGTCGGCTTGGTGGCCGGCTTCGGGAGGGGGCTCGCCGCCTTCAGCACGACCGCGGAACCGGCCGGGACGGTGACGGTGACCCGGGTGTCGGAGGCGGACGTCGGTGCCGCGTCGGTGCCGTAGATCCCACGGAACCGCGTGTTCGCGGAGCCGGTCGGGAAGGTCGCCGTACGAGGGGCGTCGGCGTTGTTGAAGGCGACCAGGTACTCGGCGCCGCCGCCCTTGCCCGCGCCGCTGCTCACCTCCGTATGGGAAGGCGGGGAGATGCGGGAGAAGGCGTAGACGCCGGCGCCGTCGGCCGCGTACCGCTCGGTCTGGATGCCGTCGGTGAGGGCGGGGTGGTCGCGGCGGAGCTTGGCGAGAGCACTGATCTGCTGGTAGAGCGGTGCTCTCGTGTCGTAGGCGTCCTCGGCGTGGGTGCGGTCCGTGCCGAGTTCGTCGTCGTCGAGATAGTCGGCGACCCGGGAGGCGAACATCGTCTGACGGGCGTCCTTGTCGCCGCCCGCGCCGGTGAAGCCCTGCTCGTCGCCGTAGTAGACGACCGGGTTGCCCCGGCTGAGGAACATCAGCTCGTTGGCGAGCCGGTCCTTCTTCAGCAGTTCGGCGTCGGAGGCGGTCGGGTCGTCCTGTCTGAGGAAGGTCCCGATGCGGCCCATGTCGTGGTTGCCGAGGAAGGTGACCTGCTCGTACGCGTTCGCCTTGTCGGTCGTGTACTTGTAGTCGTCGCCGAAGACGGACGCAAGCTTCTGCGCGCTGGCCCCCTGGGAGGCGTACTGCCGGGCGGCTTCCTGGAAGGGGAAGTCGAGTGTGGCGTCGAGGCGGCCCTGGGTGACGTACGGCGAAGTGATCGACGTGTCGGCGGAGTAGACCTCGCCGAACATGAAGAAGTCGTCGCGGCCCTGCTTGGCCGCGTACGCGTCGAGGGCGGTCGCCCACTGGGTCCAGAACTCCGTGTTGACGTGCTTCACGGTGTCGATCCGGAAGCCGTCGATGTCGAAGTCCCGTACCCAGCGCTCGTAGATCTTCTCCATGCCGTCGACGACCTCGGGACGCTCGGTCCACAGGTCGTCGAGACCGGAGAAGTCGCCGTTGGTGGAGCTCTCACCGGCGAAGGTGGAGTCACCGCGGTTGTGGTACATCGTCGGGTCGTTGAGCCAGGAGGGGACCTTGATGTTCTTGGTGGTCTCGGCGGCCTTGGTGACCATCGGGGTACGCGGGAAGGAGTCGGTGTCGACCGCCGGGAAGTCCTGGGTGCCGTCCGCGTATTCGGAGTCGTCGAAGGGTTCGCCGTCCTTGGTGAGGTACGGGAAGGCGCCCTTGGAGAGATAGCCGTACGACTTCTCCTCGTAGTCGACGACGTCGGCCGTGTGGTTGGTGATGACGTCGAAGAAGACCTTCATGCCCTTGGCGTGCGCCTTGGAGATGAGGGTCTCCAGGTCCTTGTTGCTGCCGAAGTGCGGGTCGACCTGGGTGAAGTCGGTGATCCAGTAACCGTGATAGCCGGCGGAGGCGTTGGCCCCCTCCCCCTGCACGGGCTGGTTCTTGAAGATCGGCGCCATCCAGATGGAGGTGGTGCCGAGCCCCTTGATGTAGTCGAGGCGCTGGGTCAGGCCCTTGAGGTCGCCGCCCTGGTAGAAGCCCTTGTCGGTGGGGTCGTAGCCGGTGGCGAGGCGTGAACCGGTGAGCCCGCCGCGGTCGTTGGCGGCGGAGCCGTTGGCGAAACGGTCCGGGAGGACGAAGTAGAACTGCTCCCGGGTGGCGTCGTGGCGAGCGGGCTCGGCGGCGAGCTTCGCATCCGACGGAGGCGGTGGGGGCGGGGTGTCCGCCCGGGCCGCCAGGGGCTGGACGAGTGCTGCGGCCAGCGCGGTCACGGTGGCCGCTGCGACCCGTCCAGCGTGGGCAGTTCGGCGCCTGGGCGACGCCGGCCATCTCGGTATCACGGACGTGGACTCCTTGCGATGACGGCTCTGTGGGTCCGACCCCGCGTGACCGTATCGCCGAAGAAAGGCTTACAGCAAGAGTCATGAAACCCTTGGAAAACAATTTCAACGACAGAGTCCGTCCGGGTCAGCAGCTCGACTTGCCCGCGTAGATCGCCAGAGCCGTGTTGGCGGCGAGCGTCGCCGTGAACTGACCGCTCGAACTCACCGTCACCGTCGTGTTGTTCTGCACGTTGCAGTACGTCCCGGCGGCCAGCGAGGTCTGGTACGTGCGGTTCAGACTGCCCGACTCGTGGTTGATGGCGACGAAGCCCTTGGCGCCCCGCCCGAAGGCGATGGCGTCGGCGCCGTTGTCCCACCAGTTGGTGACGGACTCGCCGCGCACGGCGTTGCGGAAGGCGACCATGCGCAGGATCTCCGGCCAGGCGTGCTGGCACTTCCAGCCGTCCCGCCAACAGGCGCTCACCGCACCGCTGTTGGGCGGTCCGGCGTCCGTGTCGGAGAACTCGTAGCCGGAGTTGATGTCCGGGGCACCGTACGGGTAGGCGAGCATGAAGACGTTGGCGAGGGTGTAGTTCGCCCCGTCCTTGTAGTTGAGCGTGGAGCCGTTGCGCTCGGTGTCGTGGTTGTCGACGAAGACACCGGAGACACCGCTGCTCATGTACCCCCAGCCCTCGCCGTAGTTCTTCAGGTAGGCGAGGTTCTCGCTGTTGAAGACCCGCTTGAGGTCGAAGGCGTACCGGAACTCCTGCACGTCCCCGCTGCCCGTGTACTCGGTCGGCTGGACGGCCTCCCCACTGCCGTAGATGGCCTCCTGCTTCCAGTACACGGAGGTGTTGGACAGCCGCGACTTGATGTTCGCGAGGTCGGTCGCCGGGATGTGCTTCGCCGCGTCGATGCGGAAACCGTCGACGCCGTAGCCGAGCAGGGAGTTCATGTACCCCGCGATGGTGGCGCGGACGTACTCCTCACCGGTGTCCAGGTCGGCGAGGGTGACGAGCTCGCAGTTCTGGACGTTGGCGCGGTTCGTGTAGTCGCTGATGGTGGACGTGCAGTCGTCGAAGTCGTACGAGGAGTACAGGCCGGGGTAGTTGTACTTCGTGTACGACGAACCGCCGGTACCGGTGCCGCTGCCCGCCGACATGTGGTTGATGACCGTGTCGACGACGACCTTCACGCCGGCCGCGTGACACGTGTCCACCATGCTCTTGAAGGCGGTCGCGTCGCCGAGCCGCCCGGCGATCTTGTAGCTGACCGGCTGGTACGACGTCCACCACTGCGAGCCCTGGATGTGCTCGGCGGGCGGCGAGACCTGGACGTAGCCGTACCCGGCGGGGCCGAGGGTGTTGGTGCACTCCTTGGCGACCGAGGCGAAGTTCCACTCGAAGAGGACGGCGGTGACGTCCTTGGTGCCGGGCGGGGAGGCGTGGGCAGCGCCCGTCGGGACGGCGAGCGCGATCGACGCACCGGCCGCGAGGGCGAGCGCGCCGGAGAGGGTTCTGCTGGCCATGTTGGGGGTCCTTCTCCGTTGAAGGTCCAGGCAAGATCCTTTGCAGGTTCTTGCTGCAAGATGGCTGAAAACTTTCAACCGACCAGAAGGTACGAGTCCACTTGTCGGGCGGTCAACCCTTGGGGCACTTCCTCTTCACGTGCGCGAAATCTCTTCACAAGGAGGGGTGTTGACCCGCCGCGGCGCCTTTGCCCGAACCGCGACGAACCATCTGTCGAAGGCCGGGCCGCCGAACCCGCCAAAGGCGGTCAGATTCGGTGGTTCCGGCATGAACGGATCGGGCCCGTCCGCCGTACCCTTACCCGATCGAGGCGAGTCGCGAGTACCGCGGCCACGGGGGACAAGGGGCAGCCAATGGCGGCGACGAGCGACTCGGTGCGCAGAGGCACCGTGCTTCCGGTGGACGCGGCGCGCTGGGCGATGTGGACTTTCGTCATCGTCAATGTGGTGATCGTCGAGGCGTTGTTCGTGAGCGCCGGTTCGGGCAAGAACGGTGTGCTCACGGTCGCGAAGTTCTTCGGACTGCACGCGGCCCTGCTGATGCTGTTCCAACTGCTGCTGGTGGCCCGGCTGCCGTGGCTGGACCGCCGTATCGGGATGGACCGGCTCACGGTGTGGCACCGCTGGGTCGGCTTCACCCTGCTGTGGACCGTCCTCACCCACGCCACGCTGGTGGTGCTCGGCTACGCGACGCTCGACGACACGTCCATGGGGAAGACGTTCGTCGCACTGAGCGGAGTGCTGGCGTCCCTGCTGGGCATGTGGGCCGCGGCCATCATCCTCGTCATCGGCGTGATCTCCACCCGGCCCCTGCGACGGCGGCTGCGGTACGAGGTCTGGCACGGGCTGCACCTGCTGCTCTACGTCGCCCTGGGCCTGGCGTTCGTCCACCAGTTGGAGGAGACCACGACCTTCACGTCCTCCGCGTTCGCCGAGGCCTACTGGTGGATCCTGTGGCTGTTCTCCTTCGGCGCCCTGCTGACCGGGCGGATCGCGGTGCCGCTGTGGCGCAACGCCTACCACCGGTTCCACGTCACGGCCGTGGTACCGGAGTCGGACAACGTGGTCTCCGTGTACGTCACCGGCCGACACCTCGACAAACTCCCCGCCCGCGCGGGCCAGTTCTGCATCTGGCGGTTCCCCGGGCACAACAACTGGTGGCTGGCCAACCCCTTCTCCCTGTCGGCGGCGCCCGACGGACGGGGGCTGCGCCTCACGGCGAAGGCGGTCGGCAGCACCAGCGCCGGCCTGCGCAACGTCCCGGTCGGCAGCCGCGCCTTCGTCGAGGGGCCGTACGGGGCGTTCACCTCGCTGCACCGGACGCGGCCCGGCGCCCTCCTGATCGCCGGTGGCGTGGGGATCACGCCGGTGCGGGCGATGCTTGAGGAGCAGTCGGCCGGTGACATCGTCGTGCTGTACCGCGTCCGCAGCGAGGCAGACGCCGTGCTGCTGAACGAGATTCGCCGGCTGATCGCGCTCCGGGGCGGCCGGCTTCACCTGCTCACCGGCAGGACCGTCGAGGGCGCCCCGCCGTTCGGCCCGGACAGCCTGCGCCGACTGGTCCCCGACGTCACCGAACGCGACGTGTACGTCTGCGGCCCGCCCGCCATGACCGCGGCCGCGCTGTCCGGCCTGCGAGACCTGGGGGTCCCCGCGCGACAGGTGCACTCCGAGAAGTTCGGCCTCGCCTGACCGGGGACAAGCGGCAACAGGTCGACATCCCTTACCGACCACGCAGGGCCCGCCTCCCCGAACCGGGCGGCGGGCCCTGGCCCTGAACGGGATCCTCAGGCCGTCGTCCACCACACCGTCGTGTCCGCCGGGACCTTCGACTCGCCGTCCGCCTCGGTCACCTCGCCGCTGGTGAGCAGGACGCGGCCGTACGCCGGGGTCGTCACCGAGTCGCCGCTCGTGTTCGCGACGCACACGAACTCGCCGCGCCGGAAGGCCAGTACGCCCTCCGGTGCGCGCAGCCACTCCACCGTGTCGCCCGCGCCGAGGTCGGGCTGGGAGCGGCGGACAGCGAGCGCCGAGCGGTACAGCTCCAGCGTCGAGCCCGCCGTGCCGTCCTGCGCCTCAATGCTCAACTCGCCCCAGCCGTCCGGCTGCGGGAGCCAGCTGCCGCCCGCACCGAAGCCGTACGACGAGCCCTCGCGGGTCCACGGGATCGGGACGCGGCAGCCGTCGCGGAAGCCGTCCTGGCCGGCGCCGCGGAAGTAGGCCGGGTCCTGACGGACGCTGTCGGGCAGGTCCACGACGTCCGGAAGGCCCAGTTCCTCGCCCTGGTAGACGTACGCCGATCCCGGCAGCGCCAGCATCAGCAAGCTCGCCGCGCGAGCGCGCCGCAGGCCCAGTTCCCTGTCCCCCGCCTCCCGGATCTGCGTGCCGAGGCCGGGCGGGTTGGCGAAGCGGGTGGCGTGGCGGGTCACGTCGTGGTTGGAGAGCACCCAGGTCGCCGGGGCGCCCACCGGACGCATCGCCTCCAGGGTGGAGTCGATGACCTTGCGCAGTTCCGCCGCGTCCCAGGCCGTGCTCAGGTACTGGAAGTTGAAGGCCTGGTGGAGTTCGTCGGGGCGGACGTAGTTGGCCGTGCGCTCGACCGTCGGCGTCCACGCCTCGGCGACGAAAATGCGCTCCCCCGCGTACTCGTCGAGGATCGTGCGCCACTGGCGGTAGATCGCGTGGACGCCGTCCTGGTCGAAGAACGGCATGACATCGTTGCCCAGCAGCTTCACCTGGTCGTGGGATCCCAGGTCCGGGAGCCCCGCCGCCTTCACCAGCCCGTGGGCGACGTCGATACGGAAGCCGTCGACGCCGATGTCCAACCAGAACCGCAGGATCGAGCGGAACTCGTCGCCGACGGCCGGGTGTTCCCAGTTGAAGTCGGGCTGCTCGGGCGCGAAGAGGTGCAGGTACCACTCGCCGGGGGTGCCGTCGGGCTCGGTGATCCGCGTCCAGGCCGGGCCGCCGAAGATGGACTCCCAGTCGTTGGGCGGGAGTTCGCCGGTCTCGCCCTTTCCGGGGCGGAAGTGGTACCGGTCCCGGAGAGCTGAGCCGGGGCCCTCCCGCAGCGCCCGCTTGAACCACTCGTGCTGGTCGGAGGAGTGGTTGGGGACCAGGTCGACGATGATCCTCAGGCTCAGCTCGTGTGCGTCACGGATCAGCGCGTCGGCGTCGAGGAGGTTGCCGAACATCGGGTCGACGGCCCGGTAGTCGGCGACGTCGTAGCCGGCGTCGGCCTGCGGGGAGGCGTAGAAGGGGCTGAGCCACACGGCGTCGACGCCCAGGTCACGCAGATACGGCAGCCGGGATCGTACGCCCTCCAGGTCGCCCATGCCGTCGCCGTTGCTGTCGGCGAAGCTGCGGGGGTAGACCTGGTAGATCACCGCGTCGCGCCACCAGTCGTGGGGGGCGGAGACGCCGGGGGCGGTGGAGGTCGGGGCCGGAGCGGTGGTGTGCTGGCTCATAACGTCCTTGATATGTAACGGAGTTCGGGTCATGTGGTGGTTTCTGGCTGCTTTGAGGCTGCGGGGCAGTGGGGGCTTGTCGCGCAGTTCCCCGCGCCCCTAAAAGCAAAGGGGCGCGGCCGAACCGTCAGACTTAGGCAGCCCGCGGTGTCAGCGGGGTCGGATGGACACCGCGGGCTGCCGACCCGTACGACAGGGCCGTACGGGAGTTGGTGTCAGCCCTTCGTGCCGCCTGCCGTGAGGCCGGTTACCAGGTTTTTCTGGACCAGGTAGAAGAAGGCGGAGACGGGTATCGCGACCAGGACCGCGGTGGCGGCCATCAGGTTGCGTTGGGCGTCGTGCTCGCTGACGAAGCTCTGCAGGCCGACCGCGAAGGTGTACTTCGTGTCCGACAGCATGAACGTCGAGGCGAAGGCGACCTCGCCGAACGCGGTGATGAAGCTGTAGAACGCGGCGACCGCCAGGCCCGGTTTGGCCAGTGGCAGGATCAGCCGCGCGAACGTGCCGAAGGGGGTCAGCCCGTCGACGCGTCCCGCCTCGTCGATCTCGAAGGGGATCGTGTCGAAGTATCCCTTGAGCAGCCAGGCGCAGTACGGCACGGCTGTCGAGCAGTAGACGAGGACGAGTCCGAGGTAGGTGTCGATGAGCTGGAGGTCGGACAGGATCTGGTACATCGGCACGATGAGTACGGCGATGGGGAACATCTGGGTGACCAGGAGTACCCACATGAACTTGCGGTAGCCGGGGAAGCGCATCCGGGACACCGCGTACCCCGTGGTCGCGGCGACCAGCACCCCGATGACCGTCGTACCGAGCGAAACGATCAGCGAACTCCGCAGCCAGTCGAAGAAGTTGGTGTGCTGGAGGACGAACGAGTAGTTGTCGAGCGTCATCTTGTCCCAGATGCGCCCGGGGTGGAGGTAGTCGTCCTTGTCCGGGCCGAGGGACAGATAGAGCAGCCAGGCGATCGGGAAGAGCGCGATCAGGCTCGCGACGCTGAGGATGCCGTGGGAGGCGAGGGTGGTGGCGAGGCCGCGTCGGCCGCGCCTCTTGGGGTGCGGGCGGGCGGTCGCGTCGGCCGGGTCCGTCGGCGCGGGCTTCTGAACGGTCATGGCACTCATGGGGGTGGGGACTCCTGCCTCAGTTCGCGAGCTGCTGCTCATCGCGGTTCAGCCAGCGGCGGTAGAAGGAGGTGAAGACGATCAGGATGGCCAGCAGCAGCATGCCGTAGGCCGCCGACTGCGCGAAGTCGCGCGGCTGTTGGCCGAAGCCGAGGTAGTAGGCCCAGGTGACGAGGATCTGCGCGTCGGGGGCGGTGTTGCCGAACAGCAGGAAGATCACGGCGAACTGGTTGAACGTCCAGATGACGCCGAGGAGGACGACGGTGGAGCTGACGGAGCGCAGGCCCGGCAGCGTGACGTACCAGAACCGCTGCCAGGCGCTCGCGCCGTCCATGTCCGCCGCCTCGTACAGGGAGGCGTCGATGGACTGGAGGCCGCCGAGCAGCGAGACCATCATGAACGGCACCCCGCACCACGTGTTGACCATGATGGCGGCGAACCGCTGCCAGAAGGTGTCCTCCAGCCACAGCGGGGTCGGTAGGTGCACCGCGTCCAGCGTCATGTTGATGATCCCGCCGTCGGCGAGCATGAACCGCCAGCCGAAGACGGTGACGAAGGTGGGAACAGCCCACGGCAGGACCAGGATCAGCCGGTAGAAGGTGCGCCCGCGCAGCTTCTGGTTCAGGAGCAGCGCCAGGCCCAGGCCGATGCAGTAGTGCAGGGCCACGCACAGGGCGGTCCAGACGATCGTCCAGATGAAGTGCGACCAGAAGCGGTCGTACGCGGTGTCGCCCCACAGGATGTCGGCGTAGTTGTCGAAGCCGATGAACTTGTAGGTGGCGTCGATGTGGTTGACGCCGATCGTGCGGGCCGAGTTGAGGCTGTTGGCGTCCGTGAGCGTCAGGTAGAAGCCGCGCACGAGCGGATAGACGACGAGGACGCCGAGCACGACGACCACGGGGGCGATCATCGCGTACGCGTACCAGTACTTCTGGTAGCTGTTCCTCAGGCGCTGGAGCCGTCCGGGGCGTGGCCCGGGCTCACCTCGGCGCTTTCCGGTCGCTCGGTCGATGGCGACTGTCATCTTTCGACACCTTCTGGAAGATCAGGGGGTACGGCAGACAGGCCGATGACCGCCGGAACTGTCCCCCGATGTCCAACTGGGCAGTTCCGACGGCCATGCGGGGTCACTTGCTGAAGTCCGGGACCAGCTTGGCGATCGCGGTCTCCGCGTTGCCCAGGCCCTTGTCGAGGGACTCCTTGCCGCCCGCGATCTGGGGCAGCTCGGTGTCGAGCGGGCCCCACAGGGAGCTGTACTCGGGCAGGGCCGGGCGGGGCTGGGCGGCGGCGAGGACGCTCTGGTAGCCGGCGATGCCCGGGTCGGCCTTCACCTGGGCGGTGTAGGCGTCGTCGCGGGTGGGCAGCGTGGAGTTCTTCAGGGCGATGGTCTCCTGGGACTTCGCCGAGGTCATGAAGTTGAGGAACTTCAGCGACGCCTTCTGGTGCGCGGCGTCCGAACCGGCGTACACGGAGAGGTTGTGGCCGCCGGTCGGGGCGCCCGCCTTGCCGCTGGAGCCGGCCGGGACGGTGGCGATGCCGACGTTGGCCTTGTCCTTGAACGCGGTGCCCTTGTAGAAGTTGGTGATCTCCCACGGGCCCTGGACGATCGCGGCGACCTTGCCGGTGACGAACGCGTCCTGGATGTGGGCGTAGGCGTCCGCGGTGGTGTCCGCCTTGTGCAGGCCCTTGCCGTCGAAGAGGCCGAGCCAGGTCTCGTAACCCTTCTTCGCGGCGGCCGAGTTGACGGTGATCTTCTTGGCGGTGGCGTCGACGGTGTCGGTGCCCTCGCCGTAGAGGAAGCTCTGCGCGTAGTAGGCCTGGGTGGAACCCCAGTAACCGTCCACGCCCGTCTTGGTCTTGATGGTGGCGGCGGCCGTCTTCAGGTCGGCCCAGGTCTTCGGGGCCTCGGTGATACCGGCCTTCTCGAAGAGTTCCTTGTTGTAGACCAGCGCGAGGGTGTCGGTGACCAGCGGGACGCCGTACGTCTTGCCGTCGTACTTGGCCTGTTCGATCAGGCTGGGCTGGAACTTGGCCTCGTCGGCGAGGGCTTCGGTGCCGTCGAGCGGCAGGAAGAAGCCCTTCTTGGCGAAGGCGGGGGTCCAGCCGACCTCGGAGCGCAGGACGTCCGGGGCGCCGGAGGCGCCGGCGGCGGTGTCGAACTTGTTCTGCGCCTGGTCGAAGGGGACGTTGACGTACTTGACCTTGATGTCCTTGTTGGCGGCCTCGAACTCCTTGACGAGGGCCTGGTACGTCGGTGCCTCATTGGTGGCGTTGGTGGTGTCCCACCAGGTGATGGTGACCGGGCCGTCGGCCGAGTCGCCGCTGTCGCTGCCGCCGCACGCCGTCGCCGCCAGGGCGAAGGACGCCACCAGCGCTGTGGCCGCTATGCCACGCCGCATGAGTTCTCCTTGAGGGTGAATGCCCGTGTACTCGTGGGAAACGGCCCCGTCCGCCGTTCCCATCGACTCGCCGGCCGCACCGTTGCCGCCGCCGGGCGACGTGAACGTAACAGCGATGTCAGCGCCACCGAAAGACCTTGCAGCAAAAAAGTGCAAGAACCGGCGACAGTTACCGCGCCGTGACCCGATGCTCCTGCGCCGAATCCCTTGACTCCTCTCGCTTTCCCGCCGCTCAGCGGGATCTGGGACACTTGTGCAAGACTCTGCAAGCTCTTGCCGACGCACGTCATTCAACACCCGCCCGGTATACGCCGGACGCACGCCCAGACACACGCCAGACACACGAGGGAGCGCGATGACGCAGCAACCCCCAGCGGCAGGCGGCCGACCGGGCCGTCCGGTGGGCCGCCCGGTGGGCCGTTCGACCGCCCGTGCCCGGCGTCCGTTCGGTGGGCAAGGGGACGGCAGGCCGGTACAGTCCAGCCCTGTGACCACACGGCTTGCCGACATCGCTGCCCAGGCGGGGGTGAGCGAAGCGACCGTCAGCCGCGTCCTGAACGGGAAGCCGGGCGTCGCCGCCACCACCCGCCAGTCCGTGCTCGCCGCCCTCGACGTACTGGGCTACGAGCGCCCGGTCCGGCTGCGGCAGCGCAGCGAGGGCCTGGTGGGCCTGATCACCCCCGAGCTGGAGAACCCGATCTTCCCGGCCCTGGCGCAGGTCATAGGCCAGGCCCTGACCCGGCAGGGATACACCCCGGTGCTGGCCACCCAGACCCCCGGCGGGTCGACGGAGGACGAGCTGACGGAGATGCTCGTCGACCGGGGCGTGGCGGGCATCATCTTCGTCTCCGGACTGCACGCGGACACCTCCGCCGACATGCAGCGCTACGACCAACTGCGCGCCCAGGGCGTGCCGTTCGTCCTGGTGGACGGCTTCTCCCCCAAGGTGCAGGCGCCGTTCATCTCCCCCGACGACCGGGCGGCGATGACCCTGGCGGTCACGCACCTGGTCTCGCTGGGCCACACCCATATCGGTCTCGCCCTCGGACCGAAGCGTTTCGTGCCGGTCCAGCGCAAGATCGAGGGTTTCGTCCGCACGATGCAGGATCTGCTGGGCCTGACCGCCCAGGACGTCGAGACCCGGTTCGTCCAGCACTCGCTGTACACCCTGGAGGGCGGCCAGGCGGCCGCCACGGCCCTCATGGAGCGTTCGTGCACGGCGGTGGTCTGCGCGAGCGACATGATGGCGCTGGGCGCGATACGGGCGGCACGACAGCGCGGTCTGGAGGTCCCCCGGGACGTCTCGGTCGTGGGTTTCGACGACTCCCCCCTGATCGCCTTCACCGACCCGCCCCTGACGACGGTCCGCAAGCCGGTCCCGGCGATGGGCCAGGCCGCCGTGCGCACCCTGCTGGAGGAGATCGGCGGTACGCCGGCCCCGCACAGCGAGTTCGTGTTCATGCCGGAGCTGGTGGTGCGGGGGTCGACCGCTTCGGCCCCTGGGGAACGCAGTCGTCCTTAGGGTGGAGAATGTCCCGCTTCGGACCGTGCTGAGGTAGTAGTTCGGGGCGCCTGTCCCTGCCGTAGAACGTGCGGGTCGGACTGGACCAGGGGATGATCTGGGGTGAGGCCTTATCTGGCAGACTCCTGCCCATGGGTGAGACGACCGTGACGACGACAGAGGAAGGCCGCGATCAGGCCGCTCCGCACTCCGTCGCGGACCGGGTGGACGCGGCACACACAGCGAGCACGGCGAACGAGGTGAACAGCCGCGCGGGCAACGCGTTTCTGCGCCGGCTGCGGGCTCCGCGCCGGCCGCGGCTGTGGTTCGAGATCCTGCTGATCGCGGTCAGTTACTGGACGTATTCGCTGATCCGCAACGCCGTACCGGAGCAGAAGGCCGAGGCGCTGCGGAACGCGGACTGGATCTGGAAGACCGAGCACAGCCTGGGCATCGCCGTCGAGGAGTCGGTCAACCACGCGATCAACTCGGTGACATGGCTGATCGTGGGCATGAACTACTACTACGCGACGCTGCACTTCATCGTCACGCTCGGTGTTCTCGTGTGGCTGTACCGTAGTCATCCCGGCCGTTACGCGGCGACGCGTCTGACCCTCTTCGCCACCACGGTCGTGGCGCTGCTCGGTTACTACCTGTATCCGCTGGCCCCGCCCCGGCTGATGAACGGCGGCGACTTCGTCGACACGGTGCTGGTCCACCACACCTGGGGTTCGATGGCCTCCGGCGACCTCAAGCACATGTCGAACCAGTACGCGGCGATGCCGTCGATGCACATCGGCTGGTCCCTGTGGGCCGGTCTGACGATCTTCGCCCTGGCGAGCGTCCCGTGGGTCCGTGTCCTCGGCCTGCTCTACCCGACGGTCACCCTGCTGGTGATCGTCGCCACGGCCAACCACTTCTGGCTGGACGCGGTGGGCGGCATGATGTGCCTGGCCTTCGGCTTCACGGTCGCCCGCCTCTGGTACGGCAAGCTCCCGTACGCCCTCCCGAAACTGGTCCCCGTGCAGGGCCGGGGCGGCCCGCTTCTCCCGGTCAAGCCGTAGCCCCGTAGAACAGCACGTCCACGACTCCGCGGGCCCGTCGGGTGGTCCGCCGGTACGCGTCGATCATGTCGCCGACATGCCCCGGCCCGTACCCCAGGTACCGTCCGACCGCGCCCAGTTCCCGCCCGTCGGAGGGGAAGGTGTCCCCGGCCCGCCCGCGCACCAGCATCACGGCGTTGCGCACCCGGGTGGCCAGGACCCACGCCTCGTCCAGTATCGCCGCGTCCTCCGCGGAGATCAGTTCGGCGGCGCAGGCAGCGGCGAGGGCCTCGCGGGTACGGGTCGTCCGCAGCCCCGGTTCGGCCCACCCGTGCTGGAGTTGCAGCAGCTGTACGGCCCACTCCACGTCCGAGAGCCCGCCCCGCCCGAGCTTGGTGTGCAGGGTGGGGTCCGCGCCCCGGGGCATCCGCTCCGACTCCATACGCGCCTTCAGGCGCCGGATCTCGCGCACCGCGTCGTCGCCGAGCCCCTCCGCCGGGTAGCGGAGCGGGTCGATCAGCTCGATGAACCGCTGCCCCAACTCCTCGTCCCCGGCGACGACTTCGGCCCGCAGCAGCGCCTGTGACTCCCAGACCAGGGACCACCGGCGGTAGTACGCCTCGTACGACGTCAGGGTCCGTACCACCGGCCCCGACTTGCCCTCGGGGCGCAGGTCCGCGTCGATGAGCAACGGCGGGTCGGCGCTGGGTACTTGGAGCAGCCGCCGCATCTCGGAGACCACGGCGCTCGCGGCCTTGGCGGCCTCCTCCTCGCCGACGCCCTCGCGGGCCTCGTGCACGAACAGCACATCGGCGTCGGAGCCGTAGCCCAGCTCGTGCCCGCCGAAGCGTCCCATGCCGATCACCGCGAACCGGGTGGGCAGCGTCTCCCCCCACCCGTCCCGGACGACCGCCCGCAGGGTCCCGGCGATCGTCGCCGCCGTGAGGTCGGAGATCGCGCCGCCGACCTGGTCCACCAGGGCACCCTGGTCGGCCTCGGCGGGCGACTGCTCGGTGCCGTACGAGCCGACGATGTCGGCGGCGGCCGTACGGAACAGTTCGCGCCGCCGGACACCGCGCGCGGCGTACACGCCCTGTTCGCCGGTGCCGGCGCGCCCGACGGCGGAAAGGATCTCCTGCTCCAGGTGGGCCCGCTCGCGCGGTTCGAGGCCGCCGACCCCTTCGCCGTCGCCGAGCAGGGCGACGGCCTCGGGCGCCCGCATCAGCAGGTCGGGCGCGAGCCGCCCGGCCGAGAGCACCCGGGCGAGGTTCTCGGCGGCGGCGCCCTCGTCCCTCAACAGCCGCAGATACCAGGGGGTTCGGCCCAGCGCGTCGGACACCTTGCGGAAGTTGAGCAGCCCGGCGTCCGGATCGGCGGAGTCGGCGAACCAGCCCAACAGGACGGGCAGCAACGTCCGTTGGATGGCCGCCTTCCGGCTCACCCCACTCGCCAGCGCCTCCAGATGCCGCAGCGCGGCGGCCGGATCGGCGTACCCGAGCGCGACCAGCCGTTCCCGCGCCGCGTCGGTGCTCAACCGGCTCTCGCCGGGCGCGAGTTGGGCGACGGCGTCGAGCAGCGGCCGGTAGAAGAGCTTCTCGTGCAGCCGCCGTACGACGGACGCGTGCCGCTTCCACTCCCGGTTCAGCTCGGCCACCGGATCGGTACGCAGCCCCAACGAGCGCCCGATGCGCCGCAGATCGGCCTCGTCCTTGGGCACGAGGTGGGTGCGCCGCAGCCGGAACAGCTGGATCCGGTGCTCCATGGACCGCAGGAACCGGTAGGCGTCGTCGAGTTGCACGGCATCGGCGCGCCCGACGTACCCGCCCGCGGCGAGCGCGCCGAGGGCGTCCAGCGTGGTCCCGCTGCGCAGCGAGGTGTCGGCGCGCCCGTGCACCAACTGGAGCAGCTGGACGGCGAATTCGACGTCCCGCAGCCCACCCGGCCCGAGCTTCAGTTCCCGCTCCACCTCGGCGACGGGAATGTTCTCGACGACCCGGCGGCGCATCTTCTGCACGTCGACGACGAAGTTCTCGCGCTCGGCGGCGTGCCAGACGAGCGGGGCGAGCGCGGCGACGTACTCCTCCCCCAGCTCGACGTCCCCGGCGACCGGGCGGGCCTTCAACAGGGCCTGGAACTCCCAGGTCTTGGCCCAGCGCTGGTAGTAGGCGAGATGGCTGCTGAGGGGGCGCACCAGCGGACCGTTGCGGCCCTCCGGACGCAGATTGGCGTCGACGGGCCAGATGCTGCCCTCGATGGTCGTCTCGGAGCAGATCCGCATCAGATGCGAGGCGAGCCGGGTGGCGGCCTGGAGCGCCTTCCCCTCGTCGGCCCCGTCAACAGCCTCACCGACGAAGATCACATCGACATCGGACACGTAGTTCAGTTCGTGGCCACCGCACTTGCCCATGGCAATCACGGCGAGCCGGCACAGCACGGCGTCCTCGGGCGCGGCGATCCGCGCGATGGCGAGGGCGGCGCGGAGGGTCGCGGTGGCGAGGTCGGCCAGCTCGGCGGCGGTCTGGGCGATGTCGGTGGTGCCGCACACGTCGCGGGCGGCGATGGACAGCAGACAGCGCCGGTAGGCGACGCGCAGCGACACGGGGTCGGTGGCCTCGGCGAGCCCCCGCTCGAACTCCTCCACGCCGGGGTGGAGATCCCGGGGCTCGTACATGACGAGGGCCTGCCAGTCGCGCGGATGCCGGATCAGATGGTCACCGAGCGCGGCGGAGGCACCGAGCACCCCGAGGAGCCGGTCACGCAGCGGCTTGGCCGCTATCAGCGTGTCGAGCAGCTCGTGCCGGGCGGTCCGCCCCTCCTGCGCCTCGACGAGCCGGACGAGCCCGAGCAGCGCGAGATCCGGATCGGCGGTCGCACCCAGCGCGTCCAGCAGCACCGGGTCGTCCCGCACCGGCGCGAGCTCGACGCTGTCGAGGAGCCGCTCAGCCCCGGAGGGATCGGTGAAACCGTGCCGCAGCAGCCGCGTGAAGGTACTGCTCCTGCGCCCCGGCGCCATCATCCTGGGCCTCCCGTCGGACCATCGGATCAAGGTCGTACGGCCAAGAGCCTAACCGGAGAGTCCGAGGTAAGCGCCGGACGGACCGGTCCGGCGTCCGCTGGTCGGACCGATGATTTCCGCCGCCGTACGAGGTCTGCACTTCGACGGGATCACCGACGTCGAGGAGGCGCCCCATGTCCGACACCACCATCCCGCAGACCCGGCTCGACCCCCGCTACAGCGACCCCGCGGCCACCGCGCCCGCCTGGGCCGACGCGGAGGCGATGCTCACCGAGGCCGAGCTCTTCTGGATCTCGACCGTCCGCCCCGACGGACGCCCTCACGTCACCCCGCTGCCCGCGGTCTGGTCGGACGGTGCGCTGCATTTCTGTACGGGGCCCGGGGAGCGCAAGGCCCTCAACCTCGCGGGCAACCCGCAGGTCGCGCTCACGACCGGTACCAACACCTGGGACAAGGGGTACGACCTGGTGGTGGAGGGGGAAGCGGTCCGGGTCGCGGACGACGGGCGGCTGGGCGAGCTGGCCGCGGCCTGGGAGGCCAAGTACGGCAGCTTCTGGCACTTCGAGGTGCGGAACGGGTACTTCCAGCACGGCGCCGGACACGCTCTCGTCTTTTCGGTGGCGCCCCGCACGGTTTTCGGCTTCGGTAAGGGGGAGCCGTTCAGCCAGACGCGCTGGCGGTTCGAGTGAGGCGCCCGTCAAGGACGACGTGAAGCTATCTGGAGGACCAGCGATGCAGTACACGCTCGAAGTGATCCCGCTGCCCGTGAGCGACATCGACCGGGCGCGGGACTTCTACCGCGACAAGGCCGGCTTCCACGTCGACATCGACCAGGAGGTCATGCCGGGGATGCGCATCGTCCAGCTCACGCCGCCGGGCTCGGGCTGTTCGATCGCCCTCGGCGACACCCTCTGGGAGACGATGGACGGTCCGACGCCCGCACCGGGCTCGTACCAGGGCCTCCAGCTGTGCGTCGCCGACATCAAGGCGGCCCATGCCGAGCTGGTCGAACGCGGCCTGGAGGTGTCGGAGCCGATGCAGTACTCGCCGGACGACGGCGCCACGTTCATGTACTTCAAGGACCCGGACGGCAACGGCTGGGCGATCCAGGAGTACCGGCAGCGCGCGGCGAAGCCGCTGCACGCGCTGCTGAGCGAGATGGCCCCGCGCGCCTGAGAGGCACGGGCACGGGCCGGTGACGCCGTGCGGGCGTGACGGGGGTCCACCGGCCGCGACGCGAGAAGCGGCCGGTGGACCCCCGTCCGTCACTGGACCTGTTCCACCGGCCGGGGCGCCACCGGCACCGCCCTCCGTCTCCGCCGCCCCAGGACGAACGCGGCGATGCCCAGCCCGAGGCCGACCAGTGCCAGGACCAGCCCGGCGATGACGGCCGTACCGATGACGACGGGGATCGTCTGGCCGTCGATCACCCGGCCACGCACGGCGGACTCGGCCACCGTCCCGTCGTGGTCGCTCGGGAAGAAACGCGAGTCTATGGAGTCCGCCCGGTGGTCACCGAGCAGGAACAGCCGCCTCTCGGGGACCGTCACGTCGTACGACTTGCGCAGGCCGTCCGCGTCGCCGCCGTTGACATAGGGCTCCGGGACCGGCTTCCCGTTCACGCTGAGCCGCGCTTCCGGGCCCTCGCCCGTGCAGCACACCACCCGGTCGCCACCGACACCGATCACCCGCTGAATCACGCTCGTACTGCCCTGGTAGCGCTCCGGCGCCGACAACGCCACGACGTCACCGCGCCGCACCTCGCTGCCGTCGATCGGCTCGGAGACGATCCGGTCGCCCGGCGTGTACGTCGGCTCCATGTTCGTGCTGCTGATGACGAAAGCCTCGTACGAACTCCGCGCGTACATGAAGGAGCCGAGCGCCAACATCACCCCCACCAGCCCCACGACGACAGACGCGATCCCCAGTCCCCGCCCCTTGCCCGACATCGTTCCCCTCCCCGTGCGGCACCTCCGCGGGGACGACGTTAACGGGTGCCTGTGAACGGACTGGGCCGGCCCGCGCCGCAACGGATGTCACGCTCCCCTGGATATGACGGCCCAGGGCCACCGGGACGCCGTAGGGCCGACGGTTCACAACCGTCGGCCCTACATGCCGTTCTGTCGGGGAAAACCCCTCTGACCCGCGTGACCCGCGCTTACAGCACCGGCAGGTTCTTCCGCAGCTCGAACGCCGTGACCTCGCTGCGGTACTCCTCCCACTCCTGGCGCTTGTTGCGCAGGAAGAAGTCGAACACGTGCTCGCCCAGCGTCTCGGCGACGAGTTCGCTGCGCTCCATCAGGGTCAGCGCCTCGCCCAGGTTCTGCGGGAGCGGCTCGATGCCCATCGCGCGGCGCTCGGCGTCCGAGAGGGCCCAGACGTCGTCGTCGGCGCCCGGCGGGAGCTCGTAGCCCTCCTCGATGCCCTTGAGGCCGGCGGCCAGCAGCATCGCGTACGCCAGGTAGGGGTTCGCGCCCGTGTCCAGGGAGCGGACCTCCACGCGCGCGGAGCCGGTCTTGCCGGGCTTGTACATGGGCACGCGGACCAGGGCCGAGCGGTTGTTGTGGCCCCAGCAGATGTACGAGGGGGCCTCACCGCCGGCGCCCGCGGTGCGCTCCGAGCCACCCCAGATGCGCTTGTACGAGTTCACCCACTGGTTGGTGACCGCCGCGATCTCCGCCGCGTGCTTCAGCAGGCCCGCGATGAAGGAGCGGCCGACCTTGGAGAGCTGGTACTCCGAGCCGGACTCGTAGAACGCGTTGCGGTCTCCCTCGAAGAGGGAGAGGTGCGTGTGCATGCCGCTGCCCGGGTGCTCACTGAAGGGCTTCGGCATGAAGGTCGCGTGTACGCCCTGCTCCAGTGCCACCTGCTTCATGACCAGGCGGAACGTCATGATGTTGTCCGCCGTGGACAGCGCGTCCGCGTACCGCAGGTCGATCTCCTGCTGGCCGGGGGCGCCCTCGTGGTGGGAGAACTCGACCGAGATGCCCATGGACTCCAGCATCGTGATCGCCTGGCGGCGGAAGTCCTGGCCGACGTGGGTCGGGGTGTGGTCGAAGTAGCCGGAGTTGTCGGCCGGGGTCGGGCGGGTGCCGTCCAGCGGCCGGTCCTTCAGGAGGAAGAACTCGATCTCCGGGTGGGTGTAGAAGGTGAATCCCAGGTCGGAGCCGCGGGTGAGGGCGCGCTTGAGGACGTAGCGCGGATCCGCGAAGGACGGCGAGCCGTCCGGCATGAGGATGTCGCAGAACATCCGGGCCGTACCGGGGGCCTCCGCACGCCAGGGGAGGATCTGGAACGTCGACGGGTCCGGCTTGGCGATCATGTCGGACTCGTATACACGAGCGAACCCCTCGATCGCGGAGCCGTCGAACCCGATGCCCTCGTCGAAGGCCTGCTCCAGCTCCGCCGGGGCCACGGCCACGGACTTGAGGAAGCCCAGCACGTCCGTGAACCACAGCCGGACGAACCGGATGTCACGCTCCTCCAACGTCCGGAGCACGAACTCCTGCTGCTTGTCCATCTTCCGCTTCCCCATCCTTGCTGGTCAGGCCGCCTGTCTCCCGAACCACGGGACGGTCGGGCACCTGAGCATCCCACCACAACAGCATTTCATGCGCATTGCGCACCTTGATCATGCAGCCGACCTCGGAGTGAACGCCTCACGTAGGGCAGGTGTACCGCTCTGCCCCTCATCTTGCCTGTTCGCGGCGACATCCGTAATGGGCGGCCCCCGACCGGAACCGCGGCGGGGCCCCACGGATTACGATCAGCACACCGACCGTCCCTTTCCCCAGAAGGATCGATCCCATGGGTTCCGCCAAGAACAGCGCCAAAGACAGCGGCAGTGCGTCGCGCAAGGCGCGCATAGAGGAGATGCGGCGCGCCGACCGCTCACGTGAGCGCCGGAACCGGATCCTCACCATCGGTGTGAGCGTCGCCGTAGTGGCCGCCCTGGCCGTCGGTGTGACCGTCCTCGTGCAGAACCAGTCCGACAAGGACAGCGACACCGCGGCGAGCGACACCAAGACCGCGGGCAAGTTCGTCACCGGCGCGGACGGCGTGAAGACCTGGGACACGAAGCTCACGCAGAACCACGTCACCAAGACGGTGAACTACCCGATGGAGCCCCCGGTCGGCGGTGACCACAACCAGGTCTGGATGAACTGCAACGGCGACGTCTACACCAAGGCGATCAACAACATGAACGCCGTGCACTCGCTGGAGCACGGCGCCGTGTGGGTGACGTACAACAGCAAGGCGTCGAAGACCGACATCGACGCGCTGGCGGCGAAGGTGAAGAAGACGCCGTACACGCTGATGAGCCCGGACGACAAGCAGGCAGACCCGATCATGCTCTCCGCGTGGGGCAAGCAGCGCACGGTGACGAGCGCAACCGACCCGAACGTGGACAAGTTCTTCGCCGAGTTCGTCCAGGGCAAGCAGACCCCGGAGCCGGGTGCCGCCTGCACGAACGGGCTGTCCCAGTGAGGCGCGCGCCCTGGATCGCCGGTGCCGCCGTGACGGCGCTCGTCGCGGCCGGCACGATCACCTACGCGGTCGCCGACGGCGACGACTCCGGGATGAGGGCGCCCGCCGCCGACTCCGCGGACGCCGGCTTCGCCCGTGACATGGCCGTCCATCACCAGCAGGCCGTCGAGATGTCGTACATCCTGCGCGACCGGACGGACGACGAGGACGTGCGGCGCCTCGCGTACGACATCGCGCAGACGCAGGCCAACCAGCGCGGCATGATGCTGGGCTGGCTCGACCTGTGGGAGCTGCCGAAGGTGTCCTCGGACGCGCCCATGACCTGGATGGACATGGCCGGCATGGCCGACGGCAAGGACGGCGCGCTGATGCCGGGCATGGCGACCAACACCGACATGACGAAGCTCGGCACGCTCGACGGCAAGCAGGCCGAGGTCTTCTACCTCCAGCTGATGACCAAGCACCACCAGGGCGGTGTCCACATGGCCCAGGGGTGTGTGGATCGGTGCGAGGTCGGGGTGGAGAAGCGGCTCGCGCAGGGCATGGTCGACGCGCAGGAGTCGGAGATCTCCCTGATGGCAGGGATGTTGAAGGAGCGCGGCGCCAAGGCCCTTTCCTGAGCGCACGGTTGGGGCGCACGGTTGGGGTGCACGGTTGGGGTGCATGCCTCAAACCGCTTGTGCATACGGTTCCTTGGCCTCCCATGCGTTTCCTTGGGACCTTCTTGGCTCAGCCATTCCCCCCGGATTCCCCTGGCATGAACGGTTCATCGCGAGAGTGGCCAACGGCGAGTGATCACTCGTCTTGCTCGCGATGAACCGCATCAGGGGGTTCCATGAGATCGAATCGCGCCATCACGCGCGCCGGGGTGAGCCTGGCAGCGACCCTGCCTCTGCTCGCCGGCGCGCTGGCGCTCGGCATACCCGCGGCCCATGCCGCGGACGCCCCGGGCCGGGACACGCTCGCGGGCACGCGGCCCGCGTGGGCCACCGCCAAGGCGGACAAGGGAGCCACCTCCGACGGCTCCAAGGTCACCGCCCGGGTCTACTTCGCCGGCCGGGACGCCACCGGTCTGGCCGCGTACGCGAAGGCCGTCTCCGACCCGACGTCCGCCGTGTACGGCAAGTACCTCACCGCCGCGCAGGTCCAGCAGCGCTTCGGGGCCTCCCCGGCCCAGGTCGCCGCGGTCACGGCGTGGCTGAAGACGTCGGGCCTCACGGTCACCGGCGTCACGGCCCACTACGTCACGGTCACCGGTGACGTGGCCGCCGCCGAGAAGGCCTTCGGCACGCAGCTGCACAACTACGCCAAGGGCAAGAAGACGTACCGGGCGCCCGCGAAGACCGCCTCCGCGCCGGAGGCCCTGAACGGTGCCGTCCTGACCGTCACGGGCCTGGACAACGCCCCGCACACGGCGACCCACGACGACACGCTGCCGGCGCCGGAGACGGTGTTCCGCAACGCGGGGCCGTTCTCCTCGTACTACGGCTCGAACACCGCCTCCACCCTCCCGACGGCGTACGGCAAGCAGATCCCGTACGCCGTCCAGGGCTACACGGGCAAGCAGCTGCGGGTCGCGTACGGCGCGGGCAGCTGGACCGGCAAGAACGTGCGCGTCGCCATCACCGACGCCTACGCCTCGCCGTACATCGCCGGCGACGCCGCCACCTACGCGGCCAAGCACGGCGACGCCGCCTACCGCAGCGGCCAGCTCAGCCAGGTCCTGCCGAAGAACTACACGAACACCGAGGACTGCTCCGCGGCCGGCTGGTACGGCGAGGAGACCCTCGACGTCGAGGCCGTGCACGCGGTCGCGCCGGCCGCGGACATCACGTACGTCGGCTCCGCGTCCTGCATGGACGACGACCTGCTCGACTCGCTCAGCAAGGTCGTCGACAAGCACCTCGCCGACATCGTCTCCAACTCGTGGGGCGACATCGAGGCGAACCAGACGCCGGACCTGGCCGCCGCCTACGACCAGGTGTTCAAGCTCGGCGCGGTCGAGGGCATCGGTTTCTACTTCTCCTCCGGCGACAACGGCGACGAGGTCGCCAACACCGGCACGAAGCAGGTCGACACCCCGGCCAACTCGGCGTGGGTGACGGCGGTCGGCGGTACCTCGCTGGCGGTCGGCAAGGGTGACGCGTACCAGTTCGAGACCGGCTGGGGCACCGAGAAGGCCACGCTGTCGGACGACGGCAAGAGCTGGACGGACTTCCCGGGCGCCTTCACGTCGGGCGCGGGCGGTGGGACCAGCGCGACCGTCGCGGAGCCCTTCTACCAGAAGGGCGTCGTGCCCGGCTCGCTCGCCAAGGCCCACAGTGACAAGGGCAACCGCGTCGTCCCGGACATCGCGGCGATCGCCGACCCGAACACCGGCTTCAAGGTCGGCCAGACCCAGACCCTGCCGGAGGGCGGCACCGCGTACAGCGAGTACCGCATCGGCGGTACGTCCCTGGCGGCACCGGTGATCGCGGCCGTCCAGGCCCTCGCACAGGAGGCCCGCGGCGGCGCGCCGATCGGCTTCGCCAACCCGGCGATCTACGCGAGGTACGCGGCGCACGCGAAGGTCTACCACGACGTGACCGACAACCCTACGGGGTACGGACTCGCCGTGGCCCGCCTGGACTTCGCCAACACCTACGACGCCACGGACGGGATCCTCACCTCCGTCCGCAGCCTCGGCACGGACAGCTCGCTGCACGCCGTACGCGGCTACGACGACGTGACCGGCGTGGGTTCGCCCGCGAAGGGCTACGTGGAGTCGTACCGCCGCTGAGGCGCTGACCGTGCTGTCCGCGCGGTGCCGGGGTGGTGGCGGGAGTGACGTGGGGTGACCCACATCCCTTGCGCCACCACCCCATCGCGTCGCATTGACGATTACACTTGGCGGCGTGCCTCAACTACGCCTCGCCCTGAACCAGATCGACTCGCGCGTCGGCGACATCGCCCGGAACGCGGACTCGGTCCTCCGCTGGACCCGGCACTCCGCCGAGCAGGGAGCGCACCTCGTGGCGTTCCCGGAGATGGTGCTGACCGGGTACCCCGTCGAGGACCTCGCCCTGCGCTCGTCCTTCGTGGAGGCCTCCCGCGCGGCCCTGCGCACCCTGGCGGTACGCCTCGCCGACGAGGGTTTCGGCGAACTCCCGGTGGTGCTCGGCTACCTCGACCGCTCCGAGAGCGACCTGCCGAAGTTCGGCCGCCCGGCCGGCTCCCCGCGCAACGCGGGCGCGGTCCTGCACAACGGCGAAGTGATCCTGTCCTACGCCAAGCACCACCTCCCCAACTACGGCGTCTTCGACGAGTTCCGCTACTTCGTGCCGGGCGACACCATGCCCGTACTGCGCGTGCACGGCGTCGACGTGGCCCTCGCGATCTGCGAGGACCTCTGGCAGGACGGCGGCCGGGTCCCGGCGGCGCGCTCCGCGAAGGCGGGCCTGCTGCTCTCGATCAACGCCTCCCCGTACGAGCGCGACAAGGACGACACGCGCCTCGAACTGGTCCGCAAGCGGGCCCAGGAGGCCGGCTGCACGACCGCCTACCTGGCGATGGTCGGCGGCCAGGACGAGCTGGTCTTCGACGGCGACTCGATCGTCGTCGACCGGAACGGCGAGGTGATCTCGCGGGCCCCGCAGTTCACGGAGGGCTGCGTGGTCCTGGACCTGGACCTGCCCGCCGCCCTGCCGGACGCGCCGGTGGGCGTGGTGGACGACGGCCTGCGCATCGACCGCGTGGTGCTGTCCGAGGACCCGCTGCCGGCGTACGAGCCCGAGCTGACCGGCGGCTACGCGGAGCGCCTGGACGACGACGAGGAGATGTACTCGGCGCTGGTGGTGGGCCTGCGGGCGTACGTCGAGAAGAACGGCTTCACGTCGGTCCTCATCGGCCTGTCCGGCGGCATCGACTCGGCGCTGGTCGCGGCTCTGGCGTGCGACGCGGTGGGCGCGCAGAACGTGTACGGCGTGGCGATGCCGTCCAAGTACTCGTCCGACCACTCGATCGGCGACGCGGAGGAGCTGGCCCGGCGGACGGGACTGAACTTCCGTACGGTGCCGATCGCGCCGATGTTCGACGCGTACATGGACTCGCTGGGCCTGACGGGCCTCGCGGAGGAGAACCTCCAGTCGCGGCTGCGGGGCACGATGCTGATGGCCATCTCCAACCAGGAGGGCCACATCGTCCTGGCGCCGGGCAACAAGTCCGAACTGGCGGTGGGCTACTCGACGTTGTACGGGGACTCGGTGGGCGCGTACGGCCCCATCAAGGACGTGTACAAGACGTCGATCTTCCGGCTCGCCGAGTGGCGCAACAGGGCTGCGGCCGAGCGCGGCCAGACTCCGCCGATCCCGGAGAACTCGATCACCAAGCCGCCGAGTGCGGAGTTGCGCCCGGGGCAGATCGACACGGACTCGCTGCCCGACTATCCGGTACTGGACGCGATTCTCGAGCTGTACGTGGACCGGGACTCGGGCGCCGACGCGATCGTTGCGGCCGGGTACGACGCGGAACTGGTGACCCGGGTGCTGCGGATGGTCGATACGGCGGAGTACAAGCGGCGGCAGTATCCGCCGGGGACGAAGATCTCGGCGAAGGGGTTCGGGAAGGACCGGCGGCTGCCTATTACGAATGGGTGGCGGGAGTCGGTGTAGGCACCGGGAGCGGAGTCCGCCCCACCACCCTTACTCCGTCCATCTCGTCTCTCAGGACACGTCGGGCCGAGAGTGGCCGATGACCTACGAGCGCATGAGCAACCGGCGGAAGATGAGTTGCTGTACGCAAGGCTCGGCACCGAGGCGAGTGTCAGGCCGTGCGTAGGAGGAGCGGCGCACACGGGTCGCTAAGTTGCTCCATCCAGACTCCAACCGCGCCACCTGTGCCCGCAGGCATTCGGTGAGCGCTTCGCAGTTCACTCCACGCCTCTTGTGAGCATGGCAGTTGAGGCAGAACGCGATCACCGATGCGATAACCCTCCAGCAGAGGCTGACCGACCGATGCCTACACTGCAATGATCTGTTGGATGCGCGGCGGCGCCTGGCTATCCCGCCCTCCGTCAACGCTGGGATAACCAACTCACCCGCCCTGAACGGTCCTTCTCAGAAGCCTTCTAACGAAAGCTCAGGATGACCTGGAGAAGAACCACACTCAGCTTGCGCTTCGCTTCTGCGAGATTCACACTGGAGATGGCATTTCATCCTGCCCGGCTGGCGCCGCAGGTTCTTCATCAGGTCACATTTTGCACGTTCGAGCGTCCCAGAAATTCCGTAAGGGATGCCGCACTCCTGGGACTATTTCATCTTGCATGCGGCAACTCTTTGCGTAGATACGCCACCGTCGCCAGTAGATCCTACTAGCGCCTTCTCACCAGGAGGGAATATGCGCGACGAACACGCAACGGAGAATCTTTCGGGGAATCCCGAAGAAAGCGCCCAAGCGGCGTCAACTCCTGCCGAGATTCGGCTGGCTCTTGTGATGAATGGCGGAGTTAGCCTTGCCGTGTGGATGGGTGGCGTTGCTCACGAACTCGACTTGCTTCGCCGGGCATCGGATCTCACTGTAAACCTCGACGAGGTGGAAGAAAGAGACAAGCCGATCTTCTTGAAGTGGCGGAAATTTTGCGGAGGTAAAAGAGTAGTCATTGACATCATCTCTGGCACTTCCGCCGGCGGCCTTAACGGGCTTTTTTTGGCGACGGCTATCGCACGCAACGCGCCCCTTCCTGACCTGCGTGCACTATGGCAGTCATCGGCCTCGCTTGACCAGTTGAGGGAGGGGCGGCAGAAGAATAGTGTTCTCAACGGAAGGTATTTCGAGCGAAAAATCGATGAGGCGTTGAAGGGCATCCAAAATCACGGCAATAATGTCGGTGAAATAACTCTCTTCGTGACGGCAACCGCCCTTGACGGTGAATGTAAATCCTACAAGGACTCCTACGGGCAGCTATTTAACGTAAACGATCACCGGCGAGTGTATCGTTTCGAGAGTGCTTCGAAGCCCCTGATCTACGGGAAAAAGGAGGGACAGGAGAATTGGTCGACCTATGAAGGAAAGGACAAAGATCACTTCGCCACGGAAAAATCCGAAGTACTTCGTCAGGCAGCTCGGGCCACAGCTAGCTTCCCGATTGCTTTTCAACCTGTGAGTGAATTGGATCTCCTACCGTATCGCATAATTCCAGATGCAGCCCACGCCGCAAGCAGCGTAATGGATGGAGGCGTGCTAAATAACGAGCCCTTCGGTCCCGTGCTAGATGAGATTACGGCGAGGAAGACAAGCGGCCCCGTAGAGCGCATAGTCGCCTACATCGTTCCATCTGGGGGGCGCCTAGCAGAGGAGAAAGCCAGACATCAGCAGGCCCAGGAGATCACATGGGCTACGGCCGGTTTGAGCGCATTTAACTATCCGCAGGAAGTAAATTTCCGCTCCGGCGTCGAGGAACTCAACAACCGTCTCCAGACCAGTGGCAGGCTAGCCCGCGACCAACTCTTCTATCGGCTCCTTTTCGCACCGGAGCCAGAGTTGCAACAAACCGTCAAAACGGCAGCCGAGAGTCTGGTGGATGAATACCGTCGCAGCCGAGTCAGAGCGGTTCTCTTGACTGTGTGCCCAGAACGCACGAGATCGTCATCCCCGGTGACCCTTTCCTCCCTGCCTCAGGCTGACCAGGAAACCATAAACGCCATCCTCACCACAGAACGTAAATGGATTCCACCACAAAGCGACCCATTCAACTCGCAACACCTCCTTACGAATTGGAGATGGGGGCTGGTCCCTGCGGAGCGCGTATTGCAGACCCTGGGTAACTGCCTGCAGGAACGAATGAGGAAGGACTCCAGCGAATCACTCGCTAGCGCCGCTCGGCGAATCGACACGAGCCTGCGTTCGGTTCTTGCCATTATGGATGCCGTGACACTTGAGCGGGAGCGCCGACGTCCGCGGAATGCACCAATGTGCCCTGCAGCGGCAGCCACACTTGTCGATCAGGTGTTCCGGGACCTCAGGGTCCCCTCGGAAGTGAGCCGCCTGGTGAGGGATGCGACTGAAGCGTTCCATAGAGCTGTCCCTGGGACCAGGGGTGGCAAGTGGTCGGAAGAAGACTTGGTGTCAATGTGCCTAAGAGTGGAAATCCTTACTCAATCTTTCGCTCCTCCAGCAAAGGCCCTGGAAAGGCTAACGCCCAGATTCGGATTCCTGCGCTTGGGGCCGGATACTGTCGGACCCCTATTCCATGAAGACTGGGCGAGAGATATCGGCGACCGCAAGCTTTACGGTACTCGCTTTAGCCATTTCGGCGCCTTTGTTAGCAGCAACTGGCGGCATTCGGATTTCACATGGGGCCGTTTGGACGCCGCACATCACCTGCTTCCTCTACTCCTCTCGACAGACGACAGTAATCAGGAAGAGCATTCCCTCCATGAAGCTATTATCGAGGCCGAGGGGCGCGAGGACAAAATTCCTCATGAGGCAGCCAAAAGGATGCGGAGTCGACTCAAAGAGTTGAAGGAAAAACAAGACAGAGAGCTGTTGAGCGATAAACACTCTACGACGTTGAAGAACGTTGGTGATTCCGCAATACGCATGGTCACGGAAGGCAGAGGTAAGCTAGTCCTGCGGATCCTCCTTTCGATCTGGGCATTCGTCTGGGAGGGGTGGCGTGAAGGGAAAAGACTGGACATTAAAGGGGTAATTAGGGCCGCTGGAAAGCCTGCCATCTTTATACTCGGGATAGCGCTGTTGTCGATCGCGGCGATCGCGCTCGGTGTTATAGCGATCCTGATCGTCGTACTAGTGCACAGTTGGTAGTGCCCGTCCGTGATCTTGCCGGACCTGAGTAGCAGATTTGGTGATGCGGATCAGCTGCGGCTCGTCCGATTCGAAGAAGCAGCTCAGCCTGAACGCCCGCAAGTCGAAGCTGGACGTTCCCGAAGGTTGATCAGTGCCATCAAGACATCCCGTGCCGAGATCGATTCATGGACCCGTCACCTCGCACCAAGCCTTCGGTGACTCAAGACCGCGACTTCAAGTCGCCCTCGGACGGTGGCAGTTAACGTAGTGGGCTGAGCTGCCGATGAGCGATGAGGCTGGGGCCAATCACATCGTTGCCCAGGCACTACCAGAGGTACCGTTCTGGTGTCGAGTCAGAACGGAGCCCTGATGCCCCCGCAAATGGACGAGCACACGGGCGCACGCATCGCACGTGCGCGCAAAGCCCGCCGGTTGACGCAACGTGAGTTGGCTGACCTCTCGCATGTCTCGTACAGCACGCTGACCAAGGTGGAACAAGGCAACCTGCCCGCGAGCCCGTCGGTCACCGGGGCGTTGGCCCGTGCGCTGTCTGTGGCGGTCACCGATCTCACTGGCCAGCCCTACCTCGATGAACTGCGCCAGGACCAACTGGACGGTCTGATCAACCCGATCCGCGAGGCGCTGAACATCTACGACCTGGGTCCCGACCCGGACGTGACCCCGCGCCCGGTGGCAGAGCTGGAGGCCGACGCGGAGAGGCTCTGCGCCATGGTCCGCGCGACGAACATCAAGCAGGTCGCCGCCGACCTCCCGGGCCTGATCCATGAGGCCACAACGGCCGCGCACACCAAGCCCGTTGACCGCAACTGGCAGCTCCTGGCGAGCACGTACCGGACCGCGTACGACGTGACCACGAAGCTAGGGTTCCCCGACCTGTGCACGGTGGCCCTGGACCGGATGGACTGGGCGGCGCAGCGCGCATCGGACCCGGCGCTCGCCGGGATGCGTCAGTATCTCCGGGCTTTGGCCTACCTCCGAGCCAGTGACTACCGCACCGGTGGGCGGCTGGTCGGACTGGGGATGGCCACCCTGGAGCAGGCCGAGGCGGGCCGCGTGCGTGATGTTCTCACCGGGCAACTCCACCTGGGTGCCGCCGTGTTGGCGGGTCGCTCCAAGGACACGGAGGCAGCGGAGGGACACCTCGGCGAGGCGCAGCGCATCGCCGACCGGACCGGACCTGCGGAGAAGGTGCATTGGCTGTCGTTCGGCCCGACCAACGTCGGCGTGCACCGCGTGAGCGTGCTCGCGGAACTCGACCAGTACCCCGAGGCCGTGCATGCAGCCCAGGAGATCGCGATTCCGGACGAGTGGCCTCCGTCCCGGCTGGCGCATCACCACGCCGAGGTAGCGCGGGCGGAGATGTGGACAGGTCGTACGGACGCGGCGTTCAAGAGCCTGATGAGAGCACGCAAGCTCGCGCCGCAGCAGACCCGGTACCACCCGACAGTCCGCGAGACCTATGCCGGGCTGGAAGCGGCCAGGCGCAGAATGCCGGACACCTTCAACAACTTCGGTTCATGGCTCGGTATGTGACACTCCGTCAAGCGAAGGCCGGGGCTATCAGCGATGTCTGATAGTTCCGGCCTTCTGTTGTCACCACGATGTGGAAGTGCAAAGACCCCCGCGACCGTGCGACCGGTCCGGGGGCGTGGCCCACCACCTCAAGGAGTGATGAACATGGCCGAGCGTAGCGCTGCGGCGTTGCACTGGGCGGTGGTGACCCTGATTCTCTGGGGCCTCACCCGCCTGATCCCACCGACCGGCACCCGCCGGAAACCCCCGACGGCAACGCAGACCGTCGTGACGAGGAAGAACCCACGAGATCCCGTCGATCGCGCGGTATGCGTGCCTGCAGTGCGTCGGTCGCCGTACAGCACCGACCGGGCACCGCTGGACGGTTCGGCGTCCCGCCTGTCACGGCCGTACCTGCCCGCCCTCACCGAGTGCCTGGCTCCGGAGGCGGTCACGGCACTGCGTGCGGCCCGTGTACGGCCGTACTGGACAGCGCGGGAACGGGTGTTGAGGTGGAGGCGACGGCGCGTGCTGGTGCTGGTACTGGCGGCCCACTTCCGTCTCGACCTCGACGGCCGCGACATCCACACCGCCGTCCCCGCCGTGGGTGGCGTGCGATGAGCGGCGCGAGGGCTACGAGGGTCATTGCGGCCGTACGGCAGGCCGAGTTGCCGATGCTGCGCGCCTACCGGCTGTGGCACGAGCACACCCGCAAGTGCGCCGACGGCTGCAGGACCGTCCGCAAGGCACAGGACGGGTGCGAGGGTGGACGCGAACTGTGGGACGCCTACCGCCGCGCCTACGCCGGAGGCGCCCGATGACCACACCGACCACGCACACGAACCCGTGCGGAACAGCCCGCGCCTCCCTGCTCTACCACGCCCCCATCCTCAGCGAGCTCGGCGCCTGCGTCCTCCCCCACGGACACGACGGCGACCACCGCGACCCCTGGGACCGCACATGGAACGTCACCCCTCCCCATCCCACGACCAACACCGGCAGGGGTACGGACCGGTGACCCGCGCCCCGCAACCGGCTTGGGTGCCGGAGCCTCCGTACCTGTCCAGCCTCTGCACCATCGGCACCCATGACGGGTGCCAGGATGCGGAGCCCCGGGACAGCGGTGTTCCGGGACTGCGCTATCTGGTGTGCACGTGCTGTTGTCACCGTCTGCGTCCGGTCCCGGTGAACGAAGCTGGAAGCTGAGGGCGGCTGCCGGGGTGCGGCGCTCTCACCGCCGGACGACGTCGAAGACGTTCTTCTGCACGCCGTTGGCGTACACCTCGGATTCGACGAGCTTCAGCTGCTGGGTGTCCTTGTCCGTGGTGCTGAACAGGCGCTTGCCCGCGCTGAGAAGCAGCGGGAAGACGAGCAGGTGGTAGTCGTCGATGAGGCCGGAGTGTAGGGGGCGGGGCGGGGTTCACCCCGGGCGCCCCGCCCGACGCCCCCCCTCCTTGGGCTGCGCCTTTCAGCAAGCCCGCGCCTGCCCCTGTCCCTGCCGTGCCTCGGTCGCGTCGCGCAACTCGGCCAGCGCGGCCCGGCGGCTGCGCAGACCGGCGATGTCGGCGTCCATCCGCTCCAGGTGCGCGGCCATCGTCCGCAGGACATCCGGGCAGGGGTCGATCCCCGGCCCCGTGTCGGTGGCGCACGGCAGCATCTCGCGGATGGCGTCGGTGGTCAGCCCTGCCGCCAGCATGCCCCGGATGCGGGCGACGACGTGCGGGGCGTCCGGCGCGTACACGCGGTATCCGCTGCTGTCGCGGTCGGGGCTCAGCAGGCCCTGCTCCTCGTAGTACCGCAGCAGCCGGGCAACCACTCCGGTCCGCCGTGACAGTTCGCCTATCAGCACCGATTCTCCTTACGACGCCTGGGACTTGACCTTCACACCGGTGTGATGGGTCAACGTACGGGGCATGCGTGATTCATTCCCCGCCCTTGCCACCGCCGTCGCCGGAACCGGTCCGGGACTGCTGCTCGCCCATGGAGCGACCGGCAGCGTCGAAGGCAACTTCGGCCCGGTTCTGCCCGCCCTCTCCGCCGCCCACACCGTCGTCGCCCCGGACTACCCGGGCTCGGGCGGCACGCCGGCCGTCACCGCGCCGCTGGACCTCGATGAGCTCACGGACGCTGTCGTCGACTCCGCCGTACGGCGCGGTGTCGGGCGGTTCGCGGTCGTCGGCTTCTCGCTCGGCACGCTGGTGGCGGTGCGGGCCGCCGTACGCCATCCCGAGCGGGTGACCGCGCTCGTGCTGACCGCCGGGTTCGCCCGGCCCGACGACCATCTGCTCGGTCTCCTCCCCGGCTGGCGGGCCGACGTGCCGCCCGCGCTCCACCCGCAGATCGACCTGGCCGCCGGCCTCGACATCACCGGTGACCTGGCCGAAGTCGCCGCACCGACGCTGGTCGTCGCGACGACGGCCGACAGCCTGGTCCTGCCTGCGGGCTCCCGTGCCCTGGCGGCCGGGATCCGGGGCGCGCAGTACACGGAGATCGACAGCGACCATGTGGTCATGGTCGAGCGGCCCCAGGAGTGGCTGAAGCCGGTCCTCGACTTTCTGCACGGCGAGAGGCGGTGAAGCGTGAAGCTACAGGTCGTCCTCCCCAACGAGGCCGCGGGAACCGACCCGCACCTGCTCACGGACCTGGCACAGCAGGCCGAGGCCCTCGGCTATGACACGGCGTGGCTCCCCGACCACGTCCTGCCGCCCAGCGAGTACGGCCCGGTGTACGGAGGGGTCCTCGAACCGCTGGTGACGATGGGCTGGCTGGCGGCCGCGACGACCCGGATCCGGTTCGGCACCTCTGTGCTGGTTCTGCCCCTGCGCAGTCCTTTCGTGGTGGCCAAACAGGTCGCGACCCTGCACGGACTCTCCGGCGGACGGATCACTCTGGGGGTCAGTATCGGCTGGGACGAACGCGAATTCACCGCCGTCGGCGCCGACTTCAGGAGCCGGGCCGCCCGCACGGACGAGGCCATCGCACTCCTGAGGCACCTCTTCGCAACCGGCCGAGGCCCCTTCGACGGCCGCTGGTACGGCTTCGAGACGGGCGTCTTCGAGCCACGCCCCGACGCTCCCGTGCCGGTGATGACCGGCGGTGTCACCGACGCCGCCCTGCGCCGGGCGGCCCGGTACGCCGACCTCTGGCAGGGCGTGGGCCTGGACCCGACGGCGTTCGCCGAACGGCTGGCCTTCCTACGGGCTCGTACGGACGGCCACACGGTGTCCCCCGGCACCCGGATCGACTGGCACGGCCCGGACGGCACCGTCGACGGGGCCGCCCGCACCGCCGAAGCCTTCCGGGCCGCCGGAGCCGAGCACCTCGCGGTGCATTTCGGCGACCCGGACGGTTACGCCCGCAGGATGGCCGCGTTCGCCGAGGCGACTCGGGAGAAGTGAACGCTGTCAGCGGACCACGTCGAAGACGTTCTTCTGCACGCCGTTGGCGTACACCTCGGACTCGACGAGCCTCAGCTTCTGGGTGTCCTTGTCCGTGGCGCTGAACAGGCGCTTGCCCGCGCCGAGCAGCAGCGGGAAGACCAGCAGGTGGTAGCGGTCGATGAGGCCGGCGTCGGAGAGGTTGCGGGTGAGGGTGGCGCTGCCGTGGATGATGATCAGGCCGCCCTCGGTCTCCTTCAGAGCGGCGACGTCGTCGAGCGAGCGGAGGATCGTGGTCTCGCCCCAGTTCGGGACGAGGTCGCCCTCGGTGAGGGTGGTGGAGACGACGTACTTCGGCATCACCTTGTAGTCGGCGAAGTCCTCCATGTCCGGCCAGACCGGGCTGAACGACTCGTAGCTGGCCCGGCCCAGCAGCATCGCGGTGGACTCCTTCTGCTCCCGGCCCTTGATCTCGTACGCCTCGGGGAGGAACTCGATGTCCTTGAAGGTCCAGCCGGAGTTCCGGTAGCCGGGTTCGCCGCCCGGGGCCTCCACGACGCCGTCGAGCGAGACGAAGGCGGTGCTGATCAGGGTGCGCATCTCGGGTCTCCTGGGTGTGGCTCGGGGGGCTTTTGGCTGGTTCACAGCCCGTTCTACCTTCACAGACCCCCGGTCGCGGCAAAACTCATCGGCCACCGGTCACTGCGTCTTGAAGCGGGCGCCCCACAGGTCGCGCAGGACCGCGATCTCGGACATGTGGTGGATGAACTCGAGGTTGGACCCCGCCAGCACGCCGATGTACGCGTAGTCGGAGTCGTTGCTGTACGGGTACTGCGAGAAGCCCACCGTGTCGAGCTGCTCGTCGGTGACGGTGGCGATGCTGTCCCGCCAGCGGTCGATCACCGTCCAGAACCGGTCGAGGGTCACGTCGGCGGAGGGGGTGAAGTCGACCATCAGCTTCGGATCCTGCCGTCGTTCGCCGAAGGCCCACTCCCATGCGCCCGCGAACTGGAAGTGCAGGTGCCCCAGCCGCCACGCGATGGTCGTGACCGCCGTCGTGTCGGGTTCCGGCGTACCGGTGTGGGCGAGGATCTCCTCGACCCGCTCGACGCTCACGCTCCAGTCGTCGGCGATCTTCGCGACGGTCATGCCGTCGGCGGCCTGCCGGGCGACCTCGGCGTACTCGCTCGCCGGGATGTCCGCCGCGCCCAGGTCGAGCACCCACTCCCCCGGCCCGAACGCCCTGGGCGTCGTCGCCTCGCCGCGGCGCCGGAGCGACCAGCAGCCGGGCACCGGCTCCCACAGGTACTCCTCGTCGCTGAGCCCCGTCAGCCGTACCTGGGCCATCTCCCTCGCGTGGTCGAACTGGTCGAGCAGTATGCCCAAGCGGTCGGTCCGCATGCTCTCGGTCCCCATGTCCGGCTCCCTCCGTGGTTCGCGTCGTCGCGCCGTCGTACGTCCCCGCGCTCACGCGGAAGCTAGCGGCTCGCCACGCGGGACGCGACCGAATTCCCCGCCGACGACGACGAAGGGGTACGGCACCACCCGGACGACCTCAGTGCCGTACGGCCTCCACCGGCTCCGGCATGTGCGAGGCCACCACCCGTTCACGCCCGGCCACCGGCCGAGTCACCGCACGTCGCCGGTCCACCACGTACGCGGTCCCGGCAACTCCCAGGCCCAGCACGGCCAGTCCCGCCCCCACCAGCGCCGGAGACGTCACCCCGAACCCTGCCGCCAGGGCCAGTCCGCCGACCCACGCGCCGCCCGCGTTCGCCAGGTTGAAGGCCGCCTGGTTCGCCGAGGACGCCAGGGACGGGGCCGTCGACGCCCTCTCCATCACCATCAGGTTGAGCGGTGAGCCTGCGACGAACGCCGCCGTGCCCAGCAGCATGACCGCCAACGCCGCGCTCCACGGCGTACTCATCAGCAGCGGGAACGCGCCCAGGACCACGATCAGCGACACCAGGCCGCCGAACAGCGTGCCTCGCATCGCGTGGTCGGCGAGCCGGCCGCCCAGCAGGTTGCCGATGGTCGCGCCCACGCCGAACAGTGCCAGCAGCAGCGTCACGCTGGAGTCGGCGTAGCCGGCGGAGTCCGTGAGCATCGGGGCGATGTAGCTGTACGCCGAGAACAGGGCGCCGAAGCCCGCCACCGTCGTGCCCAGGGCCAGCCACACCGGCAGCGACTTCAGCGCGGCCAGTTCGCCGCGCAGGCCTGCCACCGGTGCTGCCGTCCGGTCGTGCGGTATCAGCAGCGCCAGCGACGCTATCGCCGCCAGGCCGATCACGCCCACGCCGAGGAAGGTCACCCGCCAGCCGAAGTTCTGGCCGATCGCCGTCGCCGCCGGGACGCCGAGCACGTTCGCGACCGTCAGACCGAGGAACATCAGGGAGACCGAGCGGGCCTTGCGTTCCGGGGCCGCCATGGTCGTCGCCACCACCGCGCCCACACCGAAGAAGGCACCGTGCGGCAGCCCGCTCAGGAAGCGGGCGGCCAGGAGGTAGTCGTAGTCCGGTGCGAACGCCGACAGGGCGTTGCCCGCGACGAACAGGACCATCAGCCCGATCAGGACGGTGCGGCGCGCCATCCGCGCCGTGACCGCCGCCAGCAGCGGGGCGCCGATGACGACGCCCAGCGCGTACGCCGAGACCAGGTGTCCGGCGGTCGGGATCGAGATGCTCAGGTCGTCGGCGACGTCGGGCAGCAGGCCCATGATCACGAACTCGGTGGTGCCGATGCCGAAAGCACCTACGGCGAGGGCGAGCAGGGCCAGGGTCGGCGTGCGCCGTGACATGGGGAAGGCGGCCTTTCGAAGGGAGCGGTGAGCGTAGGTCCGTACAGTTTATGTTCACGTACGGAACAAAGGCTCCCGCGCCCAGTATTCCCCTGGCGGACGGGGCATGAACATCGCAAGCCGCCTGGCCGCCTCGCCCTTGGCTCCACAGGTACGGGTCAGCCTGTCGCGGGGTTCTCGGCAGCCTGGAACATCTGGTCCGTCAGCGACCGAAAGACCTCTTCAGGGTCCCGCCCGTCCAGCGGGCCGTCCAGGTTGCGGGAGAGCAGCAGCGTCGCGAAGCCGTGGGCCATCGACCAGGCCGCCATGAAGCCGGTGGCCGGGTCGTCGCCGTAGCCCTCCACCGCCGTACGGAGCTGACTCCGCGTCCGCTCGCGCGCCGCGAGGAACTCCTGGTCGTCCGGGCGCAGGAGGTCCGGGCGGAACATGATCTGGAAGTGGGCCGGGTGTGCGGTGGCGAAGCGCACGTACCGGACTCCCAGGTCACGCAGGCCCTGCGCTTCACCGAGGGTGGCGGCCAGCAGGCCGTAACCCTCGGTCGCGATGGCGGTGAGGAGGCCCGGGCGGTCCTTGAAATGGTGTGCGGGCGCGGCGTGAGAGACGCCCGCACGGCGGGCCAGGTCACGCAGGGACAGGGCCGCCGGCCCTTCGGTGGCGATGACGTCGAGGGCCGCGGCGAGCACGGCCCGTCGCAGGTCTCCGTGGTGGTAGGCACGTTCGGCGCTCATGGTCAGCAGGTTACGCAGAATCTAGGCATTGACAAAATTGCCGGTCGAATGCAATCTAGCCGATGACAAGATTCATGAGTCATGGGGGAAGAGGGATCGTCATGGGGAACGACAACGGACGCGTACGGCAGATGTGGCATCTCCTGGAGCCCCTGCACGCCGTCCTTTACTACGCTCCCGAAGTCGTCGAGGAGGTCAAGGCGCTCGGTTACGACACCGGCAAGCGCTGGCCGGGCTACTTCGCCTTGCGGGCGGCACCGCTCGGGGCACCCGGATCCCCTCAGGTGGCCTCCGCGTTCTACAGCTTCAGCCCGCGCATGGTTGCCGAGCACATCCCCGCCGCCTGGGACGTCGCCGCACCGGACAAGGTGGTCGCGGCCCGGACACGGGGCGTCGACCGGGCATACCGGGCGCTCATCGGCGAGCGGACGGACAGTCCCGATCTCGCCGAGGCCGCCGCGCTCGCCCGCCGGGCGGCACAGGCCGCGCGCAACGAGGGCCGCCCGCTCGCCGCCGCCAACGCCGTGCTGCCCTGGCCGCAGGAACCGCACCTCGTGCTGTGGCAGGCCGCGACGATCCTGCGTGAGCACCGCGGTGACGGCCATCTCGCCGCCCTCCTGACGGCGGGGCTCGACTCCGTGGAGGCCCTGGTGTCCTTCGCCGCGGTCGGTGCGGCACCGGCCGAGGTCTTCGCAAGCCGCGGCTGGAGCGAGTCCGAGTGGATGGCCGCCCGCGAACGGCTCGTCGCGCGAGGACTGCTGGACACCAGCGGCGCGGCGACCGACGCGGGCCGCGCCCTGCGCGCCGAGGTCGAGCACCGTACCGACGAACTGGCCGCTGCCCCCTGGCAGACGCTCGGCGCCGAGGGCACCGCGCGGCTCGCCGAGCTCCTCGGCCCGCTCTGGCTGGAGGTCCTCGGCTCAGGAATGCTGCCCCGCGAGACCACGCTCGGCATCGGGAAGGTCTGACGTCCCCTGCCGTACGGTGATCGCGTCGCGGCGGATGGCACCCCCGCCTCCGGGATGTCCGGGTCCGGCCGTTGGCGTGCGGCCGACTTCAGCCGTCCGTGCAGGCGACCGCGGAGACCGGCACCCCGGTTACGAGCCGGTTGCCGATGCCGGAATCTTCACCCGCGCGGCGATCGGCAGGTGGTCGCTCGCCGTGCGCGGCAGGGACCAGGAGCTGACCGGCTCGACGCCCTGCACCATGATCTGGTCGATGCGCGCCATCGGGAACGACGCCGGCCAGCTGAACCCGAACCCGCTGCCCGACGCGCCCTGGGTGGAGCGCATCTGGGCCGTGACGGCGTTCAGCGCGCGGTCGTTCATCGTGCCGTTGAGGTCGCCGAGCAGGATCTTGCGTGTCAACGTGTCGTCGGAGAGGGCCTCGCCCAGCGCGTTCGCGCTCTTGTCGCGCTGGCGGGCCGTGAAGCCTGCCTCCAACTTCACGCGCACCGAAGGGAGATGAGCGACGTACACCGCGACCGGCCCCTCCGGTGTCGCCACGGTGGCGCGCATCGCGCGGGTCCAGCCCAGCTTGATGTCCACCGGCCGGGAGGCGCTGATCGGGTACTTGCTCCACAGGCCGACCGTGCCCTGCACCGAGTGGTACTTGTACGTCGACGCCAGGGCCTTCACGTACGTCGGGACCGCCGGTTCCGTCAGTTCCTCCAGGGCGAGGATGTCGGCGCCGGAGCCCGCCACCTCGCGGGCCGTGCCGGACGGGTCCGGGTTCTCCGCGTTGACGTTGTGGGTGGCCACCGTCAGGTCGCCGCCGCTGCCGGCGTTGCTGCCGAGCAGCCCGCCGAAGAGGTTCAGCCAGACCGCGACGGGCAGGACGACCGCGATCAGCGCGGTCGCCGAGCGCCTGATCAGCGCGATGACGAGCAACGGCACGCAGACGATGCCGAACCAGGGCAGGAACGTCTCGGTGAGGCTGCCGAGGTTGCCGATCCGGTTGGGGATCTGCGCGTGCAGCAGCATCACCAGGGCCAGCAGAATCGCCACCGCCGCGGTGATCAGGCCCCGCCGCCAGATTCTCGGATCGCCCCGCCAGCCGGCCGCCTGACGACTCAGCAGGCGCCGGAGCCGGGATCCCCGACGCTCGGGTCCCGAGCCTCCGTTGTCCGTCTCCGTCATGTACGCCTGCTGCGCCATACCGCCGCCTCACAACCCGCCGTGCTCACCGTCCGTCCCCGCGCCTAAGACCCTAGGGGATGATCGGTTCCGATCTCGCCGTCCCATGACGGCCGTACGGGGACGATGACGAACAAGTCGGCTCGACCAGTTCCGGCTCTCGCCCGAGGATCGTCTCCTGTGACGAAACACGCACAGTCGAGCGCCGGGCGCCCCGACAGACGTACGAATTACTGGTTACGGGCCGACCGGCCGCAGACCTTCCAGCACCGTGTCGACGATCTCCTCCGACAGGCCCTCCGGCAGATCGCCGTCGGGGCGCAGGACGGTGCGTACGAGCATGGCGCCGACGAAGAGGTCGTTCATCAGGGTGACGTCGACATCCCGGCGCACCTCTCCGTTCTGCTGGCCCCTGCGCAGGAGTTCGACGCCGAGCTTGCGGCGCGGTTCGACGACGGTCCCGTGGTAGGCGGCCCAGAGCTTGGGGCTGCTCTTCATCTGCGCCTGGACGTTGTGCAGGAACGCCGAGGACCGGTTGGCCAGTCCGCGCCGGCGCATCGACTCCAGGAGGGCGACCAGGTCGTCGCGCGTGGAGGTGCCGGGCAGTTCCGGGCCCGGGGGCTCCATGGCCCGCATGACGTCGACGAACAGTTCCTCCTTGCCCGGCCAGCGGCGGTAGATGGTGGCCTTGCCGACCCGGGCGGTACGGGCGACCCGCTCGATGGAGATGTCCGCCAGCGGCACGCCCTCCTCCAGGAGCTGCAGCACGCCCTCGATGATGGAGCGCTCCACGGCTTCGCTCCGGGGGCGGCCACGAGTGGGGCTCTCCTGGCCGGCCTGGCCGTCCGCGAGGTTCACGCGATCCGTTCCTTTCGTCGTCCTGCGACGATTCTCTCCGTTTGCCGCCGTGCGTCCGCCCGTTCAGTGGTCCGCGGACACCAACTTCGCCTCCTGCTCGCCCTCCTGGGGTGGGGCCGGGCGGCCCGGCAGGCACAGGCCGACGACCAGGGCGCCGAGGAGGGCGACACCCGCGCCGCACAGCGCGGTGAGGTGCATCGCGTGCAGGAACGCGTCGTTGGCGGGGGCGATCAGGGCGTCGCCCCGCGCGCCGAGCTTCGCGGCGACGCCGAGCGTGGCCTCGATGGACTCGCCGGCGGTGTGCCGTACGCCGGCGGGCAGCGCGCCGAGCTTGTCCTCGATGCCGGTGCGGTAGGCCGCCGAGAGGACCGAGCCGAGGACGGCGATGCCGAGCGCGCCGCCGACCTGGCGGAAGGTGTTGCTGAGCGCGGAGGCGGAGCCGGCCTTCTCGCGGGGCAGGGCCTGCATGATGACGACGCTGGTCGGCGTCATGATGTGCGCCATACCGGCGCCCATGAGGAAGAAGACGACTTCGAGGACCCAGATCGGGGTGTCCGCCTCGAACGTGGCGAACGCGGCGAGTGTCGCGGCGATCAGGAGCATGGCGGCGGTGGTCGTGGCCCGGATGCCGAAGCGGTCGACGGCCAGCCGGGCGCGCGGCGCGAAGATCAGCTGCGCGGCGGCCAGCGGCAGCAACAGCAGGCCGCTCTGCAGCGGCGAGTAGCCGCGCACGCTCTGGGTGTAGAAGACCGAGAAGAAGGTCACACCCATCAGCGCGAAGAAGACGAGCGCGATGACGGAGATCGCGGCCGAGAAGACCTTGTTCTTGAAGTACGTCACATCGATCGACGGATGGTCGCTGCGCTTCTCGAACAGCACGAAGCCGACGAGGACGGCGAGACCGGCGCCGATGGTCGCCAGCACCTGCGGGTCGGTGAAGTCGGCGAGCTGGCCGCCCTTGATGATGCCGTAGACGAGCAGGACCAGCCCTACGACGGACAGCAGGACCCCGACGGGGTCGATACGGCCGGGCTTCGGGTCGCGCGAGTCGGGCACCAGCACCGTCATCAGTCCGATGGCGATGAGGACGATCGGCACGTTGATGAGGAAGACGGACCCCCACCAGAAGTGGTCGAGGAGGATGCCGCCGGTGATCGGTCCGATGGCGATGGCGAGCCCGACACCGCCGGCCCAGATCCCGATGGCCTTGGGCTGCTCCTCGCGCTCGAACACGTTCATGAGGACGGCGAGGGTGGCGGGCATCACGAAGGCGGCGCCGAAGCCCATCACGGCCCGGAAGACGATGAGTTCGGTGGGCGAGCCGGCGAAGGCGGCGAGGGCGGAGCCGAGGCCGAACACGGCGAGACCGGCGAGCAGCACCTTCTTGCGGCCGAGCCGGTCGCCGAGGATCCCGGCGGAGAACAGCAGGCCGGCGAAGACGAGGGTGTAGGCGTTGATCGCCCACTCCAACTGGCTCTGGGTGGCGCCCAGGCCCGTCGGGGCGGGGGTGGAGATGGTCTTGATGGCGACGTTGAGGATGGAGTTGTCGAGCACCACGATCAGCAGGCTGAGCATGAGCACGCCGAGGATCACCCAGCGTCGCCGGTGCACGGCCTCCGGAATCCGGGGGCCGAGGGTGGATGGGCCGGCAGGGGTAGTCATGACCGCAAGCCTAGGTCTATTTCGATACGAGACCGTCTCGTATCGCAATTCTTTACCGAGACCTTGAATGACGCAGGCCGGTTCCCGCCTCGCATCGAACCCGCCTGCCCGGCCGGAAATCGGCGGCAACCATTTCGCTACCTGTGGCCACTGAGCTGTGCAACGCCGAACACGCTCTTCCGAACGGATGAAAATGCAAGAGACACGCCAGGCCGCGCGACAGCGCAGGAGCAGGCGCCGGCTGCTGGTGGGCACCGCCGCGGGGCTGGTCGTCACCGGTCTTCTCGCCTGCCTGGTCATGACGATGCAACCTGACGGCACGGAGAATGCCGGGCCGGCCGCGGCTACGGCCGTCGTCAACTCCCAGGAGACCGTGCCGCCGACGCCGCCGACGCCCTCCGCCTCCCCGTCCGCCGCCTCCGCGACCCCGTCGGCCGGCGCCGCGACCCCGTCGGCCGGTGCCAAAACCCCGAAGGCCGCCTCGATCCCGTCGGCGACGCCGTCATCGGCCTCCCCCCGGACGGCTCCGGCCACGTCGTCCCTGGTCGGACGGATTCGGCCCAACGCCACGTACCGGGGAGACGCGACCGTCTACGCGGCCGAGGTCGGGGACGGTGCCTGCTCGTTCGGCCCCAGCGACGACATGATGATCGCGGCCATGAACGAGACCGACTACGAGACGTCCTCGGCCTGCGGGGCGTACGTGCTCGTCCGCACGGCGAACGGCGCTTCCGTCACGGTCAAGATCACCAACGTATGCCCCCTGCCCTGTGCACCGGGGCAACTCGACCTGAGCGAACAGGCCTTCGCCAAACTGGTCCCCATCTCGACCGGTCGGATCCCGATCACCTGGAGCCTGTTGAGCCCCGACGCGGTGGGCACGATCTCGATCCGCTACAAGGACGGGTCCAGCCAATGGTGGTGCGGCATTCAAGCGCTGGGCCACCGCAACCCGCTCGCTCGGCTGGAGGTCCGCAGCGGCAGCGGCTGGCGTCAGCTGGCCCGCACCGGCTACAACTACTTCCTCTCTGAGAACGGCAGCGGGTGTGGCGGCGCGATCAGGATCACCGACATCTACGGAGAACGACTGACCATCGACGCGGTCGCCGTGCGCCCGGACGTCGTGCAGTCGACAGGGGTCCAGTTCGCCCGGCACTGACCCCGTCGCAGGCTGAAGGCGGTGGGCTTGGCGAAAGCGCCGCTGGTGGCGCCCTGGAACCCGAAGGTCTCCGCGGCAACGCCCGCAACGGCAACAACCCCCCGGGCTCACTGCCGAACTCGCCGCCGGCCGGACACTGGTTCGCCGCCCAGTTCCAGGAACTGACGCGCAACGCCTACCCGCCGCTGCCGTGACCTGCTGACGCGGTGTGTGACCGCCGGAATCGGTCCGCTCGGCATGACCGAGGGACGGATCCCGGCGGGCACGCCCTGATCGAGTCCATCGCACTCTGGCACCGCGGCCAGGCGGCACGAGACGAGACAGGTACGGCCGCGCCGCCCGCACAGCATCCCTGCCAGGTCAGCTCGTCACGGAGCCGTCGGCCAGGGCCCGGTCGACCACCTGCTCCACCCGCTTCAGGCAGGCCGGGTCGACGGTGTGGCCCGGTGCTCCGCCCTGGTGGTCTCGCCACGCCACAGGGCAGGGGCAGGGCCGGGCCGCGCGAGACGTTCGGCACAGGGGGACCCGGCCCACGGGCGACCACTAGCCGATCCCTGACGCGAGGTGTCACCATGGGAGTGATCCGGGGACGCCGTCAGGGTGCCTCGAGATGATTTGAAGGAGCCGTTGCGATGACGCAGCTTCAGCAGCCTGCCCACAAGACCTCCGACAGCAGCAACAACGCGCTGTACGGAGGCAAGGGCACCCGCCGCATCACGGTCCGCGACATCAACGCCGCCAAGGAGCGCGGCGAGAAGTGGCCCATGCTCACGGCGTACGACGCGGCGACCGCGTCCGTCTTCGACGAGTCCGGTATCCCGGTGCTGCTCGTCGGCGACTCGGCGGGCAACTGTCACCTGGGGTACGAGACGACCGTGCCCGTCACGATGGACGAGATGACCATGCTCTCGGCAGCCGTCGTACGGGGCACCAGTCGGGCCCTGATCGTCGGCGACCTGCCCTTCGGGTCCTACCAGGAGGGGCCGACGCAGGCGCTGCGGTCGGCGACGCGACTGGTGAAGGAGGCGGGGGTCGGTGCCGTCAAGCTGGAGGGCGGCGAGCGCTCGCACCGCCAGATCGAGCTGCTGGTCGAGTCCGGCATCCCGGTGATGGCCCACATCGGCCTGACCCCGCAGTCCGTGAACTCCATGGGCTACCGGGTCCAGGGGCGCGGTGAGGAGGCCGCCCAGCAGCTGCTGCGGGACGCGAAGGCCGTGCAGGACGCGGGCGCGTTCGCGGTGGTCCTGGAGCTGGTGCCGGCCGAGCTGGCCGCCGAGGTCACGCGCACGCTGCACATCCCCACGGTCGGTATCGGGGCGGGGCCCGACACGGACGCGCAGGTGCTGGTGTGGACGGACATGCTCGGGCTGACCGGGGGGCGCGTGCCGAAGTTCGTCAAGCAGTACGCCGATCTGCGTGAGGTCATGGGGAACGCGGTGAAGGCGTTCGCCGAGGATGTGACCGGCGGAACGTTCCCGCTGGAGGAGCACTCGGTCCACTGATCTTTCCGACCCGCTGACCCTCTGACCCTCTGACCCGACAAGCCACTGCGGCACCATTGCAGCCCGCCGACTTCCCCCATCGGCGGGCTGCACCCGTTTTTCGCCCCCGCCGCCCTTACCCGTCCCATCCCTGGGGGCTGCCCCCCAGACCCCCCTTTCGCGCTGGACGCGCTCGTCCTCAAACGCCGGACGGGCTGGAAATGCCGACCGGCGCTTGAAGAGGTACCGCCTGGACTGGAGACACGACGGGAGCGGGTGGATGGGAAAGAAGCTGGGGCTGAACGGGCCTTGTCCTCAAACACCGGACGGGCTGGAAATGCCGACCGGCGCTTGAAGAGGTACCGCCTGGACTGGAGACACGACGGGGGCGGGTGGGTGGGAAAGAAGCTGGGCTGAACGGGCCTTGTCCTCAAACTCCGGACGGGCTGATAGTGCGGGCCGGCGCTGGAGGGGTCCGGTTACCGTCTCGGGCCCGCTATGGCGTAGGCCATGGTTCCGGTGGCCGTGAGGAGGAGGGCCGTCCAGGTGGCCGCCGGGGTGCCGGAGGGCAGCAGCATCCAGGTCGCCACCTGGGTCGGCGTACTCGTCGGAGGCGGGGCGAAGAACGAGAACGAGAGCCAGGCGAACGGCGGCGTCCATGCGTAGGGGCCGCCCGAGATCGCCGCGCCCAGGGCGACCAGTCCCATCAGGCCCGCGCTGTCCCGGACGACGAACGCGGCGGTGGCCATGGCCGCGCCCATGGCCTGCACCGCCAACAGCCCCGCGGCCACGACCGCGCCGGCGAGCAGCACATGCGCCGCTCTGCGCGGCACCCAGCGGATCGCGGCGGTCCGGTCCAGCGCGAGATCCTGCCCGCTGAGCCCGATCGAGGCCGCCATCGCCCCGGCGGCGAGGACGAGGACGGGCAGCCGCGGGTCACCGGGGCCCTCGCCCCCGTCCCGGGCGAGTGCCCACACCGCCACCGTGCTGATCAGCAGCGCGGCGAGCGACGCGGGTACCTGACGCGAACGCGCGTACAGCGTCAGCCATCTCACCGGGACGCACCGCCTTTCAGCGCGTCGAACGCGTCGCCCTCGCAGGAGAGCGCGGCAGCGCGCATCGCGTTGATCCGCGAGAGCTGCTCGGCCCGCGGAAGCGCCCTGAGTTCCTTCCACACCGGGCGGGCCTCGGCGTCGACCTCGCGGCGCATACTCGTCGGCGTGCCGCTGAGCGGCTTGAGGTCCCCGAGGACCCAGCCCACCGCGACGGTCCGCGCGTAGTCGTCTCCCCCGAAGCCGCTCCAGCCGACGGGGGTGCACCCTGGCACCATGCCTTTGGCGATGAGGGCCCAGGTCAGCTCCTCGCCCTTCGCGGCGGCGACGATGGGGTCGTCGAAGTCGAGGAGCACGGTCGTACGGGACCACTTCGGCGTGGAGCCCTCCGGCAGTACGGCGGTGTTCTCCCGGATCGAGACCGGCGCCCGGTCGCCCAGGGCACCGTGCAGCAGGCGCAGCGCCTCCTTGCCGGGAGCCGCGAGGTCGGCGAGTCGCGCCTGCTGCGTCTTCGTCACGCACACCGGGCCGTCGCACACCAGCTCCGCGGCGGCCTCGTCGACGACGTACATCCGGCGCGGGTCGGAGGGCAGGACGAGCAGGGCGATCGCCGCGCCCGCCAGGACGGGCGTCAGGGCGGTCAGCCGGGCGCGCGGGGTCGCGGCGACCAGCAGCGCGAAGCCGGTCGCGGCCATGCCGAGCAGCCAGATCGTCTGCCCGACGTGCACGGAGGCGGAGAGCGTGACGAACGCCTGGCGCACCTCTTCCCCCGTCGGTGACAGCAGCGAGACCCGGTTCGGCTCCGTGCTCGTGAGCCCCTCCGCCGTGGCCGTCTGCGTCCGGCCCAGCGACATGTGCATGAGGGCCGTGAACACGAAGGCGGTCATGGCCAGCGCGGGCGGGGTGAGCGGGGACGGCAGTGCCCGCCCGGCACCCATGCCCAGCACGGCCCCCGCGACGAGGAAGAGCGCCCCCACGAGCGAGATCGGCAGCCATCCGAGGTGCGTGTACTCGGTGTGGGCGAGCACCTGGACCCCGCCCACGAGGACGAGGAGCCCGAAGGCCGAGGCCAGCGTGATCGCTGTCGCGCCCGCCAGGGTGGCCGCCCGATGCCGGGCGGGCCGGGGCGTACTCGTCAGCAGTTCGGCCATCTTCGAGCGGTGGTCGCGCAGACCCTGCAGCGCCCCGAGCCCCACGGCGAGCGGCCACAGGTAGAACAGCAGGGAGCGGGTCCACAGGGCCATGGGCGTCCACTGGGCCGTCCACGCCGTGGTGCCACTCCACCACTGGCCGTTCAGCAGGTGCAGGAACGCCAGCGCCGGCGCCAGGACCATGACGCCGGCCCACGGGGCGACGGAACGCCTCAGTTCGATACGCAGGACGCGGCCGTTCACCAAGTGCCCCTTCCCTGCTCGGGGTTGAGCAGCAGCGCCGAGTAGCCGCGCTCCAGCGGGCTGTCACCCACGTGCTCCGGGCCGCCGATCGAGGCCAGCTCGTCCGGAGGGCCCTGGAAGACCAGTCGGCCCTCGGCGAAGAGCACCACGTCGGTGCAGGCGACGGCGACGTCCTCCACCAGATGGGTCGAGACGAGCACGCAGGTGTCCGTACCAAGCTCCTGCAGCAGCTCGCGGAAGCGCAGCCGCTGCGCCGGGTCCAGTCCGACCGTCGGCTCGTCGAGGAGCAGGATCGTCGGGTCGTTGACGATGGCCTGGGCGATGCCGACCCTGCGCACCATGCCACCCGACAGGGTTTTCATCCTCTCGTCGGCGCGGTCCGCCAGGCCCACGCGCTCCACGGCGCGCTGCACCGCCGCGGGGATGTCCGCCTTCGGCACCTCCTTCAGCCACGCCATGTACTCGACGAACTCGCGCACCGTGAAGCGCTTGTAGTAGCCGAACTCCTGCGGCAGGTAACCGATCCGGCGGCGCAGCGCACGGTGCTCGCCCCTGCCGCCCACGGACTCGCCGAGCAGCTCCAGGGTGCCTTCGGTGGGGCGCAGTACGGTGGCCAGCGTCCGGATGAGGGTGGTCTTGCCCGCCCCGTTGGGGCCGAGGAGTCCGTGGACGCCGGTGCCCAGCGACAGGTCGAGGCCGTCGACGGCCATCCGTTTCCTGCCGACCCTGACCTTCAGTCCGGTGGCCCGGATCTCCCAGGCGTAGGCCGTCGGTGCGATGTCGGCCGCGCTCACGGCGGAGGTCATGGGCGGTCCTGCCTTCCTGTTGGTCATCGATGGGCTCCCAGCACGGAGTACGCGCCTCTGCGGGCGATCACGACAGCGATGCCCAGCGCGAGGATCAGCCCCCACGCGGGCAGACCGTCCGTCCGCAGGGCGAAGGTCGTCCGGCCGGCGGCCAGGGTCGGTGCCACGACCACGGCGGCCCATACGGCGGCCAGCGCGACGGCGGCGCGGGTCACACCGACGACACCGCCGAGTGCCAGGGTCGTCGCGGTGAAGGCCAGACAGGGCAGCAGCCACTGGGCCACCATCACCCCCGTCGCCCAGCCGCCGACCAGCAGCGCGGGGACGACCACGCCGAGCACGGACGCGGTGCGCCGCAGCACCAGATGGAGCCCGGCCCTGGGCACCGAGGCCGTCAGCTCGTACGCCGGGTCCAGACCGCGCGACCAGGACGCCGCGACGCCGAGCACGGGCAGGACCGGCGCGAGCAACAGCACCAGCGACACCTCGCCGGCACCGGAACCGGGGCCGATCAGGTCGAGCAGCAGGGCCAGCAGTGTCACGCCCACGACCATGGCCAGCCACGGCACCATCGTGGGCGTCATCCACCTCGACAGCCGCGCCGACCAGCGCCGTCCGCGCGGCATCGTGGCGGTGACCGCCAACCGGGATTCGAGACCGGACCACACGGTGTCGACCAGCGACGCCGCAGCGGGCACCCCGGCTTCGACGGCGGCGGACAGCCGGTCGCGGCAGACCCGGCACGTCTCCAGATGGGCCTCCACGGCCCACACCTCGTCGGCGGCGAGGTCCGTACCGCCGCGCGCGTAACCCTCGATGATCCGCGTCGACGCGTGTTCCACACTCATGCCAGCGCCCTCCGCATCGCGAACCGGGCCCGGCGGGCACGGGTCTTGACCGTGCCCTCGGGCAGCCCGAGCAGGACCGCGGTCTCCCGGACGGACAGTCCGTCGAGCACCATGGCCTGCAGTACCTGTCTCAACTCCGGCGCGAGGCACCGCAGCGCGTCCCCGACATCACCGCCGACGGTCTCCGCGAGCGCCAGCTCCTCGGCGGCGGGCGCTGCTTCGGGCACGGCGGCGGCCGGCGGCGGCTCCGCGTGGTGGGCCCTGCGCCGGAACGCGTCGACCAGACGGCGCGCCGCGATCGTCCACAGCCAACCGACGGCGGACCCGCCGACCGCGGCCCCGGCGAACGCACCCGCCGCGCGCCACACCGCCAGATACGTCTCCTGCATGACCTCGGCGACGATCTGGTCGTCCACACACCGGCGGCGCAGCCGCACCGCCAGCCACGGCGAGGTACGCCGGTACAACTCCTCGAACGCCGCACGGTCGCCTCTGGCCACCAGCCGGACAAGGCGCTCCTCGTCCAACTCGTGCAGCACTGCCCTGACTGATCTCACACCTGCTAGACGCCCGGGCCCGGCCGCAGGTTTTCCCCTCGACGTGATCCCCGCCACAGGATGGATCCCGGCTGTCGGCCGGTCTGTAGGTGGTCTGTCGGTGGTCTGTCGGTGGGGGGTGACAGGTTCGGTTCATGACGCGAATCGACAACCACCCCGCAGGCGGGGCCAAGAGTGCCGTTTCCGTGCGGGGGCTGGTCAAGCACTACGGCGAGACCAAGGCGCTGGACGGCGTCGACCTGGACGTGCGCGAGGGCACCGTGATGGGTGTGCTCGGGCCCAATGGCGCCGGCAAGACCACCCTCGTACGCATCCTGTCCACCCTCCTCCAGCCCGACGCCGGGCACGCCACTGTCGCCGGATACGACGTCCTGCGGCAGCCCCGGCAGCTGCGGCGCGTGATCGGGCTCACCGGGCAGTACGCCTCCGTGGACGAGAAGCTCCCGGGTTGGGAGAACCTCTATCTGATCGGGCGGCTTCTCGACCTGCCCCGCAAGGACGCCCGCGCCCGGGCCGACGAACTGCTGGAGCGGTTCTCGCTCACCGACGCGGCCAAGCGCCCGGCGAGCACGTACTCCGGCGGAATGCGGCGCCGGCTCGACCTCGCCGCGTCGATGATCGGGCATCCCGCCGTCCTCTTCCTGGACGAGCCCACCACCGGCCTGGACCCGCGGACCCGCATCGAGGTGTGGGACGAGGTCAAGCGGATGGTCGGGGACGGGGTCACCGTCCTGCTCACCACCCAGTACATGGAGGAGGCCGAGCAGCTCGCCTCCGAGCTGACCGTCGTGGACCGCGGCAAGGTCATCGCGAAGGGCCGGATCGAGGAGCTGAAGGCGAAGGTCGGCGGTCGCTCGCTGCGGGTGCGCCCGGTCGATCCGGCGCAGCTGCGGCCTCTCGCCGCCGCGCTCGACGAGCTGGGCATCACCGGGCTCGCCGCCACGACCGTGGACGACGCCCGGGGCGACGTACTCGTGCCGATCCTCAGCGACGAGCAGCTGACCGCGGTGGTCGGCGCGGTCTCCGCGCGCGGGATCACCATCTCCTCGATCACCACCGAACTCCCCAGCCTGGACGAGGTGTTCCTGTCCCTCACCGGCCACCGTGCCAGTGCCCCGCAGGACGCCACGCCCGCCGACATCCGAGAGGAGGTCGCCGTATGAGTGCCGCGACCGTCACCGTCAATGACAGCAAGGTCACCGACATCACCGACATCAAGGGGGATGCCCGGATACCGCTGCGCGGCCATCTGCGGCACACCGGGGCCCTGGTCCGCCGCAATCTGCTGTGGATCCGGCAGGATCCCGAGTCGATGTTCGACGCGCTGCTGATGCCGATCGTCTTCACCCTGCTGTTCGTGTTCGTCTTCGGCGGCTCGATCGGGCAGGCCCTGGGCGGCGGGCAGGACGGGTACGTGCAGTACGTGATCCCCGGCATGATCGCGATGATGAGCATGACGCTGTCCCAGGGCGTCGGCACCGGCTTCAGTCAGGACTTCAACTCCGGTGTCATGGACCGCTTCCGGTCGATGCCGATCGGGCGCGGCTCGGTGCTGTTCGCGAAGATCTCGGTGGAACTGGTCCGGATGCTGTTCGCGACCACCGTGCTGATGATCGTCGCCGTCCTGGTCGGTTTCGACATCGTCCACTGGCTCGGTCTGTTCGCGGCCGTGGGCCTGGCCACGGTGTTCGCCTCGTCGATCATGTGGGTGTTCCTCACCCTGGGCGTGATCCTGAAGAACGCACAGTCCGTGCAGGCGATGGGCTTCCTGGTGCTGTTCCCGTTGCAGTTCGGTTCGTCGATCTTCGCGCCGACCCAGTCGATGCCGGGCTGGCTCCAGGCCTTCACCGACTACAACCCGCTGTCCACGCTCGCGGACGCGGCGCGCGGACTGATGGTGGGCGGTCCGGTGGCGCACGACCTGTGGGTGACGCTGGCCTGGTCGGCGGCGATCACGGCGGTGATGGCGCCGGTCGCGATCCACAAGTTCCGCACGAAGAGCTGACGTTCACGGCTCGTCCGCGTCAGACCAGGGCGGTGGCCTCCTCCGGCGAGAGGCCGCCGCCCTCCGCGTACGCGGCCTCGTACGCCTCGTCGCCGATCACGGCGCGGACCGCGCGGACGGCGCGGATGCGGACCTCGCGATCGGGGTTCCCGGCGATGTGGCCGGGCGGCAGCATGGCGTCGGCGGCGCCCAGGCAGCGCGCCCCGTCGCGGGCGCGGCTGCCGCCGTCGATGCCGGCGAGGGCGGCGGCGGCGACGGTCAGGAAGGAGGAGCGCATATGGGGGGCGATGGCGCGGGACAGCCCGTCGTCGGCCTGGGCCATCGCCTGTCCGGCCTTGTCGAGGCCCTCCTCGTAGCGTCCCTCCTCGATGTCGAGCCAGGACTCCGCACCGAGGATGAACGCGTCGAAGACGACGAACGAGGCGGCTCTGAACTCCTCGCGCAGCAGCCGGAGGTGCTCGCGCGCTTCCGGGACCCGGCCGGTGATGCCGAGCCGGCCCGCGAGGAAGAGCCGGGCGGCGGGCAGCGCCTCGTGGGTCGACCCGTCCGCCTCCTCGATCACCTCGCGCAGCAGCCGTTCGCCCTCTTCGGTCCGGCCCGCCTCCAGGAACGCGTTGCCGAGGCGGGCGGCGAGCACGGTCCGCTGGGCGCGGGCGCCGAGCCGTTCGGCCAGGTCCATGGCCTCCCGGAAGTCGACGGCGGCAGCGTCGTACTCGCCCTTCCTCTCATGGGCCTCGCCGCGCGCGGAGAGCGCTTCCGCGGCGCCCCAGTCGTCGCCGAGGCGACGGAAGATCTCCAGCGACTCGTCGGCGTCACGGGCCGCGTCGCCCGCCCAGTCGCTGCGGTTGGCGAGGATGTTGGCACGCATCTGGAGACAGCCGGCGAGTTCCCACTCGTAGCCGGGCTCCGTGTCACGGCAGGTGCGGACGGACTCGTCGACGATGACGCGCAGCCGGTCCATGTCGCGGGTGAGCATGATTGCGTAGCACCAGAGGAGGCCGGGGAAGCGGCAGGTCTGCGGGAAGCCTGGTTCGTAGACCTGGGTGATGGCGTGCAGTTTCTCCTGGGCGGCGGGCGTCTGCCAGGCCTCCAACTCCGTGTCCATACAGGCGAGATGAACGAGGTGGACGCCGCGTCGGGCCTCTTCGAGGAGGTCGCCCTGCCAGGGGGGCGGGGTGTCCGTGCAGCGCTCCCACACGGGCTCGGCCGGGCGGATCGGAAGCGCGAAGGGGTCGGGGCCGAGGTTCATGACCTCGCGGGACCAGTTGCGGGCCGCGAGACGCAGATCGCGCATCTGCCAGTACCAGGAAACCGTCAGGACGAGACAGAGCGCCTCCTGTTCGTCGCGTGCGGTGACGGCGTGGCGGAGGGCGGCGCGAATGTTCTCGCTCTCCCACTGGAAGAGGTCGAGCGCGGCGCGCTGGCCGTGGCCGCGCAGCAACGGGTCGGTGGTGCGGGCGAGTTCGCGGTAGTACGTGAGATGCGCGCGCTCGGCCTCCGGGCGGGTGCCGGCTTCGTCGAGGCGCTCTCCGGCGTACTCGGCGACGGTTTCCAGGAGCCGGTAGCGCATCTCGCCGGCGCCGTTCTCGCCCGAAGGGGCGGCCACGACAAGGGACTTGTCGACGAGCGAGCCCAGCGCTTCGAGCGCGAGGGGCCCGCAGACGGCCTCGGCGGCGGCGAGGTCGCAGCCGCCCGCGAAGACGGACAGCCGCCGCAGTACGTCCCGTTCCTGCGCGTCGAGCAGGTCCCAGGACCAGTCGACGACGGCCCGCAGGGTCTGCTGGCGGGGCAGGCCGGTACGGCTGCCGCTGGTGAGCAGCCGGAAACGGTCGTCGAGCCGGTCGGCGATCTGGCGCGGCGACAGCATCCGCAGCCGGGCGGCGGCCAGTTCGATGGCGAGCGGCAGCCCGTCGAGCCGCAGGCAGATCTCGGCGGCGGCCTCCGGATCGTCCTCGACCCGGAACCCGGGCCGGGCGGCGGCCCCGCGATCCGCGAGCAGCCGCAGCGCGACGGGCTCCGGCAGCGGTTCCACCGGGCGCACCAACTCCCCCGGTACGCCCAGGGGTTCACGGCTGGTGGCGAGCACGGTGACCCCAGGGCAGCGTGCCAGCAACTCCGCGACGAGGTGCGCGGCGGCGTCGACGACGTGCTCGCAGTTGTCGAGGAGGATCAGCATCCGCCGGTTCGCGCAGTGCTCGGCGAGGCGCACGAGGGGGTCGTCGTGGCGTTCGGCGGAGGCGGCGCGCATCTCCTCGGCGCCGGCCCCGCGCAGCACGGTCTCCCGGGCACCGACGGCGGTGAGCACGGCCTCCGGTACGGCGTCGGGGTCGACGACGGGCGCGAGTTCGGCCAGCCACACCCCGTCCCGCGCCACGTCCACTTCGCGCACGGCCTCCGCGGCCTCCTGCGACAACCGCGTCTTCCCGGCCCCGCCCGGCCCGAGCAGCGTCACGAGCCGCGCCGTCGCGAGATCCCCCCGGATGGCCTCGATATCGGCCTCCCGGCCGACGAAGGAGGTGAGGCGGGCCCGGAGGTTGCCCGGGGGCGGAGGCGACGGCTGGGGTGCGGTGCGGGCCCCGGCGGAGGCTGTGGCGGACTCGGCGATGCCGGAGCGGAGGCGGCCGTCCGGCACGGGGGGCACCCCTGGGCCGGGGGTCCTCCCTGGGCCGGGGGTCCTCCCTGGGCCGGAGGCGTCTCCCGGCGCGGAGAGCGCCCCTGGGCCGGGGGTCGTCCCCGGTCCGGAAGCGTCTCCCGGCGCGGAGAGCGCCCCTGGGCCGGGGGTCGTCCCCGGTCCGGAAGCGTCTCCCGGCGCGGAGAGCGCCCCTGGGCCGGCGGGCCGCAAGGCGTGCGCGCGCGCATCGCCCGGGCCGGGGGCCGCTGGGCCGCCGGCCCGTCCGGATGTGCCGTCCGGTTTCAGCAACTCCCCGTGCAGTGCCCGTAGTTCGGGCCCCGGGTCCGCGCCGAGCCGGTCCGCCAGGAGGTGTCGTACGTCCTCGTACGCGGCCAGGGCCTGGGCCGGGCGGCCCGCGTCGCGCAGGGCGCGCAGGCGGAGGGACTGGAGGGGCTCGTCCAGGGGGTGGCTGTCGCACAGGGCGGTCAGTTCGGGGAGCGACGTGTCGGCGGCGCCCAGGGCCAGGGCGGCGGTGAGGCGGGCGCGGCGCGCGTCCAGGCGGCGGGTCTCCCAACGGGCGGCCTCGGCGGTGCGGTCAGGGAGGTCGGCGAGGGGCGGGCCGTGCCACAGGGCGAGGGCGTCGTCGAGGACGTCGGCCGCCTTGGCGGGGTCGCCGTCGGCCAGTGCGCGGGCGCCCTCGTCCGACAGACGCCCGAACCGGTGCAGGTCGACGTCGTCCGGTGTGGCGCACAGCCGGTAGCCGCCCTCGGCCGAGGCGATCGCGTCGGGACCCAGGGCGCGGCGCAGCCGGCCGACCAGTGCCTGGAGCGCGGCCGGCGCGTCGGCGGGGGCGTCGCCGTTCCACACCTCCTCGACCAGGACGCCCGCGGGCACGGTCCGGCCGGGCCGCAGGGCGAACACCGTCAGCAGGGCGCGCAGCCGCGCCCCGCCGACCGGGACGGGGGTGCCGTCGGGACGGAGAGCCTGGGTGGTGCCGAGGATGCGATAGCGCACGGGGCCATTGTCTCCGGGTGCGGTTCCGGAGCGCGCCCGGGTTTACACGCGCATGAACAGGGAGAAGTCCAGGATCTCCGGGAACCTCCAGGAACCTCCGGCCCTCGGTGGGACGTTCCCCCAGAGCACCGGTACCGTCGACCCGCCCGCACAACCCGCTAACGGCAGCTTCCCGCCGAGTCACCTCAGGAGCCCCTCTCCATGACCACCGCCACCACCCGCAACAGCGACCGGCGGATCAGCCCCGTCTTCGTCGGGATCATGGCCGTCACGGCGGTCACGGGCTGGGCCACCTGGACCGGGTTCGCCGAGCAGCCGGGCATAGCCGTCTTCCTGTTCGTGACGGCCGCGTGGATCGTCTCGCTCTGTCTGCACGAGTACGCGCATGCGCGCACCGCGCTGCACAGCGGCGACATTTCGGTCGGCGAAAAGGGATATCTCACCCTTAACCCGCTCAAATACACGCACGCGTTGCTCAGTATCGTGCTGCCGGTGATCTTCGTGATCATGGGCGGGATCGGGCTTCCCGGCGGTGCCGTCTTCATCGAGCGGGGTCGGATCAAGGGGCGCTGGCGGCACAGTCTGGTCTCGGCGGCCGGCCCGCTGACGAACGTGTTGTTCGCCGCCGTCTGCACCGCGCCCTTCTGGCTCGACGCCCTGGACGGCGTCCCCCGCGACTTCCGGTACGCGCTCGCCTTCCTGGCCATGCTCCAGGTCACGGCGGCGATCCTGAACTTCCTGCCGGTGCCGGGCCTGGACGGCTACGGGGTGATCGAGCCCTGGCTGTCGTACAAGCTCAAGCGCCAGGTGGAACCGTTCGCACCGTTCGGGCTGCTGTTCGTGTTCGCGCTGCTGATGCTGCCGGCGGTGAACCGTGAGTTCTTCCAGGCGATCTACTCGGTCCTGGACACCCTGGGCGTCGACGACCTGAACCGCTACTGCGGCGAGAACCTCTACCGCTTCTGGGGCGACACGAACCAGTTCTGCTCGATCAGCCGGTGACGGACTTCCGGGCCTTGTCCCGCTTGAAGTAGTACCAGGTCATGTTGGACGACAGGCCCGCGAGCAACACCCACACGACACCCAGGAAGCTGCCCTGGACGAAGGAGACGACCGCGGCGGCCACGGCGAGGACGCAGACGGCGAGGGTGTAGTAGGCGAGGCGGGGCATCTGGACTGCTCTCCTGTCGGGGGACACCGGGCTACGGCGTCCAGTGTCCCCCATCCGCTCAGATGTCGGTGACGCGCAGGCCCGCGTGGGCCTTGTAGCGGCGGTTCACGGAGATCAGGTTGGCGACCAGCGACTCGACCTGGTGGGCGTTACGCAGCCGGCCCGAGAAGACTCCGCGCATGCCGGGGATACGGCCGGCGAGGGCCTGCACGATCTCCACGTCGGCGCGCTCCTCGCCGAGGACCATCACGTCGGTGTCGATCTCCTCGATCTCCGGGTCCTGGAGCAGTACGGCCGACAGGTGGTGGAAGGCGGCCGTGACCCGGGAGTCCGGCAGCAGGGCGGCGGCCTGCTCGGCGGCGCTGCCCTCCTCCGGCTTCAGCGCGTACGCGCCCTTCTTGTCGAAGCCGAGCGGGTTCACGCAGTCGACGACGAGCTTGCCGGTCAGTTCCTCGCGCAGCGATTCGAGGGTCTTGCCGTGTCCCTCCCAGGGCACGGCGACGATCACGATGTCGCTGCGGCGGGCGGTCTCGGCGTTGTCGGCGCCCTCGACACCGTGGCCGAGTTCGTCGGCGGCGGCCTGGGCACGGTCGGCGGCGCGCGACCCGATGATCACCTTCTGGCCGGCCCTGGCGAGCCGGTAGGCGAGGCCCTTGCCCTGCGGCCCGGTCCCGCCGAGCACGCCGACGACGAGCCCGGAGACGTCGGGAAGGTCCCAGGGGTCCTTGGCAGGGGCCTTCGCAGGAGTCTCGGCAGGGGTCTGTGCACTGTCGGTAGAGGTCATGGGCCGACTTTACGTCCGTGTCCGTGTCGTCACTGGCTCAGGTGAGCTCTGTCACGGGTACCCGTCGGAAGGGGATCCTCTCGTACGGGCCGAAGTCGCCGGTCTCGAAGAGGAGTCCGACGGTGTCGGCGTCGATGCGGACGAGGTCGGAGTAGGCGGCGGGCAGGCCGTTCACCGTGTGCGCCGGGCGCCAGGTGGTGCCGTCGTCGGTGGAGACGCGGATGGTCATCAGGGCGCGGGCGGCGGGATCGGCGGGGGCGGAGAAGAGGAGCAGGTCGGGGTCGCGGAGTTGGAGCACGCTGGCCTGGCAGATGGGGGCGGACAGGCCGGCCTGCGGGCGGAAGGGTTTGACGAGGGTCCGGCCGCCGTCCGCGGAGTGCGCGTCGGCGCGGTTGCCGGGGGACGGGGAGTCGTTGCGGGTGTTGAAGTAGACGCGGCCGTCCGGGAGTTCGGCGGCGGTGGTCTCGTTGACGTTGATGTAGCCGTTGGTGTTCTCGTCGAGGTACCCGATGCGCCAGGTCTCGCCGTGGTCGTCGCTGAGCAGGCTGTGGCCGCTGTTGTAGCGGGCCTCGTTGCCCAGGTCCGTCCCGGTGGGCGGGATCGTGTGGTTGGCGGCGACGACGACCCGGCCGGTGCTCAACTGGATGGCGTGGCCGGGGGTGGTGGCGTACCAGCGCCACTCCGGTTTCTTCACCTGGGCGGTGATCTCCACGGAGGAGGACCAGGTGACGCCGTCGTCGTCGCTGTGCCGGACCCAGATGCGGCGCCCTTCGGCGGCCGACACGTTGCCGAGCAGGATGTCCTTCTCGGTGACCGTGCCCGAGGCACGGATGTACACGAGCAGGATGCGGCCGGTGTCGAGGACGACGGGGGCGGGGTTGCCCGCGAGGTTGGTGCCGTTGCTGGCGGCGACGGTGAGCGGGCCCCACGTGCGGCCGCCGTCCGTGGACCGCTTCAGGACGATGTCGATGTTCCCGTGGTCCAGGGCCGAGTCGACCCGGCCCTCGCAGAAGGCGAGCACGGTGCCGGCGTGGGTGACGACGACGGCCGGGATGCGGTAGCTGGCATAGCCTTCCTGGCCGGACCAGAAGGGGATGCTTGTCTCTGCCATGTACGGCTCCTTGGCGAGGACGGTGACGGTGACGGTGCGTACGGGTAGTGGTTCGTGTCCTTACCCATGTTGGGCGAAATCATGGTGAAGGGCGCGTCCTGAGTTGCCTGTTGCGGCAGGATGCGCGGTCATGGACGCCGTACGGGTTGCGTTGTTGCGCGAAGTGCTCGCCGGGACCGAGTGGTTGGGGGCGACACGGAGGTTCGCGGAGGCGTTGCGGGGGTCCGTGGTGTCGTACGGGGGCGGCTTGCTGTTGGTCGGTACGCCGGCGTACGAGCCGTGGCACCTGGCGGCACATCTGGTCGACGAGGCCGCCTGGTCGGGGACACCTGAGCTGGCCCCCACGCTCGTACGGCATGACACGCGGGCCTCCGGTCCGGGGCGGCTGTCGGTCGGGCTCGGGCGGATCGAGGCGGCGCGCCGGGGTGAGACGTTGCTGGTGGTGGCGCCCGACGAGGTGGGCGGTGTCCTGCTGGAGCGGGTTCATGACGCGCGGCGGGGTGGGGCGAAGGTGCTGGTCCTCGGGCCGGGTGAGGGCGAGTTGGTGTCGATGGCGCATGAATCGCTGGCGGTGCCGGACGGGTTGGAGCTGGACCTGGACACGATGCAGCACCTGGTGAGCGCGGCGGCCGGAGAGAACGGGGTGCCTGTCGTCCGGGGGCGGCGGGGATTCCGCGACCGCCTGGCCCGACTGGCGGACGTCCTGACGGCGCCGCCGCCGACCCGCTGGTAAAAACACAAACATTTCCCACCCAGCCAGCCACCCACCCGTCTCGGCACCTCAGCTGCCTCCGGCAGAACGACAGACGGATGGTGCGGCAGCCCCGCCAGACGGCCCCCTCAGGTCACCCCCTCAGGCCTCGTCCTCGTCCTCGCCGCGTGCCTTCGCGTCGTGCCACTTCGGGTCGTTCTCCCACTGGAGGTTGCGCTCGCGGGCCGTTTCCATCGCGTGTTCGGCCTCGGGGCGGCTGGCGTACGGACCGAAGCGGTCCTTGCCCGGGCAGTCCGGGCCCTCCTCGACCTTCTTGTGCTCCAGGCAGTAGTACCACTCGCCCGGTTTGCCGACCGTGCGCTTCTTGAACAGGGCCATGGTTCGAGCTCCTTTCGCCACGGTCATCGTCCCCCACACGGGCTCGTTAAACTCGCTGGCATGTCTGGCCAGTCGCTGCTCGTACCAGGGGAGCTCTCTCCCATCCGTTCCGTGCCCGGAAACATCCGTCGCCCCGAGTACGTCGGCAAGCCCGCGCCGACCCCGTACACCGGGGCGGAGGTGCAGACGCCCGAGACGATCGAGGCGATGCGGGTCGCCGGGCGGATCGCCGCGCGGGCGATGGCGGAGGCCGCGAAGCTCATCGCGCCCGGCGTGACCACCGACGAGCTGGACCGGGTGGCGCACGACTACATGGTCGACCACGGCGCCTATCCGTCCACGCTCGGCTACCGCGGCTTCCCCAAGTCGCTGTGCACGTCCGTCAACGAGGTCATCTGCCACGGCATCCCGGACTCCACCGTGCTGCGGGACGGCGACATCGTCAACCTCGATGTGACCGCGTACATCGGCGGGGTGCACGGCGACAACAACGCCACGTACCTGGTCGGGGACGTGGACGAGGAGAGCCGGCTGCTCGTGGAGCGGACCCGGGAGTCGCTGGAGCGGGCCATCAAGGCCGTCAGGCCGGGCCGGCAGATCAACATCATCGGCCGGGTCATCGAGTCGTACGCCAAGCGCTTCGGTTACGGGGTCGTCCGGGACTTCACCGGGCACGGAATCAACTCCTCGTTCCACTCCGGGCTGATCGTCCCGCACTACGACAGCCCCCACGCCACGACGCTCATCCAGCCCGGAATGACGTTCACCATCGAGCCGATGCTGACGCTGGGGACGTACGAGTACGACATGTGGGACGACGGGTGGACGGTCGTCACGAAGGACCGCAAGCGCACGGCCCAGTTCGAGCACACCCTCGTGGTGACGGACTCGGGTGCGGAGATCCTGACCCTGCCGTAGCCCCCTCCCTCTCCCCTTCTCCCCCACACAGTCCGCAGCCCGCTCTCTCCGGAGGGCGGGCTTCCTCGTGTGGGTCCGGTGGGGTTTCTGGGTAGGCTTTTACCGACAGCCAGTCGGCAAAGGTCTTGACTTAGGTTAGCCTTACCTCAGAGGATAGGCCTCATGGACTCATTTTCGACAGTCATCCGCACCGCGTCACACGAGCAGCACGTGGAGGCGGAGAACTCGACGTTCATGAGCGACATGCTCGGCGGCAGGCTCGGCGTGGAGGCGTACGCGCGCTACACCGAGCAGCTGTGGTTCGTGTACGAGGCGCTGGAGGCCGGCGCGGACCGGCTCGCGTCCGATCCGGTGGCGGGCCCCTTCATACAGCCCGAGCTGAAGCGGCTGGCGGCGCTGGAGAAGGACCTCGCGCATCTGCGGGGCGCCGACTGGCGCTCGACGCTCACCGCACTGCCCGCGACGCGGGTGTACGCGGAGCGGGTCTCGGAGTGCGCGCGGGAGTGGCCGGCCGGGTACATCGCCCACCACTACACGCGCTACCTCGGGGACCTCTCCGGGGGCCAGATCATCCGCGACACGGCCGAGAAGACGTGGGGATTCGCCCGCAAGGGTGATGGCGTCCGCTTCTACGTGTTCGAGGGGATCTCCAACCCGGCGGCGTTCAAGCGGGGCTACCGCGAACTGCTGGACGGGGCGGGAGTCGCCGTGGACGAGCTGGAGAGGCAGCGGATCGTCGCGGAGTGCAAGCGGGCGTTCGCCCTGAACACGGGCGTCTTCCGCGACCTGGGCGAGGAGTTCCCCCTGTCCGCGTGACCACCACCCTGGGGCTGCCGCCCCAGACCCCGCTCCGGCCCTGAACGGGCCTTGTCCTCAATCGCCGGACGGGCTGAAGATGCCTGAGCGGCGCTGGATATGTCAGCCCCGGCCGGGTAAATCCAGCCTCTCCGGCGTTTGAGGAGCGGGGGTTCGGGGGCAGCGCCCCCGAGGATGGGACGGGTAGGGGCGGCGGGGGCGAGGAAAAGCCGGCCACCCCGCACAGCCCCACCCCACAGCCTCAGCGCTCCAGGAACACCCTGCCCCCGACCTCCACCCACCCCATCGGCTGCGGCGCCGTGAGTATCTGCGACCCCTTGCCCTGGGTGATGTTGAGCGCCCGGCCCAGCTGGTGCGTGAGCAGCAGTGCCGCCGCCCCCGTCGCCTCGTCCTCCTTGATGCCGTCATCGCGGCCAGGGAAGGCGCGGGCCCGTACGCGACCGCCGGCCTCGTCCTCCCAGGCCCACGCGTAGATCCACTCCCCCGGCGGCGGCACCGGCAGCGCGTCGACCTCCGCGGCCGACCCGTACCGGCGCAGCGTCCGCTCCGGCACCCACTCCGCCCGCGCCTCGATCCAGCTGAACTCCCCGTCCAGCCGAGCCCCCACCAGCCCGGCCGGCGTGACCAGTTCGGGCACGTCGAGCAGCCAGGCCGTGCCGACGCAAGGGTGGCCGGCGAAGGGCAGGCGCAGGGTCGGCGTGTAGATGTCGATGATCCCGCGCTCGGGGTCGTCGACGAACACGGTCTCGCTGAACCCCAACTTGGCCGCGAACGCCTGCCGTTCGCTCCGCTCGGGCATGACCGAGCCCTCGCGGATCACGCCCAGCTCGTTGCCGTATCCCCCGTTGGGCGAGCAGAAGACGCGGAGTACGTCGTAGTCAGTCACGCGCGCATTCAAACACCCAGGTGGCAGCCCTCACCAACTACGCGTACCAGGTACACGTACCGACTAGGCGTCCGTACGCCGCCGCCGTACCGCCAGCACCACGGCCGCGCCCGCCGCCACCGTCACCGCGGCGGCCGTGCCCAGCGCGCCCACCGGAACGCCCGCGCCGGTGGCCGCGAGGCCGCCGGTCAGACCGCCGGTCGTGGAACCCGTCGTACCGCCGCCGGTGGTGGAGCCCGTCGTGCCAGAGGAGCCGCCCGTGGTGCCGCCCGAGGTGCCCGAGCCGCCCGTGGAAGCCGATCCGCCGTCGCCGCCCGGGAGTTCGGCGCCCTCGCTCAGCGCCACGGACAGGTCGACCGGGTCGAGCTGCGTGCCCGTCGGGTAGAAGTCGCCGAAGGCCTTCGCGCCGGCGGCGGTGATCGTGGCGGTGACGTCGGAGAGGGTGATGACGTCGTTCTCGGCGACGAGGTCGGCCGCGTCGGTCGTCAGGTCGGCCAGGACCACGTCGGCGGACGTCTCGCCGAGGCTCTCCACGTCGGCGGTGAGTTCGCCGGCGCCGTTGTCGATGGTCGCCTTGAGGTCGCTGAGGGTGAGGTCGAGACCGTAAGAGCCGTTGTCCTCATGGCCCTTGAAGTTCACGGCGCCCGCGAAGGCGGCGGAGAGGGTCTCGGCGTCGGTGTCGTACGTGCCCGAGCCGTCGACGAAAGTGAACACCCCGTTGCCTGCGGCCTGGGTCGCCCCGGCCGACGTCGTGATCGCGCCCTTGGCGACGCCGTCCACGACGTACGTACGGAAGGACTGCTTGACGCCCCAGCCGAGCGTGCCGTCGGTGATGTCCCCGCTCACCGGGGCGGTGGCGGTGTCCGAGGGCGATGCCGAGGGAGAGGCGGATTCCGAGGCGCCCTGCGACGGCGAGGGGGACGCCGAGGTCGATGCCGAGGCAGATGCCGATGCGGACGGGCTCGCCGAGGTGGACGGTGACGGCGATACCGACGGGCTCGTGCTCGTGCTCGGCGACGCGGACGGGCTCGGGGACTCGGGCGTCTTCTTCACCACCGTCAGGGGGTCGCCGGCCGCCCCGCTGTAGCTGGAGCTGCCGAAGACGGTCGCGGCCTCCGGCGTCAGCTTGGTCGCCATGTCCGTCATCGCCTGGGTGACCGTGACGTCGGCGAGCGGTACGTCGTCCTGGGTGGCGCCGCTCTGCGTCACATCGGCGGTGATCTTCGCCGCCTTGCTGTCGAACTTCACGTCGGACAGGGTGAGTTCGAAGCGGTGGAGGGCGGACGCGATCTTCAGGCCGCCCTTGAACCCGAGGGCCACCGTGTGCGCGGTGGAGTCGTAGGTCCCGGTGCCCTCCGTGAAGGTGAACGCGCCGTTGTTCGCGGCCTGCGTGGCGCCGTCCGCCGGGGTGAAGGTGCCGGCCGCCATTCCGGTCACGTAGGTGCGGTACGACTGCTTGATGCCCCAGGTCAACTCGTAGCCGCTGAGCGGGACTTCGGCGGCCGAGGCGGTGGAGGCGACCGTCGTGGCGAGCGCGGTGGCGCCGAGTGCGACGGCCGTGGCCACGGCGGCGGCGAGGGTGAGCGGGCGTCTGGTGGTGGCGGACATGGTGGTGGTTCTCCTAGGTGGGTGGTCCGCCGACCGGCGGACTGCGTAAGGGAGTTGAGGGGGCTCAGTTCTTTTCGGGCGCTTCGGTGGCGGGCTGGGCGCGGCGCCTGCGGGCGACGACCGCGAAGGCCGCGGCCACCAGCAGGAGGGAGCCGACCGCCAGGCCGATGGGCAGGAGCGGTGATCCGTCGTCGGAGCCGGAGCCGGAGCCGGTGTCGCTCGCGGCGTTCTCCGTGTCCGGCGCGGCCGACTTCGCCGCTGCCTCCGCCTCCGGTGTCGCGGACGCGTCCGCCGCGGTGCCCGCGCTGCCCAGGTCGGGCAGGGCGGGGAGTTCGGCGGCGTCGGTGAGGGCGACGGCGAGCGAGACGGGGTCCATCTCCGTGCCCGCCTTGTACATCCCGCCGAAGGCCTTCGCCCCGCGCTCGGTGAGTTTCGCGGGCGCCTCGGTCAGCGTGACCAGGCCGGCCTTGGGGGCCAGGTTCTTGGCGGTGAACGTGACGAGCGGGACGTCGGTGCCCTTGAAGTCGGCGCCGGTGGCATCGGCGTAGAGCGTGCCGGTGCCGTTCTTGCCGACGACGGTCCGCAGGCCGCTCAGTGCCAGATCGAGGCCGTTCTCGCCGGTGAAGCGCACCGCGCCCTTGAACGTGGCCGTCAACTCGCCGTCCTTGTACGTCCCTTCACCGCTCGGGAAGCGGAAGAGCGCGCCCCCGTCCTGGGCGCCGGAGGACAGCGTCCACTTGCCCTTGGCGATGTCACCGGTGACGTACTCGCGGAAGGTGCGGCGCACGCCCCAGTCGACGGCTCCGTCCTTGATCGCACCCGAAGTCGCCTTCGGGGACGGCGACTTGGAAGCGGACGGGGTGGGCGCCTTCGTCGTCGGTGTCTCCGTCGGCTGCCTGGTGGCCGCCGCCTGGACGTCCGCCGACAGGCTCACCGGGTCGAGTTCGGTGCCCGCCTCGTAGTACCCGGCGAAGGACCTGGCGCCCTCGGCGGTGAGCCTGGCGGGGAGGTTGTTGAGGGCGACCGCGTTGCCGCCGCCCCGCATGTCGATCCCGCCCAACGTGAGGGAGGCGAAGGGCACTTGCGAGGACGTCGTGACCGTCCCGGTGTCCTTCTCCTTGCTGGTGACGTCGACGTGGAGGGTGCCGGACCCCCCGGAGATACGGACGGTGGGGCGGCTGATCGTGAGGTCGAGCTGGTGGGTCCCGTCGGCCTTCTTGTGGCCGACGAAGTGGACGCCCCCGGAGAAGCCGGCGCGGAAGGCGCCCGTGTCGCCGTCGTAGGTGCCCGTCGCCGAGTGGAAGCGGAACTGGCTGCCGCCGACGGTCGCGGCGCCCGAGGTGAGGGAGAAACTCCCCTTGGCTATCGGGCCGGTGACGTAGCTCTGGAAGGACGACTTGATGCCCCAGTCGAGCCTTCCGCCCTGCACGGTACGGCTCGCGGCGTGCGCGGCGGTGGCCGGGAGGAGAGCTCCCAGGACGGCCAGGCAGAGCCCGGCGACGCTGCCGCACAGCCGCAGGCGGAGGGATGGGGGCATGTGGGTTGACCTCCGGTTCGACGCAATCTAGCCAGGAAGGTAAGGCTAACCTAAGCTAAACCTAAGAGTGGCGGAAGGGGACGGAGAGAAAATGGCGAGAGTGCGAGGGCGTGGCGGGCCGGGCCGACCGGGCGGACCGGACAGTGCGGTGTGCATACGGCCGGCGCGCATCCGGCTGGCGGGTGCGCTGTTGTCCGTACTCGCTCTCACGGCTGCGGCGACCGGCTGCAGCACCGCGGACGGGACATCCCAGACCCGGGACCAGGACCAGGCCCGGGCAGGGGCCACGGCCACCGCCGCCGCGGATCGCGTCGAACCTCTCGCGAACCCTGCCGAGCCCCGACTCCCGGTCACCGTACGGTCGTCCGACGGCGCCGAGGTGACGGTCGAGGCCGCCGAGCGGATCGTGCCGCTCTCCGGCAGCCTCAGCGAGATCGTGTTCACGCTCGGGCTCGGTGACCGGGTCGTCGCCCGGGACATCACCGCGACCTTCGCGCAGGCGGAGAAGCTGCCGATCGTCACCCGCAACCACGACGTCTCCGCCGAGAGCGTGCTCTCCCTCAAGCCCGACCTGGTCATCGCCGAGACGACGACCGGGCCCGAGGAGGCCATCGGCCAGATCCGCGACGCCGGCGTCCCGGTCCTCGTGATCGACCCGGCGAAGGACCTCGGCGACGTCGGCCCGCGCATCCAGGCGGTCGCCGTCGCGCTCGGCGTACCGTCCGCCGGGAAGGAGCTGACGAAGCGCTCCGAGGACCGGATCGCCTCCGTGCGCAAGGAGATTCCGCAGCAGAGCGAGAGCCCTCGCGTCGCCTTCCTCTATCTGCGCGGCTCGGCCTCCGTCTATCTCATCGGCGGCAAGGACTCGGGCGCCACCTCGCTGCTGGAGGCCGCCGGGGCCGTCGACGCGGGCGCGGAGTCGGGGCTGGAGAAGGACTTCACCGCCATCACCACCGAGGCGCTCGCCCAGGCCGCGCCCGACGCGATCCTCGTCATGACCAAGGGACTTGCTTCCGTCGGCGGCATCGACGGCATGGTCGAGATCCCCGGCGTCGCACAGACCCCGGCCGGGATGGAACGCCGGGTCGTCTCGATCGAGGACGGCGTACTCCTCAACTACGGGCCGCGAACGGACCAGGTACTGAAGTCGATCGTCGAGCAGTTGTACGGCGACAGCGGAAGCGGCGGAAGCGGCGACGGGGATGCTCGATGACCTTGCTGGACAAGGTGGTTGAAGCCACGGAGGAGGCGTCGTCCGTACGCAAAGGGCGCGGTCGTACGTGGCTGCTGACCGCCGGACTGGTCGTCGCCCTGCTCGTCCTCGTCCCGGTCGCCGCCGGGCTGGGCGCCTATCCCATCCCCACCGGTGACGTGTTGGGCTCGGTACTCCACCGGATCGGCCTCGGCGGCACCGAGTTGGAGCGCGTCCCCGAGTCCGTCCTGTGGAACGTCCGCTTCCCGCGCATCGTGCTCGCGCTGCTCGTCGGGGCCTCGCTGGGCTGTGCGGGGGCGCTGATGCAGGGCATGTTCAGCAATCCGCTCGCCGAGCCGAGCATCATCGGCGTCTCCTCGGGCGCGGCGGTCGGGGCGGTGGGCGCGATCTCGCTCGGCCTCACCTTCCTCGGTACGGTGACGATCCCGGCCATCGCCTTCGTCACGGGGCTCGCCACGGTCCTGCTGGTGTACTCGATGTCGCGCTCCGGCGGCCGTACGGAGGTCGTGACGCTGATCCTCACCGGCATCGCCGTGAACGCCTTCGCGGGCGCGCTGATCGGTCTCTTCCTGTTCTTCGCGGACACGGCGGCGGTCAACCAGATCACCTTCTGGCAGCTCGGCTCCCTCGCCCAGGCCACCTGGTCCAAGGTGCTGGCGGTCGTGCCCTTCGCAGCAGTGGGTCTGCTGATCGCTCCCCTCTACACCCGCCGCCTGGACCTCCTGTCCCTCGGCGAGCGTCCTGCCCGGCACCTGGGCGTCGACGTGGAACGCATGCGGGTTGTACTGATTCTGGTGATCTCGCTGCTCACGGCGGCGGCGGTCGGTGTGTCGGGGATCATCGGCTTCGTCGGCCTGGTCATCCCCCATCTGCTGCGGATGGCGGCGGGGCCGGGGCATCGGTTCCTCGTGCCGGGGAGTGCGCTGGGTGGGGCGGTGGTGTTGCTCGCGGCGGATCTGGCGGCGCGGACGGTTGCCGCGCCGGCGGAGTTGCCGCTGGGTGTTCTTACCGCCTTGCTGGGCAGCCCGTTCTTCTTCTGGCTGCTGCGGAGGACTCGGCGGCGGCAAGGGGGGTGGGCCTGAGGGTTGTGTGTTGTCTGCGGGTGCGTGGGGGCTGGTCGCGCAGTTCCCCGCGCCCCTAGGTGGGTCTACGTGCCCTCTGTTTCCACTTCGCCCCCAAGGATCCTCCCCATGAGACTTCTGCGTCCCCGTCCGACACCTCCGCCCGCTTCCGAACCGGGAGACGTTCTCGCCGAAGCCGAAGGGCTTCATGTTCGCCTTGGTTCGCGGGAGGTGCTGGCCGGTGTCGATGTGATCGCCCGGGCCGGGGAGGTGCTTGCGCTCGTCGGGCCCAACGGGGCCGGGAAGTCGACCCTGTTGGGGGCGCTGGCCGCCGATCTCCCGGCCGCCGCAGGGGTCGTACGGATTCATGGCCGGCCCGCCGCCGAGTGGCCCGCGGCCGAGCTCGCGCTGCGCCGGGCGGTGTTGCCGCAGGCCGCGTCGCTCTCCTTCCCGTTCGCGGTCGAGGAGGTCGTACGGATGGGCCGGGCGCCCTGGGCCGGTACCGAGCGGGAGGACGACGACGACCTGGCGGTGGCCGGGGCGATGAGGGCCGCCGAGGTGGCCGGGTTCGCCGTACGGCCGTTCTCGGCGCTCAGCGGCGGTGAGCGGGCCCGGGTGGCGCTGGCCCGGGTGCTCGCCCAGCGGGCACCGCTGCTGCTGCTCGACGAGCCGACCGCCGCGCTGGACCTGCGTCACCAGGAGCTGGTGCTGCGGGTGTGCCGGGAGCGGGCGCGGGCCGGGGACGCGGTGGTGGTCGTCCTGCACGATCTGGGGCTCGCGGCGGCCTACGCCCACCGGGTGGCGATCCTGAGCGCCGGGCGGGTGGTGGCGGACGGGCCGCCCGCCACGATCTTCGACGAGCGGTTGCTGTCGGAGGTCTATCGGCAGCCCATCGAGGTGTTTCCGCATCCGCGCACCGGAGCTGTCCTGATCTCGCCCGTGCGGGGCTCTTGAGCCGCACCATGCCTGTGCATTACCCGTGCGTGGCGTGCAATTTAAGTCACCTTTAGGTCGCCGTGATCGGAGCGTGCCCATACAGCGTCGATGAGAGGTGAATCACCGATTGTCCGGGTATTACTGAGGCAAGCCTTAGGTAAGTTAGGGCCGCCTCACCACACCTGTGTGAGCCTGGACACGTCGATTTTTCGCCACTGGCGATCCCTCAGGAGCCCGCATGCGAGCCGTCAGACTCTCCGTCGTCACCGCCGCCGCCACCGCAGCGGCCCTGGCCGCCGTCACGGGGTGCACGGAGAAGGGCAGCTCCGGGAGCGGCGGCGAAGGCGTCATCAGCGTCACCGCGACGGACGACAAGTGCGAGGTGTCGAAGAAGGAGTTCCCGGCCGGGCACATCGAGCTCGACATCGAGAACAAGGGCTCCAAGGTCACCGAGGTCTACGTCCTCTTCCCGGACGACCGGATCGTCACCGAGCGCGAGAACATCGGCCCCGGCACCAAGCAGAAGGTCACCGCCGAGGTGAAGGCCGGCGACTACACGATCGCCTGCAAGCCCGGCATGAAGGGCGACGGCATCCGCCAGGCCGTCAAGGCCACCGGCGGCAAGGTCGCCAAGCGCGACCCGCGTCTGGACGCGGCCGTCGCCGCCTACCGCAAGTACGCGCAGGAGCAGGCCGACGCGACGCTGCCGCTCGCCGAGGTCTTCGCCAAGGCGGTCAAGGACGGCGACATCGAAGCCGCGAAGAAGGCGTACGCGCCCTCCCGTATCGGCTGGGAGCGCACCGAGCCGGTCGCCGAGTCCTTCGGTGACATCGACCCGAAGGTCGACGTCCGCGCGGACGGTCTGGAGGCCGGCCAGGAGTTCACCGGCTGGCACCGGTTGGAGAAGTCCCTCTGGGAGGACAAGAAGCTCACCGCCGAGGACAAGACCCTCGCCGACCAGCTGATCACCGACCTGAAGGACTGGCAGAAGCGGGTCGGCAAGGCGGAGATCACCCCGACCTCGATGGCGAACGGCGCCAAGGAGCTGCTCGACGAGGTCGCCACCGGCAAGGTCACCGGCGAGGAGGAGCGCTACTCGCACACCGACCTCGTCGACTTCAAGGCCAACGTCGAGGGCGCCCAGGACGCGTACGAGCTGCTGAAGCCGGTCGCGAAGGAGAACGACGCGGCGCTGGTCACGGAGCTGGACAAGCAGTTCGCTGCCCTGAACACGCTGCTCGACAAGTACCGCGCGGACAAGAACTCGTACGACTTCACCTCGTACGACAAGGTCGGCGAGGCCGATCGCAAGCAGCTCTCGGACGCGGTGAACGCGCTCGCCGAGCCGCTGTCCAAGCTCGCCGCCGCCGTCGTGAAGTAAGCGGGGGATTCACTGTCATGACGGAGATACCAGAAACCACAGACGGTACCGCCGGCGGTACCTCGCGGCGGGCGCTGATCGGCTGGGGCGGGGCCGGGCTCGCGCTCGGGGCCGCCACGGCCGGGGGCGGGGTGGCGATGACGCGCGCCGGCGACGACGTACAGACGGTCGCCGCCGAGGCGGGCGGGGCCGTCGACTTCCACGGCGGGCACCAGGCGGGGATCGCGACGCCGGTGCAGGACAGGCTGCACTTCGCCGCGTTCGACCTGGAGACGGACGACCGCGCCGAGTTCGTACAGATGCTCAAGGACTGGACGGCGGCGGCCCGGCGGATGACGGCCGGGCAGGCGGTCGGTGAGGGCGCGTACGGCGGTCTGGCCGAGGCGCCGCCGGACGACACCGGTGAGGCGCTGGGGCTGAAGCCGTCGCGGCTGACGCTGACGATCGGGTTCGGGCCCGGCCTGTTCGAGAAGCTCGGGCTGGCGGACCGGCGGCCCGAGGCGCTCGTCGACCTGCCGCAGTTCCCCGGCGACAACCTCGACAAGAACCGCAGCGGCGGCGATGTGTGCATACAGGCGTGCTCGGACGATCCGCAGGTCGCGGTGCACGCCGTCCGCAACCTGGCCCGGATCGGCTTCGGCAAGGTCTCGGTGCGCTGGTCGCAGCTCGGCTTCGGCAAGACCTCGTCGACGACGCCCGAGGCGCAGACCCCGCGCAACCTGCTGGGCTTCAAGGACGGCACCCGCAACATCGCGGGCACCGAGACGGCCCGGCTGAAGAAGTTCGTGTGGGTGGACGGCGCGGACACCGACAACAACTCGGCCTGGATGGACGGGGGTTCGTATCTCGTCGCCCGGCGCATCCGGATGCACATCGAGCCCTGGGACCGGACGTCGTTGCAGGAGCAGGAGGACATCATCGGGCGCGACAAGGGCGAGGGTGCCCCGGTCGGCAAGGCGAAGGAGCGCGACGAGCCGTTCCTGAAGGCCATGTTGCCCGACGCGCACGTCCGGCTCGCGCACCCCGACTCCAACCACGGGGCGACGCTCCTGCGTCGCGGCTACTCCTTCACGGACGGCACGGACGGGCTGGGCCGGCTTGAGGCGGGCCTGTTCTTCCTCGCCTACCAGCGGGACGTGCGGACCGGCTTCATCCCTGTCCAGCGCACCCTGGCGCGCACGGACGCGCTCAACGAGTACATCCAGCATGTGGGTTCGGCCGTCTTCGCGGTTCCTCCGGGTGTCCGGGACAAGGACGACTGGTGGGGCCGCGCGTTGTTCTCCGAGGGGGCCTAGCCGTGTTCGCGAACTATCTGATCGGTCTGCGCGAGGGGCTGGAAGCCAGTCTCGTCGTCTGCATCCTCATCGCCTATCTGGTGAAGACGGACCGCCGGGACGCCCTGAAGCCGATCTGGATCGGCATCGGGGTGGCCATCACGCTGGCCCTCGCCTTCGGCTGCGCGCTCGAATTCGGCTCCCAGGAGCTGACGTTCGAGGCGCAGGAGGCGCTCGGCGGCTCGCTGTCGATCGTCGCCGTGTGTCTGGTGACGTGGATGGTCTTCTGGATGCGGCGCACCGCCCGGCACCTGAAGGCGGACCTGCACGGCAAGCTGGACGCCGCCCTCCAGATGGGCACGGGCGCGCTGGTCGCGACCGCGTTCCTGGCGGTGGGCCGGGAGGGCCTGGAGACCGCGCTGTTCGTGTGGACGTCGGTGCGGGCGTCCGGCGACGGCACCCAAGGGCCCCTGATCGGCGTGCTGTTGGGCATCGCGACGGCGGTCGTGCTCGGCTACCTCTTCTACCGGGGCGCCCTGCGCATCAACCTGTCCCGGTTCTTCACCTGGACCGGCGGCATGCTGGTCGTGGTCGCGGCGGGCGTCCTCGCGTACGGCTTCCACGACCTCCAGGAGGCCGACATCGTGCCCGGCCTGACCAACAAGGCCTTCGACATCAGCGAGACGATCCCGCCGGACAGCTGGTACGGCACGCTCCTCAAGGGCGTTCTCAACTTCCAGCCGGACCCGACCGTCCTCCAGGTCACGGTGTGGGCGCTCTACTTGATCCCGACGCTCGCACTGTTCCTCGCCCCGGTAGGGTTCGCCTCCGGGAAGGGGAAGGTGAAGCCAGCTGATGAGCAGGGTGAGCAGGGGTCGCAGCCCTCGAAGTCCACAAACGCCTCGTAGGCCGCGAACGCCACGAGGTCTTCTTGGCCGGAGCGCTCTCGCGGTGGCCTCGGTGACCGTGTTGTCGCTGTCGGCGAGCGGCTGTGTCGTGGTGCACGGCGAGCGCGAGGTGATCCCGGCGGCGACCCGGGCGGAGGCGTCCGAGGCGCTGAAGGACTTCACGACGGCGTACAACAAGGCGGACAAGGCGTACGACCGTTCTCTGGACGCCGACCATGTCACCGGCGCCCTCGGCGCGATCGACGCGGCCCGACTGGACGCCGGTCGCGAGATCAGCCCGGCCGGCAACCCGTCGTACGTACCGCTGGAGCTGACGGACGCCCGGTTCGCGATCCCCAAGAAGGCGGGCTGGCCGCGCTGGTTCGTCGCGGACGCCGACGCCAACAAGGGCAACGAGGCGCGCTGGCTGCTGGTGTTCACGCGCAGCAACGTGGTCGAGCCGTGGGCGGTCGCCTATCTGACGCTTCTCGACCCGGACGACGTACCGCGGTTCAGGACGGACAACGACGGCTGGGCGGAGCCGGTGGCGGCGAACTCGGCCGAACTGGCCGTCGCGCCCGAGGACTTGAGCGCGGACTACGCGACGTACCTGAAGAGCGGCAGCGGCGCTGTCTTCGCGCCCGGTGTGCACACGAGCGGCTGGGTGACGCAGCGTCAGAAGAGCGCCATCAAGCCCGGACTCGTCACCCAGTTCATCGACGAGCCGCTCACCAAGGGCGAGTTCGCCCCGCTGGGCCTGCGGACGACGGACGGCGGCGCGCTGGTCTTCTTCGCCACGCACCACTACGAGAAGCAGACGGCCGCCCAGGGCACGTCGATCCCGGCGCCGGGCGACAGCGTGCTGGCGCTGACGACGGGCGAGATCAAGCAGTCACTGACCCTGGAGTTCGTGTCGAACCAGGCGGTACTGGACCCGGGCAAGGGCGCCGCGAACCAGGGCGTGCAGTTCCTGAGCCGTATCCAGGGCCTGACGGCGGCGCAAGGCGAGTAACTACCGGACTGGCCATAAGCGGCCTCGGGGAAGTCGGGTGCGGAACCGCGCCCTTAAGGGGCGCGGGGCTGTGTCGATCTGCGGCTCCGCCGCGGGGCGCGACCAGCCCCACCGGCCCGCAGCGAACGAACCGCTCATCCCGCGGAGCGCTCAATTGCGGTGGGGCCAGGCCGCGGCGGCGTGGTCGGGCTCCTCGCCGGCGTACCGGGCGCAGGCGTCGGTGAGGACTTCGAGCAGACTGAGCGGGTCGGGCAGGGCGTGCTCCGGCCCGCGTACCCAGTACACGGCCTGGTCATTGGGCAGCCGGGCCGGCGGTACGAGGACGTAGGACCCCCGGCAGTGCCAGCGCAGCCCGGGATGCTCGTCCATCGTCTCCGGGTGGCAGTCCAGCTCGCAGGGCCACCACTCGTCCTCGTCGTCGGGGGTGCCGCGCGTGAGGGTGAAGAACAGCAGCCGTCCGTCGTCGCTCTCGGCGACGGGTCCGACCTCGATACCGGCCCCGAGCAGCCGCTCCAGCGCCTCGCGCCCCGCTTCGAGGGGGACGTCGAGGACGTCGTGGACTATGCCGGTCGCGGTAATGAAGTTGGCCTGCGGCTGATGCCGGGCCCATCGCTCGATCTGGGCGCGGTCGGTGGTGGACTGCGTGTGCCAGGCGAAGGAGATGGGGTGCCGGGCGGGCGTGGGACAGCCGACGCGGTCGCAGGAGCACCGGTAGGCGGAGGGGTGCGCGGCGGGCGCGAGGGGCAGTCCGGCACGGGCGGTGGCGAGCAGCAGTTCCTCACGGCGGCCGGCCTCGACCCCGAGGGCTTCCTCCCGGGCGCTCGCGCGGCGACCGCGCAGCCACTGGGAGATCCTGCCCTGCCGGCCCGTCGTACGACCGCCGAACTCCGCGCTCATGTATCGCCTCGCCTCGCTGCTGTTGTGCGGACAGCCTGCTCCATGGTCCCACCATCCTGCGCCGTAGGGGGCCGGAGCCCACATCCGGGGTAGGTGGGACGAGGTGCACAGGGAGGGGGATCGACCGTTTTCCGGTTGATTAGCAGGATTTAGTAACCACTGTTTTCGGCCGTTCTACCGCTGATTGCCGCCAGGTGAGGCGATCCCGTGGAGGGCGTAGTCGACGAGGGTGTCCGTGTACTCGTACGAGATCGGCCCGGCGTACTGGAGCCAGCGCTGGGCGAGCGGGGAGACGAAGAGTTCGAGGGCGATACGGGGATCGATGTCCGCTCGCACCTGCCCGGCGTCCTGGGCGGCGCGCAGCCGCTGGACGTAGAGCTGAAGCGAGGGTTCGAGCAGCTTGGCGACGTATCTGCGGCCGAGTTCCTCGTTGACGAGGCCTTCGGCGGCGAGGCCGCGGTATGGAGCCTCGAACGCGGGATCGAGAAGCTCGTCGACGGTGGCACGCAGGACGAACTTGAGGTCGGCGGCGAGGTCGCCAGTGTCCGGGATGGCGTACTCCTGCCCGGGCGGAACGGCCTCGGCGGCCTGCTCGCTCCTGTCGACGAAGGCCTCCATGACCACGTCGGCCTTGGAGGACCACCACCGGTAGATAGTCTGCTTCCCGACGCCGGCCCGGGCGGCGATGCCCTCGATGGTCACCTTCTGGTACCCGACCTCACCGACGAGGGCGAGGGCGGCTTCATAGATGGCGCGACGGGACTTCTCGCTGCGACGGGTGGAGTCGGGGGCGGCTTTGGGAGGGGTGTCGGACCTGGCGGGCGTGGACTTCTGGACCATGTCGGCAATTTATCAGGTTGACAAGACGGAACGTCTCGCCGCAGGGTGAAGACGCACACAACGAGACGATACGTATCGTCAGAGACTGAGGAGACGGACCATGGCACGAGGTGGCGGAAACATGCTCGGCGTAGGCGGCACCCGCAGCAACCTGGGCAAGAACGCCCTGCGCGGCGGCGGCCGGGGCAAGCAGACGGGCGGCGGGGCGGACCCGCAGGCCCAGAAGCGCGAGCTGGTACGCAAGCTCCAGGAGAAGCGCGCAGAGGAAGAGGGCGCGCAGGAGGAAATCACGGTGGCCGCGCCCGATCCGACGGACGAGTCGGATCAGGCGGATCAGGCGGATCAGGCGGCGGGTTCGTAGGCAGCCGTGCGGACGGCCGAGCGGCGCGATCGAAAGCCCCGCTGTGCTTCCTCCCCACCAGCGAGCAGCCCGAGGGAATCCCGCCCTCGGGCTGTCCGACCTGGCGGCCTCGGGCTCGGGCTCAGGCGGACGGCATGACCGGGGACCGCACACCGAGCCACTGCTCGGCGTCCCAGGCCTCGAACCGCTCCACCTCGGTGAACCCCAGCTTTGCCGCGAGGCGCATCGAGCCGACGTTGGCGCTCTGGGTGGTGAGCACCACCGGCTCGCCGGGAAGGACGCCGTCGAACCAGTCGAGTGCCGCCGCGCACGCCTCGGCGGCGTACCCGGATCCCCACGCCCGCGGCAGGAACAGGTAGCCGAGGTCAGCCTTCCCCGCGGCAGCCGGGCGGCGGTGCCCCGTCGCTCTCCTGAGCAGGATCTGGCCGATCATCGCCCCGTCGAGATCGACGACGAAACTCCCGGGCCACCGCTCGGGCACCCCGGGCATCTCGCGCTCGAGCTCGTCACGCGGCCGGGGGCCACCGAGGTAGGTGTGCACCTCCGGCGACGCCAACAGCTCGATGAACGCCGCCCGGTCCCGGGCCTCGGGCTCACGGAGCACGAGCCTCTCGGTTCTGATCGGCGCGGGCGGCCAGTCGACGGGCCCCAGGTCTGACATGCGCGCAGGTTAACAGCCCTATAGGCGCGGGAAGTTGGGGTTCCTCTCGCCTTTCGCTCCGACCGAGATGGCCGTGGTCATGGACGACGCCGGGTAAGCCGTGGCCGAAAGCCCCAACAGCCGCACACACATACCGCGTTGTGGGGTCCAAGGGTGCCGCCATAAGGTCACCGGCATGTCATTACGTCTTCGTATGCGTCAAGCACTGCCGGAAGCGATGCGCGCCCGGGACAAGGCCGCGGTGAGCGCCCTGCGCGCGACACTTGGCGCCCTGGACAACGCCGAGGCAGTGCCCGTGGGCGAGGCCGAGCTCCGCGGCGTGGCCCTTGAGCAGTCCCCGGTCGGTGCCGGCGCCACCGAAGCAGTACGGCGTGAGTTGAGCGAGCGGAACGTGGTGGACGTCGTACGCGCCGAGGCCGCCGAGCGACTGGAGGCCGCCGCGCAGCTGACCACACCCGCGCACGCCGACCGAGCCGCGCGACTCCGCGAGGAGGCCGCCGTACTGCTTCGCTTCCTCGACGAACCGGGCACTGCATAGGAAACCCGAGCGAGCGCTAGCTCCCGCTCTCCTCCGCCGGCGGCCAAGCGTCCCCCCAGTCCGCGTCCCGCGCCGCCCGGTAGAGAAGACCGTGCCGCTTCGTGACCGTCGCCCTGCGCAGTGCGGGCTCCGTCTCGCACAGCTCCAGGAGTACCTGGCCCTTGCGGATCTGTGGCCTGCGTACGACGCGGGAGGGAGCCGGGGTCACCGGGAAGCGGGTGGCGGCGACGTAGCTGAACTTCTCGTCCTCGTACGCCAGGGAGCCGCCCTTCACCTTGCGGTGGAGGGAGGAGCGGCTGACCCGGGCGGAGAAGTGGCACCAGTCCTCGCCGGGGACGATGGGGCAGGCCTCGCTGTGGGGGCAAGGGGCGGCGATGTGGAACCCGGCGCGCACCAGCTGGTCGCGGGCCTCGATGACGCGGAGGTAGCCGTCGGGGGTGCCGGGTTCGATGACGACGACGGCCTGGGCGGCGCCGGCGGCCTCGTCGACGACGGAGGTGCGGTCGGCGTCGGTCAGTTCGCCCAGGACGTAGGAGATCGTGACGAGATCAGTGCTCTCGATCTTGAGCGCCGCTCCGATACGAGAGCGCTGCCACTCCGCGCCCTTCAGCTCCGGGTTGGCGGCGGCGATCTCCCGCCCCAGAGCGAGTGCGGGCTCGGCCCAGTCCAGGACAGTGACGGGCCGCGCCCCCTCCCAGACAGCGTTGACGGCCCACGTCGCGGCCCCCGTCCCGCCCCCGACGTCGACATGACTGCCGGGCGCCCAGCCGGGCGCGGCCTCGGCGAAGGCGTCCAGGGCCGAGCACACCGCCTCGAAGGTGGCCGGCATCCGGTAGGCGGCGTACGCCGCCACGTCGGAACGGTCCCGCAGCACGGGCGCATCGGTCGGCGTCCGCCCCCGGTACGTGGCGATCAGCCGCTCGACCGCCTGCGCGGCCGCCTTCGGCGGCAGACCGGCGAGCAGACCGGCGAGGGAGGCGCGTAGGGCGTCGGCGGGGGAAACGGGGGTGGTCACGGGGTGATTCTAAGAGGGATCAGGAGGTACGCCGATCTCGCGTACCCCCGACAAAACCGAGGGGCGGCCAGGCATCCGGCACGGATAGCGTCCGCCCCATGGCTCACGAAGTGTTCCAGCACCCCCGCCTCGCCGCCATCTACGACCCCCTCGACCCCGACCGCTCCGACCTCGACGCGTACGTCGCCCTCGCCACGGAGTTCGCCGCGCGCCGTGTCCTGGACATCGGCTGCGGCACCGGCGTGTTCGCGCTGCTGCTCGCGGACCGGGGCATCGAGGTGACCGGCGTCGACCCGGCCGTCGCCTCCCTCGACGTCGCCCGTGCCAAGCCCGGCGGTGAGCGGGTCCGCTGGATCCACGGCGACGCGACAGGCCTGCTGCCCCTTCAGGTGGACCTCGCGACGATGACCGCGAACGCGGCCCAGGAGATCAGCGACCCCCAGGACTGGCGGCAGACCCTGCGCGGTGTCTACGCCGCCCTCCGTCCCGGCGGTCACCTCGTCTTCGAGACCCGGGATCCTTCGAAGCGGGCCTGGGAGCAGTGGAACCGTGAGTCGTCGTACCGCGTGACGGAGGTCCCCGGCGTCGGCGCGGTGGACAGCTGGGTCGAGCTGGTCGGGGTCAACGGGCCGCTGGTGACGTTCCGTTGGACCTTCGTGTTCGCCTCGGACGGCGAGGTGCTGACGTCCGATTCGACGCTGCGTTTCCGTGAACGGAAAGAAGTCGAGGCGGAGTTGCTCCGCCAGGGCTATGAAGTGAAGGGCGTGCGCGACGCACCCGATCGGCCCGGGCGGGAGTTCGTGTTCGTCGCCCGGCGGCCTGCCTGACCGGCAGCGTGGGCAGCGTGGCGCCCGCTCGTCTCCCCCGCCCGCTCATCTCCCCCGTACCCCCCGAGCCACCCGGTCCCCCACCGCCACCCGGGGCCCGTTCCCCACGCGGCCCCAACTCCGCCTCGGATGCACCGCGTTCGCGAGCAGCACCGCGAACGTGTCGGTGGCCCGGTCCAGGACCAGGGACGTGCCCGTGAAGCCGGTGTGGCCGGCCGCTCCGCTCCCCGCCAACTCCCCCATGAACCATGGCTGGTCGACCGTGAAGCCGAGGCCCGGCGGGGTCAGCAGGAGTTCCACGAAGTCCGGGCCCAGGATGCGGGCCGGGCCGTACGCGCCGCCCGCCAGCAGGCAGCGGCAGAAGACCGCCAGGTCCGGGGCGGTCGAGAACAGGCCCGCGTGGCCCGCCACCCCGCCCAGGGCCCACGCGTTCTCGTCGTGGGCCTCGCCCCGCACCATCCCCCGTTCCGCCTTCGCCCACGGTCTGCGCTGGTCCTCGGTCGCCGCCGCGTCGGGGCACGGGCCGAAGTCGGTCGCCGTCATACCGAGGGGGCGGGTGATGCCCTCGTGGATCAGGACATCCAGAGTGCGGCCCGTGATGCGCTCCAGGACGTACTGGAGCAGGAGCATGTTCAGGTCGGAGTAGAGGTACGCCCCGGGAGCGGACGACGGTGCCTCCGACCGCAGCAGCGCTCGGCGGGCCGGGTCGTCCGGGCAGTCGTACAGCGGGAGTTCGGGGCGCAGGCCCGAGGTGTGGGTGAGCAACTGCCTTACGGTGATGCCGTGTTGGGCCGCCGCCGTGAAGTCCGGCAGGTACGCCGCCACCCGGGCGTCCATGCCCAGGGTGCCGCGCTCCATTTGCTGCACCGCCGCCACCGCCGTGAACAGTTTCGTCAGCGAGGCCAGGTCGAAGGGGGTGTCGATGGCGGCCCGGACCCTGGCTTCGTCCGGGAGTTCCACTCCCGTGTCCGTGCGCTCGTCGTACGACGCGTACCGCACCGCCCAGCCCGCCGCCGCCTCCACCGCGATCACCGGGCCGCGCCCGACGATCACCACCGCGGCCGGTGCCCACGGGCGCTGTCCTGCCGTGAGGGCGCGCACCTCTCGTACGAGGTGACGCATCTCCTCGGGGTCGAGGCCGGCCCGTTCCGGGGTGTCGACGCGCAGTCGCGGTGCGGCGCTCAGCTCTCCGCTCCCTCCAGGGTCGTACGTCTGTTCCAAGGACGGCACAGTCCCACGAAACAGCCGACCGCCACCAGCGCTGCCGCCAGTTGGACGACCGCCATCGGGACGGCGGTGTCGTCCCCGGCGATGCCCACGAGCGGGGAGGCGATGGCGCCGATCAGGAAGGAGGTGGTGCCCAGGAGGGCCGATGCGGCGCCCGCGGAGTGGTGTGTGCGCATCAGGGCGAGGGTCTGGGTGTTGGGCAGCGCCAGGCCCATCACCGACATCAGGACGAAGAGCGCCGCCGACACCGGGAACAGGCCCGCCTCGCCGAACACTCCCGTCGCCATCAGCAGGAGCGCCGTCGCCGCGAGGGTGATGACCGCGAGAGCCACCGCCAGCACCGTGTCCATCGACACCCGGCCGATCAGGACCTTGCCGTTGATCTGCCCGACGATCATCAGCCCGACCGAGTTGACGCCGAACAGCAGGCTGAACATCTGCGGGGAGGCTCCGTAGATCTCCTGGATCACGAAGGGGGACGCGGCGATGTACGCGAACAGGGCCGCGAAGGCGAAGCCGCCCGTCAGGACGTAGCCGGTGAAGACCCGGTCGGCGAGGAGGGTGCGCATCGAGCGCAGGGCCTCGCCGACTCCGCCGCTGTGGCGGTCGGCGGGGTCGAGGGTCTCGGGGAGGCGGAACCAGACCAGTACCGTCAGCGCGATCCCGACCACCGTGAGGACGGCGAAGACGCCCCGCCAGTCGGTCACGCGCAGGATCTGGCCGCCGATGAGCGGCGCGACGACCGGGGCGACCCCTGAGATCAGCATGAGGGTGGAGAAGAAGCGGGCCATGGCCTCGCCGTCGTACAGGTCCCGGACCATCGCTCTGGCGATGACTATCCCGGCCGAGCCGGCCAGACCCTGGACCAGCCTGAAGGCGACCAGGAACTCCAGGGACGGGGCGATGCCACACAGGACCGTCGCCACGACGTACAGGGCGAGGCCCGCCAGCAGGGGGCGTCTGCGGCCCCATCTGTCGCTCATCGGGCCGATCAGGAGCTGCCCGAGGGCCATGCCCGCCAGGCAGGCGGTGAGGGTCAGCTGGACGCTCGCGGCGGGGGCGTGCAGGGAGGTCGTGACCTCCGGGAGCGCCGGGAGGTACATGTCCATCGCCAGCGGGGGCGTCGCCGTCAGCCCGCCGAGGGTGAAGGTGACGAGGAGGCCGGTACGGCGGAGGGAACGGGTGGGGCGCGGGCTGTCTTTCCGTATCTCTCCCGCGGGACTCGTGTCGTCCCGCGTGGTTCGGCCACGCTCGGGCATACGCCCTCCCTTTTCGAGTAATCCGCCACCTATGCTCTCAGCTCGTACGGGCTGTTCGTACAGCGTGTTCGAGGTCACAGATCACTTATCAGTGGTCACAGATCACTTATCAAGGGGCTGGCATGTCGGCTGAGCGCGTGCGGTGGGGAATTCTGGCGACGGGCGGGATCGCTGCGGCGATGGCCGCGGATCTGGTGGATCTGCCGGACGCGGAGCTCGTCGCGGTGGCCTCGCGGTCGGAGGCCTCCGCGAAGGAGTTCGCGGAACGGTTCGGTATCCCGCGGGCCTACGGCGACTGGGCGTCGCTGGCCGAGGACGCCGACGTGGATGTGGTGTACGTCGCCACTCCGCACTCGGCGCACCGGGCCGCCGCGGGTCTGTGCCTGGAGGCCGGGCGGAACGTGCTGTGCGAGAAGGCGTTCACGCTGAACTCGCGGGAGGCGGAGGAGCTGGTCGCGCTGGCGAAGGAGCGCGGCGCCTTCCTGATGGAGGGCATGTGGACGTACTGCAATCCGGTCGTCCGGCGGCTGAAGGCGCTGGTCGAGGATGGTGCGATCGGTGAGGTGCGGACCATTCAGGCCGACTTCGGGCTTGAGGGGCCCTTCCCGCCCTCGCACCGGCTGCGGGACCCGATGCAGGGCGGCGGGGCGCTGCTCGACCTGGGCGTCTACCCGGTGTCGTTCGCGCACCTGCTGCTCGGGGAGCCCGACGGCATCTCGGCGAGAGCGGTGCTCTCCGATGAGAACGTCGATCTCCAGACGGGTGCACTGCTCTCCTGGGAGAGCGGCGCTCTCGCTTCAGTGCACTGCTCCATCGTCGGCGGTACGTCCATCGGCGCGTCGGTCACCGGCTCCAAGGGCCGCATCGACGTACCGGACGGGTTCTTCTTCGCGGACCGGTTCGTGCTGCACCGCGACGGCCGCGCCCCCGAGGAGTTCGTCGCCGCCCCGGACCACGGCGCCCGCAACAGTTTCCGGCACGAGGCCACCGAGGTGATGCGCGCCCTGCGGGCCGGTGAGACCGAGTCCCCGCTCGTCCCGCTCGACGGCACCCTCGCCGTGATGCGGACGATGGACACGATCCGCGAGCAGATCGGCGTCCGCTACCCCGGCGAGGCCAACTGATGGGCGACGGGCAGGAGTCGAGGGTCGCGGTCGTCACCGGCGCCGGGTCCGGTATCGGGCGTGCGGTCGCCCTCGAACTGCTGGGCGCCGGCTGGTCGGTGGCGCTCGCGGGTCGGCGTACCGAGCGGCTGGCGGAGACGGCGGCGCTCGCGCCTGAGGGCAGCGCCCTTCTCGCCGAACGCGCCGACGTGGCCCGACCCGACGACGTGGCCGCCCTGTTCGGTGCCGTGCGGGAGCGGTTCGGGCGGCTCGATCTGCTGTTCAACAACGCGGGGACGTTCGGGCCCGGCGGGGTGCCGTTCGAGGATCTGGCGTACGAGGCGTGGCGGCACGTCGTGGACACCAACCTCAACGGGGCGTTCCTGTGCGCGCAGGCGGCGTACCGGCAGATGAAGGAGCAGGATCCGCAGGGCGGCCGGATCATCAACAACGGGTCGATCTCCGCGCACACACCCCGGCCGCACTCGGCGCCGTACACCGCGACCAAGCACGCGCTGACGGGCCTGACGAAGGCGCTGGCGCTGGACGGGCGGCCGTACCGGATCGCGGTCTCGCAGATCGACATCGGGAACGCGGCGACGGACATGACCGCGCGCATGCAAACGGGCGCCCTTCAGGCGAACGGGGAGACAGCGCCGGAGCCCGTCATGGACGTCGCGGACGTGGCGCGCACCGTGCGGCACATGGCGGAGCTGCCTTTGGCGGCGAATGTGCAGTTCGCGACGGTACTGGCGACGGCGATGCCGTTCGTCGGGCGGGGCTGAGCGCATTCCGCGGGCTGAACGGACGTTCAACCTGCACAAGTGGAATTGATTGCTCCGTAGCGTTCGGGCCGGTCGCGGGCATATGCTCAACACGCCTTCTCCACCAGAGCTTCACACTTGACGCTCTGGGGTTCCGGTAACACAACGGACCACACCGAGGGGGGGAACGACAGCCGCTCCACGGCGCACACCGGGTGGGGGTGGACCTCGCGTGGGACCGCGAGGTACGCACCGGGCCATGGAGCGGCTGTCGCATTTCTTCTTCCCTTCGGATTTTGGCTGCGGGGCTGTCGTGGCTGGTCGCGCCCACGCGGCGGAACCGCATGTCGACACAGTCCCGCGCCCCTTGAGTTGGGCCGCTCACCGGTCCAGTAGTTGGTCGATCTCGGTCAACTGGCCTGGGGTGAGCGGTCCTTTCGCGATCGCGCCGGCGTTCTCCTCGGCCTGGGCGACGGTCCGGAAGCCGGGGATGGGGACGGTACGAGGGCTGCGCGCCCACAGCCAGGCGAGGGCGCCCTGGGCGAGGGTACGGCCGCCGCTGGTGAGGACCGACCGGAGTCCCTCGACGCGGGCCAGCCAGCCCGGGTCGGCGCCCGCGCCGGGCGTGAAGCCGGGCAGCCAGGCGGGCGGTGCGTTACGGATGTCCCCGGCGTCCAGGGCCTGTCCGGCGGCCCGCTTCCCGGTCAGCAGCCCCATCGCGAGCGGACTGCGGTTGATGCTGGCCAGCTCCAACTCCTCGCAGAGCGCGAGCATTTCGGGCGCGTCCTGCATGACGTTGAGACAGTGCTGTACGGCGGCGCAGTGCGGGCCCTCGGCGAAGAGGGCGGCGCGGGCCGGGTCGTCGGTGCTCCAGGCGTAGGCGCGGATCAGCCCCTCGGCCACCAACTCCTCGCAGACGTCACGGAGTTGGGCTGCCGCCTCCAAGTCGCCCTCGGACAGGTGCAGTTGGTACAGGTCGACGTAGTCGGTGCCGAGGCGGGCGAGGGAGGCGGTGAGGGCGCGGCGCACGTACTCGGGGCTGTCGTTGTGGCCCTCGGCGATCCGTGTCCGCTCGTCGAAGACGTTGCCCCACTTCGTGGCGATCACGACGTCCGTACGGTGCTTGCCGAGCGCCCGGGCGAGGACGCGCTCGCTGTGTCCGGTGCCGTACACGTCCGCCGTGTCGAAAAAGGTGACGCCCAGGTCGAGGGCGCGCCGGACCGCCCGTACGGACTCCTCGTCGTCGACCTTGCCCCATCCGTAGGGCTGGCCGTCGGGCGCGCCCCACTCACCGCCGATGGCCCAGCAGCCGAAACCGAGGGCGCTGACCTCGATGGCGCTGCGACCGAGGGTCCGGTGGTGCGCGGAGGTCTCGGTGGTCTTCGTGGGCTCCGTGGTGCCCTTGGTGCCCGTGGTTCCGGTGGTCTCCGTGGTCTCCATGACTCAGGACGTTAGGAGTTGGAGCCCACTTCAGCGCAAGGGGGTGCGGGCGTCGCGGTTTCTGCGGCGTTCAGGCCTCGCCCGTTTCGAAGCGCAGGATGCGGCCGTCGTCGACGGTGAAGCTCCACTTCGTGCGCATCTCGCCCCAGGTGTCGTTGCTGTAGTTGGCGACGAGGACATGGCCTCCCTTCGACTCGTTGGCGACGTCCATGTGTCCGTGGGAGGAGAAGATCTCGCGCTCGGTCCAGTCGGCGACGTCGCGGTCCGAGCCGTCGTCGGACATGGTCGCGCCGGGGGCCAGGACGGCTTCGAGGGCCTCGCGGTCGTGCGCGTTCACGGCGCTGACGAAGGCCCGGACGGCGGGGTCGCTGAGCTTGGCGGTCTGAATCGTCATGCCGGCCAGACTGGCACCGCACGCGGAGGCCCGCCACCCGAAGCGGTGGGGGTTCGGGTGGGGGTGTTTCGCCCCCGCCGCCCCTACCCGACCCATCCTCTCCCTGGGGGCTGCGCCCCCAGACCCCCACTGCCGGCCCTGAACGGGCCTTGTCCTCAAACGCCGGACGGGCTGGAAATGCGGGCCGGGGCTTGGGGTGCCGCCGGTGCTTGCAGGGGTGCCGCCCGCACTTGAGGGTGCCCGGTGCTTGCGGGAGTGCTGCAGAAGCGGCGGGGGCGGGTGGGCGGGAAACAAGGCCCGCGCAAGCCGACCCCGAACGCCCGACCGACTGAAGACCCCGGCCCCCGCCTCAGAGGTGCCACCTGGGCTGAAGAAGCAGCAAGGGCGGGTGGGCGGGAAACAAGGCCCGCGCAAGCCGACCCCGAACGCCCGACCGACTGAAGACCCCGGCCCCCGCCTCAGAGGTGCCACCTGGGCTGAAGAAGCAGCGAGGGTGGGTGGGTGGGTGGGAAAGAAGGCCAGGGACAGTCGGCCGCGTCCACCGGCCGTGCGACGCTTCTCCCATGGCTGATGGTGATGTCTGGGAGTCGATCGACGACCTGTGGACCTGGCTCGACACGCATCGGACGTACGACGGCCGTGAGGGCCTGCTCCTGCGGATGCTGAAGTTGTCCGAGGAGGTCGGGGAGGTCGCGCAGGCGGTGATCGGGGCGACCGGGCAGAACCCTCGCAAGGGCACCACCCACACGTGGGACGACGTCCAGGCGGAGCTGTGCGACGTCGTCATCACGGCGATGGTGGCGCTGCGCACCCTGACCCCGGACGCGCGCGAGGTGTTCCTCACGCATCTGGAAGGGGTCAGGGAGCGCTCGCTGGGCCCCCGGCTATGAGGCGTTCGCGTTCGACCGTCCGAAGAACTCGATCTCGGCGATGGCCACCTGCTTGTCCGCGGACGCGGCATGCGCCGAACGGAGGATGAAGCGTACGGAGGTGACGGAGCCGACGCGGAAAGCGCGGCGCTGGAAGCCGGCGCCCTGGTCGAGCGTGAGGAAGCGGGTCGTCTTCTTTCCGTCGGCGGTCGTGATCTGGGCCTCGATGCGCTTCGGGAGGGCCGACTCGGTCAGTGTCTCGGGGCGGTTGGAGACGCCGGGGGTGATGCCGACGTCCAGCAGACGGGTCGGCTCGGCGAAGCGGGCCTCGATCCACTCGCCGTCGCCGGACTGGGCGACGCCGGGGCCCCACCAGGTGTTGCTCCGCTTATCGAAGGCCAGTTCGGGCTTGTGGCCCGGGTAGGAGCGGGAGGCGGTGACCTTGTCGGGGTCGGCCGGGGCCCGCTTGGCGAAGTGGTCGCGTACGCCGTTCACGGCGTCGCCGAAGTTCATGACCGCCGTGATCAGCAGAGCCAGCACCAGCGCGCCGACCACCCAGTTCCAGAGGCGGCCGAAGCCCCGGCGCAGTCGCGGACGGTCCCCCGCCCACGGGGTCTCGCCGTTGCCCCGGTCCAGCAGACGGCGCCACCACGGACGCCGGCCGGGCTCGTCGGCGCCGCCGCTGCCCGACAGGGGCATGGCGCAGCGTCCGCAGTAGTGCCGGTCGGGCAGGTTGGGGGTGGCGCACCAGGGGCACGGGATACCGCCCTGCACGCCGGGTTCCCGGCCCGGCGTACGGACCTGCGGGCGGTCGGCGACCGGCCGGCCGGGCAGTACCGGTGCGACGGACGGCTCCGGCGCGGCCCGGGGTGCGGGGTCGGAGACCGGTACGAGGAGGGACCTGGCGCGGGCCGCCGCGTCGTCCGGGGCGGGGTCGGGCTCTCCGGCGGGGGCGGAGGGCTCGGCCGCGGGTACGGGGGGCTGGGGCAGGGTGTCGTCGTCGGCGCCCTGGGGGGTTTCGGGGGTGCGGGGAGCGTCGTCGCCCTCCGGCGTCGAACGACCGTCCGGCTGACCGTCCGCTTCACCACCCGGCTGACCACCTGACTGGCCGTCCGCCGGACCACCCGTCTGGCCGCCCGGCTGTTCGTCGAGCCGGGCGAGGGCCGTACGGGGGGCGCCGGCGCCACCGGGGCCCGAGCGGTCGAAGGCGTCCCAGCCGGGGGCGGGGGCGTCGGCGGCGGTCGGCGTTCCACCCGCGGACCCGGCCGCAGGGGCACTCACCGGAGTATTCGTCGGCCCACTCGCCGACCTCGTCTCCTCGCGTGCGCCCGTCGCCGGGACGGACACGGGGGCGGCGGCGCCCGCGCGTTCCTCCCGGTCCGACCAGCTCAGCACCGCCCCACAGGCGTCGCAGAAGGACTGGCCGGGCTCCGCCCGGGTTCCGCACTCGGCGCAGCTCTGGCTGGTCATCTCTCGGGGGTCCTTTCGGCGGCGGTCACCTTGACCGTGTAGGGCATGTGGGCGGGGCGGGCTGCGGCCACGAGGCTGTCCAGCCGGTGTTCGTCCGCGGCCGTCGGGTCGGGCAGCCGCAGGGTGACGTGCAGATGGGGCCGGCGGTCGCCGGGGACAGGGCCGAGGGGGCGGGCATGCCAGTCGGCGGCGCCGCTCTCGGTGATCTCGGGGATCACGCCGAAGGCGAGCCGTACGGCCTCGGACAGGCCTCGCACGGTGCCGCGTACCCGGTGCAGATACGCGGCGGCGGCGACGGCCGCGCGCAGCCGGTCCTCCGGTTCGGTGCCGTCGATCTCGGCGCCGACCCAGCCCCCGAGCCAGGTGGTGAAGTCGAGGGGGGCCAGGGACGGCGTGAAGTAGGAGTCCAGGCAGTCGAGGGCGTTGAGAATCGGGGCGACGACGTCGTCGAGACCGCCGACGAAGCGTTGCGCCAGGTCGTCGTCGGCGAAGACCGCCGGGAGCATCGCGCCGATGGGCGCGGAGGAGCCGAGTCCGTCGATGGAGCCTCTCAACGGGCCCTCCCCAATTGCCGTTTGAGGATGCTCATGCGCCGTCCCCGATCACGCGCACCCGGTGGTCGAAGGAGAAGACCAGGGACGGCGCGGCGAGATCGATACGGTTCGTCGCCTCGCCGCGCTTGCCGGTGAGCGGGTCGGCCGGATGCAGCTGCACCTCGTCGACCAGCTCGACGCCGGGTACGCGTTGCAGCACCGCGAACACCTCGCCGGACTGCACGGGACGCCCGAAGGGCCAGCCCTTGCCGTCGGTGCCGCCGATGAGCGGATCGAGGTGGCGGTAGAGCGCGTCGTGCGCCTTTCGGCGTACCCGGTCGGTGTCCACCCCCCGGAAGGCGTGAACCGTGGCGACGACCGTGACGCCCTGGTAGAAGGGCGGTCCGACCGCCAACCGCGTCCCGATCAACCGCCGTTCGTCGAGGTGGCGGGTGATGCGCTGCAACAGGGCGTCGCCGGGAACCAGTTGCTCGAAGCGGAGCCGGCCGCCGGGGTCGGGAACGGCTTGCGGGACGACCAACACCCGTACGGCATAGGCACCGTGCTCGCCCTCGTCGCCCTCCAGGCAGGTGATGCGGGCGGTCTCGGGGGCGGCGCGGCGGGCGAGTTCCTCGTAGTCCCGGAGGGTGACCGCACGCTCCTGGGCGCGCAGGGTGATCGGCGCCCGGACCTTCGCCTCCTCGACGGTCTCGCCGTCGACGCCGCCGCGCGCGGCCTCCCGGTTGACGACCTCGGAGACGTACGGGATCGAGCTGCGCAGCACCTGTACGGCGCCCCGGGCCACGTTGCCCCCCTTGCCCCCGCCGGTGCGGTAGCGGCGAGCCCGCAGGACCGCGCCCTTGGCGGGGACGGCTCCGTACTGGCGCAGGGTGCCGTCGGGTTCGCGGACGGCGGGGCCGAAGGCGATCTCGCCGGTCGCGGCGTCGAGGGTGATGTGGCGTTCGTCGGGGGCGGAGGCGGAGAAGTGCGGGACGACCTGCCAGTCCGTCCAGCCCTCGGGCCCCGAGGCGGACTGGAGGAGCAGGGGCGGGTCGTCGCCGACGACGGGCGCGTTGGCCAGGCGGAGGCGTTGACCGGGCAGGCCGGTCGACTCGCCGAGGGCCTCGTCGTACACGGTGTCCGCGTGGATGGCGCGGGTGGTGCCGCCGATCGTGAACACGTCGGCGGACCGGACCGTCGGTGAAGTGGTGTAGAAGGGCTGGTTGTTGAGGGGCTCGGTGACCCGGCAGCGCAGCCAACCGGCCTCCCGGCCGCCGGTGCGGGAGAGGGTGTGGCCGCCGGGGACGTGCAGGACGACCTCGCCTGGCCGGTTGAGGCCGCCGGTGCCGTCCCGGTCGACCTCGCAGGCCACCCAGCCGTCCTCGGTCCACGCCTCCCACACCAGCGGCGGCTGGCGCGGGTCGACGCCGACACCGTCGACACGGCTGTCGAGGTCGAGGGCGACCGCGCAGTGCGGCACGGCCGCGGTCAGCCCGAACAGCATGCAGTCGCCGGGGCTCGGGGCCTCGGCGAAGCACATCACGTCCTTGCCCTCGGTGAGGTCGGCGGTGCGGTCGGCGACCGGCGCACCCTTGCTCTGCACGACGAGATGCCCCAACTCGCACGGGACGATGGACAGTTCGCGTTCCGTGGCGAAGACGACGGCCTCCTCGCTCTCCGTCCGGAGCGTGGCCGCCTCCGTCCCCGTCGCCACCAGCACCGACTCCTCCTGCGGCGCCGACAGCCAGAACGTCACGTCCGTACGCGCCGCCGAGGGCGGGAACAGGGTGATGCCGACGAGGTCGAGGAAGGCGAGGTGGTTCTTCTCCGGGACGCGGTTGAGGCGGTAGACGATCTGGTCCGCCATGTGCGCGACCGTCTCCACGAGGGTGACGCCGGGGTCGGAGACGTTGTGGTCGGTCCACTCCGGAGCGCGCTGCTGGATATAGCGCTTGGCGTCGTCGACGAACTGCTGGAAGCGGCGGTCGTCAAGATTCGGGGAAGGCAGGGCCATCGGTGATCAGCGGTCGCTTTCAAGGGAGTTGCCCAGATCGCCGGACGCGTCGGGCTCCTCGTGGGAGGGGATGACGTAGAAGGGGAAGACGAGACTGCGCGGGTTGTTGGTGCCCCGGATCGAGTAGCGGACGTCGATGAACAGCACGCCCTGTTCGGCGCCGGCGGTGACCTCGACGTCGTCGACCTCGATGCGCGGCTCCCAGCGGTCGAGGCTGCTGTACACCTCGTGCTGGATGCGGCCGGCGGTGGCCTCGTTGACCGGCGCGAAGACCAAGTCATGGATGGCGCACCCGAATTCGGGCCGCATCGGCCGCTCCCCCGGCGCGGTGGCCAGCACCAGCCGGATGGCCTCCTCGACCTCCCGCTCCCCGCTGACGAGGGCGATGCCCCCGGTGGGCCCGATGCGCAGCGGGAACGCCCACCCTGAACCGACGAACTGCTCGGCCATCTCAGGCCCACCTGCCTTACGGGAACGGAATCGGACCGACGGAATCGGATCTACGGGATCGGGTCTACGGAATCTGGTCTACGGAATCGGGTACGGCTTGTTGTTGACCGTCACCAGGCCGTTCAGCATGACGCTGACGGCTCGAATGCCCACGTTGGCAACGGAGTTGACCTGGATGGTGCCGGCCGTACTGATGGTCGCGGCGCCCGCCGCCTTGAGGCTGAGGGCGCCCACCGCGTCCACGTTGACCGCCCCGCCGAGCGACTTGAGGCTGACCATGCCGCGGCCCTGGAGGTTGAGAAAGCCGCCGCTCCTGATGTTGATGGCCCGGCGTGCGCTCAGCGTCAGATCGGTACCGGCGTCCACGGACACCGAGGTGCCGCCCGTGATGCTGATGGCCCCGGCGCTGTCCACGGTGATCTCGGTCTTGGTGCGGTCGAGGTTGATGGTCAGCCGGTCGTTGCCGCTGGCGATGCGCACCCCCTGTTTTCGGGCGCCGGTCTGCTGGCTGAGCAGGTCGACCCGGTTGCCCTCCCGGTCGGACAGGGTGTGCCGGATGGCCTTCTTCTTGAGCGGGTCGTGCAGCCACACGTCCTTGACGACGGTCGGCTTGTCCCGCCCGTTGTAGAGCCCGCCGACGACGAAGGGATGGTCGAGTGCCCCCCGGTCGAAGGCGACCAGCACCTCGTCGCCCACGTCGAAGGGAAAGATCCCGCCCCCGCCCTTGCCGCCCATCTGCACGGTTCGCGTCCAGTCGCTCACGTACGTGTCGTCCAGCCAGGGGAACTGGAGCTTCACCCGCCCCTGCTTGAGCGGGTCCTGTACGTCCGTGACCAGCGCGTTGGCGACGCCGGGCAGACGGGGTGCGGTGGTCGCGGCGCCCCCGGAGGTGAGCCCGAACAGGGAGCGCCACTGGCGTCCGCTGACCGTCACGAGGGTCTCGTAGTGGTCGCCGTCGCCGAAGACGTGCCGTACGGACGTGCAGGTGTACTTGCCCTCGAAGGGCTTGCCGACGTCCGCCAGTGTCACCGGAATTCCCGGCCGCAGCTTGGGATTTCCGCGGACGGTGACCTCCAGTTCGGCGAAGGAGGAGGTGACGTCGTCGGCGAGGGCGCCGGCTGCGAACTTGACCTCGGACTGACGGTCGTACGGGGTGCCGGTCTCGACGAGCACGCCCGCCTTGAAGGGCGCGGAGGCCTTCTTCGGGGTCGTGCCGATGCCGATGAGCGGGGTCGTGGCGGCCGGCGAGATCGCGGTGAGCTTCTTCTTGGTCGTCACGTCCCAGCCCCGCGCCTCGACCTTGGCGATCTGGTCGGCGGAGGTCACGGCGGCCCGGCAGCGCAGGACGTCGGTACCGGCCTCCAGCACGAAGGGGCTCTTCTCACCCGGTGTACTGACCGGCGGCGCACCCGACGCCGGATCGGGGGTGACGAACTGGAACTTCCCTTTCGCGTCAAGGGACATGACCATCTCGTTCTCGTCGGCGAGCCGCGCGAGGAAGTCCCAGTCGGTCACGTTGGCCTGACTGATGAACTCGTAGACGGTCTTGGTGGCCTGGATCTTCCCGACCTTGACCCCCGCCGTCGTGACGACCTTCCGCGCGATGTCGGAGGCCGTCTGGTTGCGGTACGCGGCGACCCGGCTCTGCCGCATCAGCCGGTGCCCGGGGTCGTAGCCACGGATGACGGTGAAGGTGCCGGTGCCGTCGTAGTCGGTCTCCATGCCGGTGACCTCGGCGGTGATCAACGGGTCGGCGGCTCCCTTGCCGGCCGCAACGGGCGCCAGGATCACGGGAGTTCCGAAGTCGACGCCGAGCTTGCCGAGGACGAGGTGGTAGGGGTCGCGGAAGGTGAGGCGGAAGGCCCCGGGCACCCCGGCCCCCAGGTCGACCCAGCCGCCGACGAGCAGGGAGGCGATGTCGTCGGGCAGCTTCGCGCCGCCGAGCTTGACGCTGATCTGACTGGAGAAGGCGATCTGGACCATCAGGCGCCCGCCTCCTCTGCCGCCGGCAGGATGAGTTCGAACCCGTTCGGCAGCCGGTTCGGGTCGTCGATGCCGTTGAGCTCGGCGATGGCCCGCCATGCGGTGGCGTCGCCGTACTCCCGCCAGGCGAGCGACTGCAGGGAGTCCCCGGCGACGACCCGGTGCACGCGCCGCGCGGTGAGCGCGCCGGACGTCGGGTTCTGCCCCTTGGTCTTGCTGGGGATCTCGTGCAGATGCACCTGACAGGTGGCCCGGATGGGCACCCCGGTCGTCCCGAACAGGGTGTAGGTCGCGTCAACGGCACTGACGTACGCGGTGAACCGCGCGGTGGAGAACGACCCCCATTCGAACACGACCCAGGGGGTGGACGACTGCTTGGCGGCGATGCTCTTGGCGGTCGTCTCGCAGCAGGAGAAGAGCGCCTCGACCTTCTTCAGCACGCTGTTGCTGCTCGGCTCCTCGGAGGAGTCGAGGAAGATCTCGACGGTCATCTCGCGCGGCAACGGCCCCAGGAACTCCGGCAGTGAGCCGTCCCGGACGGCCGCCGTGGGAGTGGTCTTCCACTGGGCGCGGCGGCTGAGCGAGAGCTGGGAGGGGTTGAAGTCGAAGCTGAAGTTCTTGATGAGCCCGCCGGGTGTGGTGCTGTAGCCGATCGGCGGCTCGTGAATGGCCAGCGTGGCCCGCACCAGGCTCTTCCCGGCACCGCCCTTGCCGCCCTTGCTTCCCTTGGCCATGTGGTTCCGTGTCCCGTCCCTCGTCCTCGTCCGCTCTCGTCCGCTCGCTCAGTCCGTGAAGCCGTGGTGGGTGATCTCCAGGACCTCCGTGGCCACGCTCGGGTTCGCGGGGTCCAGGGAGGGGCCCTGCCAGCTCACGGGCAGTACGTCGATGAGCCCCCAGCGCGCCACCTCCGAACCGTCCGCCCGCAGCGCGGCGATCTGCGCGGTCGGCCGGGTGACTCCCGTGGTCACGCTGGAGATCCAGGCGGCGACCTTGGAGGTGTCCGGCGTCAGCGGCCGGGTCAGCCGGATGTTCGAGAACGTCACCCTCGACGGAAGCGCCCACACGAACCCGTTGTTGCCGCCCTCCTGGTGGTGCTCGATCTCCACCGAGGACGACAGGCCCTCGCACCCGTTGAAGTAACCGAGGCTCTCGCCGTCGATGGTGAGGGTGAAGAAGATCGTGGAGCCCGGGTCGGTATCGGTGGGCATGGCGGGCCTTTCAGCGGACTTGTCGGTGACTCGGTTGACGGGAGCGGCCCGGCTCAGTGACGGGGGTCACGGAGCTTCCCGATGCGCTCACGGTCGAGACGCAGTTCGGTACGGACCTTGCGGGTGACCCTGTCGATCAGACGGTGGGTGAGTTCGTCGAGCTGGTGGTCGTCCAGGTCCTTGGCATTGAAGGAGGGCCGAGCTGCCGCCTGTGCCTGCTGTGCCTGCTGTGCCTGCTGCGCCTTCGGCTGCGGTGCGGACGAAGCCGGCGGTGGAGGCGGAGACGGAGGCGGCGGTGACGATCGGGGGGTGCTCTTGGGCGCGGCCATCCGCTGGATGCGCACGGCGGCGGGCGCGGACGGAACGGGGGGCTGCGCGGGAGCTCCGCCGGCGATCGGCGGACGGGGCGGGGTGGGATGCGTGCGCTGTACGGGGGTACTGCCGCCGACGCCGCGCGGAACCGGTCCGGGCGCGTGCCGGACGGGGGTGACGGTCGGCTGCCCCGCGGTCGGCGCGGGCGCGGAACGCCTCAGGGGTACGGCCTTGGGCGCGACGGGGAGCGCCTGGGTGGTCCCCGCGGTGCCTGGGGTCCCTGCGCCCGCAGGTGGGACGGGGACGGACGAGGTCAGGGGGTGCGCGGAGGCGAGTGCGCGCTGGATGCGGGGTGCGGTGGAGCGTACGGGTCGCACGGCGGCGGGGCGGGCAGGCGGGGCGGAGGGTGTGGGGAGTGCGGGGGCTTCGTTCGGCACGCTCGGTGCGTTGCGCGCGATCGGCGCGGGGAGGGGCGGCGCGGGCAGCATTGGAGTGCCGGGCGTGTCAACTGACTTGGCACGTACGGGTGTTGAGGGCGTCGATGATGTCGTGGCGGCGCGCTGGACAGGCGTCCCGGGCGCGGGCATCGGCATCGGTGTCGGCATCGCAGGGATGCCGGGGCCTGCGCCGGTTCCCATGACGCCGGGTGCCGTCCGGGGGGCGTGACTCCCCAACGGTGTCGCACCTGCGGGCGGTGCGGACAGCGGCGCCCCCAGAGAGGTGCGCCGACGGGGCGCGCTCGGTGCCGGGGTGGTGGGCGCGGGCGAGGCTGTGCGCCGGGTTTCGGTGGACGCCGTTCGCTGGATCGGTGCGGCCAGTCCGGCGAGGGGCTTGTTCTGGGCGTGGGGTGCGGCCGGAGCGACCGGGGTCGGTGCCTGGTGAGTGGCGGGGCCCGGGATGGCCGGGGTGGCGGTGGATGCGGTGTTCGACGGGCGGGGCGCGATGGCTTGCGGCGCTTGGGAGGACGCCGGCGCCACGCTGCGGGCGACGGGCACGGCGTTGGTCGGGGCGCTGGGCGGCGTCGCGCCTGATCCCGGGGTTGCGGAAGTACGTGCCGGGGGCGCCGAGTTGGCGGGTCGCGCGTCGGCGGAGGGTGCCTGCCGAACCGGGGCGCTGGACGCCGGGTTCGGGTTGTCGGGGGACGGCTTCGAGCTCGGGTTCGAGTTCGGGTTCGGGCTCGCTGACGCGGTAACCGGTCCCACGGGGGTCGTCGCCGACGCCGTCGGGGTGGTCGCCGGTCCCGTCAAGGTGACGGCTCGTTGCACCGGGGGCGTGTTCGATGCGGCGCGGGGCCCAACCGGTCCCGGAGACACGGCACTTGGGCCGGACGGAGTGACAACAGGGAGCGTCGGGGCGACGCCCTGTACGGCGGCTGGAGCAGCTGAGGGCGCCGCAGACGCCGATTCGGGGTTGCCCGGCGTCGCGGCAACCGGGCGCACCGGGGCGGCAGTCGGCCCCGTCGAACCGGCGGCCCTCTGCACCACGGGCGCGCCCGACACCCCGGACCTCGACACGGAGCCTGCGGCGGCCTCAACCGACGTCACCGGCACGCCGGTTGACGACCCGGAGACAGGGGACGCGGACCTCTGCACGACGGCCGCGCCCGGCGCCGGAGACACCGGCTCTCCTGGTCCCGCCGACGCGGCGGACGCCGGGACAGCACCCCCGGACGCAGCAACAGGACGTACCGGAGCCGTACTTGGCCCCGCCGGAGCGACAGCAGCCGTACCCGACGCCGCAGGCGCAGGACGCGCTACCGGCGCCGAAGAAGAAGGGGGTATTGGTGAGGGCGCGGGCGTCGGCGAGGAAGAAGCCGGTCGCACCTGACCGACGGCCCGTGCCGCAGACCCCGGGACGGAGTCTCCGGGGGCGGCAACCGGGCGCGCCGGAGCGGCAGCAGGCCTCGCCGCATAAGCAGCGGTACGTGTCTCGCCGCCGGGGGCCAACTGCACGGACGCCACACCGGAACCCGAGGGAGCCGCAGTCGGCCGTACGGGGACACTGGTCGGCATCTTCGAGGTGGCGGCCGGTTCTGCGGAAGCGGTGCCCGGTCCCGCCGGGATCGCGGCCGAACCAGCAGAAGCGGAGGCCGGTCCGGGCAGGGAAACCGCCGGTACGTTCGAGGCGGCGGCCGGAGACTCCGGAGCGGCAGCCGGGGCATCGGCAACAGCAGCCGGAACCCCGGGAGCGCCCGCAGCCGTAGAACCGCCGCCGGAACCTCCCGTGGCCGCCCCCGCAGTTTTCCTCGCCACCGGCAGGGTCCGCCGTTGCAGCACCGGCGCACCGGAGACCCTGGTCAGCGGCACAGCCCCGGCCACGGACGGCGACACGGCAACGGAGGAGACCCCGGCGCCCGCCGTACTCGTACCCGCAACAGCCGCTCCACCCGAACCGGACCCGGAACCCGCGGGGGGCGCCCCACCGGCAACAGGCAGCGCACCCGCCGAAACAGGCACCGTCCCCCCGGCCGACCGTCGCCGCACAACCGGCATCGGCATCGGCGCCGCACCGGCAACTGCCCCCGTGTCCCCGGCCGGGGACACAGAGGATGCAGCCGTAACAGGAGACACGCCGGAGGAAGCCACCGTCCCCAAGGACGACGGCCCACCCCCCGAACTCCTCACCGGCACAACCCGAGGCCCGGCCGCCCGCGCGACCGCCCCCGGAAACGTCACGCGCTGAACGGAGGGCACGCCCGAAGCCGCACCGGAGGCAGCAGCACCTGCCGACGCACCCGGCGCCGCACTCGTGGTCTCCTCCTCCGCCATGGCCAACGGCAGTGACAGGGAGGGCAGTTCAAGACCCGTCCCCGGCCCCCGCGACTCGACGAGCGCCCCCTTCACCAGGCCGCTCGGGGCGTCGTCGAGGACGGCGTGGGAGAGGGTTCCGGTGAAGGAGGGGTTCTGCCAGGTCGTGAGGCGGTCGGCGAAGCCGGCGTCGGCGACCGCCGTCCGGCCGACGGCGGTCGCGCGCTGCATCGGCGGCAACGCGGACCACCCGGCCGACGGGGTACGCGGCCCGGGACGGGACGTGTCCCCGCCCTGCGCCTCGCCCCCGACATCAACTCCCCCGCTGGGGGCGGAACTTACCGCCTGGGCGGCCTCACTGCGACGCGCTCCCCGTCCACGCCCCGACCTCAGCCGTTCGACGATCCCCATACCCTCACCCCTCGCCCGCGGCGCGCGTGACAAGGGCCGCGATCTGGTCCGTGTAACGGCGTCGGTCGCGGTGTTCGAGGTCCAGGATCTCGTCCATGCTCCAGTGGAAGTGGTAGGCGACGTACGCGATCTCCTCGTACAGCCGGTCGCTCGCGTACGTCACGATTCCCCCAGGCGGCTCCCGCCGAGTTCGACCTCGAAGGGCTGCTCGCAGTGCGGGCAGGTCACCCCGGCGCGAGTGTGTCCCTCGGCGTTGATCTGCCGGTAGAAGTCCTGGAGGAAGGCGAGGTCGGAGGCGAACATGTTCTCCACCACGCCGTCGTGGACGAGAGGCAGCGAGCCGAGCCTCGTGATGACCCGGCCGAGCAGGACCACCGACAGGTACGCCGGGTTCTCCTGGACGCGCATGTCCCGCAGGGGGATCAGTTCGTCCCGGGCCGTGGCCAGGCGCATCACACCGTCGCGGTGCACCGTGCCGGCCTCGTCGACGTACCCGCGCGGCAGCTCGAACTCGAACTCGGTGCGCAGCCGTTGGACAGCGGCGGCGGAAGCGACGTGCTCCGTCACCGGCGCCGCCTCCGTCCGGTCCGCCACCCCGAGGGGGGCCGAACCGGGGTCGGTCATCGCGACCCCGGCCGGCCTGGGAACAGAACGGCGCATTACTCGATGACCAGTTCTTCGAACGTGATCGTGACCGTCTCCTGCAGCGCGGACGCCTCACCGGCCTTCACCGTGCTGGTGTCGATCTTGCTGCACCAGGCGTTGCGCATGTTGTAACGCTTGACCGGGTTGTTCATGTAGTCCATGACCATGATCGTGGCGTTCTTGCGGGCGGTGGCCATCTGACCGGCGACCGACTCGGTGATCCACTGGTTGAAGGCCGCGGACTGCGTCATACCGCGGACGACCGTACAGGTGCCCGCCTTCTTCACGCCCGGCAGCTTCTTCGTGACGGGCTTGCCCTGCGCCGAGACCTGCTGGTACTCGATGACGTCCTGCTCGATGCTGAGGCCGCTGACCTCAGCGAGGTACTCGACCATCACGCCGTCGATCTGCAGGCCGAAATTGTGTGAGGTGAGGGCGTCACCCGGCTGAAGGCTCATCTGGCTCTCTCTTAACTCTCTTAATTCTTGGTGTTTCTCAAGGACTTGACGACCGCGTGCGCAGGCAGGAGACGCCCTACTCCTCCAACTCCCCGCTGCCGCCCGAGAACTGGGCCAGCCTGAAGATCACGAACTCGGCGGGCTTGACCGGCGCGATGCCGATCTCGCAGATGACGCGGCCGAGGTCGACCGACTCCGGCGGGTTGGTCTCCTCGTCACACTTGACGTAGTACGCCTCCTCCGGCCGCTGGCCGAAGAGGGCGCCGCTGCGCCACTCGTTGACGAGGAACGCGGAGACGTTGCGCCTGATGCGGGCCCACAGCTGGTGGTCGTTCGGCTCGAAGACCACCCACTGGGTGCCGATCAGGATCGACTCCTCCAGGTAGTTGAAGTAGCGGCGCACGTTGAGGTAGCGCCACGCCGGGTCGGAGGACATCGTGCGGGCGCCCCAGACGCGGATGCCGCGGCCCGGGAAGGCACGGATGCAGTTGACGCCGATGGGGTTCAGGAGGTCCTGCTCGCCCCGGGTGATCTGGATCTCCAGGTCCACCGCGCCGCGTACGACCTCGTTGGCGGGCGCCTTGTGCACACCGCGCTCGGAGTCGCTGCGGGCCCAGATGCCGGCGATGTGGCCGCTCGGCGGGATCATGCGGGCCTGGCCGGTGGCCGGGTCGAAGGCCTTGATCCAGGGGTAGTACAGGGCCGCGTACTTGGAGTCGTAGCCGGCCGTCTCCTGGCGCCAGACGCGGATCTGACGGGCGTTCAGGCCGGGCGGCGGGTCGATGACGGCGACGCGGTCGCCCATCAGCTCGCAGTGGGCGATCAGACCGAGCTGGACGGCCTTCACGGCCTCCAGGTCGATCGCGCCGCGCTGGTAGGCCGCCATCAGGTCGGGCACCGCGACCATCGACACCTCGTCGACCGCCTCCAGGCCACCGAAGCCGGTGCGGTCGGCGGAGTCACCGAGGTACTCGGCGGCGCCCGCGTGCGACCCCTCGTCCTGGGCCGCCGGGACTGCCGGGGCGGAGGCGGCCGGGGCCGCGATCGCCACGGTCTGGTTGTCGGGACGGACCAGCTGCGCGGCGGGCGCGGCCTCCTGCACGGTGATGAGCTTGGAGCGCTCCTTCACCTGCGTGACGACGTAGTTGCGGCCGCCCTTCTTGGCGGTCACGTCGAACGTCTCGACGGCCTTGTCGCCGTCCTTGACGATCAGCTTGAACCGCTCGGCCGGGCCCTCGCCCTCCGGGTCGGCGACCTCGACGCTCAGCGAACCGTTCGGTCCGGCCTGGCCGCCCGCGATGGCGGTCACGCTGAAGGTGCCGAGCTGCTTCGGCTCACCGGCGGGCAGCGCGGCCTGCGCACCCGCGCCCGTAAGGGACCTGGCCGGGTCCGACCCTCCTGCGGCGCCGCCGGCCGCACCCCCGACCCGGACGACGTACGCGGCCGAGCCGCCGTTGTTGAAGAACCCGTAGACGCTGTGCGCGAGGTAGTAGCCGTCGGTGAAGTCACCGAAGGCAGCGACGTACTGCGTCCAGTTGGTCACCAGCGTCGGCTCGTTCAGCGGGCCGGTCGGCGCGAGTCCGACGAAGGCCGCCACCGAGGTGCCCACTCCCTCGATCGGACGCGAGCCGCTGGCCACCTCCTCGACATAAACGCCGGGCGACAGGTAGGACGGCATGCTCTGATCTCCTCGGGGTACGAGACAGGACACCTCTCACCCTCACGCGCGGGCACCGTCCACGGGAACGGCCTGCGGTACCTGTCGAGGGGCAACACCCGTGCCCGCAAGGGCAGTCCACGAGGTCCACGGGCCCGGATGCCGCTGCGCCCTGCCCGTACGTCTGCCCCTGCGGCTCTCCCGCCAACCACCCTCTACCTGTAACGCTGGAGGACGGACGTTCAACGGCCTCCTGATGCCCAACGGCTCACCGTGCACGAGGTGTTGCGGGCCCTGGCGATGATCCGGGACACGGCCTGCCTCTCCGCGGCCGAGATCACCTACACAACCGGGAAGTGAACAACCCAGTGAGCCTTTGGACTTCCCTGGAGCCCGCCTCCGCGACCGTCGATCCCGGCGGCAGTACGACCGTCCGGCTGCGCCTGCGCAACACCGGCGACGTCGTCGACGAGTACCGCTTCGAACCGGTCGGCTCCGTGTCCGCGTGGACGACGGTGGAGCCCCAGACGATCCGCCTCTTCCCGGGCACGACGGGCACGGTGGAGCTGACGTTCGCTCCCCCGCGCACCCCGGATGCGACGGCGGGACCTAACCCGTACGCCGTCCGCATCACCCCGACCGAGCACCCGGAGGCGACCACCGTCCCCGAGGGCAACCTCACCATCACCCCCTTCAGCGAGATACGCGCCGAACTCGTCCCACCGACGGTCAAGGGACGCTTCCGGGGACGCCCGAAACTCGCCATCGACAACATCGGCAACACCAAACTCACCGCCTCCATCAGCGGCAGCGACAACGGCGACAACCTCTCCTACGACATCCACCCCGGCAGCGTCCAAGTCGACCCCGGACGGGCGGTGTTCGTCGACACACGCCTCAAACCACGCCAGATCATCTGGTTCGGCAGCAAAGAACAACGCCCCTACCAACTCACCGTCCAACGCTCCGGCACCACACCCGTCGACATCGACGGAACCTTCGTCCAACGCGGCTTCCTCCCCGGCTGGCTCGCCACCTTCCTCGGCATCTTCCTCGCCCTCGCCATCACCTTCGTCATGCTCTGGATCTCCCAGAACCCCCGAATCGACACCAGAGCAAAGGAGTTCACGGAAACCGGCGCCGTCGAACTCCTTCCGCCACCCAGCCCCACGGCCGAGGCGCCGGCTCAGCCCGTGGCACCCAGCCAGGAGCCCGCCCCCCAGAACCCCGTCGTGGACGCGCCCCCGCAGGCGGCGGAACCCCCGGCCCCGGACAGCGGAGGCGATGGAGGCGGCGGCAACGGCGACTCGCCGAAGACGGAGCCCAAGGTGACGCAGAAGCCGGTGGCACCGAAGGTGACCGTGGTCACCGCGGCCACCGCGGTGACACAGCTGGCCGCCCGCAGCGCGGGCCGGCACATCTGCTACCGCGCCTATGTCGCCGACCAGGGCTGGCAGGCCCCGGTGTGCGACGGCGCCGAAGCCGGCACCGTGGGCAAGGACCTGCCGATCAAGGCCCTCAACATCGCCGTGTCCGGCACCAAGGGAACCCGAGGCAGCGGTGCCTTCCAGTACAGGGACTGGAAGGGCACGAAGTGGACGGGCGCGGCTGACGGGATCGACCTCTACCTCGGCAGCACCAAGGAGTCGGACGAGCCCCTGCAGGGCTTCACGATCCAGGTCATCGACGGCAGCGTCTGCGGCAACCCCCATGTGCAGGACGCCGGTTGGCTGGGCGTGGTCTGCACCGACCCCGGCAACTGGAAGTACATCGGGAGCAACATGGACAAGGACCTGCAGCTGGAGGCGGTCCGCTTCACCGTGTGAGCGGGGGCAGGCCCCTGAGGGGCACGTCAGGGAGTCGTTCGGGCAGGCGGTCGTGCCCGAGAGCTTCCTGACGTCCCTGCGGCCGGGATCTTAGGCTCGGCAGGTGACGCTGTGGACATCTCTCGAACCCGCCTCCGCGACCGTCGATCCCGGCGGCAGTACGACCGTCCGGCTGCGCCTGCGCAACACAGGCGACGTCGTCGACGAGTACCGCTTCGAACCGGTCGGCCCGGTCGCCCCCTGGACGACGGTGGAGCCCCAGACGATCCGCCTCTTCCCGGGCACGACGGGCACGGTCGAGCTGACCTTCGCTCCGCCCCGTACACCGGATGCGACGGCGGGCCCCAACCCGTACGCCGTCCGCATCACACCCACGGAACACCCGGAGGCGACCACCGTCCCCGAGGGCAACCTCACCATCACCCCCTTCAGCGAGATACGCGCCGAACTCGTCCCACCGACGGTCAAGGGACGCTTCCGGGGACGCCCGAAACTCGCCATCGACAACATCGGCAACACCAAACTCACCGCCTCCATCAGCGGCAGCGACAACGGCGACAACCTCTCCTACGACATCCACCCCGGCAGCGTCCAAGTCGACCCCGGACGGGCGGTGTTCGTCGACACACGCCTCAAACCACGCCAGATCATCTGGTTCGGCAGCAAAGAACAACGCCCCTACCAACTCACCGTCCAACGCTCCGGCACCACACCCGTCGACATCGACGGAACCTTCATCCAACGCGGCTTCCTCCCCGGCTGGCTCGCCACCTTCCTCGGCATCTTCCTCGCCCTCGCCATCACCTTCGTCATGCTCTGGATCTCCCAACGACCCCAAGTCGACACCAGAGCAAAGGACTTTACGGAGACCGGCGCCGCCAACACCCTCCCGCCGCCCAGCCCCACAGCCGTGGCGCCGGCTCAGCCCGTGGCACCCAGCCAGGAGCCCGACCCCAACCCGGTCGTGAGCGCGCCCCCGCAGGCGGCTGAACCCCCGGCTCCGGACAGCGGGGGCGGGAGCGGTGGGGACGGTGGCTCGCCGAAGAAGGAGACGAAGGAACCGGAGGTGACCGCGGCCACCGCGGTGACGCAGCTGGCCGCCCGGAGCGCGGGCCGGCACATCTGCTACCGCGCCTATGTCGCCGACCAGGGCTGGCAGGCCCCGGTCTGCGACGGCGCCGAGGCCGGCACCGTGGGCAAGGACCTGCCGATCAAGGCCCTCAACATCGCCGTGTCCGGCACCAACGGAGTCCAAGGCACCGGTGCCTTCCAGCACAAGATCTGGAAGGACACGAAGTCGTCGAAGGCGGTGGACGGGATCGACCTCTACCTCGGCAGCACCAAGGAGTCGGACGAATCCCTGCAGGGCTTCACGATCCTGGTCTTCGAGGGCTCCGTCTGCGGCAACCCCCATGTGCAGGACGGCGGCTGGCTGGGCGTGGTCTGCACCGACCCCGGTGACTGGAAATACATCGGGAGCCGCGTGGAGAGCCACAAGCAGCTGGAGGCGGTCCGCTTCACGGTGTGAGCCGGGGCAGGCAGCCCCCAAGGGGCACGGCAGGGAGTCCTTCGGGCAGCGACAGTGCCCGAAGGCTTCCTGACGTCCGGGCGGCGGGGATCCTAGTCTCGGCAGGTGACGCTGTGGACCTCTCTCGAACCCGCCTCCGCGACCGTGGACCCGGGCGACCGCACCACCGTGCGCTTACGCCTGCGCAACACCGGTGACGTGGTGGACGAATACCGCTTCGAGCCCGTGGGCGGCATCGCCCCGTGGACGACGGTGGAGCCCCAGACGCTACGGCTGTATCCAGGGACGACGGGCACGGTCGAGCTGACCTTCGCTCCCCCGCGTACCCCGGACGCGACGGCGGGCCCCAACCCGTACGCCGTCCGCATCACCCCCACGGAACACCCCGAAGCGACGACCGTCCCCGAGGGCAACCTCACCATCACGCCGTTCAGCGAGATACGCGCCGAACTCGTCCCGCCCACCGTCAAGGGACGCTTCCGAGGCCGCCCCAAACTCGCCATCGACAACATCGGCAACACCAAACTCACCGCCTCCATCAGCGGCAGCGACAACGGCGACAACCTCTCCTACGACATCCACCCCGGCAGCGTCCAAGTCGACCCCGGACGCGCCGTGTTCGTCGACACACGCCTCAAACCACGCCAGATCATCTGGTTCGGCAGCAAAGAACAACGCCCCTACCAACTCACCGTCCAACGCTCCGGCACCACACCCACCGACATCGACGGAACCTTCATCCAACGCGGCTTCCTCCCCGGCTGGCTCGCCACCTTCCTCGGCATCTTCCTCGCCCTCGCCATCACCTTCGTCATGCTCTGGATCTCTCAGAGGCCTCAAGTCGACACGATGGCAAAGGAGTTGACGGAGACCGGCGCCGTCGGAGCCCTTCCGCCGCCCAGCCCCAGCGCGTCCGCTCCGGCCGCACCCGCGGTCGAGCCGGCCGTGTCGGCCGTGCCACTGCCCAAGGTGTCGGCTCCCGCACAGGAACCGGAGCCGGGGGGTGGATCGGGCGCCGGGGCGGGTTCGGGGTCCGGGTCCGGGTCGTCGGGGTCGGACACCAAGCCGGACGCGCAGCCCACGCCGAAGAAGACGGCTGCCGCCGTCGTGGGGTTCCTGATCATCGGTCAGGACTCGGACCGCTGCATCGACGTCACCGACGCGCAGAACGGCGTCGGGAAGGACGGCACCGGGCTCCAGCTGTGGGAGTGCGCGGGCACCGCCAACCAGAAGTGGGACTTCCGGGGCGACGGTACGGTGCGTTCGCTCGGCCTGTGCATGGATGTCGCGTTCGGCTCGCGGGAGGACGGGGCGGCAATCCAGCTCGCGCGGTGCAGCGGCAACCCGGCCCAGCAGTTCGTGATGAGCACGGAGGGCGACCTGGTGAATCCGCAGGCCGACAAGTGCGTGGACGCCAAGGACAACGGCACCGTCGACGGCACCAAGCTCCACTTGTGGACGTGCGCGGGCACCCCCAACCAGAAGTGGCGAGTGGAGTAGGCGAGGCAGGCGGCCGGCCGCCGAACGAGAGGGCCGGGGCACCCGGTCCTACCAGGTGCCCTCGCCCGGTACCAGGCGTCCGGCCTTGCGGTACTCCCGTTCGGCGCCGTCCACCAGATCCGCCGTCGTGACCGGGTCACCGCGTCCGGCGGCGGAGTAGGCGGCCGTGACGACGGCGCTGCGGATCGAGCCGCCGGCCAGTTCGAAGGCGCCGGCGACCCGCGCCGGGTCGGTGTCGGGAGCGCAGGGCACCCGGGCGAGGCTGTGCCGCCACAGGGCGAGACGCTGACCGGGGTCCGGGAACGGGAAGTCGACCACCAGGTCGAGGCGGCGGGTGAACGCCTCGTCGATGTTGGCGCGCAGGTTGGTGGTGAGCAGCGCGATACCGTCGAAGGACTCCAGCCGCTGGAGCAGATACGCGCTCTCCATGTTGGCGTACTTGTCGTGCGCGTCCTTGACCTCCCCGCGCTTGCCGAAGACGGCGTCGGCCTCGTCGAAGAGGAGCACGGCGTCGGTACGGTCGGCCTCGGTGAAGATCCGTTCGAGGTTCTTCTCGGTCTCGCCGACGTACTTGTCGACGATCGACGACAGCTGAACCACATAGAGATCCAGGCCGAGTTCGGCGGCGACGACCTCGGCGGACATCGTCTTTCCGGTGCCGGACTCCCCCGCGAACAGCCCGAGTACGCCCCGGCCCCGGCCGCCGCCCGCGCTGAGCCGCCAGTCGCCGAGCACCTGGTCGCGATGGCGGGCGCGCAGGGCGAGTTCGTGCAGTTGGGCGAGCGGCTTGCCGGGGAGGACGAGATCCTCCCACCCCACATCGGGCCGGATGCGACGGGCGTGCCGTTCGAGCCCGGACGCCGACTGCTGCCGGGCGGCCAGCCGCAGATGGGCGGCGGTGAGCGGCGTCCCGTCGAACCCGGCGAGGCGCTGAGCGGCGCGGGCGGCCCGCGAGATGTGGTCGGCGCCGAGGCGGTACGGAGCGACGGTGGCCGCGAGATCGAAGCCCAGGTCATCGGACAGGGCGTCGGACAGGTCATCGGAGAGGTCCGTACTGCCCTGCCCCTCGCGCAGCGCGTCCCCCCAGGCGTTCACCTGACCCGCGCGCTGCCGGGGCGCGTCCAGGACCAGCGGGTCGTCCTCGGACCACTGCGGGTCGTACGGGCGGGCCCCGGTGAGCAGCACAGGTACGTCCGATGCGGTCAACGTCCGTACGAGGGAGGCGGGTTGGTCCGACAGAGGTGACACGACGACGACCCGGCCGCTGAGCCGGGCCTCGCGGAGGAGGTCGGGGACGCGGTCCTCGGGGCCGGTGAAGTGCAGCGCGTCGAGTCCGGCGGCGCGCAGGGCCGCCGCGACGCAGGCCAGGCCGTCGCCCTCACGGTGTTCACGCAGGTAGACGGTGGGCGGCGGGGCGGCGGCCGGGGAGGTCCTGGCGGCCAGCAGGGCGGCCAGTTTGCCGGTGAACTCGGACGCGTACGCGGGGTACGAGGCGTTGGGTGCGAGGGGGCGCAGGTGACCGGCGAGGGCCGCGTCCGGGGTGTCGTCGCCGAGGAGGTGGGCGGCGACCCGGTCGGGTACGCGCAACGAGCGGCTGGGGAAGGGGCGTTCGGGTTCCTCGACGGTCAGCAGACCGAGTGCGGTCAGGGGCGCCGAGGGATGGAAGCGGGCGCGGGCGGCCGGTTCGTGTACAGGGAGGCCGCACAGGTCGAGGGCGAGGCCGATGGTGGCGCGGCGGCGGCCGACGTCGTCGTTGAGATAGCCGTACAGGGGCTCGAAGGACCGGTCGAGGTCGGGGGCGAGGGCGGTGAGGAGGATGTGGACGTCCAGGTCGAGGAGCCCGAGGCGGGCTGCGAGACGCGCCACGGGGTCGTCGTCGGCGACCGACAGGACCTCGGCCCCGGACTCGAACCCGGACTCGGACTCGGGGGAAACCTGCGGTTCATGGGCGGCGGAGGCCCGTACGAGCACGTGCCGTACCGCGTCCTCCGACAGATACAGCCCGCGCAGCGGATCGTCGGCCGTCGGGTCGTCGGCGCTGCGCCGCTCGACCAACAGGGCCGCCTGGCGGCGCAGTTGGGAGAGGCGGGCGAGGAGCCCGGAGGTGGGTACGAGAGTGGAGGTGCCGGCCGTCACGGTGTACGGGTCCCCGTCCGCCCGTTCTCCGATTGCCCGTTCTCCGTCCGCCCGTTCTGCAGGTGTCGTGGTTTGTGGGCGCGTTCCGGGGAGTCCTCAAGGGAGCCGTCGATCGCGCGGACGCGGACTGCGGCGCCCTCGGTGACCGGGGGCCCGGCGTCGTACTCGGGGAAGCCCGGGAAGGGCACCGTGACCACGAGGTCGAGGGACGGCTTGAGTTCACCGCCGAGGGCGGACCAGATCTCGGCCAGGGACCGTGACTCCGTCTGGGATCCGGACACGCTGAGCGGCACCGACAGGCCCAACTCGCCCAGGGCGCCGGGAAGTTCCCCGGCGGACAGCAGCTCGCGGGGCAGCAGGTTGGCCAACACGGCGGACAGCAACCGATGTTCGTCCTGGGGCTGCTTGGTCCAGGCGGTGACGAGGTACGACAGCCGGAACCAGCGGGGCGGCTGCCGGCGCCGGACGATCACGTCCCGTTCGTCCCGGACGGAGACGGTGCCACGCTGGCGACGGGCGGTGTCCTCGCGGATGTCGTACAAGTAGGCGTTGACGGCGGGGCCGTTGCGCCGGGCGGCCCAGTCGCGGGTCGGGGCGTCGAAGAAGACGTCGATGCCGGATCCGGCCAGGGCGCCACCGCCGAGCAGCCCTTTGAGGACCTCGTCCACCTCGTGGATCACTGTCGCGCTCCCGCCCTGCCTGCCGTACCACCACGTGCCGCGCAGGGTTCACGGCGGTTCACGGCGATCTTCAGGACAATCGTGCCGTCCCGGGCACCTGTCCTCGCAGACACCCAAGGGACGGACAGCGGGCAGACGTTGATGTCCGCGCGCCGTGTTCGATTGCCCGTTCGGTCAGATGTAGCCTTCGCGGAGGGCATAGGCCACGGCGTGCGCCCGGTTGCGCAGATGCAGTCGGGTGGTGAGTCCATGCATCACGTTCTTGACCGTGCGCTCGGAGTAGGACAGCTTGCTGGCGATCTCCCCCGTGTCGAGTCCCTCGGCGACGAGGCGCAGGACATCGACCTCGCGCGGCGCGAGGCCCGAGGTGGGGGCACCGGGCTGGCCGGCCGCCGTGCGGTGCAGTGTGCCCACCTGGCTGATGAGCCGGCCGAGCAGGTCGGAGGGCAGATCGCCGTCGCCCCGGGCGGCGGCGAGCACGGCCTGTGCCAGCCGGTGTCCGGTGGCCTCGTGGCGCCAGACGATGGCTCCGACCCCGCACTCGATGACGTCCAGGAGTTCGTTCTCGCGCAGGACGCCCACCACGAGAACGGCTTTGGCGCCCTCGCTGCGGACGAGTCTGCGCAGCCGTCCCAGCGTGGCCTCGTCGAGCGTCTCGCTGACCAGAAGGGCAACGATGCCGGGTCCGATGTCGGTCTCCTCGCGGAGGTCGACGACCGGGTGCTGCCGCAGCTGGCTGACCGCGCCGGCGCGGGAGATCGGGTCGGCGGCGTGCACCGCCACCGGTACGCGGCGCCCGGGTTCGACGGGCCCGGTACCGGCCCTCGTACTGATGGCCGTGCCCGGGGCGGCACTGGTGCCGGGGCCCGTGGTGCGGAGTGTGCTGCGCAAGGACTGCTCCCAGGGTCAGGTGACGCCACCTGTGAGCGGTCGGTGGCAGACGTGCACCGACAACACTTCTGTGGCTCCTGGGGCGCGCACAATCGTGGACCACCACGAGACACACCACGAGATCGGCCACCAGTTCGACCAGCCCGACCAGTTCGACCACGAGACCGGCCAGTACCTACCCACGACAGGAGGCAGACATGCTGTCCGCATCGGCATCGGCATCCGCATCGCTGCATGAGCGCAGGGAGGCGCTCGCCCTGGTCGCCGCCGAGGCAGAGCGCGCCCGCGCGGGAACCGGTCGCCTGGTCCTGCTGCGCGGCGCCACCGGTACCGGCCGCACCGCGCTCCTGGAGGCCGCCACCGACCACGCGGAGGCGAAGGGCATGCGCGTCCTGCGCGTCCGCTGCTCCCCCGAGGGCAGCGAAGCCGACGTCCACCTCCCGGTCATCGAACAACTGCTGTCCCCCGTACAGCAGTTGATGACCCCCGGCACTTCGGACACGTCACAGCCGGACGCATCGCAACCGCCCGCCGCGCGGCTGTGGCGGTTGTTGTGCGCGTACGCCGCCGAGGGCCCGGTGCTGGTCGCCGTGGACGACGTCCATCTCGCGGACGAGAACTCGCGGTGCTGGCTGATCGAGGCGGCGCGCAGGGTGGATCGATTACCGGTACTCCTGCTGGTGACGGAGCGCAGCCAGTACGACGTGGACCCGCCGTCCGCCGGCCTGGTCCACGCCCTCTCCCCCACCCTCGTACGCACCCACACGCTCGCCCCGCTGAGCCTCGACGCGGCGGCGGAGCTGGTGCGTTCGGCGGTCGGCGACGCGTCCGAGGAGTGGGTGGCGGACTGCGTACGGGCGGGTGCAGGCAACCCATTGCTCCTGCGCGCCCTCTTGGAGGACGTGAACGCCACGACGACGGCGCCGACGGCGCTCCCGGAGACGTGCGCGGCGCTGTATCCGGGTGCGTATCCGGCGGCGGTGTCCTGGTGGCTGGACTGCGCCGGGGCCGCGACGGCCGACGCGGCGCGGGTGCTCGCCGCGCTGGACGAGGTGGCGGAGGGCGCCGACACCGACCTGTTCGCGGAGACCACGGGCGCCGACCCGTCCCGGGTGCAGGGGTGGACGACGGCCATGACCCGGCTGGGGCTGCTGCGCCCCGGTGCCGACGGGCGGCCCCGCTATGCCCACCCGCTGCTGCGGGACGCGGTGCTCGCGGGCTGGCCCGCCGCCGACCGGCAGGCGGCGCACAAGTCGGCGGCCGAGGCGATGCTGCGGCGCGGCGACGCGACCGCGACGGTGGCCGGGCAGCTGCTGCGCTCGGGCACGGTGGACGAGGTGTGGGCGACCGACGCCCTGCTCGACGCGGCGGCCGGCGCGGTCCGCGACGACCGCACCGACGACGCGGTGGTCCTGCTGCGCCGGGCGCTGACCGAGCCGATGTCGGCCGGCCGCCGGGCGGAGGTGCTGACCGAGCTGGGCTCGCTGGAGTTCGCCGCCGTGCGTTCCTCGGCGGGCATCCCCCGTCTCACCGAGGCGATGCGGCTGCCGGGCCTGCCGCAGTACCGCGTCCAGGCGGCGGTGGCGCTGGGCACTGCGCTGGCCCGACGCGGCGAGGCCCGCGCGGCGGTGCATCTGCTCCGCGCGCTGGACGGCCAGCTGACGAACCATCCGGACCTGCTTCGCACGGTCCAGTCGGCCTCGGCCCTGCTCTCCGACCACGACCAGACGATCCGCGAGGAGATGTACCGCTGGCTGCGCGAGACTGCCGAGCACTCCCCGCACACACTCGGCCCCGCCGGCCAGGCCCTCCTCGTACGGTACGAGGCGACAGCGGGCCTGACCTCGGCGGAGACCGCCATGAAGCGGGTACGCGTCCTGCTGGCGGAGCCGGCGGGCCCGCTCGCGGAACCCTTCCTGCTCGGCACGGCGGCGGCGGTGGCCCAGTGGGCCGACGAACTCGACGAGGCCGAACGCCTGACGGACCGGGGCCTCACGGGCCAACGCCCCACCCTGCTCCACCCCATGCAGGACGCCCTCCTCAACGTACGAGCCGACATAGCCGCCGCCCGTGGCGACTACGCGCGTCTGCTGAAGGACGACCCGGAGTCCTGGCGCAGGATCGGCACGGAAACGGAGCCGGGGTCGGGCAGCGGCCCCGGCGGTGGCCCCGGACTCAGGTTCGGCTTCAGGTTCGGCTTCGAGTCGGAGTGGGGGCCGGAAGCCGGCGAGGACCTCCGGAACGGAGCAGGTGCCGGGGACGGCCCCAGGCCCGGCCCCGGCGGTACGACCGGTCCGACGAACGTGCAGGCGCACGTGCTCCTCGCACTCGTCGAGACCGGCCGCCTCGACGACGCCTGGCAGCTCGCCGACGCCTTCGACCTGCGGGAGGCGCACGACTCCTGGGAGTTGAACCGTTTCCTGTACGCCCGGGGCGTACTCCGGGCCGCCCTCGGTGATCCGGCCGGTGCACTCGGGGACTTCCTGGAGTGCGGGCGCCGCCAGTCCGCGCGCGATGTGGTGAGCCCGGTCGTCACGCCCTGGCGGGCCGCCGCCGCGGAGTGCAGGCTGGCACTCGGCCACCCCCGAGAGGCGCTCGCGCTGGCCGAGGAGGAACTGCGGCTCGCCAGGATCTGGAACACCCCGCGCCTGCTGGGCCGTTCCCTGCGGGTCCTCGGCACGGCGACCGGCGGACGCCACGGCCTGGAGCTGGCCGACGACTCCGTACGCCTCCTGCGCGAGGCCTCCGTCGAGACAGAACTGATCCCCGCCCTGATCGCACGGGGACGCCAGCTCATCGCCGCCGGCGACCGCACCCGGGCCCGCAAGTCACTGCGCGAGGCGGCGGAACGCGCCGAACGCCTGGGCGCCACCCACCTGCGAACCGTCGCCGAGGACGCCCTGCGCGAGGGCGGCGCCCGCCGCACCACGACAGCCCTCACCGCGAGCGAACGCCGAATCGCCGAACTCGCGGCGGACGGCCGCACGAACACGGAGATAGCCGACCTGCTGCACGTGGCCCGACGCACCGTGGAAACCCATCTGACCAGCGCGTACCGGAAGTTGGGCATCCGGCGAAGGGGCGAACTGACGACCGCGCTGAGCCACGGCGCCTGAACTCCCGCCTCCTGAACCCTTATCCGCCGGCGGCGGGAGCGGCCACGTCGATACACCCACCCTTGAAAGCAGGAGCAGCGCGATGCACCAACTCACGTACGGCGACGTCAAGTCCGCCGCCGACCGGATCGCCGGACGCGTCCGTCCGGTGACGCTCGCTCCGGCCGACCCCGGAAGCGCACCGGGGCCGGCCGAACTGTGGCTGGCGCTGGAGTACATGCAGCACACCGGCTCCTTCAAGGCCCGCGGCGCGCAGAACTTCCTCCAGTCCCACCGTGACGCCGGCACGCTCCCGGACGCCGGGGTGACCATCGCCTCCGGCGGCAACGCAGGCCTGGCCTGCGCGTGGGCCGCACGGCAACAGGGCGTCCGCGCGACCGTCTTCCTCCCGGCCACCGCTCCCGCGGTGAAGGTGACGAAACTGCGCTCGTACGGCGCCGACGTCCGCCTGACCGGCACGGAGTACGCGGAGGCGCTGGCCGCCTGCCAGCACTTCGCGGCGACGACCGGAGCCCTCGCCTCCCACGCGTACGACCATCCCCTCATCGCCGCCGGAGCGGGCACCCTCCTGGAAGAGATCGTCGCCCGGCTCCCCGGCCTGGACACCGTCGTGGTCGCCGTGGGCGGAGGCGGCCTGTTCACCGGCGTGGCCACCGCCGCCCGGCACCACGGCATCCGCACGGTCGCGGTCGAGCCGGCCGACTGCCGCGCCCTGAACGCCGCGATCGAGGCGGGCCGCCCGGTCGACGTCCCCGTGGACTCCGTCGCCGCCGACTCCCTCGGCGCCCGCCGCGTCTCCGCGATGGCGCTGAACGCGGCCCAACAGGGCGACGTACGCTCCGTCCTGGTACCGGACAGCGAGATCATCCGCGCCCGCCGGTCCCTGTGGGACCACCGCAGGGTGGCGGTGGAACACGCCGCCGCCACCGCCCTGGCCGCGCTCACCGCCCCCGACGCCGACTCCGCCCCCGCCTACCTGCCCGCCCCCGGCGAGAAGGTCGCCGTCGTACTCTGCGGCGCCAACACCGACCCCGGCGACCTGGTCCGCTGACCTGTCAGAGGGAGACGGACACCCCGTTGAACGTCGTCTCCGGCGTCTGGGGCGTCGTGAAGCGCGCGTTGACCAGGTACAGCCGGTTGCCATACCGGGCAGCCGTGGTCGGCACGTCGAACCGCGGGTCGGTGATCGTGGTGCGCAGGGTGGCCGTGGTCGCCCCGGCGTCAAGATCCCACACGCTGATGAGATTCAGCCGGTTCTGTACGACGTACAAGGTGCGTCCCATACGAACGAGACCGTCGCCGTTGACGACGCTCTCCTGGCCCACCAGCGTGATCCGCGTGGCGGCACCGGTCCTGAGGCTCACGTTGTACAGCTCGCCCGGCGTGCTCTTGACGACGATGAGACCCCGGCCGTCGGGGGTCGCGACGATCCCGTTGGCGTTGTTCACGTTGGGGGTCTGCGTCCAGTCCCCGGTGAGCGGCAGGGCCCGGATCTCACCGGCCCGGCCGCGCGGCACGCCGTACAGAACGGCGTCACGCGAGTCGGTGAACCAGGCGCGGTCCTTGTGCAGGATGACATCGTTGATGAAGTGGCCGGTGGCCTCGGTCAGTTGGTGCGTGGCGACAAGCTCGCCGGTACGGGAGTCGACGACCCGGGCGACCCCGGTGTTGCCCGCGATATAGAGGAGCCCGTCGTCCAGCTTCAGCCCGACGGACACCTGCCCGGCGCCGCCCGCATAGAGGATCGTGCCCACGCCGGTACGCAGGTCGGTGCGGAAGACGGCACCGTTGGCGCGCGAGCCCATGTAGGCGTACGGCTTCCTGCCGATGGTGATGCCCTCGGGAAGAAAGGCGTCGGGAAGCGCAAACTCCGTAGGCCAGGTCGCCTTCTGCTGTGCCGCCGCACTCGCGCTGCCCGCACCGATCGACGCCAGTCCGAGCCCGGCGAGGGCGGCGCCACCGAGGAAGGTACGACGGGAAGTCTGGGGGTGGTTCCGGGTCATGGGTTCCGGTCCTCCGTGAAGAGTAGGGGGCGAGTTGACGCGGCCACTCGGTCAACTCGGTCAACTCACCTGATTCCACTGCGAGTTGACAGTTCTGTCGACAGCTTCCGTTTGCTGGTAACGGACTATGGCCCTACGGCGTTCCCATGGCCACCCCGTACCTGCTGTCGATCCCCTGTCACTTTCGCCCCGGGCATCTCCGGCTGCAACTCCACGTCTGTCTCCGGCTCCAGGTCCGCCTTCAGCAGCTGGTCGAACACGCGGACGGCGTCGGGGACAGGATGGAAACGGCCGATGACCGATGACCGATGATGGCGGGCATGGACGCACACAAGCTCGAGATCCTCATCGAGCAGGCCGGTCACCCCGACGCCGCAACCCGGGCCGAGGCAGCGATCGGGCTGGCCGACATGGTGACGGGGCGATCGGACGATCCCGCGGTAGGCGCGTTGATCGAACTGACCCGCGACAACGAGGCGGACGTCCGCGACCAGGCCGTATTCGCCCTGGGCGCCCTCGCCGAAGCGGACAGTCCGGCCGTACGCGAGGCCCTGTGGGCGCGGGTGGACGACCCTGACCAGGAAACCCGCGAGCAGGCAATACGCGGCCTGGCCATCCGCCGCGACCCACGCTCCGTCCCACTGCTCGGCCAACTCCTCGCAGCAGACAGCGCCCACCTCCACACCTTCCAGGCCGCCGCCGTACTGGCCGACCCGACACTCCTGCCGGCCCTACGCGCATACGACCCCACGGACCCAGGCGTCACCGAAGCGCTGACCACCTGCGACCCACAACTACGCGCGCCCCGCGACCGGGATTCAGCTGCCCTCCTGAAGACCGTCCACCGGCTACTGCCGAACACAGACGCGGCCCTGTACGCCCACCGCATGGAGCCAACCCTGACACTGACCCTCACCGCACCCGACGGCCCTCTGTTCTGGAACGTCGACCGTCTCCTGGAACGCGCGGGCGGAAACCCGGAGCGGGCCGCTGCGCTGGTCGCCGAGGACACCGGAGCGCGGTCACCGGCGGAGGGCACATCGGCTGTGTGACGTGGGCTCTTCGACAGCCTGCTGGTCAACCGGACGAAGCATCAGGAGGCGCTTCGTCGCCGAGGTCGCGACCACGGCGACGATTCGGCTCACTCCTGGTTGCCTTGCTTGACCTCGGCGATGAGGCCGAGCCCCTCCTGCAGCGCACCGTCGAACTCGGGATCGCTGAAGGCACGGACGCTTCCGGCATACATCTTGATGACGTCTGCGACCTGGTGAAGGTCAGTGGCTGTGGAAGCATCCAGGGCACGCGCAAGATCGACCTCAAAGCTCTCGGCGTCCCCCGGGAACCCCCGCCCGTCCCGCAGAACAGCGCGAATATCGGCCACGGTCCTGAGTTGAGGCGGCGAAGTCTGCGGTGCCTCGGCGTGCTGCGCACTCATGGGTCTCCTCGGGCCAGGTAGGCGTTCATGACCATCGTCGCGCTCCCAGGTCGATCACGAGCCGGAATTCCACGCCGTTTCAACAGGCACCCGGCAGCAAACCTGCTTCCCGATCGCCGACCTCCGCACGGAAACAGACGCCGAGACGATCTGCGCGTGGTCCCCGCTGGTCGTCCCCGGCCTGTTGCAGACAGCCGCCTACGCCCGGGAGACGATCGGCGGCGTGACGACGTCGCGCACACCCGACGAGGTAACCGCCCTGACCCAGGTGCGGATGGCCCGGCAGTCCGTGCTTTCCCGTCCGGGTACGGCTCTGGAGTTGTGGGCCATCATCCACGAGGCAGCGCTGCACCAGCGCTTCGCCGTACGCCCCGCCACCATGCGTGAGCAGCTCAGGCGGCTTCTCGACGTTTCGGAGATGCCGAACATCACCGTGCAGTTGATGCCGCTGAACTCCACAGCGCACCCCGGAGTGGTCGGCGGTTTCACCCTCACCGGTTTTCCCCAACCCATGCCGTCAGTAGTGCTCTTGGAAAACCTCAGCGGCGCGACGTACGTTGAAGGCGACGACGCGACTCCCTTCGCCAAAGCCTTCGAACGCATCCGCGCGACGGCACTTCCCGTGGAGGACTCGCTCGCGCGAATCGCCGAGCTGGAAGAAGGCCACCGGAAGTGAACGACGCCAAGGCTGAGCTGTACGCACGTGACCTCACCGGCGCGATATGGCGGAAGGCCTCCGCCAGCGGCGCGGAACACGACTGCGTAGAAGTCGCCGAACTCCCGGGCGGTGCCAGGGCCTTCCGCGACTCCAAGAACCCCGGCCGCGAACCCCTCCGCTTCACCGCCACCGAGTGGGCCGCCTTCCGGGAAGGCATCATCACCGGAGAACTGTGACCGTCACCGGTCCGCTCCCCCTCCGGCCCCGAGGTTGACGACACACTGCCGCACACCCCGAGTAACCCGCCCCGGTGTTCCCCCACGGGTGAAGTCGGCCTCGCCGCTCAGCCCGTGCGACCAGGTGCGAGCCCCAACGGGATCAAAGGGCTGTGCGCATCGCGTGTACACCAGAACGCCGCGTACCGCCTCCTGGTGATCTACATGCTGACCTAGGATGACGGGAACCATCTCAGCGGCCCGACGGGCTTCCTGATCCGCGTGCGCGCGGACATCAGAGGACATGCCCCCACCCGCACGAGTCTTCTTCGTGCTGCCTGGGGGCATTTTCTTGCTGTTCCGTGAGTCCGCGGCGTCCGTGGCCGCCCGCCTCCTCGAAGGGTCGCTGGCGCTGCATCTGACCGAGAACTTCCGTCACCAGCACGGTCGGAGGGCCGCACCGGCGGAGATACGGTCCTGGGAACGCAGCCTTCCGGCGCTCGTCAACGCACTCATCGAGGCCGGGCTCGACGACGTCGAAGTCCTCATCGAGTACAGCCTCCCCCTCACCAGCAAACGCGCGGACGCCGTACTCGCCGGCGTGCACCCGACCACGGGCGAGCCGTCGTACGTCGTCGTGGAACTCAAGCAGTGGAGCGCGGCCTATCCGGAGGAGGACGAGCCGCTGCTGTGCCGGATCGACGCGTACGCGCAGCCCGTACTCAACCCGATCGAGCAGGTACGGGGCTACTGCGAGTACCTGCTGTCGTTCAACGGCGCACTGGAGCGGATGCCCAGGTCGCTGGCCGGTGTGGCGTACCTCCACAACGCCACCGAGTTCGGGGTCGCCGGCCTGCGGGCCGTCACCGAGGACATGCACGGCCGGATGTACACGGGCGAACAGCGCGGCGCCTTCCTGAACTTCCTGCGCTCGCGACTCGCTGCGAAGCCCGGGTCGGAAGTGGCGGACGTACTGTGCGACGCCAGGATCCGGCCCTCCAAGCAACTGATGTCGGTAGCGGCGGCCGAGATCCGCGACCGCGAGCAGTTCGTGCTCATCGCCGAGCAGCGGGTCGCGTACGAGCAGGTGATGTCCGCAGTACGCAAGGCCAAGCGGTCGAACCACAAGCAGGTGGTCGTGGTGACCGGCGGTCCAGGCTCCGGCAAGAGCGTGATCGCGATGTCGCTGCTGGGCGAGCTGTACCGACGCGGGATGCCCGCTCTGCACGCCACCGGGTCGCAGTCCTTCACCAAGACGATGCGGAGGGTCGCGGGAGCCAAGAAGCGCGAAGTGCAGCAGCTGTTCAAGTACTTCAACAGCTTCATGGACGCGGAGCCGAACGACCTCGACGTACTGATCTGCGACGAGGCCCACCGCCTCCGGAAGACCTCCGCCAACCGCTACACCAAGGCGGAACTCCGCACCGGCCGCCCCCAGGTGGCGGAACTGATCGACGCGGCCCGAGTACCCGTGTTCCTCCTCGACCAGCACCAGGTGGTGAGGCCCGGCGAGATGGGAACCAAGGACGAGATCAGGCGGGCCGCCGCCGAACAGGGCCTCGACTGCACGGTGGTGGAACTGGACAGCCAGTTCCGATGCGGCGGCAGTGACGCGTACGAGAAATGGGTCGTCGACCTGCTCGGCCTGGAAGGCGGCACGCCCGGCCAGTGGGAGCCGGACGGCAAGTTCAAGCTGCTGACCGCCGAAAGCCCCCAGGAATTGGAGGACTTCCTCATCGCGCGCCGCGAGGAGGGCTACGGCGCCCGAATGTCCGCCGGCTACTGCTGGAAGTGGACCACCAAAGTCACCCCGGACATGGCGACCCTGCCCACCGACGTCGTCATCGGCGAGTGGGCCCGCCCCTGGAACGTGTACGGCGACCGGTCCCTGCTCGGGGCGCCGCCCGCTCCCCTGTGGGCCACCGACCCGGCCGGCTTCGGCCAGGTCGGCTGCGTCTACACCGCTCAGGGCTTCGAGTACGACTGGTCCGGCGTGATCATCGGCCCCGACCTGGTGTGGCGAACGGACCACTGGGTCGTGGACCGGTCGGCATCGAAGGACCCGTCCTTCACGAAGGCGACATCGGACGCGGACATCAGCCGCCTCATCCGCAACACCTACAAAGTGCTGCTGACCCGGGGCATGATCGGCACGATCGTCTACTCGACGGACCCGGAGACCCGCGAGAAACTGCGGTCGCTGACTCAGCCGGTGTCTGGAGTGGGGGCGCCCGCGCTCGTGTAGTACCGCGTGCGCGAGAAGCTCGGCCTCAGCATTGTGGTCATAGGTGATGCGGGAAGGCCTCTGGCCAGGCCACACGACCTGGTCAGAGCCCAGCCGACAGACGAGTCGGTGACGCCGGATACATCTGACGCACCCTCTTGACCTGTGCCATTGAGGGCCGAACCGACTGTGATCTGCCAGGAAGACACTCGCCCTCCAATCGGGCTTCGAGTCGGCCGAGGCCGGGCGTTGTCGAACGGGGTGTGAGCCTGCAGTTCGGCCGCGCTCAGCTGCTGAAGCTTGGCCATCGCCTCGCGCACACCGGCCTCAACCGGCTTCTCTGGGTTGTCGCAGCTCTCCCAGAAGGCGTTAGCGAAGGCGAGTTGTCGAACGGTGGGCTCCTGACCCCGGTCGGGGACAGTGACCACCTGCGATGATCATATGTGTGCTGTCGCCACCATCTTCTTGGCCAAGTCGCCCACTGCGGCCAGGATTCCGTCCGGCGACTGGTCGAGGTCGAGGGCGTGCTGGTGCAGGACGGTACCCGCCTCGCGCACGCGGTGACCGGCACGCGGGACGTTGCCCTTCGCGTACACCAGATGGCCTTCGGAAAGCCCCAACGCGGTGCAGTACGCCAGCATCTGGTACAGGTCGGAGCCCGGATAGCCGTGCTTCTGCTCCGCCTTGTACTTGGCGTCGACGACGGCGAGAGGACTGCCCTGGTTCCCGTCGCCGTACCAAACGAAGTCCGGTCGCATCCGGACGCGTTCGTCCTGGTCCAGATGCACGCCTTTGGCTTGGAGCACGCCGCGCCCGCCGTACGGACGCAGCGCCTCACCCAGGGCTACGCAGACGAAGTCCTCGAAGACCTTGTTCATGTCGAAGAGGAACCCGTCGATCCGCAGACCACCTGGACGATGCTCAGCCGAAGCCCCGTCCAGGATCGCCCCCGCCAGGTGAAGCGCGTGCCGGTAGCGCGCGTTGAGCCGGGACGGACGCCACTCGGGCAGCTTCTGCCCGCGAACAAGCGGGGTGGCGTCGGCGAGCCGCGTCCGCTGGTGCAACAGCCGGACCCGGACGGGGCGCGGAACTCCCGGCAGGCATAGGAGCCGTTCGGTGGCGGCACGCAGCAGCCGGTTTTCGGGGGTGTCGGTGGTGAACTCGTCGTACGCGATCTCGACGGGCAGCGCTGCGCCGAACCGTCTGCGGACCTGCTCCGCCTCGCGGATGCGGCCTCGGACGACGAGAGCGATGTCCTCGGTCGTCCGGTATCCCTGGAGCAATCCTGCTCGGATCGCGCGCTCCACCTGGCGCTCAAACGCGTGCGCCAGCGCGGGCAACACCCCGGTGTTCGGCCACGTCCACCTGACCGTCCCGCCAGCTGCGGGGATCGATGCTGTAGCCCAGCAGGAAAAACAGCCGGGCCATCGGCACCTTGGGGGTGACCCGTACTGTGACCGGCTCCGCGCCGGGTACAGCCACGGAGACGGCACCCACTTTGCTGCCCGCCTTCAGGACCCAGTGATCGGCCACGTATGGATCGGGCGCGGCATCGACGATGCGCAAAGCGGCGATGGCCCGGCCCACCGCATCGGGAAGGGGACGGCTCACCGCCCGAGCATGCTCGATGAGTTCGACGGGTCCGGCAACGGCACTCACGCGACGGGCTCGTCTCTGCGGGCCGCCAGCGCCGCGCGCAGGGACGCGATCCCATACCGCTTCTCGATTTTCACGCCCTCTCCGTAGTGGTGTTCCTCCAGAAGCGGAAGGATCTTGGTGCGCCAGGTGCGTTCCAGGCCACCCTCCCTGTCCACACCGGGCTTCATCAGGTACGCCGGTCCTATCTGGAAGTCGACATCGTCGATACGGGAGTTGAGCTCGTCCAGCAGATCGGCCCGCTCCTTGCCCTTCTCCTTCAACCAGCGACGCAGCAGGCCGCTCGTCGGCTCGGCGCGTGGGGAGAGTTCGACGAACGCGAAGCGGCGCCGCATGGCGGCGTCCACGAGGGCGATGGAGCGGTCGGCGGTGTTCATCGTGCCGATGATGAAGAGGTTGTCCGGCAGAGAGAAGTCGTCACCGGAGTAGGTGAGTTGCAAGGTCTGGCGGCGATACTCCAGCAGGAAGTACAGCTCCCCGAAGACCTTCGCCAGGTTCGCCCGGTTGATCTCGTCGATGATCAGGAAGTGAGGGATGTGCCGGTTGCCCTCCTTGTCGGCACGGTCCGCGAGTTCGCGCAGCGGCCCGGCCGTGAGGCGGAAAGCAACCTCCTTGGTCTTGGGGTCTTCCTTGGGACGGTAGCCCTCGAAGAAGTCCTCGTAGGAGTAGGAGGGGTGGAACTGCACCAGTTTGACCTGCTCGGGGCCGCCTCCGAGGAACTCGGCAAGTTCCAGAGCGAGATGCGTCTTACCCGTTCCCGGGGGCCCGTAGAACACGAGCTGCTTCTCGTCCAACAGCAGGTCGCGCACCTCGCGCAGCCACGAAACATTGTGCACGTTGAGGCGGTCCGTGAGCGCCTGGTCCGGTTCGGGAAGTGTCGGCTTCCGACGAGCGGTTTGGGCCGGCAGTTCTGTGTTCGGGTCGCTCACGGTGGCCTCGGCCTCGTCGGCCAGTTGCTCGTCGGTCAGCCCCAGCCCGTCTATGAGGGCTTGTACGGCGGTGAGGTCGACGACGTCGTGGACCGACACCTTCTGCCGAAGCTCCTCGGGTAGTTCCTCCCACTCGTAACTGGTGTCCTGCCAGTCGACGGGTCGGCGCAGATTGGAGCGCCCGTCCTCGGAGGCGATCTGCTCGACCGCTCCGGTGACCTTGCCGACGTGGAGTCGCCCGTCGGAGAGCGTGCACACAGTATCGTCCGGCTTCATCCGGGTGAGGAAGATGTGGAGTGCCTCGACGAGTTCCTGTATCTGGCTGTATGTGGCCGCCGACTCGTAGTCCTCCTCAATGAGGGTGCGCAGTGCGTTCCGGTCCGGGTTCGGTTCGACACCTTGGCGCAGTCGGGTGGCATCGACGGTGACCAGTCCCTCGGCGAGCCACAGCCGCTGGACAAGACTGACACCGGTGACATTGGAGCCGCGTACGAACCAGGCACGGTTGGGCGCGGTCGACATGTGATCGAGGTGGGCGAGTGGTTGGCCATCGGCCGACTTCCACTCGCCCCAGCCGTTGACGCTGCAGCCCCGCAGGATTTCGGCGGCGGCCGAGGGCGAGGTGCACTCGATGTCCTGGGCCGTCTCCAGATATCCCGGCCACCTCGCCGAATCCCGCAGCAGTCCCTGCGAAATGAGTTCCTGTCGTGTGCGGTACGACGTCGGCTTGCGCGCCGCAAACGAGGGCACCACCTTGGTCCGGGCCGGAGACCCCGCCGCGATGATGAACTTCTGGCTCCCGCTGGGGCTCTTCTCCCTCAGCAACTGGCCCCGGGCCTCCGGCCCGCCCTTCGGCAGTCTCAGGTAGAGCTCGGGATATGCGTCGGTCATCGGTCTCCTGGTGTGTCCTGCGGCTCACGTCGTGCAGCAGCCTATGTGGGGGCGGTGACTGCCACGCTGTTCAGGTTGAACGCCTGCCCCGGCGGGGAGGGCGGTTCCCCTTCGGCCCGAGCTGGGGGAGCCAGCGTTCGGGGCCGGGGAGGGAGAAAGCCAACTCTTCACGGGCCGTTGGGCGTGGTGCCCACGTGCGCGGGCCGGGAAGGCGGAGGGCGAGCTGGGAGACAGTGACCATGGCGGGCGAAGGGTCGCGTTCGAGGTAGTTGAGGATGAGGGGCATCCCGCCCGAGGTCACCTGTGGGTTCCAAGTGCGGCACGCGGCCTGGTAGTACTCCCGCGCCTCGAAGAGCACGCCTCTGCACGCCCCCGGCTGCTCCCCGTCCCTCATCCACAGGATGCGGTCACCTGGCGCGAGACGCTCACGGCCGATGAGCACCCCGTTGACGACGTTGCCCGCAGCATCGAGATGGGGCACCGGGTCGTCGTCACCACCGACGTCACCGTCGCTGAACCCGGCTGTCTCGTCCGGCCCGTCCGCAGCATAGATCTCCAACTGGTCGCCGTCCGCGTGCGCCTGCCACAGGTCGAGCGGCTCCCACCCGCCCCCGCCGAACAGAGACGGCTGAGCCAGTAGGACGAAGACCTCGCCCGCCTCCAGGGAGAGCGCGATGCGGTCCTCACCGCCGATGGGATGGATCTTTCCGACCTCCCAGGCCTCGTTCCCGTTCGCCTCGAGAACGCACTCACGAACGGTCTCCACAGCGTTGTCCACGGACACGGAGAAGTACTCCCGGCGCGGGTTGACCCGTTGTGCGCCCGGATGTTGATGGACGAGCTCCTCAACCTTGGGCCAACGCATGGTGAGAGCCCGGAAGACAACCTCGAACGGCAGTGGTACGCCCTCGTGGCTGGAGATCTTCGCCGCATGACGTAGACGAAGCCGGTGTCGTGTGTGATCACACACATATTCTGATGTGCACGTGACACGCGATGTTCACGCTTCGCGCATTTCCGGCCGCGTCTCATGGGTGGCCGCATGAACTAGGAGACAGAGCATGGACAGCAGGCTGCCCGTCGGCAGGCCTCGCATCGAGGACTTACTGGAAGCGGTGCCCATCACGGTGGCCGATCTACGAGGTGCGGTGGGCCTCTTCGAGGAGGACACGGCGGGCATGCTGAGGGCCTCGATCAAAACTGCGGAGCGGGCGTTCGCCGAACTGAACGTCTGCGACAGCGTTATCGACGAAGCCGGTGCCCGCGGCGAGGACGCCGCGGGCCGCCTGCGGCAACTGCTCACGCGGGAGGCCCGGCAAGAGGTCTTGGCGGAACTGACAGCGCTCGACGTGATCGCCCGGGAAGTACGACAGACAGTTGCGACGCTGCATCTGCTGAACCGGATTCTGGACCGGGAGTCAGCCGTCGAGGACGACGCGTCGCCGGCTGACGTGTCCCGGCTTCGCGAGACCGATCTGCGCGTGGTGCCATCCACGTACGGCGACGATGCGGAGTACGTCGATCTTCTGGCGATGGCCAACCGCGGTACGGAGCTCGCACCACAGCTGGAAGAAGCGCACAGGGAGCGCCTCTCGGCCGTGGCCGAACATCTGGTCGCCGTCGTACAGCGGGCCGCGAAGACCGGCTTCGCGGACGAGCGGTTCGCACAGGAGGCGCTGCGGGAGGCGCGAGCGGCTCACGCGCTGTGGCTGAGGTGCCTGGAGCAGCGGCAGCACGACCTCGGGAAGTAAGCGGCGGTTGGCAGTGGCACTCGACCTGGCTCGGTGCCGGGCATAGAGCCCTACTGACTCGTGTGCCGGCAGTTTGGACAGGCGCTCGGCTGGGGTTTCCCAGCCGAGCGTTTTGCGTGGGCGCTTGTTGAGTTCGGCGGCGACGGCGCCGTGGTGACCCGCGCGGGCTTCACGCACCTACTGGGCGGCGGGCGCACCAAGTGGTGACGGAGCAGTTGGGTCGGGCGTAACCCTTGGCGTCCGTCTGAAGCAGACTTATCGGCTTTTCCGCTTCAGCCGTCGTACTGAAAGCGCGCCGGTTCGCCCAGCACCAAGCCGGCGCTCTCGAAGTCGGCCAAGCGGGCCGCCACCGTGGCTACGGCTAGGCGTTCCGGGAGGGCGGCGGAGAACTTCAGGCCGCGTACGGCCCGGCGGTCCACGTCAGGCAGGACGAGGTTCTCGCCGACGTTGTCACGGGCGGCACGCCAGTCGGCCGGGGTGAGGTTCTCTCGCAGGCGCAGCCAGCTGTCGGTGGGTCGTTGCAGAGGGTCGGTGACCGACTGGAGCGTGGCTGCCAGGGTGGCGTTGGCGCGGTATCCGGCCCAGGTCCACCAACGGACATCGGAGCCGACGCGCGTGATCAAAGTGCCTCCCGGGAGCACGGTGTCGGGTGCGTCGCTCTCGCGCTGTTCGGCCAGGCATGCCTCCGCCCGACGGGTGAGGGATACGGGCGGGTTCGCACCGAGCAGCGCCTCGCGCATGGCGCGCGTCAGCGCGTACGACAGTCCGACGACGCCACCGTTCATCCACTTGGCGATTCCGCCGCCGTCGGCCGGCTCGACGAAGACGCGTTTGCGCAGCCAGTCGATGTACGTGACCTGCCAACTGCGTCCACCGAGCAGCAACCGCCTGGGGCCGGGGCGTTCCTCGGTGAGCACGCTCGGGTCGGTGCGGCCGATCTCCGTGCGTCCGGACAGGACGGTGAACTGCGGCGGCGCGGTGAAGGAGGCGGTGAGTTCGATGAAGTGCCGTTTCCCGAAGCGGCGTTCCGCCTCGGGACCGATGAACAACATCCCACCGTCACTGTCGAGGTAGCCCTCATCGGTGAGGAACCGCAGGATGGGGGCTGCCGACTTGTCGAAGGGGGCGAGGCCGTTCCACTGCCGGTCCCACAACTGGTCGCCGAGCTTGTGCTGTTGCAGGGTGACGGCAAGCAGTTGCTGGGCCACCAGGTGGCGCGGCTCCGGCGGAGGGAGGACCGGTTCCACCCAGCCGCGCGACCACAGCAACAGCAGGCCCGCCGCCTGCAGCAGTGTGTCCTTGCGGGTGGTGAGGAACAGACAGTTCCGCACGGTGCCGGAACGCCGCCCGGTGCGGCCGATGCGCTGCAGGAACGAGGCGACGGAGGCCGGTGAGTCGATCTGGATGACGCGGTCCAGGTCACCGACGTCAATGCCGAGCTCGAGGGTTGACGTGGAGACGATGACGCAGTCACGGGCCTCCGCGAACGCCTGCTCGGAACGGGTGCGTTCATCGACGGAGAGAGAGGCGTGGGACAGGAAGACGGTCACCTCGCGCGCGCGGAGCGCCGCGCCCAACTCCTCGACCTGGCGGCGCGAGTCGCAGAAGACGAGCCGCTTCTCGCCTCTGTGCAGCGCCGCGATGAGTTTGGCCGCGTTGTCGAGGGAGCCGACGTAGTCGAGTTCCACTTCGCCCGCAGGCCGGGGGGACGCCTCGGGGATCGCCATGTCACCGCGTCCGCTGCCGTCGGTGGCCGGCAGGTGCACTCCAGGGGCGACGACCTGACCGTTGCGGCTGCCGACTCCCGCGCCTTGCAGCCAGTGCAGCAGCTCGGCCGGGTTGCCGACGGTCGCTGAGAGTCCAACGCGCTGAATAGGCCGTCCGGTGACCCGCTCCAACCGTTCGAGCACGGCGAGCAGGTGCCATCCCCGGTCATCCCCCGCGAACGCGTGCACTTCGTCGACGACGACGGCTCGCACACTCCCCAGAAGGCGGGCGTGGTCGGTCTTGACGCCGATCAGCATCGCTTCGAGCGACTCGGGCGTGGTCAGCAGGATGTCCGGTGCCTCGGCCCGGATGCGCCGGCGTTGCGATTCCTTGGTGTCACCGTGCCAGAGTTCAGCGCGTCGCCCCAGCCACTGGGCGTACGCGTCGACGCGGACGACCAGGTTGTTGAGGAGTGCCTTGAGCGGGCACAGGTACAGCACGGATGTGCCGGTCCACTTCTGCTCTGCCATCGCCGACAGCAGGGGGAAGCAGGCCGCCTCGGTCTTGCCCCCAGCCGTCGGAGCCAGCAGTACGGCGTCCTGTCCCTCCATGAGCGGCGTGATCGCCGCGCGTTGCAGGGGGCGCAGATCGGGCCAGCCGAGGGTGTTGACGATGTGATGCAGGACGACGGGGTCGAGTCGGTCCAGCACGTCGACGTCCTCGTCCCCCGGGTCTTTCCCGGCCGGGAGTCCCGCGTCCGCCATCACAGCTCCAGGTCGATGTCATCGGCCGACGCGGACTCTCCGGAGACCGTGGCGGCCAGATTCCGCTCCACATCGGTGAGTTCGCTGCCGACGACGGTGAGCCGGTAGTGCTGCCGGGGGTCGAAGTCGTCGAACTGGTCCACGCGGTCGAGTACGTCCCCGACGAGTTTCTTCAGGAACAGCCGGGGAGCCACTCCGACCTTCCCGCCCAGCGCCCCGCCGACGGCCACCGCGAGGTCCGCGACATACACGTCGTCGACGACCTTCCGCACACGGTCGGGTGCCTCTGCGGCATCGGCGTACAGGTCACGGATGGTGAGGCCGAGTCCGACCAGGGACTCCTGGTTGAAGCCGGGAAGCCTGATCTGCACGGCGCGAGGGTTGTCGAAGCGCGGGTCGGTGGTGAAGTCGGTGGCCAGCCGCTGAGCGAGCGGCGCAAGACGCTGCACACCCTGCTGACCGTCGTAGAAGGCCGGGGTCCCCGTGATGACCAGGTAGAGCCCGGGGAAGCGGCCCGAGTGCACCTCGTCGATGAGCTGCCGCAGCGCGTTGAGTGCCTTGTCGCGGGCGTCCGACCGGACCCGCTGCAGCGTCTCCACCTCGTCGAGGACGACGAACAGCCCGTTGTGCCCGGAGTCGCGCAACACAGTGAGTAGCCCCTGCAGGAACCCGAGCGCACCGAAGTGGTCGAGGTCGCCGCGCACCCCGGCAGATCGGCGGGCGGAGGCCGCCACGTGCGGCTGGCCGCCGAGCCACGCCAGGACGGCCGCCGCGGTCGCCTCGTCGCCGTCCGCGAGGGCGGCGCGGTAGCCGCGCAGAGCGGTGGCGAACGACGGTGCGTGCCGGGAGACCTCGGCGAGCCGTGCGACGAGCAGCTTCTCCACCTCGCCCGGAAGATCGTCCTCGGTCGCACCTGCGGCGAGTGCGTCCTCCTCCAGGGCGTAGAACCAGGCATCGACGACGGGCCGGAGGGCGCTCGCAGGGAAGCTGGAGGTGGTGAGGCGCTCGGTGAGCCGCCGGTAGACCGTCTCCAGCCTGTGCAGTGGTGTCTCGTTCTCCGAGATCTGGATCTCGGCCACTGCGAAGTTGCGACGCTTGGCCCGCTCCCCCAGCCAGCGGGTGAAGAACGTCTTGCCTGACCCGTACTCGCCCCGCACGGCCTTGAACACGGACCCGCCCGACGCCACCGAGTCCAGTTCCGCGTCCAGGGCCGTTTCGAACCGGTCGAGTCCGGTGGCCAGCAGGTCGAGGCCGCTGTCGGGCACGGCACCGCGTCGCAGCGCGTCGATGACGGTACGGCGGCGGGCGGCGCTCACCTGGGCGGGGCGCTGGGATCCGGTGGTGCTCACAGGAGTCAGTCTTCCATTTCCACGGGCACGCCCGTACGGAGGCCGGATGGCGGCCGCGGATCGGTCCGCGCTGCACGCGGGCACCGTGGCGGGGCGCCTACTTCGTTGAATCGGTTGACGGTCACCCGGATACGCTGCTGGAATCACTCTCCGTACATTCGGCAGGGTGGGAGTGGGACGAACGTGGCGGCACTCGACAATGTGAAGCTGAAGGACGTACTAGCGGATGTGGCGTCAGGCTCCTTACAGTTGCCCGACTTCCAGCGCAACTGGAAGTGGGACGACGATCGGATCCGCGCGATCATCGCGACGGTGACGTTGGACTATCCGCTCGGCGTGGTGATGACGCTGCAGACCGGCGGCGCCACCCGATTCCGTTCCCGGACGCTCACCGGGGCACGCCCGGACGGGGATCCGGCCGCGGACCTCCTCCTGCTCGACGGTCAGCAGCGTCTCACCTCCCTCTTCCAGGCCCTGTGGCTGGATGCCCCGGTGGAGACGGCGGACGCCCGTAACAAGCCCATCGAGCGGTGGTACTACGTCGACATCGAGAAGGCCGTGGGCCCGGGTGCGGATCGCGACGAAGCCATCCTGTCCGTCCCGGCGGACAAGGTTCTCCGCACCGACTTCAACCGTACGGTGGTGCTGGATCTGAGCACCACGGAGAACGAGTGCGCGGCCGGTCTCTTCCCTCTGCATCTCGTTTTCGACGCCCAGCGTGTGAACCAGTGGATGATGTCGTACGTCAAGGCGGACGAGGACCGGAACTGGAACCTGTGGGGGCAGTTCGACGAGTTGGTCCTCCAGCAGGTCCGCGCCTTCCAGGTCCCGATGATCCGGCTGGCCGCCACCACCTCCATGGACGCCGTGTGCGCGGTCTTCGAGCGGGTCAATACGGGCGGCGTACCTCTGAACGTCTTCGAACTGCTCACCGCGACCTACGCCGGGGACCGCGACTACGTGGACCAGAGCGGGGACTACTACCAACTCCCCAAAGTGTGGCAGGAGATCAAGCAGGGGCTGGCAGCCAAGTACCCGGTCTTCGGCCGTCTGGACAGCGGCCTCGAGAACGGGCTGAGCAGCATCGACTTCCTGCAGGCCATCGCCCTGGTACGCACCTGGGAGCGGAAGCAGTCGGGCAGGGGGGCGACGGTGTCGTGCAAGCGCCGGGATCTGCTGGACCTCCCGCTGGCCGACTTCGTCCGGCTGGCGCCGAAACTCGCTGACGCCTTCGCCTGGGTGGGCGACTTCCTGGAACGGCAGTGCATCGTCCGCCCGAGCGACCTGCCGTACAAGACGCAGCTCGTCCCGCTCGCGGCCGTCCGTGCCATCCTCGACACGGCGCTGGACGGCCTGGGAGCGGAGGAGAAGACCGAGCAGTGGTACTGGTGCGGGGTCCTCGGCGAGATGTACGGCGGCTCCACCGAGACCCGCTTCACCCGTGACGTCGAGCAGCTCGTCCCCTGGATCGCGCAGGACGACCGGGCGCCCGACACCGTCGCGGACGCGTTCTTCTTCGCCGACCGCCTCGACAGCCTCACCACCCGCAACAGCGCCGCCTACAAGGGCATCTACGCCCTGCTGATCAAGCAGGGGGCGGTGGACTGGCACCACACGGACAGCCCGCTCAAGCCCGGCAGGCTGGACGAGTACAGCGTGGACGTCCGGCAGATCTTCCCCAAGACCTGGTTCCGGCGGGGCAACAGCCAGGACCTGCCCACGAACTCCATCGTGAACAAGACCCCGCTGTCCTACCGCGCGGCGATGGACATGACCGGGGCGCCGGCGTCCTACCTGTCCACGATGGTCGCCGCCTCCGACATGCGCCCCGAGTGGTTCGACGATGTGCTCGCCACCCACCTCATCGATCCGGAAGCACTCCGCGACAACGACTACGAACGGTTCTACAACGACCGTTCCAAGCAGTTGCAGGATCTCGTGCACTCCGCCATGGGCAAGAGGACCATGCTCCGTGACCTCGCGGAGGGCGACGCCCGATGACGACCGCACCGAGCGGTCAGGACCTCGCCGCGCTCAAGGGCAGGACCGTGCCCGTGCAGGACATTCTGGATCTTTTCCGGGTCAGGGTCCGCGACCACCGGACGGTGCACCGCATCTCGCAGGCGCTCACGGACGCCGGGCTGACGACGCTGCCGGACTTCGCCGTCTGCGGTCAGCGCAGCAACGTCGAAGTGGTGCCGCTCGCGTCCGTCCCCGCGCAGGCCGCTCCCGCGGACGTGGAGGAGGACGAAACGGACGAGGCCCTGCCTTCGGCCGCCCTGCCGCAGCGTCTGCTGCTCGGAGACATCCCGTCGGCGCGGCGCGGTCTGGTGTCCGTCGGTCCCGGTACGCCCCTGGCGCAGACCACGTTCCTGATGCGCACGAAGGGCCTCGCGCAGGTCCCGGTGACCACCGGCATGGCGCAGATCCACGGGGTGGTCACCTGGGGATCCGTCGCCAAGATGTACGAGGCGGGCAAGCAGCCCACGCTGGACAACGCGATGGAGAAGGACTCCCTTCCGGTCGCCGACACCCGCCAGGAGTTCTTCTCCGCCCTGCCGGTCATCCGCGAACACGGCTACCTCCTGGTCCGGGGCGACGACGGCTGCCTCTCCGGCATCGTCAGCGCAGCGGACGTCACGGACCGCTTCGAGGGAGCGGCACGGCCCTTCTTCATCGTCGGCGAGATCGAGTCCCTGCTGCGCCGTTGCCTGGGCGCGGCACTGGACGAGGAGACCATCAAGGCCGTTCAGACGAACAAGAAGGCCGAGCACCGCACCGGCCAGGTCTCCGACCTCATGTTCGGCGACTATCTGAAGCTTCTGGACGGCGACCAGACGAAGACGTCGCTGGCCGAAGCCGCCGACGCCAACTGGGAAGCCCTCAAGTGGCCCAACATGCCCAGGGAGCAGTTCATCGGCCGTCTGAAGCAGGTGAAGGACATCCGCAACCGGATCGCGCACTTCGACGAGAAGCCGCTTCCGCAGGAGTTGCTCGACGAACTGACGACGTTCGCAAAGCTGCTGCGGGCGTTCGTGGCCTGAGGCGATGGGTGGCGGTCTCGGGAGGTGAGTGTCAGGTTGGACCGACAACCGACAAGAGATAAGGGGTACTTGGCCACGACGTCCGGTACGCCGGCGCGGTGTGGGGCCGGTGTCCTACGGGACACCGGCCCTTTGTGACGGGGTCGGCAAACTGCCCGGCCCGGTCAGCTGACGAACTCGACCATGACGGTCGCCGTGCCGGGCACATGCGTGGCGTCGCCCGCGTAGGTGACCGTGTACTGGGGATACGTGTTCCAGTCAGGCGGGGTGTCACTGAAGTGGAAGGTGCCGTCCCGTGCGACCTTCACATCCGGCAGCTCCACGCCGTTTCGCGTCACCGTGACCGTTCTGTGCTTGGGGAAGTGGATCAGGGAGGTCAGTTTTCCCGTCACGGTGACCGGCGTGCCGACGGGGTTCGTCGGCGGGGCGGACAGAGTGATCGTGCTGGATGCCTTGGCGACGTCGGTGACGATGTCGAGGATGACCTCGCCCGAGTAGGGGAAGCGGGTGGCGAACAGCCGGTTGCCGTCGGGCGCCCAGGCCACGCCCCGGCGAAGCAGATCCATGTACGGCCACGACAACGCGACCGTGCGGTATGGGGTGGTCTCTCCCTGGCGGTAGAGGTAGACGTCCCAGTCCCCTCCCGCCACGATCCCCGCGGCGACCGTGCCATGGGAGTCGACAGCGACGGAGTTGGGGTAGGGGCCCGTGTCGTACTGGGCCTCCTCCGTCAGGTCCGACAGGCGCCACCGCTGGTGGTAGTAGTTGGAGCCGTACGCGGTGATCACACTGCTGCCGTCCGGCGTCACCACCACGTCCTCGACACCGCCGATGGCGTCGCTGTAGGCGGTCTCCTGAAGCGTGCCGGAGCCCACGTCGTACACACGCATGCCCGCCGCGCCCTGGCTCTCCGCGGCGACGAGCCGGTCGGGCGCGCCCGACGACGAGGCGAGCCGCGGCTTGCCGTACCAGACGGGGTTGTCGTCCAGGCGGACGGTCGGGCTCGCCTCGGCGATGCCGACCGACCCGATGCCGGCGTCGAAGACGGTGGCCTGGTAGCCGAAGAACAGCCGGTCGCCGGCGAGGGCGACGCTCTCCGGTTCGGTGTCGGTCCCGGTGGAGATGCGCCGCGTCTCGGTCAAGGTCGCGGTGTCGATGACGGAGATCGCGTCAGCGTCCGGGAGCGCCACGTACAGGGTCGACTCGTCGGCCGACTCGGCCATGCCCCGCGCCCCGTCGAGACCCTCCACCTTCTTCACGGCCTGCCCGTCGTGATCGGTGGCCAGCACCGCGTCGTCGCCGGGCGAGCTGACATACACATGGCGGCTGTCGGCGAGGGTCTGCCAGTGCGACCGTACGGGCAGGACGATGCCGCCCTGGGACTGTGCCGCTGCCGTGCCGGGGGCACCGAGCAGATTGAACGACGCGGCCGCTAAGACCAGCGCGGCACCCGCCGCACGTCTTCGTATAGTCACCTGAGGAGCTCCTTCGAGAACGGAACCGGTCGCACGGGCGCACGCCGGCGGAACAACTGTATTGATCCGCACTGACATTGGGCCCGCAGGATGACCGCGTGCGGAGCGCGCGGCAGGCCCACGGGCTCGCTGCAGCCCAGCAGCTCCAGAGGTACGAGTGGCGCCCACTGCGTCGAGATCGTCGTCGCACCCGGCACCGTTCATGCCCGGGCTCGAAGCCATGTTCACCGCCTACGCGCGTGAGACTTCTGCCTGGGAACAGCGATCCGCGAGCAGCGAACACACAGCTCGGGGTGCCTTCAGGCGAACGCCAGAGGCACCCCGACCGCTGTCAGTGCGCCCCGAGGGCGAACTGCTCGCGGAGCAGCCCCTCATGGAGCCGTAGCGTGCGTCCGTCCGGCAGGGTCTCCAGCACCTGTACGCCGTCGTAGTTGAGGAGCTGCCGCAGGACCGCCGCGAAGCCGTCGCCACGGGTGGTGGGCATGCCCGCGCGCTGGGCGAGCGCGGTCACGGGCAGGGTGCCGCCCGCGTCGAGCAGGGCGGCGAGGGCCTTATGGACCTGCTCCTGCTGCGGCTTGCGGGCCAGACCGTCGAGCTGCACCAGATACGTCTGCGAGTCGAGCAGCGCCGTGACGAGCGCCTCGGTCCGGGAGACGAGGGTAGGTGTGAGCAGCGCGTCGTCGCCCCCGGCGGTCAACTCGACGTCGAAGAGAGCCTCGTGCGTCCGGGCGAGTTCCGCCTGCTGCTTCTGGGTCTTCGCAGTCGGCTTCTTGGGGGCGGCTGCTGGAGCCATGCCGCCCGCCTGAGCCGTACGCTCCTCCGGCACCGGCCTCCCGGCCTCCTCCAGAGCCCACCAGACCGGCCGCTGGTCGCCCAGCTCCCGCCAACCCTTCGGAGGTTCCGCCCCGAACCGCAGGAAGGCGAGCACCGGAATGGTGAACTCGGCGAGGGAGGCTCCGCCGTGATAGCCGGCCTTGAGGGCGGTGTAGCGGGAGTCCGCGTCCCAGAGCGCGACGATGGACGCGTCGGGCTCGGGCCAGACCACGCGCGGCCCGGAAAGGGCGATCTCCCGTTCGCCGAGCGGGCCGCCGCCGGGCAGGCGGTGCCGCGCGGACGCGGGCTCGGTGGCGGCGTCGGCCTTCGCGCCGTGCCGGTCGACGACGTGGCCATGGTCGCTGGTGACGATGACGGCCATGCCTTGTTCCGCCGCCACTCGCAACAGGTCGCGCAGGCCGGGCACTTCGTCGACTCGCCATGCCCCGTCGCCGAGTTTCTGTTCCTTGGCGAGCCGGTCGTCGATGGCGTTGAGGACGACGGCGACGTGCGTCCTGCCGTCGTTGAGGGCATCCGTGAGAGCCGGGCCCAAGGCGTCGCCTGCCGTCTCGGTGCGCAGGTCGTCCTTGTGGAAGACGGCGGCCGGTGCCCCGCTCCACAGCTTCAGCGTGGGGAAGAGCCTCTTCTCGTCGGCCTGGGTGCCCTTCATCAGGGTGCCCGCGAAGAGCGATGTCCGGGACACGGCCGTCACGGTGGGGAGGGCGGCGGCCATCGCCCGCCGACGCGGAGTGTCCTCGGCCAGCGGGTCGAACTCCGCCCAGGAGCGGCGCAGTTCCTCGCCGAGTTCGTTCGCTATGGCCACGCTCATGCCGTCGAGCACGAGCAGCAGCACCCGCCGCTCCTCCCCGCGCCGGACGACGGGCCCGACCACCCGGTCGAGGAAGGTCTCGACGGTGAGCATGCCGCCGGGCCGGGTGCCGTCTCGCGTCCAGCCGGCCAGCGAGCGCGCGAAGGACGCGTCGATCTGCCGCCGCCGGTCCCTGACGCGCGTGCCGAGCGTGTCGTAGGCGGTCTTGAGAACGGAGTCCGGGTCGCCGCCGGCCTCGATGTGTTCCAGGGCGAGGTCGGCCCAGCCGGTCTCGGTGACGTGCCGCTGTATGGCGGCGGCGACGGTGGGTGCGTCGGCGGACGGGTCGGTGGCCAGCCAGAGGGCGAGGCGCTGCCCCATGCGGGCACGTTCGATGCGGGCGGACTCTTCCGGGTCGGTGGCGAGCCGGTGGTCCGCGAGCCGTCGGACGGCCTCCGTGACCGCGGCCGTGTCGCCCGCCGCGAGGGCATGGCCGACGGCGGTGAACCGGGCTTCCAGTCCGCCGCGCAGGACGGGGCTCGCCGCGACGGCCGCCTCCGCGCCGAACTGGCGGGCCAGCGCGGCAGCCCGGTCGAGCACGATTCCGCTGGTGCGGCGCGCCTCGCGGGCCTGGTCGGCGTCGGCGCCGCCGCCCCGGTGTCCGGCCGTCAGCAGCGTGCTCACGTATTCCTCGGCGGACCGGCCGAAGACGCCCACCAGGGCATCGAGTTGTTCGCCGACGGCTGGGGGCTGGTCGCCGAAGTAGCGTTCGGCCCGCCCCCGGGCCTGATACGTCTCGGGGGCGGGCTCGGCGTGCTGCCACAGGGCCTCGCACACGAGGCCGAAGGCGGCGGCGTCCGCGCCGCGCTCGGCGTCGACGAGAGCGAGCAGAGCGTGTCCGGCGAGACCGGCCTGGTCCTCCTCGCCGAGGAAGGCGGTCAGGCCGGCGCGCTCGGGACCCCGCAGGCCCAGCAGCCGCTCGGGGGCTCCGGGCCGGGTCGACCAGTGCAGCAGGGTCTGCGCGTCGAGCCGGTCGTCGCCGGGGCGCCGCGTGCTGCCCTCGGTGTCGTAGCGGCCCAGGCGCAGGCGGCGCTGGGCGAGTGCCGTGAGGGCGTACTGCCGGGACAGCCAGCCGCCGGGCACGGGCGGCCAGCCACCGGGCGGGGTGGCGTCGAGCAGGGCTTCGGCGGCCCAGTTGACATCCTTCAGGCGCGGGTCGATCTGCCGGGCGCCGAACGCCTCCCGCACGACTTCCCAGCTGTCGACCATGTCGATGTGCTTCTTGTGGACGCGTGCGCTGATCGCAGGGTCGAGTTCGTTCTGCTCCCGGTCGGTGAGGACGACCAGGACGGCGGGGCCGGGGCGCCGGCCCGCCAGGTGGTCGAGGATGAGTTCGTGGACGGCGAGCGGTGAGGGCGCCACCGCGACGCCGGCTGTCCGGCCCTCGCCCCATACGGGTTCGGCGGGCCCGTCCCACTGGGGCGCGGACCGCAGCAGCACGACCCGGCGCCTGCCCCCGCCGTCTCCGTTCAGGGAGGCGGCGAGGGAGGTCTGCGAGGACAGGTACTGGGTGACGGTCGCGGTGTTCAGCCGGACGGCGCCTGGAGCGGCGGCGACGGTGTCCGTCATTCGACGACCTTCCAGGTGATCTCGATGGTCGCGTCAGGGTGGCGGGCGGCCAGTTCGGACAGTTCCGCCTGGAGGTCGGCGGCGGCGCGTGCCACGGTCGTACGGCGGCCACCGGCCGTTCGCGCGGAGCCTCTGCCGGAGGAGGCCGGTGTGGGTGTCTCCGGCGGGGTGAAGGGGATCCGCGGATCGCTCGTCGGCCTGCCCAGGTCCAGGTCGTCGGCCGTGGGCTGCGGCGCGACGGGCGCGGGTGGCTGGGCGGCAGCCTGGTTCCGCTTCAGCAGAGCGACGACCTCGCGCTGGGTACGGGCGAGGGCCTCGCGCAGGTCCGCGGTGCGCTGGTCGTCCCGGGCCACGTTGCGGAGCGACTCGAGCAGCGCCTCGCCCTCAGGTCCGGTGGCGAGTTCCAGGGTGCTCCAAGGGGCGGAGGCCACGGCCTCCGCGACGGCGCGGGCCTGCTTGATGGAGGTCCCGTACCGGTCGGCGCTGGTCTCGCCCAGGTCGAAGGAGGCGAGGGCCTCCACGGTCTTCTTCGCCCCGGCCGCGCCCTTGCCGGCCTCAGCCGTGAGCGAGTCCAGCAGTTGCAGGGAGCGGCGGGCGAGGGCGAGCCGTCCGGTGTCGGCGGTCTGGTCGAGGCCGAGGAAGGAGGCGTGGGCCTCCAACTGGTGTACCAGGTCCGCCGCGTGGTCCCGGTGGGCGCGGGCGGCCTCGATGATCTGGCGGGCGAACTGGTTGATCATGCGACCGCGCCACAGGGTGGGCGGCTTGGCACCGAAGATCGTCTCGAAACGCTGCCGTGCGGTGTCCCAGTCGGTTTCGGCGGGCCGTGGCTGGTTGCGCAGCGCGTCGAGGTCCTTGATCGCGGACAGTTCGGGCGCGGGGTCGAGTACGGTGCCGCCGCGCACCCACACCCGGTCGTCCATCTCGGCGAAGGAGGCAACGACGAGCCGGGCGAGGAAGTCGGGCAGACCGCGCGGGTCGGGCTTGTCCGTCCAGTCGGTCAGGGTGATCAGGGTCAGGTCCCCGGTGACGCCCTGGGCGCTGGCGAGCTGACGGAAGTGGTCGGCCCAGTAGCGGGACAGCTCGAAGTACGCCTCCTTCTGCTGCCCGAGGCGCAGGGGCCCGGCGATCCGCTGCATGAGCTTGCGGTCGACGGCCGGGACCTCCACCCGCCCGTCACGCGCTTCCGCGGCGGACCGGACGTGGGTGAACACCTTCTTGGTGTCGATCGACTTGACGGCGGTGCCGGTGCCGTCGGGGTCGAGGTCGGGGTGCGCCGGGTACTGGTGGACGAGCAGCTTGCCCGCGACGTGCCGGATGCCGTCGTGCAGGCTCTGCCCGAAGGACAGGGTGAGGCCGTCGACATCGGGCAACGGGACGAGGTGGTCGTCGAAGTCGGGCACGACGTCGGCGGCCTGCTTCTGGGCGAGCCCGTACGCCTGCTTGAAGGCGCCCTTGACCTGCTTGAGCAGAGCCTCGCGCTGGGTTTCGAGGAGGCCCCTGGCGCGGCTGCGGTTGTCGGCGTTGAGGTGGCCGGCGTACTGGGTGTCGAAGCGGTGCTCGTCGGCGAGGGCCTTGTCGATGACGACGAGACGCCGGAAGTCGGCGAAGCGCTGCGCGGACAGGTGTGCGGGCAGCCAGGCGACGATACGGGACCGCTCGCCCTGCTGGCGCTCGCGCAGCCGCCGGATGCGGTTGACGTCCTCGACCGGGCCCCACTCACCCTCGTCGAAGGGGAGGTCTATGGCGATACGCCAGCGGCCGTCCTCCTGGGGCATGAGGTCGTGGTCGGGCAGCTCGTCCTCGTCGGCGACGTTGCCGAACACGATCTCGGCGGTGCGGGCGGTACCGCGCCACACGAAGCCGAGCTGATCGCTCAACTGCCCGTGCTCGACGCCCAGTTCCTCGGACAGCAGACGTCGCGCGAGGGCGACCCGGTTGCCGGGGTTGTCGTTGACCTGGGCGTTGGCGATGACGGAGTCCACGTCGACGCCGGACAGCTCCAGCCGTACGCCGGGGTTGGCGTCGGTGCCGGTCTCCTTGATCTCGGGGAACCGGGCCGCCCACTCGGCGACCTTGTTTTTGATGATGCCGACCTCGGCGCCCGGAATGGGTGCGAGGACCGACCCGTGGTTGAGGGCACCGAGCCTCCGGACGGTCAGCTCCGCCAAGGACGGCACGCTGGGCGCGAGCGCGGACAGCAGCAGAGTGCACACGAGCCGGTTGTCGCCGACGAACATGCGGCAACGGTTGGCGCGCTGCGGGTCGGTGATGGCCTCGGGCCGGTTGACGAACTGCTCGACGTCGTCCTCGGTGATGTCGTACGAACTGAGCAGATAGGGCCGCAGCTTGGTTTTGTACAGCTTGTCGGCGGCCTCGAAGACGACCTTCAGGCTGTCGGTGAACGGCTTGTCGCCGCCCTTGGCGATCACCGGGTAGAGGTCGCCGACGGGGATGAGCTGCCCGAGCCGGATCTCGCCCCGGTGGTCGGCGAGAAGTTCACCCATCAGCTTCAGACCGGTACGGGAGCGCTGCAGCGCGGACGAGATGTGGACGAGGGTGTCCATGAACGCCGGCGAGAACGGGTACGTCAGCCGGAACGACTCCGCGTCCGCGCCGGTCGTGCCCTTCTCCGAGCCGAGGAGGGTGTCCCAGACCTGGGTGCCGACCCGCTTGGTCTGCTCGAAGGCCGCGTCGACGAGCCGTTCCGCCTCGGCGTCCTTCGCCTTGAGGATGCGCGCGTGAGCGATCTGCGGGAGGTTGCGGTCCTCCAAGGTGATCTTGTCGAAGCGGCCGGAGGCCAGGTTCAGGGTGTCCTGGATGGAGGCTTCCGCCGCGCCGGACACCTCTTCGCCTACGAGTTCACGCAGGTCGCGCTGACGGGCGATGAACGACACGACGGGAATGGCGCGGCGGGCGTCGCCGCCCTCCACGAAGTTCGTGATCTTGCTGGCCTCGCGCGCCACGAACTTCTGCTCGTGGATGAGGGTCGCGAGCCAGAGGATCAACTCGTCCAGGAAAAGGATCAGCCCGTCGTAGCCGAGCGACTTGGCGTGCTCGGCGATGACGGACAGACCGGCGTCCAGGGAGATGAAGCCGTGCTCGTTCTCGACGGCGTTCTGGGCGAAGCCGGGGAAAAGGTTGGTGCTGGCGTCATTGACCAGCTTCGCGCGCAACTCGGCCGGGGTGGAGGGATTACGGAGGTTGAGCGGGGTGCCCCCCTCGTGGTTCTCCTCGGCGGCGAGAGCGGTGTCGAGGAGCTGCGGGGTCCAGCCGAAGCCCTCACCCCACTCGTCCGTTTCGCCGTCGCCCGCGTCGCCGCCGCCCAGGCCCCGGATGACTGCCTCGTCACCGTAGGTGGCACGGTTGGCCCGGATGTCGGCGAAGAGGGAGTCGGTCCGGTACACCTGCGGGGTCGGCGCGTCCGGGCGCAGCTTCTTGACGTGCGTGACGTAGCCGCCGAGCACCCGCTGTTCGAGGGCCTTCGCACCGAGCATGTGGTAGGGCACGAGCAGGAACTTCTTGCCGTCCGTGGTCAGCCACTCGTGCTTGGTCAGCACCGGGTCGAACTCGGTACGGGCACGGGCGGCCGAGTCACCACTGAGCAGCGCGTACAGCACAGCCATGAAGTGCGACTTACCGGAACCGAACGAGCCGTGCAGGTAGGCCGCCTTGGAACGGTGCCCGTCGAGCGAGGACTTGATGAGCGCCAGCGCCTCGTCGAAGTTCTCCAGCAGCCGCTCGGTGACGACGTAGTCCTTGAGCGCGTTCTGTGCGCCTTCGGGAGTCGTCGCCTCGGCGAGGGACAGCACGAAGTCCGAGGTGGAGATGTTCTCTTTGATGTCGATGACATCGCGGAGGAGGGGCGGCTGGGCCATTGAGGGTCTCGCTCTCCCTGACGGTGGTCGGTGCTGCTGCTCGTACTCGGTGTCGTGCGGGGTCCGCCGCCGAGGCCCGAGGCCGGTCCGAGGGGTGGGGCGGGGCTCAGGGGCACGGATGGCCGGTGCGGCGGGCCGGCTGTCCTGGCCGGTGGCGAGGACGGAACCGGTCATGCGGTGACCGGACGGGAACGACGCTCACGGCGTCGGCCGGGTCAGGTCGGACGGGTTCGCGGCGTCGGCACTCTTCGTCCCCCTCGTACTGAACGTCACCCGTACGGCCTGCGCATAGCACCCTACATCGGTACTCCCATCGACCCCGTGCCGTATACCCGCGCGCACGGTCCGCGCGGGCCGCTCCCGTCCCGTCGTCAGCACTACGGCAGCACTACGGCCGCCATCGCCCTGACCAGTAGGCGTCCAGCAGTTGTCGGCTCGCGACCGTGAAGGGGTGTTCGGGGCCCAGGTCGCGGTCCCGCCGCTCGACGACGTCGGTCATCAGCGCGATCCCCTCCTCCACGTGTCCGAGCGCGGCCCGGGTCCGGGAGAGGAGTTGCCGGGCGGCGAGCACGATCGGGTACTCGGGCCCGAAGCGCCGCACATACGTCTCGGCGACCCGCCGGATCTCACGGTCGGCCTCGTCGAAGCGGCCCAGGAGGTACAGCGCCCACGCGTGGTTGTGCCGGGCGCCCAGTGTCACGGTGTGGTCGGGGCCGAGGGACCGATCGCATTCCGACGGCAGTGTGAGCAGTGCGCCGCCTTCCTCGGTGACCACTTCGGCGGCGGGCAGCATCTCCAGCAGGCTGGCGCGGGCCCGCAGGGTCAGCGGATGCGTGGGGCCCAGCGCTGAGCGCCGCCCGGCGACGGTGTCGCGGAGCAGCGCGACGGATTCCTCGCGTCTGCCGAGGTTCGCCAGCACGAGCTGGAGTCCGTAGCCGCTGTCCGTGGTGTCGGAGTCGTCGGCGCCGAACAGGCGCTCCTGCACGTCCCGGACCGCGCGGAGCGCCGCTTCGGCTTCGGCGTACCTGCCCAGCCGGAACAGTGCCCGCCCCGCCCTGGAGCGGGCGGCGAGGACCGTACGGTGGTCCGCGCCGAGGAGTCGCTGTGCGAGGTCCGCCGCGCTTCGGGCGGTCTCCCAGGCGGAGAGGTAGTCACCGGTCCGGTGCAGGGCGACCGACAGCCGCGTCGCGACGGCCAGGGCGTCGGCGGCGGACGGCCCGCGGATGTGCCCCAGCAGGGCCAGCGCGTGAGGTACCAGCAGGCGCAGTCGCGGATCGTACGGACCCGCGTCGGGTACGCCGGGCACGGCCGCGTCGAGCAGCCGGACGGCTGTCGTGTCGAGGGCGGGCACCATATCCGCGGGGGTCGCCGCCGAGACGCTGTCGAGCAGGATGCCGTGACTCTGTACGCAGCGCGCGCCGGCGGCGTCGACCAGTTCGGACAGCGACTGGTCGAGGAGGGCTCTGAGGCCTGTCTCGGTTCGGGCACGAGGCAGTACGGCGCCGATGTCGGCGTGGTTGAGCAGGGTCAGCGGCAGCGGCTCGGCGGCGAACCGGGCCAGCAGTCTGAGCAGGGCCGCCGCTTCGGGCAGCCCGCGCACTTCGAACGCGTCGAGGGTCAGCTGCCAGGTCAGGCCGACCAGATGGCGAGGGTCCGCTTCGGACAGCGCGTCGGCTCCCCGGTCGATCAGCTGGACCCGTTCGTCTCCGTCGAGCTGGTCCCCGTAGGCGTCCATCGTCCAGGGGTCGATGACCTGGTGGGAGAGGAAGCCGCCCGCCAGGGTGAGGGCGAGGGGCAGCCGCCCGAGCCGGTCCGCGACCCGCGCCGCCTGCTCCGTCGTACCGCTGTCCGGTGCGAGATCGCGCAGCACGAGCGCGGCGTCCTCTCGGGGCAGTACGCCGATGTACTGCAGCTCGGCGCCCGGCCACCACCGGGCCGCCGCCCGCCGTGTGGTCACCAGGACGATGCCGCGCGGGCTGGTGCGCAGCCAGTCGCCGTCCCGCAGGATCTCCGGCTCGTCGGTGTTGTCCAGGACCAGTAACCAGGGTTCGGCGGAACGGTCGAGATACGTCCAGGCGAGATCGGCGGCAGGTCTGAGGCCGTTGCGTGCGGCGAGCAGTTCGCCGTCGCCCGCTCCTCGGTCGGCGGCGACGGCGAGCATGCCGGCGCGCAGGCTCGCACGGTCGGAGGCGTTGACCCACAGGCCCACCCGGCCCTGTTCTCCGGTGACTTCCTGGAACAGGGTGCAGGCGACCGCCGTCTTGCCCGAGCCGCCCATGCCGTACAGCACGTAGACCTGGCCGCCGCGCTCCGCCTCGACGCTCGCCCGCAGGCGTTCCATCACGTCGCTGCGGTCGCGGAGCGCTACGGGGGGCCGGCCGACGGCCGGGCGTCGCACCGAGTCCGGTCCGCCGTGCTCCGGCCCGTCACCGCCGTAGTGGTGGTGTTCGCTGATGTGCTGGTCGCCCGACGACTGGTAGACGCGTCCCTGGTCCTCGGCGTGGCCGTCCGTCCCGCCCGTCATCGTTCGGCGATGTGCTGGTCACGTCCGGCTTGGTAGACCCGGGCCTGACCGGACGCGGTGGCGTGCTGGGTGATCTGCCGGGCGGCCGAACCACCGGGATCGAGTTGGTCCAGCAGCGCGCGCAGTTCCCCGATGGCGGCGGGCCGGGCGACGAGCAGCCGCCGCACCAACCCCTGCCACTGAAGGCGCAGTTCGTCCAGGGTCTCCTGGTCGTCCGCCGCCGCGGCGGCCAGCACGTCCTCACGACCGGCCTCCAACTCGGCGGCGACGGTCTCGGCGCGCTCGGGTTGCGTCCGGCGCCAGAGCTGTGTGATCCCGTCCCGCGCACGATGCCAGGCATCGGTCGCCATCAACGCGACCAAGGTGGTCCCCGCGCTCTGTGCGAGCAAGGCCACTTCTGGGTCCACAGCCGTCCCTCCGTTCACCCGATTATCCGATGGCACAGTTGGAAAACGTCACCTGTCAGGCGTTGACATGATTTTCTTTCCGGTCAATATCATTCCAGCCCTGAGCGACATGAGACAAGGATGAATCAATCCTCGCCATTACCCCCGTGGGCCGGTTCCCACACATGTCAGCCAAGCAAGTTGCAGGCTACAGTGAGGTATCCCAACCGATCGAGGGGGCGACGGAAATGGCCAGGCCATGGGAAGCGGATCCGGACACAGGTTTCAAACAGCGACTGGGCAAAACACCCCAGGAACTCGGAAACACAACCGGGACTCCTGACTGCCCGGACATCTGGGAACTCACCAACGGCGACATCGCTGTCATCGGCCGGGACCTCACCCAGTCACTCGGCAGGAACCTGCCGGACGGGGTCTCGATCGGGTCGGACGAACGCCTCGTGGTCATCCCCAGGAACATGCTCATCGCGGCGAAGCCGGACATCCCCAGTGTTTGACTCCTTCCCCGGCGGCACCTCCGAACGCCTGGACCGCCCCACGTACCACGCGGACTTGGGCCGGTTCTACTCCAGCGGGATCGGCTTCCTCAACAAGCTCGAGCGCGGCCAGCACTTCCAGGAGCGCGGCTTCCCGAGCTGGGAGGCCTTCGCCGAAGGCGACTGGGAGAGGGCTCTCTCCCTGGCCGAGGAGAGGCGCGAGGACTACGCCGAGGAACTCCGCCAGGCGTCACGACTGGGCATCAGACACCGCCGCCTGCGCGTCGTGGAATTCCCGATCACACCGTATGTGCAATGGGAGTTGTTCGTCCTGCGCGTACGCGTGGACCTGGGCGACGACATCAAGGTTCTCGACGCTCACGATATTTCGAACATCGAGCGGACTCGCCCGGTTCCAGAAGTAGTGATTCTCGGCGATGTAGCCATGTATGAGGTCGTTTACGACGAGGACGGAAACGCGGCCGGAGCCAACCGCTACACCGACCGCTCACTGATCCGGGAAACGAACGCCGGATTCGATGCACTTTATGAGCGTGGCGAGGGATTCCACGATTTCTTCGACCGGGAGATCGTCACGCTGGCCCCGCCCCGGGTGTCAGGTGCCCCGACGGGTGTTCGCGGGTCTCGGTGATCAGCAAGCGCAGGAGAAGGGGAAGCAACTTGTGGGGCGCGGCCTGCACCCCCCTCAGGGCACCAGCTGAAGCCGCGCGCCCGCCACGCAGATCAGCGCTCACGCTCCCAGGCTTGAGCGATCCGCTGGTACGCGACTGGCTACACCCGAGGCGAGATCCACCCGTGTACCCGCATGGTCACCACCGCCCAGCGTGACGACTTCAAACAGACCACGCCCATAGCCGCCTGACGAACGCCGACGCCGACAAGAAAGACCAAGTCAGTGCGAGCGCGCCTACGCCTACGCGGGCAGCGCAGGGAACACGACCACCGAGCCGTCCTTGTCGCGGGCAATCTCAATTGCCACGTCTGTCGTGCGGCTGTTGGCCATGACTCCGTCGCCCAGCTTGCGAATCCGGTTTGCCGCGCGCATCAGGCGATCGACTTCACCGGTCGTGAAGACGGGCCGCAAACCCTGCGGGCGTGCCAGTTCCAGCGCCGACAGGCGTTTCAGGACACCGGAGATGCTCGACTCCAGTGTGTCGAGGCGCTGCTGGTCGGCCTTGAGTACGCGGGCAAAGTTCTCGAACAAGTTGCCAGGGTCGATCTGGGCATGCTCGACGGCCTGCAGGACGACGACCCGCCGCTTCAACGCAATGGCCAAGGCGGCGAGTTCGAGGTGGGTGCGGAATGTGCCGCCATGGTCGTCGATGCCGGGGAACGACTTGGCCAGCGTGCCGATCTCGACGGCCTCGCCGTCAGGCAGCTTGTCGAGTGCGCTCCGCCACTGGGCAAGGCGGCGGTCAGCGGCGCCCAGCGCCGTGTTGATGGCATGCACTGCCGAGTCCAGTCCCAGCGAGACACCGAGCTTGCCCTGGTCGAGCAGAATGGCGGTGGCTTTGTCGATGGCATCGCGGCAGCCGTCGAGTTCGCTGTGCTCGTCTTCGAGCTTCTGTTCGTGCAGTTGCTCCAGCAGTTCTGTGATGTGTTCGATGGCCTGCTGGCGCTTGGAGTCGGCATTCGCGCTCACCCCCACCGCTACGGCCATGAGTACGAGCGGCGCGGCCACGGTGAGCGCCGCGCTGCCGGCGACCGCGACGCCGGCTGTTGCACCGGCTCCACCGACTGCGCCTGCGGCTGCCGCTTTACCGACTGGCATGAACGTCGCCTGATCGACGATGCGCCCCGTTGAGTTCACGAGTGCACCGTAAATGTCACCGGCCGCCCCCTTCGACGCCATCGGGCGAACGATGCCCTGACCGAACTGGGCAGCAACTTTCGCAGGAACCACCATGCGATACAGGCCTTCGCCGACAGCGGTCGCCGTAGCCGCCGCAGAGGAGGTTCGCGCCGATTGCGTGATGAGCTGCGACAGGTGCTGTGCCAAGGGACTCACGGCATCGAGGGGGATACCTCGGCTGCGGTCGAGCTTGTCGGGAAGCGGATGTACCTCAAGTGTGGCGATCGGTTGGTCGGCCAGGGCAGCCAGCACACTGCGCAGTTCAGCCAAGCGCTCAGCCGTCATCGGCTCGTCTCCGGCGAGTGCAGGCACCTGGACGTCACCGGTCGCCAGCGTCCACACCGGAACGATTGCCTTGCGGTCGTCAGTCATCGTCTCCCCCTTGTTTTCCAACAACAGCCTACGGCTGACGTCCGACAAGAACTCCCCACTGAGACGTGCGCGGGACACTCGTCAAGCACGCGCCCGCCGAGGGCCCCGCCCCTGTCAGAGGGTCGCGAACTCGATGAACGCGGTCCAGGTCGTGGGTTCCACGGTTAGTGCGACGCGGGTTGTGTCCTTCGAGTCGCGGACGTGCACCCTGGCGGGGCGGACGGCAACCTCGAGGCATTCACCGCCGTTGCCAGCGCTGTAACTGCTCTTGTACCAGGCCAATCTGTCCAGGCCGAGCCTGGCGTTATCCCCGCTCATCTCTCTCCCAACAGCTTCTCGATCAATGCACGTGATTCTGCCGGAGTGTGGGCCTGTGCGCGCAGAGTCCCGTACGTACCTTCAAGCTCCCGAACCCTCTGGCGCTCCGTGTGCACACGACTGTCGCCTTGTACCTCCGCGTAGGCGATCCTTCGCCCATCCTTCATCTCCATCAAGGTGAACGGACCAGCCAATCCCGCGTGTTCCTGGCGGGAGAGCGGCATCACCTGGATCTCCACGTTCCGCTTCTCCGCGATCAGCATGAGGTGCTCCAACTGGCCTCGCCAAACAACCTCTCCGCCGAGCGGACGCAGAAGTACGGCCTCCTCGATCACGAAGCTCAGATGCGGTGCCGAGCGTCGGGAGAAGATCTCCTGCCGTGCCAGTCGAGCGGCCAACCGCTGCTCAACCACCTCTTCGTCCAACTGCGGTCGCCACATGGCGAAGACCGCCCGCGCGTACTCCTCGGTTTGCAAGAGGCCTGGCACCGCCTGGGTGGCGTACACGTGCAGTACAACCGCCTCGGCCTCCAACTTGGCCGCGTTGCGGAAAAACGCCGGATACTGAGCCCGAGCCACCTCCTCCTTGCTCGCGCTCAACACCCCACCCGCTTCCAGCACTTCATCGGCCTGATCGATGAACTTCGGCGGCGGAACACGTCTCCCCTGCTCGAACGACGCGATCGTCGAGGCCGAGTAACCAGTCAGCGACCCGAGCTTCGCGCGGTCCATCCCCGCCCGCTCCCGGAACAGCTTCAACTGCCGCCCGAACAAGCCCAGAATGCCCGCCCCGAACTCGTACTCCGGCTGCTGAACCTCGTCATCCACGCTGCGACTCCTCCCGTACGACCACCACAGTCACCGGACTCCGCCCGCCCAACGCACGGCCCGGGAACCGGTCACGCCAACACCGCGTACAAGCGCACCGCCCACGTGTACAGCCCGTACCCGTCAGCGCGTTGCTCCTGTTCAACGCTACGCAGTGTCCGCAACCGTTGACCCTATGAAGTCAGCAACTCCTCCGAACGGGCATATGCCACAGCATCCCGCACCCGAACGCGAGTTCACCATGCGCTTCACCTCAACTCCGCGCGGGGCCCGCCTCGCCCGACGACTCGTCTCGCACCGCCTGAACGACTGGGGCCACCCCTACACGACGCCGGCCAACGAGACGCTCACCCTCATCACGGCAGAACTGACCGCCAACGCCGTACGTCACGGGCACGTCCCCGGCCGGGATTTCCACCTCCAACTCACGCTGGCCGAGGGCACCTTCCGCATCGAGGTGTCCGACACTCGCGCCGAGAAACAGCCCCCGTCCACTCCCCCGACTCTCGACTCCGGATCCGAGTCCGGTCGTGGCCTGCTCCTCGTCGCCGCCCTCGCGGACGACTGGGGCGTCACTCCTCGCCCGGCCGCCCCCGGCAAGACCGTATGGGCGAAGCTGCGCGTAACGACCGGGGGCCACCCGCACACGCACCGGGTGGCCCCTCGTCCGGCAGACTCGGCATCAGCGTACGGGCACAACACCGAGTCGTTTCCGGCTACTTCTTCACAGCGGCGCGACGGCCTCGGGTTGCGGCCGGGGGCTGCCAGTTACGGAGATCGTCGTCCGTGAGTCCATGCTCGCCCTGCTTCTGCTGACGGTAACCGGCGAAAAAGTCCGCCGGGGAGCCGCTGTAGAGCATGTCGAACTCGCCGTGCCACTGGGACAGCCACGGCTGGAGTTCCAGCAGGCCGGCGAGGAACGGCGTGATCTCCTCGGTGGACAGCGCGGTGTTGGTGAAGTACGTGGCGAGAGCCTGCGCCTGCTCCCGCTGGTCCCAGCCAGCCCACCCGTACAGCTCGGGGGTGGCGGCATTGGTCTGCCCGTACGAGACGAACCGCTCCTTGGGTACGTCGAGCTTGCCGCGTGCCTTCCAGTAGGAGGCGCGGAGGAAGTCGGCCGAGGTGTACTTCGGCGGCACGGGGATGGAGTCCCGGATCTTTCGCTTGGCGGGCTCGTCAGGCGCGGCGTCCTCCTTGCGCTGGAGGTCCCACACCTCTTCCCAGTCGGCGCGCTTCTTCATGCCGGAGGGCTTGTAGCGCAGGGCGGAGAGGAACGGCACGTGCTCGTCGGTGATCAGCTCGGCGACGACCTTCGCAAGTTCCTTGCGGGGCGCGTAGAGCTTGGCTACGGAGACGAAGTCCTCGTCGCGGGAGAGCGCGTCGGTGAGGCGAGCCAGGGTGAGGATGGCGGGCTGGCCGTTCTGGTCGAACCAGTGGTCGCGGTTCTCCATACGGTCGAGCAGCCAGGAGCGCAGGGCCTTCTCCTGGAGCGCGTCCCAGCCCTCGGTGGCCCAGCGGCGCTTGTACTCGGGGCGCTCGACCATGCCGATGGCGCGGTTCGACTCGATTGCGTCGATGCGCTTCTGGACGATCTCCCGGTAGAGGGCGGGCCAGTGGGTGGGGATCTCCGTGATGGGGGTGGAGTTGTGCCGCTTGAACCACTCGTCGCTGGCCTCGCCTGCGGCGACGCGACGGGCGAGGACGATCTCGAAGGCGCGCTCACCTAGGTTGAGTGCGGGCATGTTGGGATTGTCGGAGACGCGGAGATCCTCGGAGTGGAGGTTGTAGAGAGAGTAGACCTGCCAGTCCAGCTCCTCCTGGAGAGCTACCATCCTCGCGCGTGCCAACTCCCAGCGGGAGGCCGCCTCTCGCAGGGTCGTGGCAGTTGGAATGGCCTCGGCTGCCACGGTTGCAGGGCTGACAGCGATGAGCCGCTGAGCCAGATCGTCGAGCGCGGTGCCGAGTGTGGTGGGGTACGCAGCGGGGAGGGGGAACTCCTCCAGCTTCGTCCCGGTGAACTCGAACCGGTGCTCCCAGAACTCGTCTGAGATCCCACCGCCGATACCGCCATTGCCTTTTGACTGACTGACTTGCTTGAGCCAGAATCCAGCCGCTGAACTGTTAAGCAGCCCAAGCAGCTGCAGGTACTCCTCCTCGCTAGTCCCCTCCCGCAACTTGATCACCGGCGCGGACTGCTTGAACACCTTCCCGCCCCGATCCAACACGAAGTGGTTGCATGTTGCAACGAATGCAAAGGTGATCAGACGACCCGCATTGAGGCGGTCTTCTTTATAGAAGGCGTAGTTGGACCATGGAATACCACGCTGCTCCTTCGTCTGGCCGAAGTACAGAGTGTTTCGAAGGATGTGGCGCCCAGACCACAGAGCCCTCGACTCCAATAGTTCACGATCAGTCCGGTTGACGCCGATTGGATAGATAGCGTCTGCGCCTGGGAAGCTGCCCCAGTCCCGAATCTGATCACCCTCCAAGAACGGCCGCATAGGTGCACCATGCGCAGGCACCCAGGTAGCGAGCGGCCGAGGGAAAGAGTAAAGATCGTCGTCGCCAGTGATCGCCGAGAATCCGCTAGTTTCGGTCAATTCCACAAGGTTCTTGACCGCAGCCGCTTGAAGCTGCTCGACCATCTCCAGACCGCCATCAGCGAGAACCCAAGGCTGCTTGCCAAAGTATCGTTCGCGCTCAAGATCGTCGACGGACACCCACTGGCTCACCGAACCAGGCTTGTCGATCTGTTCCACGATCGCCTGCCAGACCAGCCCTTCCTCGGCAACGTCCGGCGCGGACGGCTCGCCCTGCACACTGCGAACGGTCCGGATGACCGGCGATCGCCCAACCCCACCCCGCTGCTTGCCCACGAGAATGACCGTCGGGGTCCCGTGCCCCGGAATGTAGGCACCCGAGGTGTCGATGACCTCGGTCAGCTCCACCGCGTGCCCAAAGTACCCCTCGATGAGCTTCGCCCCGAACTCCCGCTTCATGAAGGAGTTCGCGGTGATCTGCCCGACCATGCCGTAGCCGCGTCCCTCAGCATCCCCGCGCTTGGCCAGTTCGAAGAACCGCTGGGCAAACGGCACCGACAGCGCGTATTTGCCCGCACACGCCGGATACAGCTCCCGGTAGAGAGCGTTGAGCGTCTTGTCTTTGACCGTGATGTACGGCGGGTTCCCGACCACCACGTGATACCGCCCCGGCCGCAAGACGTCCGGGTACTCGTTCAAGTCCTCTGTCGCGTACTTGAACTCGGCCAACTCGTCCACGAAGTCCTCGTCCACCCCGTCGAACAGGTTGCCCTGCTGGGAGCGGCGGGACTTGATCAGGGAGTCTCCTACCGCCAGACGTACCGGCCAGTCGTACTTCGCCGCCTCCGCCAGCGTCCGTACGCCGCCCGCCGCCATCGCCGCAACCAGCAGTCGGAACCGCGCAATAGCCACAGCGAACGGATTGACGTCCACACCGTGCACCGATTTCAGCGCAGCCGCTACCCTCTCGTGCACGTCCTTCCCCGGTTGTCCCTCCCCCCACAGCCGCACCAACCGCCGAAACGCCCCCAGCACAAAGTGCCCCGACCCACACGTGGGGTCGATCATCTTCAGTTCCTCGTACCCGAACTCCCGCACCGCCGGATTCATCGTCCGGTCGAGGATGAACTCCTCCACGAACTCCGGCGTCTGAAGCAGCGCGTACGTCTTCCGCGCGGCCTCACTCAGGTCCTGGTACAGGTCCCCCAGGAACCGCGTGTCCCACCCCTCCGTACCGTCCTCGTTCAGCGGATCGGTGAAGTCATGGACGAGGACGCCCGCCTCGTCCCTCCCCCGCCAGAACTCGACCAACTCCCGCGCACCGTCGTGCGAAAGCGGAACCTGATATAGCGGATTGTGCCGCTTATCAAAAAGCAGCCGACCCGCCTGCCCCTGCCCCAGCTCCTCGAACGCCTTCTCCAGCCACCCCCGGTACGTCGGATCCTCGTCCGACTCCACATACGCGTCGTACCGAGACTCCGCCAGCTCCCGCCGGTCACCGTCCGGGCCCGTCAGGTACGGCTCCGGGATCAACCGGTTGTCCTCGCAGAACCGCACGAAGACACTCCCCAGCACCCACGCCACTGCAACCTGAGTGACCCGCTCGTCCAGCCACGAGGTCCACGTCGCCGCCGTACGCCCGAGCTTGCGCGCCTGGTCGTACTCGGCCTTCAGTCGCGCGCCGACATCCCCCAGCGCCTTCACCTGGCGCCCGAGGTCGGTCTCGACCGCCTTGACCTGCTGCTTCAGGTCGTTCAACAGAGCCTTGCGGTCAATCACTTCGCGTCTCCCTCGACACCACTGGCGCTAGCCACAACCTCGCCGGACCCGCGATGGGCGTTGCCCACCCACGTGTCCGGAAGCTGAATCCACTCCCCCAGGCCGGCCTGGTACGGCACGGCCACCTGCCCGAGCCGGGGCTCGCGCGAGGGGTCGCTCTGCGGGACCAGGAGCCACAGCCCCCGCCCGCCCCGCCGGGCCGCCGACGCCAGCCGGTCCAGGACGCCCATCGCGTCGTACCGCGCGAACACCCCAGCCTCCGTCAGCAGCACAGGACCGACGGGACCAACAGGACCGGCCCCGCCCCCACCACCGTTGCCCAGCAACTCCGTGATCCGGGGCTCCACCGCGCCCCACGCCGTCCGCGCGTACTCCGCGAACCGCACCGCGCCCCTCGAACCCGGCTCGGCGGCGTCCGCCTTGAGGAGGGTCTCCCAGGTGGGCTTAGTGCCCGGAGTGACCTGCGCGTGCAGGGCCTCCAGGAACAGCTCCGTCACCGACACCGCCCGCGTGCCCAGCCGCCCGGCGCCCAGCTCCCGCACCGCGTCCCGCACCAGCTGCTGCCGTACGGTCAGCACCCGGTACCCATCCCGGCGGGCCGAGGCGAGGAGCCGTTCCTCCGCGCGTACCGCGCCCGCGAGCTGCGGGTCGTCGGCGTACCGCGTCACCGCACCCGTACGCGTCGACTGCCGCCACGCGCCCGTCGTCAGGTAGCTCGACGCGTCGTCCACCCGCGTCGGCAGGTAGCGCAGTACGCCCTCGCGTTCGTGCATGCTGAGCGACAGTTCGAAGCCGGCGTCGCGCAGCGCCTTGGTGAGCGGGCCGCCCGTGGGCAGTTCGTGGTGCGTGCCGCCACGCCCGTCGGGGACGACCATCTCCGGGAAGCGGGCACGGACCCGCTCGTGCACGGCCTCGCCGGTCAGGCCCGGCTGCTGTCCCTCCGGCATACCCGGGATCCAGCGGACGAGCCCGGCCTGCGTGAGGCGCAGCGCCCTGACCAGCGACAGGTCGCGGGAGTAGATCTCCAGGCGTGGCGTGGCGGCGGCGTTCACAGAGGCCGCAGCCGCCAGTTCCACCATGCGCCGCTCGTCCCAGTCCACCGCGCCCGGTGGCACCGTCAGTGCGCCCAGTTCGGCCAGGACGGTCGCGGCCGTCGGCAGGGTGTCCAGCTTGGCGAGGCGGTCGGCCGTCTTGCCGAGGCGGGTCGCGTACTCCAGCAGGCCCGGCGCGGTCGGGGTGTCCGGGCCGTCGTTCTCCCGTACGTCGAGGGCGAGCAGGCCGGCGCCCAGGGACTCGTCCGTCGTCTTGCGGTTCGGCTGGTGCTGGAACTCGGCTTCCTGCGGCAGCAGTTGCTCGACCTCGACCACGGCTCGTACGGCCGCCAGCGCCATCGCGCGCCGCTGCTCGCGCCCCGCGAGGTGCGTGCCGCGCCGGACCGCCAGGGCATCCGCGATCTCCACCGCCGAGGCGACGCGGCCCATGCTCACCAGGAGGTCGATGATCTCCTCGCGCAGTGCCTGGACGGCGGGCTCCGCCTTCCAGCGTTTGCGCTCGTCCTTGAGCATCTGCGGGATACGGCCGTGGCTCAGGGCGAGCGCGTCCGCGACGTCCTTCTGCTTCGGCCAGACCCCGATGTCGGGCAGTACGCCGTGCTCGTCGGGCAGGCGCAGCAACAGCCGTACCATCTCCGCCTTGTTGCGGTTGGAGCCGTTGTTGTTGACGGCTGGCACGAAGACGGTGGCGAGGGTGTCGAGGCTGACGGAGCGGAGCGTGCGGGGGGACAGGGCGCCCGCCGACTCGCCCGTGGCGAGTTCGCCGACGAGGGCCGACTCGGCGGCGGTGAGCTGCTCCAGCTCCTCCTTGGCCTCCGCGCGGCCCTTCGGGGTGAGCGGCGAGACGGGGATCTCGCGCAGCCGCTCGCCCCACTCGCGCTGCCGCTGCTGGACCTCGTTGCGGGTCTTGGCGCCCAGTCCGGGGGCGTTGACGAGCTTGCGGCGGCTGTAGTCGAGCAGTTCGCCGACCGTGGTGATGCCGAGGCCGTAGAGGAAGGACTGGGCGGCGGGCGTGAGGCCGGAGACGGTCAGCGGGGTGTCTCGGGTGACCTCGGCGGCGAGGCGGTCGCGCTGCTGCTCGGCGGTCTCCGGCTCGGCGTCCGCGATCGCCACCGCGGCGGCGACCTCGGCGGGTGTCCCCTCCCCTGCGGTCGCGGCGGCCGGGTGGCGGGAACGGTGGCTGGACGGGACGGTCTGGGAGGCGTCGAGGAAGACCTTGCGCCAGGCGTCCCGCATCGGCTTCAGCTCGGGGAACCGCTTGCCGGCGTCGCGGTGCAGGGCCTTCTGGAAGAAGGCGACGAGACCGTCCCGTACGGCCGGGTCGAAGGCCTCGGCCGCGATGGTCGGATACTGCCATTCCTTGGCGTCGGTCATGCGTGGCAGGACGCTGCCGTCGCCCCACTTGGGCAGCTCGCCGGAGGCCATCTGGTGCAGGGTGACGGCGACGGCGTACCGCTCGGCGTGGGAGTCGTACGAGCCGCGGGTGATGACGTCGACGAAGGGGTCGAGGTAGCCGTCGGTGCCCGCGTTGGTGCTCTTCGCCGGGTAGCCGGCGAGGGAGAAGTCGATGAGGACGAGTTCGCGGGTGCGGTTGGGGCGGATGCGGATGGCGATGTTGTCGGGCTTGATGTCGCGGTGCCAGACGCCCTCACCCTCCAGGAAGTCGACGGCTCCGAAGAGGTAGTCGCCGTATGCCTCCAACTGGTCCACCTGGAGGCGGCCGTTGTCGCGGAGCTGACGGGAGACGGTCTCCTCACGGCGGCGCGGTCGGCCCCCGCCCTCGGTGCTCTGCCCGTTGTCGTCGCGCTCGTCGCCGACGTACTCCAGTGCCAGGACGGTACGGCCGCCGATGTGCAGCGGCTCGGGTTCGACGAGGCGGATGATGCCGGAGTGGGGGCGCAGGCGTCCCATGGCCTCGGCCTCGCGGGCGAGGATCTCGCTGCGGCTGTCGGAGAGGGCGACCTTCAGCACGGCCAGCGGGCGGGTCCTGCGGGCTTCGGCCTGAAGGTCGCGGACGAGGAAGGCGCGGCTGGTGGAGCCGGTGCCGAGGCGGCGGCGGATCTCCCACCGGCCGGCGAACACATCACCGGCGACAGCCTCCAGCGGGTCCTTGTCGGCGGCGGTCCCGTCGTCCTCGTCGGCCGGCTCCTCCGTTGCGGTGGCCGCCTGGGCGGGGGCAGTGAGGGAGTCCTCGACGACCTCCAGCAGCTCCAGGAACTCGTCCACGCTGGACAGGCGCTGGCCCGGCCGGTAGGCGGTGGCGGCCTGGACCAGCTCGTCCACGTCCTCGGACAGGCCGTCCACCAGGGAGCTGGGGCGCAGGCCCTCCCCCGCCTCCAGGCGGGCCAGCAGCTCGGCCTGGCTGGCGGCCGGGGCCTTGCCGGTGACCAGCAGGTAGGTGAGGACGCCGAGCCCGTACACGTCGAGGTGGACCGGGTCGGGGTTGAGGGCGGTGAGTTCGGGGGCGAGGTAGGCGTCGGCGTCGTCGGCCAGGTGCATCGCGGACAGGGCGGTCGGCGCGAAGCGGGTCATGCCCTGGCCCTGGGAGGAGTCGCCGCTGCGCTGGGTGGCGATCTGCCAGTCGGAGATCTGGAGATGCGGGGTGAGCCAGGCGGCCTCCTCCCCCACGGCCCGGCCCTTCCCGCCGCGTGGCCGGGGGACGACGAGCACGGAGCGGGCGGCGAGTGCCCGGTGGTGGATGCGGCTGGAGTGCGCGGAGCGCATGGTCTCGGCGATCTGGCGGACCAGTGCCATCCGGCCGAGGATGTCCAGCTTCTCGCCGTACTGGACCAGGTACTCGTCCAGCTTCAGCGTGTCCGGGTGGTAGTCGAAGATCAGCGCGGGACCGGCGGCGTGCCCGGAGGGGAAGTACTGCTTGAGTTCGACCACGCCCGGGTGCTTGAAACGGCCCAGCACGGCGGCTTCGCGCCGGGCGGCGTTCTCGACGGACTGGCGCAGGGAGGCGTCGGAGCCGCGCTCGCTGAGGTAGATGCGGACGCGGGCGGCCTCGGGCAGGTCGCTGTGACGGGCGAGGTAGTCCGCCCAGGTGGGCCCGGAGTCGAAGGACTTCCGCTCCAGCTCGTACGGGCCGACCTTGTACTGCGCGTCGCTCTTGCGGATGCCGATGTTCTTGAGGGCCGCCTCGATCTCGCGCGAGCCGATCGCCGTGATGCGGCGCCGCTCGTCACGCGGGGGCTGCTTGAGCAGCTCGACCAGCTGGTGGACCGTGTACACGCCGTTCTGGTCGTGGGCGGGCAGGCGTACACGAAGGCCGTTGTCCGTGAAGCAGACGGCCTCGGCGACCCAGACCCGCTTGTTGCCGGGCAGCGCGAGCAGGCCGGCCAGTTCCTTGGCCTTGCGGTTGACCAGATGCAGCGGGTTGCCGTGCGTCCGGCGGCGACCGCCGGGAGTGGTCTGCACCCAGGTGCCGTTCTCGGACGTGACCGAGCCGTGCCAGTCCTTGAGCTCGATCATGCAGACGCCGCCGGGAGTGACGACCAGGAGGTCGACTTCCCGAACGTGACCGGTGTTCGCGGTGAAGGTGAAGTTCGACCAGGCACGCCAGGGGTCGGAGTCCGGCAGCTTCTCCCGGATCGCCTCCAGGCCACGGCGTTCGTGATCGAACTCGGACTCGGTGACCGTGACCCACCGGCCTTCCCGCATGCCTGTTCCCCGCTTCTCGTGTCTTCCAGCGGCCGCCGTTCCCCGTGGTCAGCCCCTCGGTGCTGATCCTAGTGGCCGCCTGTGGCTTGAGAAGGGGCGGTGAAGAAACGGGACTATGGGACATACGGCCCACAGGAAGGAACGGCCCGTTCCGCATCACGCAAACAGAGGCAGCAGGACCCCTTCACTCCATGACAGATACGAACGAAGCACCCATCAGGTGGCGTCGTAAGCCAGTTCGGACAAGGCGAGCGCCTGCTTCAGGGTGTTTTCATCACGAACCTGGATGTTCACCCTGTATTGGAAATTTCCCTTGGTGAGCGGATAGGCGCCCGGTGCCAGCTCCGCGATCTCGTCGCTGTACCGCAAACGGAAGTTGATCACGCCTGTCGATGCGAAGGCGTACACGAAGCCGCCGTACTGGCTACCCTTGCGGCGGAGCCGGAGGTAGCCCGTGTAATCGAGCGGATCGCCCTCCTGCCACGCCTTTCGCTTGATGCCGTGTACTCCGACATTCTCCCAAGACGTGGCCTCCGTCATGAAGTCGAGGAACTGCTGGGCTGCGGGATTGAAAGCGAGCTGCGCCTTCACCGTGCCCTGCCCCTCCTCTGCGACCCCCGGCACATCACCCTCGACGAGCCACCCGAAGTCGACTTCGTCATCGCTCTCGGGGTCGACGACCACCCGAGGCGACCGGCGACGGGTATCGACCGTGCCGGACTGCTGCTGCTGGATAAGCTCGCGAACCACCTCGGACGCGTCGAGCTCCTGTGGCGTGCCCTCAATGCAGACGTAGGTGAGCTTCACGGGTCCCCCTCCGTTGTACAAACGTGCTCTACGGGTCAAGTCTCGGCCGTGATCGTCACTACCCAAGCCCAGCCTCCCGGCCCACGGCGTTGGAGAATACCGGAGTGATCGGCCGTCATGGGGGCCACTTCAGACGCTTCGGTAGTGTCTGCTCGTGACCTACATAGTGACCCTCACCGCAGATCAGATGGCCGACAACGAAGACGATTGGCCCATCTCGGAGCGCTTCACGAAAGGATTACCCACAGGGCTCGACACGTCCGACACCGGTACCCGGTTAGTGTTCCTGGTCTGCGACAACCGGGCGCGTTCCGCGAACGGCCACGAGGAGTTCGCCGAACACGGCCGCTTCATCCGCTGGATGGGGACGGTCCAGCGCTTCAACACCGTTGGGCCGGTCGACAGAAGCATCACCATCGAGCCCATGCGTAGATGCCCGAAGCCGGTGCCCCTGGACGGTCCCGACGGGATCCTCGCCTCCCTGCCCTCAGCGCACAGAGCTCACGTGGAGCGGGCACTCTCCGGAAGCGCAGGCCATTGCGGCATGACGACCTGGCAGGCTCTGCGGGAAGTACTCCTGAGACGTCACCCCGAGTTGGCCCCGTACATCGATTGGCTTCTCGCCCATCTCAACCCGGTCGTCTTCGATGTCGGGGACGCGGCGGACCGTGCGTGGCAGGAGCAGAGGGACGCGGCTCAGTCCCTTACCCGGGTGACCGACTTCCCGCACTCCGCTCTGTCGGCCTGGGGGCGCCCTGCCTCGCGGGACGAGCCATACCTCGCGGGGCTCATTCCGGACCCGGTGGAGAACAGCCTGATCGACCATGACGTACGGGCGGGGCTGGGCGGCGAGACTCCCCTTTTCGACGACTGGCGACAGCGCAGTGACGTGCGATGCGACATCCACGTACTGGAAGACTCCACAGGACGCCGTCTCGAGGTCGTCAACGTCAATGCCACCCGGGTCGAGAGCCGACTGGGCACGGACATGATCTACTACCACCACCCCACGCACAGCTTCGTCCTCGTCCAGTACAAACGCCTGGAACCCCGGAACAAGGAATACCGGGTGAACAAGCAGCTCCTGGACCAGATAGACCGCTTGGAACAGGTTTCAAAGCTCAGTTCACAACCCGCGGGCTCCAACGAGTGGCGCCTTTCCCAGGACGCGTGCTTCCTGAAGTTCGCATACTGGCGGAACGGGACGGGTTCCAGCACCGAGCTGACCCGCGGCATGTACATCCCCCTCTCCTACGCCCGCGTTCTCCTGGAGGACAAATGCACGCTCGGGCCGAGGGGCGGGCGCATCTTCAGCTACGAGCGGGCGAACCGCTACCTCGTCGGCTCGGAGTTCGCTGAACTGGTGAAACTCGGACGGGTCGGGACCGTAGGCACCAGCGTCGAGCAGCTGAGGGACTTCGGGCTGCAGCGAGCGCACGAGGGGTACAGCGTCATGCTGGGCTACGAAACGAGCGACGAGACGCCCCGCGAACGGGCCGTACGCGTACGCACCCGCAGCGCGAAGAACAGGCCGAAGGTGAACTCCTACTCCCCGCCCGCCCCGCAACAGCCGGATTCCGACGCTCCCGGCTCCTGATGCGCGACGGTCGGGTACTTCTTCAACGGCAGCGGCCTGTCCTCGCACACCTGCCGGCTCCTCAACGTCGCACTGAGCCGGGCGCAGGACCACCTCGTCGTCCTTGCGGACGTCGAGCATCTGCGTGAGCACCTGCCCGTCGGCAGCGAGGCGCTGCGCATGCTCGATCACCTGGAAGCGAACGCGCAGTGCATGTCCGTGGACCAGCTCATCCCGGTCCGTGACGCGGCCCAGCTTTCGGCCCTGTCCGACGAGGAACTGGCCCGGCCCGCGTTCCTCCCCGCAGACGAGGACGGCGGGGACCCGGAGCACAAGGAGTGCCGCGAAGCAGCGGCCTCCGCTGCCCACCTGGTGGTGACGTCACTGGTCCTCGCGGAACTCGTCTACCTCCTAAGCACGCGGATCAGCCCGGAAGCCGCGCAGGGGGCACTGGCGCACGTCCGCGACCGCGTCGCCGTCCGGCGGTACGCGGTGCCCGAAATCGAGCCGCACCTCTCGACCGCGCTGGTGACGATGCGGCGGTATCCGCAGATCGGCCTCACGGACACCCTGAACGTGGTCATGGCGGCCAAGTACCACACGGACTCGATGGCAGGCCGTCGCGGACGGCGGCGCCCCCTCGTAGCCGTACAGAAAAGGGCTGAGCCCCTGGCGCCGCGCGAATCGCGCGGCGCCAGGGGCTCACTCCCCCGTACAAGCCCAACGGCCGATCACCTCACCCGAACGCCAACTTCTCGTTCCACCCAGACCCAATAACCGTCTTGACCGCCCCGTTGGCCCAGTTGGTCGCCGGGTGGTAGACGGACAGATGCCCGTCCGACGTGAATCGAGCCCAGATATCGGGAATCCCGTCCCCGTTGATGTCCGGGATCCCAATCGCCGCGTTGACGTTGGCCTCCGTCCAGGAGGTGCCGAAGGACTCGTCCCCGTTGACGGCATTCGAGCCCAGCATCAAGGAGTTGAGATCGACGCTGCCTGTCGCCGTGCCGGGCTTGCCGCGGCGGAGGTACATGTTGCCGTTGTCCAAATTCCGCCACAGCAGGTCGGCCACGCCGTCCTTGTTCATGTCGGCCAGGTTGACGATGTCGCGGCGGGACCAGGCGTCGGGGTTCATCATCGTGGCCGTCTGGATGCTGCCGCCGGTGTAACCGGACAGCACCCAGAAACCCGCGGCCGTGCGCAGCACCAGGTCCGGCAGCTTGTCGCCGGTGATGTCGCCGAGGGCCTTCAGCTGGGTCCACGTAGATGGCGCCGGTGTGTTCGACGGGAGGCGGATCTTCATCCGTTGGGCGACGTCGAACGAGCCGTAGCCGTCGCCGGGGTAGAGCCAGAAGCCGCCGTCCGGGGTGCGGGCGAAGAGGTCCGTGGTGCCGTCGCCCGGGTAGGTGTCCTGGTAGTGGGCGATCAGCGCGGCCTTGTTGCCGAGGGTCGAGGCGGCGTCGTACCAGTGGCCCGGTGGGTTCAGCACGGTCGTGCCGTCGGCGTTCTTGGCGTACGAGGACGTCAGTTGGCCGTACAGCTCGCCGTCCGGCTTCTGGCCCGGGTAGGTCTTCAGGGCGCCGGCCGCGTCGATGACGAGCAGGTCGGGGGTGCCGTCGCCGCCCGTGTCACCGGGGGTGTCGGCGTTCTCCTTCGGCGGGACGTACGTCGTGTAGTCCGTGCGCACGCTCGCGTTGCCGAGGCTGTCGTAGGCGTAGACCTGGAGGGTGTTGGGGCCGGCGTTCAGCGGCCGCAGGTCGGGGATGGTGGCGACGCCGTCGGCGTTGGCGTTGACCGAGAGCGGGGCGACCCCGCCCCACGCGTACTGGAACCTCACGGCGCCCGGCGAGTCGAAGGTGATCGGCCCGGTCGTGCCGAACTTCACCGTCGCCCAGGTGGAGCCGTTCGCGGTGGCTTCGAGGAACACGTCGCTGGTGACGGTGGGCTGGGAGGGGCCGCTCGGGTCGACCGTGATGCGGCAGGGCTCGGTGCCCGGCGGGTAGTTGGTGGACACCGCGTTCGCCAGGTCCTGGCCCAGGGCGTCCCAGGAGAACGTGGTGTTGGCGGTGATGTCCTTCAGCCGTGCGTCGGTGACCGGGATCGTGAGCGAGGCGGTGCCGCCGGACGCGCCGATGGTGACGTACGTGCCGGCCGGGACCGTACCGCCGGTCTTCCAGAACCGGAAGCGGACCTTGCTCATGTTGTTGTCGGGGTCCTTGGCGGTCACCGACAGGGTGATGTTGGTCTTGCCGACCGTCACGCCCGCGCCCGGTCCGGGCGTGCAGGCGCCGCCGGGCTTCGAGACACCCTTGGTGGGCTCCGACGGAGGGCGGTTGTAGACGGCCTCGACGGTCGCCGAGGTCGCCTTGAACTTGCGCCAGGTCTGGGTGTCCGACTCGCTGGAGGCCCGCATACCGAGGGTGAGGGTCGAGTGGCCCCTGTCCGTGGCGTACTGGGCGGCGTCCTTGACGTTGAAGGCCTCGTAGTCGTCGGGGCAGGAGCTCGCCGACCAGCCGTGTGCGAAGGACCTGCGCTGGAGTTCGTCGGACCAGGCCGGCTGCGCGTTCCAGGTCGTGCCCGACGAGATCGAGCCGGTGCGCCAGATCTGGAACTCGCGGGTGGTGCACGACCAGGAGTGGTTGTTGAGCACCATGAAGGTGGCGCTGGTGATCTCCGCACCCTTGATGCTGCTGAACCAGTCCATCCGCCAGAAGGAACGGGCGGTGCCGCCGGTGTCGTCCTCGTGGCCGACGCGGGCGTCGGAGGTGCCGGAGGAGAAGTTGGTGCCGTTGAAGAAACTGGTGCTGGGGTACGGCTTGTAGGCCACCGTCCACGCGTCCCAGCCGGGGTTCAGCGGCGGGTCGACGAACAGCGGGTACGTGACGCCCTTGCGGTCGGCCAGGCCGGTGGCGGCGAAGCCGAGGCCGAGCCGGGCGTCGTGGGTGTTCTCTCCGGCCAGGGTGATCGGCAGCGGCGTGGAGTGGGCGCCGGGCTCGATGCCGGTCAGGCCCGACAGCTTCAGCACGTCGGCCGGGGTGGTGACCGTCGTACGGTTCGGGGTGCCCGGGGGCAGCTCGGGGTCACGGCCGCTGGAGTCCCACGCGAACGGCGTCGGGATCGAGCCGACCTCCTTGCCGGCCTTGTCCAGGACCTGGACCCGGCTGGCCTTGCGGTCCTGCCGGAACACGGCGGTGTCGGAGCGCAGCCCGTACGTGACGGTCTTCAGCGCCTCCTGCCGTGCGGCCTCGGGGGTCTTGACGATGAGGACCTGCGCCATACCGCCCTCTTCGCGGGCCACGAGCAGCAGGTCCACGTCGGGCAGCACCTCGGAGTAGAGGGCGCGCGGTCCGTCCAGCACCGGCTCGGGCAGGGCGCCCGGCCAGGTGTACGCGACGGTGTGCTCGCCGAGTTCCACCTCGGCGAGCACCGTGTCACCCGGCGTCTCGGCGCGGGCGAACGACCGGTCGGCGCGGGCCTTTCGAGCGGTGCCGCTCGCGAAGCGGACCGGGACGACGGGGTTCGCGGGTGCGACGCCGAGTCCGCGGGGGGCCTCGGCCGTCCGCTGCAGTTTGTTGTCGACGGGGGTCCACTTGCCCGCGGCGTTCTTCACCCGGGTCGGCGCGGCCGTGATCCGGGTCTTGAACTGTCCGTCGGGCAGCGCCCAGGTCAGCGCGGTGGCCGTGGTCGCCGTGTCGACGAGCACCTGCTTGCCGGTGCGCGCGGCCTGGGCCATCGCGGTGGCCTCGTCGCGCGGGCCGGTCGAGGCGCGGGTGACGTCGGTCGTGCCGCCGCCGGCGGCGGTCGGCGGGGTGTCGTCAGGCTGCCACCACGGCAGCAGGGCAGCGGTCAGGGCGGCCAGCACGAGGCCGAGGGTCAACGACAGCCGTGTGCGCGTGCGCACGAATGGACTGAGAAAACGGGGCGGCGCGGTCACGGCGGTCTACTCCCGTGGGAACCAAGCGAATTGAGGGCAACTAGGGCAATGGGGGCAACGCAGACAGCCCCGATCGGTGATCCGTGGGGCGGAAGGCGGGCATACGATCACACATTCGCCGTATCGCGTCCATGTGTGAAGAAGTTAAGGATCTGTTATGAACAGACGAAACTGATGTGACGGTGTGTCAACTATGTCCGGTTCAGGGCCTTTCCAGGGTCGCATTGACCATGATCAAGCGTTTCCTCCGATCCGCCTGATGGGTCGTCGACATGACGGTCTGATCCACTTCGCCCCGTGACACGGATCACTTTTCGGTGCGTTCCGGCCACTTGGCCGATCTTGAATTGTGCAACGGACATGACAGAGAGTGCGCACGCACGCGCCTGAGCCATCTGAGCCGGGCGTGTGCTCTTCGGTGTTTGCGCACCTGGTCCGTTGAATGAATTGCCACGGTGGGAGTCGACGCGTATGCGTGCTTCAGGTCCACTGTCATGGCTGGGGCGTAGACGCTCAGCCCTGACAGAGTCACAACGAAGGCGTCGGCGGCGAAGCCGCACGGCGACCATCCTTCTGCTGTCCTCGACGCTGACGGTGACCAGCCTGGGCGGGGAGGCGTTCGCCGTCCCCGGCCCCGACATGAGCCGCGAGAAGACGATCGCCGAGGTCGACCTCCCGGACCTGCCGGAGGCCACCGAGGTCGACGGCGACGAAGCCGCGGACAAGACCCTCACCCTGGCTCCCCAGAACCCGGTCGTCCCGTACACGGCCGACGCCGTCGCACCGTGGACCTCCGGCACCGGCAGCGCCACGCTCTTGGCGACCAGTGAGCCCGGCGCCACCGTGCCGGTCACCAACAACCTGCCGGTCGCCATCGGTGTCCCCGAGGGCGGCGACCCCGCCGCCCTCGCAGGCGACTGGACCGTGGGCGTGGCCCCGCAGACGACCTCGCAGGACGCGGGCGTCTCCGGCATCGTCATGAAGCTCACCCCGCCGGCCACGGTCGACCCGGCCGCCGAAGTGGCGATCAGCATCGACACCACGGGCTTCGCCGACCTCTACGGACCGCAGGCCGCCGACCGCTTCGGTCTGATGCTGCTGCCCGAGTGCGTCTACTCCTCGCCCACCGAAGGCGACTGCGCCGACGGCGCCGCCGGCGGCATGACCACCATGTCCCTCTCTCAGGAGGACAAGGAGGGCAAGGGGGACAAGGACGTCAGGAACGGCAAGGAGAACTTCCAGCGGCTGAGCAGCACGGTGGAGACCGTGGCGGCCAAGGACGCGCCCACCAGGTCCACCGCGGCCAAGAACGCCAAGAACCGCAAGATCCTCGGCGGCAGCATCCCGGTCTCCAGCCTCGTCGGCGAGGGCTTCGTCCCCGCCGAGCCGACGCAGGCGACGCACGCCTCCTACCGGGACGGCGTCCAGCCCGTGGTCGCCGCGAACGGCGGCGCCGCCGTCGGCGGTCTCGACATCGGCTCGTCGGTGTCCGGTGACTTCACGGCCTCACCGCTGCTGTCCTCCGGCTCCTGGTCGTCGGGCTCGTCCTCCGGTGCCTTCACCTACTCGTACCAGGCCCAGGTCCCGGAGACCGCCGGCGGCCTGATGCCGAAGGTCGGACTGGCGTACTCCTCGCAGTCCGTCGACGGCCGCACGTCCTCGACGAACAACCAGGCCTCCTGGATCGGCGACGGCTGGGACTACAACGCGGGTTCCATCACCCGTACGTACGCCAACTGCCGTCAGGACTCCAAGAAGGCGGGCGCGAACAACTCCACGCACCGCACCGCGGACCTGTGCTGGGGCTCGGAGAACGCCACCCTCTCCCTCGGCGGCATGACCACCGAGCTGGTCTGGGACGCGACCAAGGGCAAGTGGTTCACGGCCAACGGCGACGGCTCCACCGTCCAGTTGGTCAAGGGCGAGGCCACCGGCAACGGCGCCAAGGACGGTGAGTACTGGGTCGTCACCACCAAGGACGGCATCAAGTACCACTTCGGCAAGAACAAGCTCCCGGGCTGGTCCGACCGCGGCACCGCCGCCGACGACCCGACCACCGACTCGGTGCTGACGGTCCCGGTCTACGGCAACCACTCCGACGAGGACTGCTACAAGGGCCCGACGACCACCGACTGGACCAACTCCCACTGCACGCAGGGCTGGCGCTGGGGCCTCGACTACGTCGAGGACGTCCACGGCAACGCGATGTCGCTGTGGTGGAAGAAGGACCAGAACTACTACGCCCGGAACTTCAACTTCAAGGCTCCGGTCGTCTACGACCGCGACGGCTGGCTCGACCACATCGACTACGGCCAGCGCAGCAACAGCATCTACACGGAGACCGCCCCCGCCCGGGTCGGCTTCGCGGTGGAGGAGCGCTGCTACACCGTCGACGACGTCACCTGTTCCGAGACCAACTTCACGTCCAAGGACCCGCGCAACTACCGGCCCTGGTTCGACACCCCGGCCGACCTGCGCTGCGAGTCCGGCAAGAAGTGCTGGAACGCGGGCCCGACCTTCTGGACCCGTAAGCGCCTCGACAAGATCACGACCTCGGCCCAGCGGCGCACCGACACCGCCGCCCGCCAGGTCGTCGACGAGTACCAGCTGAAGCAGAGCTTCGCCAAGCTCAGGACCGGCCCGAACACCGCCCTGTGGCTGGAGTCCGTCCAGCGCACCGGCTACGCCCGCAACGGCACCACCGACGCGAAGGTCGCCCTCAACTCGGTGCGGTTCGAGTCCAACGCGGAGGACATGCCCAACCGGGTCAAGGCGGTCAACGCACACCGTCCCGGCTTCTCCCGGCTCCGCATCACCCGCGTCGTCAACGAGTACGGCGGCGAGACCATCGTCCGGTACAAGCCGGCCGAGGGCGACTGCCTCACCGGCAACCTGCCCCTGCTCGACCAGCAGTCCGGCGAGACCCGCGCCGAGGCCATGGCCCGGCTGCAGGGCCAGTTGAAGACGAACAACCGCCTGTGCTATCCGTCGTTCTGGAACCCCGACCCCGAGGTCGAGGACATCGACTGGTTCCACAAGTACGTCGTGGACACCGTCGAGGAACTGCCCAACATCGACGGCAACTTCACCACCAGGACGGAGTACAGGTACAAGAACCCGGCCTGGAAGCTCGCCGAGGCCGAGTTCAGCAAGAAGTCGCAGCGCACCTACTCCCAGTTCGCGGGAGTCGAGCAGACCACGGTCCTGACGGGCCCGGTCAACGACGAAGGCACCCCGGACACCGCCGGTCAGCGTTCCAAGGCCGTCACCCGCTTCTTCCGGGGCCTCGGCGACACCGTGTCCGTGAAGGACATCACGGGCGCCGAGATAGCCAAGGACGAGGAGCCGTTCGCCGGCCGGATCGCCGAGGAGCTCAGCTACACCGACTCCACCAAGGCCGACTCCGACTGGCTGACCCGCTCCATCACCAAGCCCGAGGCGACCGAGCTCGCCAAACGCGACCGCGAAGACGGCCTGACCCCGCTGCGGGCCTGGCGGGTAACGGAGCCCGAGGAGATCGCGTACACCAAGTCGTCCGGCACCAACTCCGACGACACGCGCACGGTGCGCTCGGTGCGGACGACGACGACGTACGACCCGACGTACGGTCTGCCGACCCTGGTGGAGTCCCTGGGCGACGCCGCGGCGACCAAGACCGGTGACGAGTCCTGCACGAAGTCCGAGTACGTGCACCAGACCGCCAGAAACCTGATCGGTCTCAGCAAGCAGGTCCTCGTCTCGCCGACCACCTGCGCCAACGCGAACTGGAGCGACCTCACCACGCTGAGCGGGGCCACCCGCACCGCGTACGACGGCGGGGCCTACGGCGCGGCGCTCGCCGCGGACACCCGTGGTCTGGCGACGGAGACCTGGTCCCTCAACGGCACCGGCACCGGCTTCCAGACCAACGGGACGAGAGGCTTCGACGCGGTCGGCCGTGTCATCCGGCAGACCGACCCGGACCAGCTGAACCAGCAGCTGTCGAAGTCCTCCACGATCACCTACGCCTCCGAGGGACCAGCCACGGGGCAGGTCTTCAAGGTCACCACGACCAACCTCCTCGGTCACAGCCAGATCCAGGAGCTGGAGCCGGGGCGCTCGACCACGCTGAGGACCACGGACGCCAACGGGCACGTGAGCGAGGCGAAGTACGACCCGCTGGGCCGGCTCTCCGAGGCCTGGGCCGCGGGCCGTACCCCCGGCAACGGCATACCGGACTTCCGCGCGGTCTACACGATCCCGCCGGAGGAGACCGACCCGGACGACAGCAACATCAAGATCCGCAGGCCTCCGTACGTCACCACCTACACACGTGGCTACCAGGACCGGATCGAGACCTCCGTCACCCTCTACGACGGCCTCGGCCGCGAGCGTCAGACGCAGGAGGAGGCCGACAACGACTCCGGCTGGCTGATCACCGACACGCTGTACAACACGTCCGGTGAGGTCTACCAGACGAACAACGCCTACCTGACCCAGGAGGCCAAGCCGGGCGAGCTGTTCACCCCGGTCACCGACACGGCCGTCCCCAACATCACCCGCTACACCTACGACGGTCTCGGCCGCGTGCTCCAGGAAACCCCGTACATGAAGTACGAGGACCCGGTCACGAAGGAGTCCAGCTCGAAGGCGTACCCGGAGCGGGGTGTCCGCTACGAGTACGGCGAGGACTGGTCGAAGGTCATCCAGCCCGTGGGCGACTCGTCTTACCGCGTCTACACCGACGCGACGGGCCGGACCGTCCGCACGGACACCTTCAATCCGGCGGCTGCCGGCGGGTTCACGTCGACGCGTTACGAGTACAACGCGCACGGCCAGGTCGCGAAGGCCACCCCCTCGGCGGGCCAGACGCACCCGTGGTCGTGGACGTACGACCACAACGGCCGGATGGAGACGTCCACCGACCCCGACGCGGGTACGACCCGCGTGGAGTACGACGCCCGCGGCCGCGTCCTCACGACGGCCAACGCCCGTGGCATCAAGGTCTGGAACAGCTACGACGAACTGTCGCGCCCGAAGCAGCAGCGCCTGACCGGCTCGACCGGCACCGTGCTCGCCGACTTCACGTACGACACCGCACCGGGCGGCAAGGGCATGCCCGCCGGCGCCACGCGGTACACGGACACGCTGGCGTACACGCAGTCGATCGGCGGCTACACGAAGGACTACCAGCCGACGTCGACCACGGTGTCGCTGCCGCAGTCGATCGTCGACACGTGGGGCTTCGCCAAGGACTACAAGTACGAGTACGCGTACTCCGACACCGGAATGCTGGAGGAGCAGACCCTTCCGGCGGTGGGCGGGTTCGCCCCGGAGAAGCTCGTCGTCCGCTACAACAAGGACGGCAGGGCGCTCTCCGTCTCCGGCAAGGACTGGTACGGGGCGGAGACGGCCTACGACGCGTACGGTCAGGTCCTCCGCTCGACCCTGGGCGCCCAGCCGTACCGCGTCTGGACGCAGGCGTCGTACGACGAGGGCACCGGCGAGCTCAAGGAGCAGTCGGTCTACCGGGAGAAGTCCGGCACCGGCACGGACACCTCCGTCGTCGGCGGCAACCTGGTCTCCAACCGGGCATACACCTACGACCCGGCGGGCAACGTCACCTCGGTCGCGGAGAAGTCCGTCGGGATCGAGGAACGGCAGTGCTTCGTCTACGACCCGATGGGCCAGCTGAAGTCGGCCTGGACCTCCGACGACCAGGAGAACTGCACCACCCCGAAGGACGCCGACGGCACACTCAACGTCGCCGCCGGCAAGGACAACTCCGGCTACTGGCAGGAGTACGAGTACGACCTGCTCGGCAACCGCACCAAGCTGACCGAGAAGGACCTCACCGGGGCCACCGCCAAGGACGCCACCAGCAGCTACGCGTACGGCAAGGCGGACGGCACCCAGCCGCACACGCTCACCAAGGTGACGAAGACCTACACCACCCCCGCGGGTGCGCAGGTCAAGGCCGAGGCCACGCGCATGTACGAGCTGACCGGCGAGACCAAGTCGGTCACCTCGATCCAGAACGGAGACAAGCAGGACCTGACCTGGACTCCGGACGGCAAGGTCGACCGGATCACCGGTGCGGGCACCGGCGGCAAGACCCCGTACGTGGGCCTGGCCGACAAGTGCCTCGACCTGAAGTCCGGGACGACCACCGCCGGCCAGCCGATGCAGCTCTACCCCTGCAACGGCACGATGGCGCAGAACCTCAGGTTCACGCAGACCCCGGCTCCCGTCGGAGGGACACAGACCGACCCCGACCGGGGAACCCTGTCGCTCTACGACACCTGGTGCCTCCAGCCCGCCTCGAACGCGGCCGGGTCGGCGGTCCAGATCCAGAAGTGCGGCACCACCGCCGCGCAGGTGACCGCCCAGGAGCTGCAGCGGAACACGACCGGGCAGCTCACCCACAAGGCCTCGGGTCTGTGCCTGGCCGTCCAGGGGGCGAACTCGGCCAACTCCACACCGATCGTCCTGGCGACCTGTGACAGCTCGTCGTCCGCTCAGGTCTGGCAGCCGCAGAACGAGACCCGTCACATCTACGGCGCCGACAGCAACCGCCTGCTCACCATCAAGGGCAGGCAGGCCACGCTGCACCTGGACGAGGCCGAGGTCACCGTCCAGCGGGGCGGTGTGCTGGTCAACACCCAGCGCACCTACTCCGCCCCCGGCGGCGCGGTCATGCGCTACGCCTACGGCACCGGTTCGGAGACCCTGGTCGCCCAGACCTCGGACCACCAGGGCAGTGCGTACGCGGAGGTCGCCCTCAACGGCGGCATGTCGGTGCGCATCCGCAAGCAGGACCCCTTCGGCAACGAGCGCGGCACCGCTGGTGCCAACCTGCAGAACCACAAGGGATTCCTCGGCAAGACCAAGGACGACGCCTCCGGCTTCCAGCCGCTCGGCGCACGTATGTACGACCCGGTGGTCGGACGCTTCCTGTCCGTCGACCCGGTGCTCGACCCGAACGACCCGCTGCAGTCCAACGGGTACTCCTACGCGCAGAACAACCCGGTCACGTACTCCGACCCGACCGGTCTGGCGATCAGCCTGACCGCCTCGGAGAAGAGCGCGGCCCTCGCGGGCGCGGGTCTGTCACCGTCGCAGGTCGCGCAGGCACAGGCCATGATGGGCAAGTCGCTGTCCTCGGTGATCCTCGCGATCGCCTGGGAGACGCTGAAGGACTTCGTCGGCATCAACGACGCCATGGCCTGCTTCGGCGGTGACATGTGGTCCTGCGGCAGCCTGATCATCGGCGCGATCCCATGGACGAAGCTGGGCAAGATCCCGTCGGTCCTGAAGGCGATCAACCGCACCATCGACGCCATCCAGGCCTTCAAGGCCGCCAAGAGGGCCGCGGAGGCCGTCCTGAAGGCGGCCAAGGCCGCCGAGGCCGCCGCACTGCGGGCCAAGAAGGCGGCTATCGAGAAGGCGAAGAGAGAGGCCGCGCAAAGAGCCAAGAAGAAGGCGGCCGAAGCGGCCAAGAGAAAAGCCGACGAGGCTGCCGCCGCGAAGCGGAAGACGGGTAACCCGGCACAGAAGCAGGCGCAGGCCAAGGCGGCCCCGAAGGCTTCCTCCCACCCCGGTGGAGGCGGCAAGAGCTCCGGCGGGGGTGGCGGCGGCAAGTCCGGCGGTTCCTCCCGGAGCAACGGCGGCACCAGCGGCGGCGGAGGCTCGGGCAAGGCGGGCGACTCGCCCGGCTGCAACAGCTTCGTGCCCGGCACGAAGGTGCTGATGGCCGACGGCTCCACCAAGGCCATCGAGAAGGTCAGGACCGGCGACAAGGTCGTCGCGACGGACCCGAAGACCGGGGAGACCCGCGTCGAGACGGTCACCGCCGAGATCAAGGGCCAGGGCCTCAAGCACCTGGTCGAGCTCACCGTCGACACCGACGGCGGGGCCGGTTCGAAGACGGACCGGATCACGGCGACCGCCGAACACCCGTTCTGGGTCTCCGAGCTGGGCCGGTGGCTCGACGCCACCGACCTCAAGGCCGGTCAGTGGCTCAGGACCAGCGCCGGTACGCATGTCCAGATCACCGGAGTGCAACGCTGGACGTCGCTGGACTCCACGGTCCACAACCTGACCGTCGGCGACCTGCACACGTACTACGCGCTGGCGGGTGCGGCACCTGTCCTGGTTCACAACGACAGTTGCCCGACAGGCAGTGGCAACGGCAACACCCCGACCTATGTGGGCACGCCCAAGGACCCCGGGGTTCCGGAGCTCGTCGACGCGATCGAGGCCCGTTACCCTGGCCACGTGAAGGCGGTCGAGATCAAGATTGTCGGCGCGGACGGCAAGGACATCACCGACTTCGACATCGTGACCCGCAACGCGGTGATCCAGGTGAAGACCGGCACCGGCAAGGGCTCCGCCGGCGACCACGAGCGATACGAGTCGGCGACCGACCTACCGGTCATCAGTTTCATCTGGCCGAGCAAGAAGTTGAGGGGGTCGGTCGTCCAGAGTCAGGAAAGGGCGGGCCATATGGTCACGACCGATCTCGACGAGCTCCTGGCGGTGATCGCTCCATGAGGACCTTCATGAGGACCTCCATGAGAACGGGGAGGTAGCCATGTCCTGGCCTTCCGTGGTCCTGCTGGCGAGCGCACCCGAGTGCGCCGCCATCGAGGCCGAGGTGCGGTCCCTCGGAGTCGAGAAGGACCCGCTCAGTGCCGGAGACTTCCTGCACTGGAACGGAAACTCCTACGCTCTGAACTTCTCGGGCGACGTCCTCTCGGACTTCGAGCCCGATGAGGTCGAGGACGTACGGCGGAGAATCGGGGAAGAACCCCATGCGATCTACGTGTCCTGTCAGTCCATGGACGCGGCACGCATGTTCCTGTCCTCCGTCCTCCGGGGCTTCTCGGGCCTGATCGACACGAACCACGGCGACGTCGTCGAGTTCGCCGAGTTCGTCGATCTGGTCGAGAAGCATCCTCAGTGGGACTGGCGCCGAACGGAGATCGCCGAGCTCCTCGGGCGGCCGGGCGACGCCTAGACCCCGACGAGTCTTCCGCGAGTTTCCGCGAAACCAGGAAGGCCCCGCCGAACGGAGACGTTCGGCGGGGCCTTCCTGCATAGCCCTTCGCACACGACAAAAGGCCCCTGACCTGTGCCTTCGCTGGTCAAAGGCCCTGAGTGGGCAGACGAGTCGGGCTGTACGCCGGGGAGAGTCACCGCAACGCTATGACCTGCACAAACCTGCGGGGAGGACGTTTCCGTGGCTACCTTGATGGCTACGCAAGGAGGCGCCCCGCGCCGGAGCGGTCCGGACGAAGGCTTCGTCGTTCTCGGAGAGGCGGGTTCTGGTGGCCACCGAGGTGAGCGGTATGACCGCCGACATGGTGATCACCGAACTCAACCGGCGCGATGTACCAGGGGTCCGATTCAACCCCGCCGACATCGGCGAGGACCTCGCAGTCCCGGCTGGTGGCAGCCTCCGGGACGGGGTTGGGGATACCTCCAAGGCCGCCCGAGGCGGGACACTCACCGGAATCCGTACTAGAATCTGTACAGAATCAAGCCTCTATATGGGTACGGTGACAACATGGAGATCCCTGAGGTCGTGACCGTCAGCGACGCTCGCGCGAGACTGTCGCGGATCCTGACCGACCTGTCGGAGTCCGGCGCGGATGCCGACCCGGTCCTGATCGGCGCCCACCGCAAGCCCCAGGGCGTCCTCCTGTCCGTCGAGGCCTTCGAGGCGCTGAGCGGCCGAGCGGCACGACGTGCGGCCGTCGCCTCGGCCACCGGCTCCATCGAGGCCGAGGGGCTCCAGGCCTCCAATGCCTCAGACAGCGACACCGAGGCATACGTGAAAGGCGACCTCGACGCGGACACCCTTGTCGCCCGCGCGATCGCCCGCCACCGACAGACTTCGGAGCGGCGGGCCGGGTGAACGATCCGTACGCCATGCCCAACGGCGTGCTGCGCAACAAGCTCGGCATCACCGACCATCAGCCGCTCGCGGCAGCGGAAGCGGACATCACCCGGGCGCGCCTCGTCATGCTCGCCGAACGCCCCCTACCCGGCGCGTACGACCTCGGCCATCTCCAAGCGTTCCATGCTGCGATCTTCGGTGACATCTATCCGTGGGCAGGCGAGTTACGCACCGTGAACATCGCCAAGCGCACACCGTTCTGCCCGGCAAGAAACCTGGTGCCCTACGCCGGAGAGATCTTCGGCCGACTCGCCTCCTCCGGTCATCTGCAGAATCTCCACCGGCAGGCATTCGTCATCCAACTGGCCACGTTGTACGGCGACCTGAACGTCCTCCACCCGTTCCGCGAGGGCAACGGCCGTGCCCAGCGGGCGTTCCTTGTCCAACTCAGCGGCGACGCGGGATACGCCCTGAACTGGTCGGGCATGGACCCTCAACGCAACGAGGACGCCTCGGTGAAGAGCTTCCTCGGTGACAACAATCTGTTGGAGCAGCTACTCGACGAACTGGTCACCATGAGTTGACGCCCGTCATTCCGGCCGGCAAGGGAGCCCGGAACAGGGCGGCGCCCCTTGGGAACAGCCACGGGGAGCTGCACTCCGCGCATGTTTTTTCGGGGGCTAGTGTCCGGGGGCTAGTGGAAGCGGGTTTGATCTTCAGGTGGGGAATCCGCCGTGGGTTCAGGCCGCGCTGGGAGGAGAGCCCGCTCCTCGCCGAGCACGAGCCCTGGTTCATGCTCACGGAGAGGCCGACGCAGACCGAAAGGTCGCGACGGCGGAGCGAGTTGCCGGAGGCGGGGCCCGTACGGCGCTACATGCTGCGCGAGACGCGAGACGCGTGGCGCTCACACCGAACGGTACTCCCGCCGTCCCAGCGACTCAGAGCCACCCCGCGAACCGGAGAAGCGCCATGACCGGCTAGGCGTTCACCGGTGAGATCGATGCCGACGACTTCGGGAGCCGGGTCGTGCCCGCTGAGTCAGGTCCAGTCGAGAATCCTCCGCACAACGCCCGTTACTGCCCGTCCGATCCACCCGAACAGTCCTGCCGCCACGGTCACATCGGCTCCTGCCACGGCCGCGTCCGCCCGGGCCGACCCGGCGCGACACCCGGGACAGGAACGAGGCCAACGGCGCTTTCGCGCACCGCACTTCTTGCATATCGCCATGCTCCGATCCTCCTCGATCCTCGCCGTTCTGATCAACTGTCAGCCAGGTGGCTCGCGCGGGTGACCTATGGCAATCAGACCGGCCTGGGGGCAGACAGCCAGGAAGCATCGGTGGTGCTTATGTCTCCTGCGAAGAGGGACCCGCCGATGCTTCCGGAGGCGGCCGCACCGGCCCTGCACTCCCAGCTCGGTACAACAACAGCGGTACGGCTCATCCGGCGCGACACGCGCCAATGCAGTTTCGAGTCAGCCGACGGAGGAGAGGCCGCCCGAGCTGCCCTCGCGTGCGTCGAGTAACTCGTCCCAGTGCTCGGACGCCCATCGGCACGCGGCGGCCAGCGGCTCCAGCGTGCTGCGGCCCAGCGGTGTCAGCGCGTACTCCACCCGCAGTTTCGGGTCGGCGTGCACCGTGCGTGACACGAACCCGTTCCGCTCCAAGCCGCGGAGCGACTGGGTGAGCGCCTTCGGGGTGACGCGGCCCAGTGGCACGCGGAGTTCGGAGTATCTGCGCGGGCCGTCTTCCAGACAGCGGAGGACCAGGGGTGCCCATTTGTCACCGAAGCGGAAAGGCAGCAGCGAGGACGGGCACAGCTCGTCGAACAAGTCGGGTGGCAGCGGTGGCCGTTGCGTCATCGAGGGTCTCCCGTCACCGGTCTTGGTATCCAGATGGTGACCGACCTTCTGGATATCTTCCGGAGCATCGACTCAACGGCAGGTATTCCGACGACGGGCAAGATCGTGGTTTTCGGGGCGGGTGGCCGCCTGCCTGCTCGACAACCTCTTGCACCTCATCAGAGTAACGGGCGTCGAATGAACACCATCATTTCGACCTATAAAGGTAAGGCAGGACATTATGCGTGCAGCCCGCTTCCATGAATACGGCGGAGCGGAGAGCCTGGTGATCGAGCAGGCTCCCGAGCCCCACCCCGGACTTGGTGAGATACGTGTCCGTGTCGCGGCGGCCAGCATCAATCCCATCGACTGGAAGCTGCGCTCCGGCGCCCTGCACCAGCTGATTCCCCTGGAGCTGCCCGCCGTTCCAGGGCGCGACGCCGCCGGCGTGGTCGACGAAATCGGTGACGGAGTGCAGGGGGTGAGCATCGGCGACCGCGTCTTCGGGCTGGGCGGCGTCACCGGCGCAACCGCAGAGCTGGTCGTCCTCTCGGCCTGGGCCCACGCCCCCGACACGTGGAGCGACGAGCAGGCCGCGGGCGCCGGTCTCGCGTCCGTGACCGCGATGCGTGGCCTGAACGCGCTCGGCCCCCTCGCGGGGCGCACCCTCCTCGTCGAGGGCGCCGCCGGAGGCGTGGGCAGCGCGGCGGTCGAGATCGCCGTGGCACAAGGTGTCGGCACCGTGATCGGGACAGCCAGCGAACGCAACCACGAGTTCCTCACCTCTCTCGGCGCCGTTCCCACCACCTACGGCCCCGGCCTCGCGCAGCGCCTCACCACCCTCGCTCCGCACGGCGTCGACATCGTGCTCGACACCGCGGCCTCCGGATCCCTGGACGACCTCGTCGCGATCACGGGCGACCCGACACGCGTCGCGACCGTCGCCGACCACGCAGGCGGGCAGCGCCTGGGCACGCATGTGGTCAACGCGGACAACGACTCCACCCTCCTGTCCGCAGCCGCGGAACTGGGCCGGCAAGGCCGCTACTCACCCCGTATCGAACAGACCTACCCGTTGGAGCGGATCGCCGACGCCCACGCGCACGCCGAGCGCGGACGCACACGCGGAAAGATCGTGATCTGCATCTGAAGCGGGGACTTACAGAAAAAGGGCCCCTGACCAGCAACTTCCCTGGTCATGGGGCCCTAGGCGGCAGACGAGTCGGGCTGTACGCCGGGTTCTGTCGCCCGGTTGCCTCGCGGCGGCCGGGGAGACGGCCATCCATCTAGGGCCGGCGTTGCCGCCGGCCTCGTGCGGTCTACCCAAGGACTCGGGCGGGCAGCCCTCGAACGTCCTCGCAGAAGCACTTCGTATCTCTACAAGTGCTTCCTTTTGACCTTGCTCCGGGTGGGGTTTACCTAGCTGCCCAGGTCGCCCTGGGCACTGGTGGTCTCTTACACCACCGTTTCACCCTTACCGCGGCCGCCCTCTTAAAAGAGCACAGCCTCGGCGGTCTGTTTTCTGTGGCACTTTCCCGCGGGTCACCCCGGGTGGCCGTTAGCCATCACCCTGCCCTGTGGAGCCCGGACGTTCCTCGGGGAGCGCCCCCGAAGGGGAGTCCACGCGGCCGTCCGCCCGGCTCGTCTGCCGTGTCGACCATGCTACCGGGCGTCCGTCGCGCCGCGGTCCAGTGGCCGTCGCGAGGACGGAGCCCGCCAGGATCAGCGCGAAGGCGGCGAGGATGCCGGCCGTCAGCGGCTCGTCCAAAAACACGGCGCCCGCGGCCACCGCGACCGCGGGATTGACGTACGTGAACACCGTGGCCCGGGTCGGGCCGACCTCCTTGATCAGCTCCAGGAACGCCACGAAGGCGAGGGCGGTGCAGACCACACCGAGGACGGCCAGGGCGGTCAGTACCTCGGCGGACGGAAGGGCGGCCGGGCGCGTGACCACTGCCGCCGGGGCGTAGACCAGGGCCGCGAGCGCCAGGCAGGGCGCCGTGAGGTGGAGCGAGGGGACGTCCTTCAGGTAGCGCGCCGCTATCAGCGGGGCCGTGGCGTAGCCGACCACCGTCACCAGCACCTCCGCCAGCGAGCGGGCGTCGCCGCCGGTCAGGTGCGGGACGGTCAGGACCGCGACGCCCGCCAGGCCCAGGGTCAGGCCGGTGAGCCGGCGGCCCCCGAGCCTCTCCGTACTGCCGAAGAAGCGGGCCAGCGCGACCCCGACGATCGGTACGCCCGCGATCAGCAGGCCCGCCGTGGAGCTGGAGAGGTGCCGTTCCGCGTCCGTCAGGGTCCACCACGGGCCGATGACCTCGATGACCGCGAAGACGAGCATCGGACGCCAGTTCGTTCGTACCGTTCGCGGCAGGCCGCCCTGGCGGACGGCGAACGGGAGCAGGATGAGCGCGCCCAGCAGACAGCGGGTGAACACCACCGTCGACGGCGACAGATCCGCCTCCACCGCCACCTTGATCAGCAGATAGGGGATGCCCCAGACGACTCCCATCAGGGAGAACAACAACCAGCCGCGTGCAGTCATGCGGGCAGTGTCGGCCTGCTCAACGCCCGCCGTCTTGAACGCTGTTGCGGTACGCGGCCGGGGTGACCCCCAGTACCCGCCGGAACCAGCGGGTGAGGTGCGCCTGGTCGGCGAAGCCGACGAGGGAGGCGACCTCGGCGGGGCGTAGGCCGGCGTCCAGCAGTCCACGGGCCCGGGTCACGCGGTGCTGGGCGAGCCAGGCGTACGGCGGTATCCCGACCGTCGTGCGGAAGGCGCGCAGGAGCTGGTAGCGGGACAGGCCCAGGTCAGCGGCGAGGTCGGCGAGGGAGGGCGGGGCGAGTAGTTCGTCGGCCAGCCGGGCTCGTACCGCGTGGGCTATGTGGTCCGCGCCGGGGACCCGGTCGTCGGCCGGGCGGGCCGTGGAGTGGCGGCGGGACAGCGCGGTGAGCAGCCAGGGGAGACGGGACTCGGCCTCCAGCGGGTCCGGGCAGACGCTCAGTTCGGTGTGCGCGGCGCGGAAGGCGGCGGCCAGTTCGGGGTCGTCGACCAGGGGCTCGCGGAAGTAGGGGAAGCCACCTGTGGTGCCGTCGGTCATGAGGGAGGTGTCGGCGTACAGGGCTCGGTAGGCGTAGCCGTCGGCGGTGTCCGGGCCGCCGGTGTGCATCTCTCCGGGGTCCAGTACGACGATCGAGCCGGGGATGGGGCGGAGGCGGCCACCCCGGTAGTCGATGACCTCGGAGCCGCCGACGCACAGACCGACGGTGAACTCGTCGTGGGCGTGCGGGGCGTAGACGTGGCGGTCGAAGCGGGCGGTGAGGAGGTCGAGGGCGGGGCCGCAGCGGCCGAGCCTGGCCCTGGTCCACAGTGCCTGTTCCCGGGTGCTGATGCGGGCCTTCATGGGGCCAGGTTAGTTCGGGGGCGTCAGAGGAAGTCCGTCGTGTCCAGTTCGAAGACGAAGGGCTCCGGAAGGGCGAGCGGCTCACCGAAGGCGACGGTGCGGTGGCGGCGGTAGTGGTCCTTCTCCGGGTCGCTGAAGAGCGTGACCGAGGACGCGTCGCGGTCGACGAGCAGGTAGAGGGGGATGCCCGCGCGGGCGTAGCAGCGGGGCTTGGTCTCGCGGTCGATCCATGGGTAGAGGTAGGTGACTTCGACGACCATGGTCACTCCGGCGCACGGCATCCAGGGCGGAGCCCCGCGGAAGAGCCGCGGGTGGTCAGGTGCCACCGTGTTGTCCGGGATCACGTGGTCGTCGGGGTGGGCGCCGCGGCTCGTCAGCTTCAGCCCCTTGTTCCCGGACAGCAACATGTCTGTTCGGGATCTCCGGAGGACCTGGAAGCCGATCTCGCTGAGAAGGTGCTCGTGCTCTCCGTCGGGCACGGGTGTCAGGACGATCTGGCCCTCGATCAGCTGTGCCCGGAAGCCCCGGGGAAGCTCCAACTTCAGGAACCCCGCCAGCACCTCCTCTCCCGCCCGCCGCAGGTGATCGTCCGTCAGTCCCGGCATGCCGCCTCCTTCGTCGGTCCGGGATCAGCGTGCCGCATCGCGCGGATCCACCATCCCGGAGCCGACGACCGTTCCCTCGTTCGCGGTACGTCCTGACAGGCCCCGCAGGTCCTCGCTTGACCCTGCCGCGACGTCAGCGTTTCTACTGGTGCCATGCGGATCGGAGAGCTTGCAGGCGCCGTCGGGGTCACGACGCGGACCGTGCGGCACTATCACCACCTGGGGCTGTTGCCGGAGCCTGAGCGGCTGGCCAACGGCTACCGGAAGTACACGTTGCGGCATGCCGTCGTGCTGGCCCGGATCAGACGGCTGACCGAGTTGGGGCTCGGCCTCGCCGAGGTGCGGGACGTGCTCGCGGACGAGGCCGGGCGGGATCTCGTCGAGGTGCTCGCCGAACTGGACGCGGACCTTGCGCGGCAGGAGGCCGCCATCCGGGAGCGGCGGGCTCGGCTGCGGGCGCTGCTGGAGGCGGAGGTGCTGCCGGCGGAGGGGCCCGTCTCGCCCGAACTGGCCGCCGTGTTCGCCGAGTTCGCCGAGTTGGGGCCTGCCTCCGACTCCCCCATGGCCGCCAAGGACCGCGAGATGCTCGCGCTCATCGACACCACGGCGGCCCCGGAGGACCGGGCGCGGCTGATGACCGCGCTGGGCAGCGCCTTCGCGACGCCGGAGGGCGCGGCGCGAGCGTACGAGGTGTACGTGCTCCTGGACGCGCTCGCCGACGCGGCGGCCGATGATCCGCGGGTCGTCGAAGCTGCCCGCGCCCTCGCCGACTGTCTTCCCCGCGAGCTGCTCCCGGAGGCCGGCGCCGGCCTCGATGACGACGACGGCTTCCTGCGCGCCCTCTACGCCGACTTCGCACCCGCGCAGGCGGCGGCCGTCCGTGGTGCGCTGCGGATCGTCACCGGGCGGCAGCCATGAGGACGGTATCCGCCCTGGTGCGGCACGAGGCACGGCTGCTCGTGAGCCTGGTGCTGTGGGTGACGCGGCGTCGGCACGGAACGGATGGAAGCCACGGTGGAGATGGCGGAGGTGGTGTGCAGGCCTTCGGGTATGCGCGGGGGCAGGGTGCGACGATGTTCGCGTTCGCCTTCGTGTGCGTGATCGAGACGGTGGCGATGTTCGTGTTGTTGCGCGACTGGCCGACCGTGCACCTGGTGGTGCTGGTCCTGGACGTCTACACCATCGAGTTCGTCATCGGGCTGCACGCCGCCTCGGTCGTCCGCCCGCACGTCCTCGACGTCAACTCCCGCTCGCTGCGCCTGCGTTACGCCGCCCACGTCGATCTGCGCCTACCGCTGGAGAAGGTCGCGGCCGTACGCCGTGAGCTGCGGACCACTCATGAACGGACCGAGGGTGAACTCGCCCTCGCCATCGGCGCGCAGACCACCATCACCCTCGAACTCACCGAGCCGGTCGCCCACTTCACTCTCTTCGGCCGCCGACGGGACATCCGTCTCGTCCGCTTCCACGCCGACGACGCCGACACCCTCGTACGGGCGATACGGCAGCTCATCGCGCCGGAGCGAACCGCACCTTCGGCGCGCCCGTCGCCGTCGGGTCGGCCTGGGTGAGCCGGACCCGCAGCCGTTCGCCGAGGGGCAGCGGGGTTCCGTCGGCGTCGATGCGGGCGACGACTGCCGGGGACTTCAACTGCACTGTCCCGACGGTGGGTTTGCGTTCCTCCACGTCCACCACGTACCCGTCGAAGACCTCCCCGACCCGGTCCTTGAGCAGCACGGCCTCGACGATGTCCACGCACCCGCGTTCCACCGCGCCCGCTCGTCGCGTGCCGTCCGCCATCTCCTTGGGCAGCGCGTCCAGTGCGGCCGACACCCAGTCGGGCGGGGGCTGTTCGGCGACGGCGGCGAGGCAGATCTCCGAGGCGTACCGGTCGACGAGGCGACGCAGTGGGGCCGTGCAGTGGGCGTACGGGGCGGCGACTGCGGAGTGGGTGGTGAGCGGCGGGAGGGCGCCGTCGCGGAAGACCGTGTAGCCGGCGCCTCGTAGCAGGGTCGTGCACTCCTGGAGGAAGGCCGCGTGGTGCGGGCGGCGCGGGTCCAGGGAGCGGACGAGGGCCGCGTACGAGACATGGTGCGGCCAGTCGATGTGCAGGGCGTGCGCGGTGCGGCGCAGCCGTCCGACGGCGCCGTCCGGGGCTGCGGGGAGGGTGCGGAGCACTCCTGTGCCGCACGACAGCATCAGCTCGGCCGCCGCCATCCCCGTGAGCAGGGAGATCTGGGCGTTCCAGCCCTCGGCGGGCAGCGGCGCGCGGTACGTCAGCGTGTAGGTGTGGTCCCGTTCCACGATCTCCTGCTCGGGCACGTTGAGGGAGATGCCTCCTCGTTCCACTTCGAGTCGTTCCCTGGCCTCGCCGATGTCCTTCAGCAGGGCCAGCGGCTCCTCCGCCGTCCCGGCGTCGATCTGCCGCTGGACGCCCGCGTAGTCGAGCTTGGCCCGGCTGCGGACCAGGGCCCGGCGGACGTCCACGGCGACGGTACGGCCGTCCGCGTCAAGGTCGATCGTCCAGAGGGCGGCGGGCCGGACCCGGCCGGGGAGGAGGCTGGCGGCGTCCTCGCTGAGCACCTTCGGGTGGAGCGGGGTCTTCTCGTCGGGGAAGTAGAGCGTGGTGACCCGCCGGTGCGTCTCGGCGTCCAGGGCCGTGCCGGGTACGACGAACGCGGCGACGTCGGCGATGGCGTACCGGACGCGGAAGCCGCCGCCGGGGCGGCGGGAGAGGTGCATCGCCTGGTCGAGGTCGGTGGAGGTGGGCGGGTCGATGGTGAGGAACGGGATGTCCGTGGCGTCGAGAGCGGGGAGGGCCGCGGGTTTCGCGGCCGCTTGGTCCGCCTCGGTCAGTACGGCGGGCGGGAAGCTCTCGGGAACGCCGAGTTCGGTGCGCAGAGCGGTGAGGGCGGCCCGGAGGGGGGCTTCGGGGGCGCCGGTCACGCGTATGTGGCGGCGGGGCATGGAACGAGCGTAGGCACAATCCAGCCCGTCCGGCGATTGAGGACGAGGCCGTTCAGGCCGAAGCGGGGGTCTGGGGGCGCCGCCCCCGGTGACGGCACCGGACCCGCGTCACCACGTAATCTGGCGCCCCTCGACCTCTGCCTACCCGTTTGGAGAACTCACCGTGCTCGTCCTGCTGCCCCCTTCCGAAGGCAAGGCCGCTTCGGGGCGTGGCGCCCCGCTGAAGCTGGAGTCGCTGTCCCTGCCCGGGCTCACGGCCGCCCGTGAGGCCGTTCTCGGGGAACTCGTCGAGCTGTGCGTCGGTGACGAGGACAAGGCGCGCGAGGTACTGGGGCTCAGTGAGGGCCTGCGGGGCGAGATCGCCAAGAACGTCGACCTGCGGACGGCCGGAGCGCGGCCTGCCGGGCAGGTCTACACGGGGGTGTTGTACGACGCCCTCGACCTCGCCTCTCTCGACGCGGCGGCGAAGAGGCGGGCCGCGCGGTCGCTGCTGGTCTTCTCGGGGCTGTGGGGCGCCGTACGGGTCACGGACCGTATCCCCTCGTACCGCTGCTCGATGGGCGTGAAGCTGCCGGGGCTGGGCTCGTTGGCCACGTACTGGCGTGCGCCGATGGCCGAGGCGCTGCCCGAGGCGGCCGGCGCCGGGCTGGTTCTGGACCTGCGCTCCTCCGCGTACACGGCGGCCTGGAAGCCGCAGGGTGAGGTCGCCGGGCGGACGGCGACCGTGCGTGTGCTGCATGCGCCGACCCGGAAGGTCGTCAGCCACTTCAACAAGGCGACGAAGGGGCGGATCGTGCGGAGTCTGGTGAGTGCGGGTGCGGTGCCCTCCGGGCCGGGGGAGCTGGTGGAGGCGTTGCGGGATCTGGGGTATGTGGTGGAGGGGGAGGCGCCGAAGCGGCCTGGGGTGGCGTGGGGGCTCGATGTGCTGGTGGACGAGGTTCACTGAGATCGGTCGACTGCGGCGCCATCGTGGCTTGTCGCGCAGTTCCCCGCGCCCCTGTAGGGGCACCCCCCGTTGCGACGTGTGCAACGCCCTTTGCGCATGCCGCAAGGCGTCGGCAGGATGAGGCGCATGGCCGCTTCCCTTGCCCGCTCCCCCGCACCCTTCCCCTCCGTTCTCGGTCTCGCGTCCGTCATCCCCGTGGTCGTCATTGATGACCTGGCCGATGCCTTGCCGTTGGCTCGGGCGCTTGTCGCCGGGGGGTTGCCGGCGATCGAGGTGACTCTGCGTACGCCTGTCGCGCTCGATGCCATCCGGGCGATCGCCGATGGGGTCCCGGGGGCGGTCGTCGGCGCCGGGACCGTCATCTCGCCGGTACAGGTGGCCGGGGCTCTTGCGGCCGGGGCGCGATTTCTTGTCAGCCCGGGGTGGACGGACGTACTGCTGGAGTCGATGCGGGCGTCCGGGTTGCCGTTTCTGCCGGGGGTGTCGACGACGTCCGAAGTCGTCGCGCTGTTGGAGCGCGGGGTGCGGGAGATGAAGTTCTTCCCGGCGGAGGCGGCGGGGGGCACCGCGTATCTGAAGTCGCTGTCCGGGCCGCTTCCCCAGGCCCGGTTCTGCCCCACCGGGGGGATCAGCCCCGCGAACGCCCCGGAGTATCTCGCGCTGCCCAACATCGGTTGCGTGGGCGGGAGTTGGATGCTCCCGGCGGACGCCGTCGCCGCGCGCGACTGGGACCGGGTCGAGACGCTGACCCGTCAGGCGGCGGCGCTCAGCGCAGGTGGGACGTGTCGTTGAAGAGCCGTACGCTCGCGTTGCCGTCCGCGTAGTACGCCACCGCCGAGAGGGAGGCCGCCGACAGTTCCATGCGGAACAGGGACTCGGGCGGGGCGCCCAGGGCGAGGCGGACGAGGGTCTTGATCGGGGTCACGTGGGTGACCAGCAGGACCGTACGGCCCGCGTGGGCCGCGATCAGCTTGTCGCGGGTGACGGCCATCCGGCGTGCGGTCGCCGCGAAGCTCTCGCCGCCGCCCGTCGGTTCGGCCTTCGGGTCGGCCAGCCAGGCGTTCATGTCGTCGGGGTAGCGCTCGCGGACCTCGCCGAACGTCAGGCCCTCCCACGCGCCGAAGTCCGTCTCGCGCAGCCCGTCGTCGACGGTCACGTCGAGACCGAGGCGGGTGGCCACAGCGGCGGCGGTCTGCCGGGTGCGGGCCAGCGGGGAGGCGACGATCGCCTCGATCGTGCCGCGCGCCGCCAGCGACTCGGCGGCGCGTTCGGCCTGGTCGCGGCCGATGGCGGAGAGGGACGGGTCGGTGCCGCCGCTGCCCGAGAAACGCTTCTGGGGGGTCAGCGGGGTCTCGCCGTGGCGCAGGAGGACGAAGGTCGCGGGCGGGCCGAGGTCGGCGGGCGTGGCCCAGCCGACGGCCACTTTCGTGGCGGCGCGGCTGTCGGCCGTGGCCGTCGCCTTCGCCGAGGAGGCCGCGTCCAGTTCGGCCGTCGACGCGGACGCCGACCACTGCTCGCCGCGCCTGCCCGCGTCCATCGCCTCGTTCGCCAGCCGGTCCGCGTGCTTGTTCCGCTCGCGCGGGATCCACTCGTACGTCACCTGCGCGGCCGGGAGCACCCGGGCCGCCTCGGCCGCCAGGGGCTTCATGTCCGGGTGCTTGATCTTCCAGCGGCCCGACATCTGCTCGACAACGAGCTTGGAGTCCATGCGGACGTGGACGGTGGCGGTCGGGTCCAGCTCACGCGCCGCGCGCAGGCCGGCCACCAGGCCCCGGTACTCGGCGACGTTGTTGGTGGCGATGCCGATGTACTCGGCGGTCTCCGCCAGGGTCTCCCCCGTCACCGCGTCGATGACCACGGAACCGTAGCCTGCGGGCCCCGGGTTGCCCCGGGACCCTCCGTCGGCCTCGACGATGAACTCCCGCACGCCACAAGCTCCTTGCTGACCCGACTGAGGGTTCTGACTTGTTCTACAGTCCGGACTCGGACGTGCGCACCAGGATGCGGCGGCAGTTCTCGCAGCGCAGTACGGCGTCCCGGGGGGCGGCCTTCACCTCGTTGACCTCGGTGATGTTCAGCTCCAGCCGGCAGCCCTCGCAGCGGCGCTGGAAGAGGCGGGCGGCGCCGACGCCACCCTGCTGCTGGCGCAGCTTGTCGTACAGCTTGAGGAGATCGTCGGGCAGCACGCCCGCGATGACCTCGCGCTCCTTCTTCACGGTGGCCGTCTCGCCGTCGAGGGACTCGTACGCCGCCTCGCGCCGGGCGGTCGCGTCGTCGATCTTCCCCTGGTAGGCGCCGACGCGCTCGGTCAGTTCGGCGACGCGTTCCTGCGCGGACTCACGGCGCTCCATGACCTCCAGGACGATGTCCTCGAGGTCGCCCTGCCGCTTGGCGAGGGAGACGATCTCGCGCTGGAGGTTCTCCAGGTCCTTGGACGAGCTGACGGCACCGGAGTCGAGGCGCTGCTGGTCGCGGGCGGCGCGCTGACGCACCTGGTCCACGTCCTGCTCCGCCTTGATCTGCTCGCGGGCGCAGTCGCTCTCCTCGGTCGTCGCGGCCACCAGCAGGTCGCGCAGCTGCGTGAGGTCCTTGGTCAGCGACTCGATCTCGGCGTGCTCGGGCAGCGACTTCCGCTTGTGCGAGAGCTGCTGGAGGCGTACGTCGAGGGCCTGGACGTCGAGAAGGCGGATCTGGTCGGCGGGCGCGGCGTTCAGTTGGGGGCTCCCAGTGCTTCAGAGGTGGTGGTGGACGCCGCGTGGGCGGTCCAGGGGTCGGTGACCGTCGCGGAGACATGGACCCGAAGGCCCCATCCGTTCCGGTCGGAGATCTCGTCGAGCTGGGCGGCGGCCAGTTCGCACCAGGGCCACTCGGTGGCCCAGTGCGCCGCGTCGAGCAGCGCGAGGGGGCTGTGGGCCCGGGCTTCGGAGACCGGGTGGTGGCGCAGGTCCGCGGTGAGGAAGGCGTCCACACCGGCCGCGCGTACGTCGTCGAAGAGGCTGTCGCCGGAGCCGCCGCTGACGGCGACCGTGCGCACGAGCGCCTCGGGGTCGCCGGCGACCCGGATGCCCTGCGCGGTCGCGGGCAGCCGCTCGGCGGCGCGGGCGGCGAACTCGCGGACGGTCAGCGGGTGGTCCAGCTCGCAGACCCGGCCGAGGCCACGCCGGCCGCCGGGGTCGGTGGGGTCCGCTACGAGCGGTCCTACGACCCGCAGGTCGAGGGCGCCGGCGAGGGCGTCGCTGACTCCCGGGTCGGCGCGGTCGGCGTTGGTGTGGGCGACGTGGAGGGCGATGTCGTGCTTGATGAGGGTGTGCACGACCCGGCCCTTGAAGGTGTCCGCCGCGACCGTGGTCGTACCGCGCAGGTAGAGCGGGTGGTGGGTGACCAGCAGATCGGCGCCCAGCTTCACGGCTTCGGCGACGATGTCCTGGACGGGGTCCACGGCGAACAGGACCCGGGAGACCTGTTGATCCGGGTCTCCGCAGACGGTGCCTACCGCGTCCCAGCTCTCGGCCCGCTCGGGGGGCCAGAGGGCGTCGAGTGCGGTGATGACTTCAGACAGACGGGGCACGCCGCTAGGCTACCTGGCTGTTCTGTACGGCTGAACCGGTGCGCCCGCCCCGCCACCGCCTCCCACCCCGGCCAGCACACCCGCCACCGTTTCCTCAGGCGAATCGTTACTTTGCCACCCTTATGTGTGAAATGGCCGCGACACGGTCCCACGTCCGTGCGTGCGAAAACTACTTTCGTCGCCGGAGGTGACCGCTCGATGACGGCCTGTGCGATCGAACCCACGGCGGAGAACGCCCACGCTCTGGACCCGGAGGGCGCCGGGGACGGGTGGCCCCCACGTGCGGAGTGCGCGATCACGACGGACGGCGCCTACGCGGCCCGCCTGGCGCGCAGCGGCGACTCCTGGTTCCCGGAGCGCTGGACACTCGACGGGCCCGAGCCGTACGCGGTACCGCTGCCCGGCAACCAGCCGGAGGAGCCCGGCACCGAGGTGCTGCCGATGGGCGACGGACGGGTCCTCATCCACCGTCTGATCGACGGCCGGCACGCCTTCTCGCTGCTCTACCCGACCGGCCCCTGCACCGGCGAACTCCCCGTCGGCGCGGTCGAGTGCCCCGACGCCGGCACCCCGCTGCGGCTGCTGCCCCCGGCTCCGGGTGGCGACCGCGCATACGCCCTCGCCCTGGGCCGGCGTTCGACGACCGTGTGGCTGGTGGCGGGCGGCGCCTTCGGCCCCGAGCACGTCGCGGAGGTCCCCGGCCGCTGCTCGGGCGGCGTCTGGCTGGACCGCACGGGCCGGCTGCTCGCCCTGGACCGCGAGATCGGGGGGCGCACGAAGGCGGTCGTGGTCGACCTGGAGCGCGGCGGCGAGGTGTCGCCGCTGCTCCAGATCTCGGCGGAGAGCAACGACCGGCTGCTGCTCGCGGACGCGGACAGCGGGCTGCTGCTGATCGGCTCGGACGCGCCCTCGCCCGGGCAGGAACGGTTGGGCTGGGGCGTGCTCGGCAGCACCCTGCCGGTGCGCTTCCCGGAGTGCCTGCGGATAGACGGTTATACGCTCACGCCGTTCGCGATCCAGCCGGGGCAGGTACTGACGCCGGAGAGCTGCGGGGTGGCGCTGCGCGTCGACGACCCGTCGGGGAGCTGGGTGGGGATGTGGCGGCCAACGGGGCGACAGGTACGGCACCTCCCGGCACCGACGGGGTGGCTGCGGGGAGTGGGGCTGTGGAGCAGCGACGGGGTGCTCCAACTGCCGTACGTGACGGCGGAGGTGCCGTGCGGGGTGGCCCGGGTGAGAGCCCAGGAGAGACCGGCTCCATGGACGGAGACGGGGGCTGAGACGGGAGTGGGTTCGGGAGCGGATTCGGGTTCGGGGACGGGGGCTGTGACGAGCTCGGTGGCGGCCCCTGCGGGGCCTGTCGCGGTGGCTCGTCCGGTGCCGTTGCAACAGGCGCCGCTGGACCGGCTCGTGACGAAGGTCGGGAAGGCTGGTAACGAAGTGACGAAGCTTGTAACGAACTAATTCCGGTCGGCGTGTGCGGCTCGTGTCACCCCGAGGTGGGCCGGTTAAGATCGCCCGGCTGTGAGAAAAAGATCATGTTTACGGGGTGAGCACTTCCGATGAGTGACGCAAGCACGACACAGCCGCTGTCCGCCGACGCCCACGAGGCCAACGGCCACAACAATGGCTACGGCAGGCACCGGGGGCCGGTCTCGGTCCACAACGACGAGGCGAGCCCGCGCGGCCGTCACCGCAAGCCGTCCGAGCAGGCCGAGAACAGGGCCTGACGGACACCGGCTGACGGTAGGTACGTCAAGCGACACACGGCCCCGCCCTTTCCCTTCGGGCGGGGCCGTTTCCGTTGCCTGCGCGCTCTTTCCTGCTCCTGGCCTCCTCTACCCCTCGCCTACCCCTCGCCGCGTCTGAGGCCGAGCACCTCCGCCGCTGCGAACGTCTCCCCGGCGGGCCGCTGCGCGTAGTGCGGGGTGAGCAGCGCGTCCAGTTCGTCGTAGGTGAAGGTGTCCTGCTTGCTGTCGAACTTGGCGGCCACCCGCGGGCGTTCGACGACGGCGACCATCCCGCCGTGGACGACGAGAAGCTGGCCGTTGATCCGTTCGGCGGCCGGTGCGGCCAAGTAGCCGACGAGCGGGGCGACATGCTCGGGGGCGAGCGGGTCGAGGCCCCCTTCGGGGCGCTCGAACACGGTGAAGACGTCCTCGGTCATCCGGGTGCGGGCGCGCGGGCAGATCGCGTTCGCCGTCACGCCGTACTTGGCGAGGGCGAGGGCCGTCGAGGTGGTCAGCCCGACGATTCCGCCTTTCGCGGCGGCGTAGTTGGGCTGTCCCGCCGAACCGGCGAGGAACGCCTCCGAGGAGGTGTTGACGATCCGCCCGTACACCGGTCCGCCGGCCGCCTTGGACCGCTCCCGCCAGTGCACGGCGGCGAAACGGGTCGTGTTGAAGTGTCCCTTGAGATGGACCCGTACGACGGAGTCCCACTCCTCCTCCGTCATGGAGAAGACCATGCGGTCGCGCAGGATGCCCGCGTTGTTGACGAGGATGTCCAGTTTCCCGAACTCGGTGATCGCCAACTCGACCAGTTCACCGGCCTGTTGGTGGTCGGCGACGTCTCCGGTGTGGGCGATCGACGTTCCGCCCGCCGCACGGATCTCGGCGGCGACCTCCTCGGCGGGGGTGGCGGACGCCTCGCCGGAGCCGTCCCGGCCGGGCTGGCCGAAGTCGTTGACGACGACGGCCGCGCCGAGCCGGGCCAACTCCAGCGCCTCGGCCCGGCCCAGCCCGCGCCCCGCGCCCGTGACGATCGCGGCGAGTCCCTCAAGTGGCAGTGCCATCAAGGTCCTTTCGGTGACCTTTCGGTACAAGGGGGGTCAGATCTCGATGCACGTACGCAGCGCGGTCCCCGTACGCATCTGGTCGAGGGCCTCGTTGATGCCGGCGAGCGGAACGCGGTGGGTGATGAGGCCCGCGAGATCGACGCGGCCGGCGCGCCAGAGGGCGATCGTGCGCTCGTAGGACCGCAGGATGTCGCCGCCGCCGTACATGGAGGGCAGGATGCGCTTCTCGTCGAAGAACAGCTCGAACATGTTGAGTTGGAGGTTGTCGTCCATGGCGCCCGCGCCGACGACGACCAGGGTGCCGCCGCGCCGGGTGTTGTCGTAGGCGGTGCGGGCGGTGGCGGAGCGGCCGACGACCTCGAAGACGTAGTCGAACCCCTCCCCGGCGGTGACCTGTTGTTTGGCGTCGGGCAGCTCGTCCGGCGAAACCGCCCTCGTGGCACCGAACTTGAGCGCGGACTCGCGGCGCGAGGCGACCGGGTCGACGGCGACGATCTCGGCGGCGCCCTGGAGCCGCGCCCCCTGTATCGCGGAGATGCCGACGCCTCCGCAGCCGATGACGGCGACCGACGAACCGGCTTCCACCTTCGCGGTGTTGATGGCGGCACCGAGTCCCGTGGTCACCCCGCAGCCGATGAGAGCGGCGATGTCGAAGGGCACGTCGTCGGGGATGGGCACCGCGCAACCCGCGTCGACGACGACCTCCTCGGTGAAGGTGCCGGTGCCGGCCATGCCGAAGATGTCGGCGCCGGGGCGCTTGAAGTTGGGGGTGCCCGCGTTCATGAACCCGGCGAGGCACAGTTGGGTCTGGCCGCGCTTACAGGCGGGACACGCTCCGCAGGCGGGCAGCCAGCAGACGACGACCCGGTCACCGGCCTTCAAGTGACCGACGCCCTCCCCGACTTCGAGGATCTCACCGGCGCCCTCATGGCCGGGGACGAAGGGCGCGGGCTGCGGCAGTACGCCTTTCATCGCGGAGAGGTCCGAGTGGCACAGCCCGGTGGCCCGCACCCGGATCCTCACCTTGCCGGGGCCGAAGCCCACGGCCTCGACGTCGTCGAGGACGTCGAGCTTGTCCTGCCCGATCTCGTGCAGTACGGCTGCGCGCATGGTGCGGCTCCCTTCGGGGACCTACAGGAACGTCACTTACGAGTGTTCGACGACGGTGTCGGCCAGTACGGGCGCGTCGTCCCGTTCGACGGCGGTGACCGACACCTGGACGCGGTCCGGCTCGGGCGTCCACATCCGGATACGCAGCGTCTCCCCGGGGAACACGACCCCGGCGAAGCGCGTGCGGTACGCGCGGACCCGGCCGACGTCCCCGCCGAGCACCGTGTCGACGACCGCCTTGAGGGTGATGCCGTAGGTGCACAGCCCGTGCAGGATGGGCCGCTCGAACCCGGCGCGCGCGGCGAACCCGGGGTCGGCGTGCAGCGGGTTCCAGTCCCCGGAGAGCCGGTAGAGCAGCGCCTGGTCCTCCCTGACGACCCGCTCGACGACTTTCGCGGGCTCACCGACGGGCGCCGGAAGACGGCCCGAAGGCCCCCGGTCGCCGCCCCACCCGCCTTCTCCGCGTACGAAGATCTGCGCGTCGCTCGTCCACAACGGCCCGTCGGCGTCGGCGACCTCGGTGCGCATGACGAGGATGGCGGCGCTGCCCTTGTCGTACACGGCGGCGATGCTTCCGGTGGCGAGTGCCTTGCCCTCGACGGGGATCGGGCGGTGCAGCTCGATGCTCTGGCCGCCGTGCAGGACGTGGGCCAGGTCGACGTCGACACCGGGCATGGACAGGCCGCTGATCACGTCCGGGGAGTCGTTGCCGGCGACGGTGGCGAAGCTGGGCAGGACGTGCAGCCGGGATTCGAGGGTGTAGCGGAGCTCGTCGGGGTCGGTCGCGGGGATGCCTGCGCCGATGCCGAGGTGGTAGAGCTGGACGTCCTTGCGGCCCCAGGCGATCCCTGCGGACCGGGGCTCGGCGGCGACGGCCTTGGCGGCATCAATGGGCATGGGACTCCTGACACTCTCGGGACTGAACCACTCGCCGGACTGAACCACTCGCGGGACTGAGACCTCGGTACGACCGTCCGCACCGTCGGCCGCACCGAGGTCGACCTGGCCGTTCTAGAACGCGTTCCAGTCCGGCGCCCCCTGTATAGCCGAGCGGTCCGGAGTTGTGAAGACTCCTGACGCCTCGTCAGCTCCGTCGGCCGTACGCCGGGCCGGGACATTTGTCCTGCCGGAGTCCGTACAACAGCATCTGCCCGGCATGACGATCGCTTCGTACGCTGTTGTCCATGTTCTGGATGCGAGGGGCAGCCTGCCAGGTGGGCGAGTGGCGGGCGGAGCGGGCGCGCTGGCGGGCCGACATGGAGCGGTTCAAGGCCGCCCGCCGTGCCGCGCGGAAGTCCGGCGGCCGACTGCCGGAGCCAGAGAACCCCGGCCCGCCGCCCACCGGATTCGCCCTGCTGCCCTGGCTGCTGATGGGCATGGGCTCCTTCTCCAACCTCCTCTCGGGCCGGACCCCGCTGCCCTGGGTCGGCGCCCTGGGCCTGATCACCTTCAACTCGCTCTACATCTACGTCACGTTCCGCGCCTTCGCGAAGGAGACGCGGGGCGCCACCTCGACTCGGGTGGCGCTCGTCCTGATGGGCGTGCTCACCTGCGCCCTGGCCATCGGATACGGCGGCAGCTGGCTGTACTTCTTCCCGCTGCTCGGACTCGCCACGGGCGCGGTGATGCGGGGCCCGTGGCTGGGCCGCGCCGGACTCTCCCTCACCGCACTCGCCGCGGCCGTCTCCGCGGTCCGGGACGGCTGGGACGCCCTGAACGTGGCCTACGGGACGTTCCTGTCGACCATGGTGACGGCTGCGATCCTGTCCCTGACCGAGGCGGTACGTGAACTGCGGGCTGCGCGTGAGGAGTTGGCGCACCGCGCGGTCGAGGAGGAACGGCTGCGTTTCTCCCGCGACCTGCACGACCTGCTGGGCCACACCCTTTCGGTGATCGTGGTGAAGTCGGAGGCGGCCCGCCGGCTGGCGCCCCGGAACATGGACGCGGCCCTGCTCCAGATCACGGACATCGAGTCGGTGGGCCGCCAGGCCCTGACAGAGATCCGCGAGGCGGTGACGGGCTACCGGCAGGGCAGCCTGGCCACCGAACTGACCCAGGCCGAGTCCGCCCTGACCGCGGCCACCGTCACCCCCGTCATCCACCGCTCGGGCCCACCCCTGCCCCCACCGACGGAGGCCCTCCTCGCCTGGGTGGTACGGGAGGCGGTCACCAACGTCCTGCGGCACAGCGGCGCCACCCGCTGCGAGATCACAGTGGCGGGCACGGGTGAGAGGGTGCGCCTGACGATCGCGGACAACGGCACCGCCGCACGGTCGACACCGGCCACGCCGGCCACACCAGCCACGCCGTCCCCACAGTCCGCGCGGCCGGGTATCGGCGGCACCGGCCTCAAGGGCCTGACGGAACGCCTGGCAGCAGCGGGCGGCTCACTGGAGGCGGGCCCGACACCCCGGGGCGGCTTCCTGGTGACGGCCGAACTGCCCACGGGGGCAACGGAATCGCCGGGTCCGGAGCGGGAGCGGGAGGCGGCGCGGGACCAGGGTGGAGACCAGGATAGGGCAACGACGCGGGACCAGGAGCGGGCCACGGACGCTTCGGCGACCGGTTCCGCCCAGCCGGCCTGATGCCGTACCGGCCCGATGACGACTCTGATCCGCTCCCCGCGGCCACCCGGCACCGCCTCCTCCCTGCTCAACCCCGTGTTCGCCCCTACCCTTGGCCCGTGAACGAGATGCCCCGGGATCACCGTCCCGCCAGGTCCATCAGAGTCCTCCTCGCCGAGGACCAGGGAATGATGCGGGGCGCTCTCGCCCTGCTGCTCGGGATGGAGCCGGACATCGAGGTCGTCGCCCAGCTCGCGGCCGGTGACACGATCGTCGACGCGGCGCTCCTGCACCGCCCGGACGTGGCGCTCCTCGACATCGAGCTGCCCGGCATGAGCGGCCTGGACGCCGCCGCCCTGCTCCGTGACGAGGCCCCGGACTGCCGGGTGCTGATCCTGACCACCTTCGGCCGCCCCGGCTATCTGCGCCGCGCCATGGAGGCCGGAGCCGCCGGTTTCCTCGTCAAGGACGGCCCCGTGGAGGAGCTGGCCGAGTCGATCCGCCGAGTGCTGACCGGCGAGACGGTCATCGACCCCGCCCTTGCCGCCGCCGCGCTCAGCGCCGGCCCCAACCCGCTCACGGCCCGCGAGTGCGACGTCCTCAAGGCCTCGGTGGACGGCGCGACGGTCGCCGACATCGCCACCAGGCTCCACCTCTCCGAGTCGACGGTGCGCAACTATCTCTCGGCCGCCATCGGCAAGACCGGCACCCGCAACCGCATGGAAGCGGTACGGGAGGCCCGGCAACAGGGGTGGCTTTAGGGGGCGCCCCCTGATCCCGTCACCCCGTCCCGTCACCTCTCCATCTCTCTGCCTCATTCACTCCCTCGCTCCCTCATTCCCCTCACCCCGTCGCTTTCACGGTCTTGAACGCCTTCCCCACCTCCGCCAGGCACACGAACCAAGCCGCCTGTACTCCCTCGACCGGCCGGATCACCGGCTTCCCACTGTCCAGTGGGTAGTTCGCCGGGACCTTGTGGGCGATCGACTTCGTACCGTCGTCCCAGGTGCAAGTGACCGCCCGGGCCGTGGGTGCGACCATGCCGATCACCAGGTGCTGGGGAGCTTCGCGCCGGTCCGAGCCCTTCGGTTCCAGGGGAATCGCGGCCGACTGGAGGTCCGTGCCGAACATGTCGTCGCTCTTGTCGAGCTCGCCCAGCATCACCGGCGAGGTGGCGTTGTCGACGACCAGGTTGACGAAGAACGAGCCCTTCCCCACGAGTTCCCCGGGGTTGCTCGCGTCCGACGGCTGCACTCCGCGGTCGTCCATCGACGCGAACTGCCGTACCGCCTCCGCCTCGGTCTTCGGTGCTCCCCAGATGTCGACGGTGACTCTCCACTGCCGGCCGGTGCCCGTCCCCGTCGCGAGAGTGGTGCGCTGCGGTGCGTACACATGCCGTTCCTCCGCCGTCGGTGGCCGCGTTGCCACCTGTGACACCTCGTTGCCGTCGCCGATGCCCGCCAGGGCCAGCGTTCCCGTCGAGGCGGCGAGCACCAGGGCGGTCGCTGCCGCCACCGCCCAGCGGCGGGCCCTGCGGCGTCGGCCGCCGCGGACCACCGCCTGGTAGGGGGCTATGCCGATCTCGACCCCGTCCGCCGCGTCGGCCAGCATGAAGGCGATGTCCGTGTGTGCGGTGTCCCCGTGTGCCATGTCCTGGTTCGTCTCCCGGTCGCCGCTCATCACTTCCGCCCTCCGTGTGTCACTGTCTCGGCCAGGCCCGGTATGGCGCGGAGTTTCGCGATCCCCTTGGCCGCGTTGCTCTTCACCGCGCCCACCGAGCAGCCCATCGCCTGTGCGGCCTGGGTCTCGGTCAGGTCCTCCCAGTACCGCAGCACCACCGCCTCCCGCTGCCGGGGCGGCAACTGGGCCAGCGCCTTGAGCAGCGCGCCGCGGTCGTCGGCCCGGGCGATGTGGTCTCCGGTGTCGGGCAGCTCGTGCGCCAGCCCCTCGTCGTCCCTCGGCGCCAGGAACTCCTTGAGCTTCCTGCGGTGCTTGCGTGCGTGTGCGTTGATCATCACGCGCCGTACATACGCCTCCGGCTCGTCGGCCGAGCCGACTCTCCGCCAGGCCACATAGACCTGTTCGAGCGTCGACTGGACCAGGTCCTCCGCCGCGTGCTGCTCCCCCGTGAGCAGAAACGCCGTACGCATCAGCCGTGGCCAGCGGCCGATGACGAAGCTCTGGAACTCCTCGTCCCGAGCCGATTTCCGATCCCGTTCCCCCATGGGCACCTCCTAGATGTTCAAAGGAGTCCACGAGCCGCCCGAATCGTTGCCCCGATCCCAAAAAAGAATTTTCCGTGACGGGAGATCAGATACCCATACACAGGTCAAGGTTTAGTTAGTACGCCAAAGCATCGGAATAGTTGCCCGGGCGCACCTGTTCATCTCACACGTACCCCTGACCGGACCTGCCTGGAGGCCCCACCCCATGACGCACACGACGCCCGACCGAACCGGCAGAACGGGTGGAACGGGGGGAACGGGTGGGTCAGGTGGATCCAGCAGGGCCATCGTCCCGGTGCTCGCGTTCGCGGGCATCGTTGTCGCGGTCATGCAGACCCTGCTCGTGCCCGTCATCAAGGACCTGCCCCAGCTGCTGAGCACCTCGCCCAGCAACGCCACCTGGGTGCTGACCTCGACGCTCCTCTCCGGAGCCGTGGCCACGCCGATCATGGGCCGCCTCGGTGACCTGTACGGCAAGCGGCGCCTGTTGATCACGAGCCTCTCCGTGATGGTGGTCGGCGCCCTCGTCAGCGCGCTCACCAGCGACCTGCTGACCATGATCGCGGGCCGTACGCTCCAGGGCTTCGCCATGGGTGCCATCCCCCTCGGCATCGGTCTGATGCGCGACCTGCTGCCCCGCGAGAAGCTCCCCTCGGCGATGGCCCTGATGAGCTCCTCCATCGGCGTCGGCGGCGGCCTCGCCCTCCCCGTCGCCGCGCTGATCGCCCAGAACTCCGACTGGCACGCCCTCTTCTACGGCGCCGCCGGCATCGGCGCCCTCGCCATCGCCCTCACCCTGCTCTTCGTACCCGAGTCCAAGATGCGCGCCGAGGGCACCTTCGACGTGCTCGGCGCCATCGGACTCTCCGTCGGCCTCGTCCTCTTCCTCCTCCCGATCACCAAGGGCAGCGACTGGGGCTGGACCTCCGCCACCACGCTCGGCCTGTTCGGCGCGTCCGCCGTCGTACTCCTCCTGTGGGGTGTGCTGGAGCTGCGCCTGAAGGCCCCGCTGGTGGACCTGCGGACCACCGCCCGGCCCGCCGTCCTCTTCACCAACCTCGCCTCGATCATGGTCGGCGTCTCCTTCTTCGTCGTCTCGCTCGTCCTGCCCCAGCTCCTCCAGCTGCCCACGTCCACCGGCTACGGCCTCGGCCAGTCGATGGTCATGGCCGGCCTGATCGTGGCGCCGCTCGGCCTGACGATGATGTTCACGGCGCCCGTCTACGCCCGCCTCTCCGCCAAGTACGGCCCCAAGGTCACTCTCATCCTCGGCCTGCTGATCATCGCGATCGGCTACGGCGCCGGCCTCGGCCTGATGAGCGCCGCGTGGCAGTCCCTGGTGATCGCAGTGGTTCTGGGTGCCGGTATAGGTCTCGCCTACTCCTCCCTCCCCGCCCTGATCGTCGGCGCGGTCCCGGCCTCCGAGACCGGCGCGGCCAACGGCCTCAACACCCTCATGCGCTCCATCGGTACGTCCGTGTCCAGCGCCGTCGTCGGCATGGTGCTCGCCAACACCGCGAACAATGTGGGCGGCGTCGCCGTCCCCACGATGCACGGGTTCCGGATCTCGTTCCTGATCGCTGCGGGTGCGGTGGCGGTGGGGCTGGTGCTGGCCCTGTTCCTGCCGGGGCGGCGACCCGCGAGCGAGTCGACGCTGCGGGCGAGCAGTGAGGAGGGCGCCGCGCTTGGTTCCGGGTTCCGTGGGCGGGTTCTGGGTGCGGACGGCATCCCGGTCGCCCGTGCGCAGGTCACGCTGATCGACCGGCGGGGTCGGCAGGCGGGGGCGACGCTGTCCGCCGCCGACGGGAGCTATGCGCTCGCCGTTCCGGCCGAGGGGGCGTATGTGCTGGCCGCGCGGGCCTCCGGGCACGGGCCGCTTGCCTCTTCGGCGACGCATGCGGGTGAGGAGGGGATGGTCTCCCTGGACCTGTCCCTGCCGGGCGAGACGGTCATCGCCCAAGGGCGGCTGACGTAGTACGAACGCTGCGGGCCGTCCGTGGCTAGTCGCGCAGTTCCCCGCGCCCCTGGATATGCACCCCCTGTCTTCAACCCACCGGAGGTGCGGCAGCATGGGCCTTCCGCACGCTCGTACGACCGGGAGGACCCCCATGCCCGCGGCACCCTCGCCCAAGACTCTGGCCGCGTTCGAGGCTGCCAAGGGGTTCATGCCGGCGGGGGAAGGGCTGGCGCTCTACGCGGCTGCCGTTGAGGCGGGGGTGCTCGGGTTGCCGTTGCTCGAGGTGGGGACGTACTGCGGGCGGTCCACGATTCTGCTCGCGGATGCGGCCCGGGCGGCCGGGGTCATGGCTGTCACGGTCGATCATCACCGGGGCAGCGAGGAGCAGCAGCCGGGCTGGGACTACCACGACCCAGACACGGTCGACCCGGAGCTCAAGATCATGGACACGCTTCCCCTCTTCCGCCGAGCCCTGCACCAGGCGGAGTTGGAGGACCACGTGATCGCGGTTGTAGGGCGTTCGCCGCAGGTGGCGCGGATCTGGAACTCCCCCCTCGGTCTCGTCTTCATCGACGGTGGGCACACCGACGAGCACGCCACCGCCGACTACGAGGGCTGGGCCCCGCACATCGCCGAGGGCGGCCTGCTTCTCATCCACGACGTCTTCCCCGACCCCGAGGACGAGTTCACCGGCCAGGCCCCGTACCGCGTCTACCTCCGTGCCCTGGCCTCCGGCGCCTTCACGGAGATCTCCGCGACGGACTCTCTGCGTGTGCTGCGGCGGACGGGAGTTGGGGTCTGAGGGCCGGTTAGACGGGCAGCGGCTTGAGATGCGGCTGTTCGACCTCGAAGTACTCGCCGATCGTTCGGGGACGGGAGCGGATACGCCAGCCCTCCTCTTCAAGGCCCCACCGGTCGACCATCTCGTTCAGCTCGGCGAGGGCAGCGACTTCAGGGACCGGCACGAAGGGGTTGCGGCGGACTTCTGTTGACTCAACTACGATCAGTGATTCCGCAGTTCAGGGGACGGATGCGCTTTCCAAGGCCTACGTTTCCGATGGGAGCCGTATCGTCTGGTCGACCCGAGCGGTGTCGGTGTCCAGGCCGTGACGGACTACCTCCGTGACCTACAAGCGGCTGGCCGCGCCAAGTCGACGGTGCGCTCCTACAGGACGGACCTGCTGCGCTGGTTCCGCTTCCGTCTCTGCACTTCGCAAGTCGCCGCGCCCGGCAGCAGGAAACCAGTGGTCCGAGGCTCTGGCAGTTTCGTAGCGTGTCAGTCATGCCGATGCCTGTCCTGTACTGCCGTGATCCGTTGAATCCACGACGCGTCGACGAACACTTCGCGCAGGAAGCACAGGAGGTGCGCGCCTGTGGCGGGGTGGTCGGGCTGGTCGACCATGATGCGCTGCTGCAAGGTGACGCACAGCAGGCCGTTGCACACGTACCGGCTGGGCTGGGGAGTGCCTGGTACCGGGGTTGGATGGTTCCGGGGGATCGATACGCCGCGTTGGCTGAGGCGCTGAGCCGACGCGGCACCGCGTTGCTTGTCGCTCCAGAGCAATATCGGGCCGCTCACGAACTGCCGGGCTGGTATCCGACGTTCGTCGACATCACACCCGCGAGCGTGTGGCGTCCCACCAAGCCCGGTGAGATCTTGGCCGCCGAAGACCTGGCTGCTCTCGCCGAGCCGCTGCTGCCGGGCTCGGGAATCGTGAAGGACTACGTCAAATCCCGCAAGCACGAGTGGGAACAGGCGTGCTTCATTCCCGATCTCGCCGACGCGGTGGGGCTGACACGGGTCGTGCAGCGCTTCGTGGAACTGCAGGAAGGGTTCCTTGCCGGTGGGGTCGTTCTGCGCAGCTTCGAGACGTTCTCAAAGCTGGAGTCCGTTGCGGCTGAAATGCGCGTGTGGTGGCTGGATGGCGAACCGAGGTTGCTCACGCCCCACCCGGATAGCCCGTTCGAGCGTGGGTTGGTGCCCGACCTTGACCATATCGGGCCTGCGGTGCAGCGCCTGGGATGCCGGTTCGTCACAACCGACGTGGCCCTCCGCTCGGACGGGGCGTGGCGAGTCGTCGAAGTCGGTGACGGCCAAGTAAGTGACCTGCACCCGTCGAGCAGTCGAGGCGAGTTGGCCGCTCTGCTGGTCGGTCCGTAGCACTTGCGGAGGCGGCCCCGCGCTGTCTTCACCCAGACCGGTCTGGAGAATTCCGAGGGGTGCAACGGGCAAGTCTCATCTGCTCATCGCGCTGGGGACCGAGGCGGCGATGAAGTTGATGAACTCGGCTGCATGGAACTCGACCGCCGGGGCGCCGAACTCCTACCGCCTCGCCCAGGCCAAAGCCCAGGCCGGCCGATCCATCGGGTGACCACGTCCACCCGGACTACCGGAGTGCTCCGCGCTCATCGATGAACACGGTGGGTGCGGACAAGAACACATCGGCGTTCACCGGGCCGTATGCGATGTTGAACGTGTCCAGCCAGTACGTCCAGCCCCGAATCCCCAGTGCACTGCTGAATCGATAGTTGAGCTGCCAGCGGACCCATTGGCCAGGGACGAGCCGGACACCCGGTGGCCGCCGCTTCCGAGGCGGCAGGGCAAACAGCGGCTGCACTCGGGGAAATACCCGCAGCCGATCATCTGCTTCACGGAGCTGGACATCGACCTTACTCAGGGCTTCCCGGCTGTCATACGGCTCAAAGCCGTCACGCTCATGCATCCGGATCACATGAGCGAGAGTCGCCGCCTCACGCGGGAGTGCGAAGCCGACCGGGGCCGCGTTCCTCCGAGCCGCAGCGTCCCCGCTCCGCGATTCCTTCGTCCAGGTCGTCCGGATCCACTGGACGGTGATCTCCACAGCCGTTGCCCCTGCCGACTTGTCTACAGCGTCAGATCTTGACTTTGGTGTTGATCAAACTCGTGTCCCAGTTCTGCGGTGCTGCGGCGGCAATGCGCTCGACCAATCTCCCGCAGAAAACCGGCACGCTGACCAATGCATGGTTGGGCACAGACGTATCGACAGCGTGGGCTGTCGTGTCCGAGGTGAGCAGTACGGTGCGGCCGCCCACTGCACTGGGCTTCGGCACACCGTATCCATGCAGGAGAGAGCATCGGAGCTTGTAGATGATCTCTGCGTCCTCCACCGTGACGCCATGCGAGGTAAGCAGCCGCTTCCATCGCAGCCCGACAGCCCCGGACGAACCCGACAACGTGTCCAGCACGATCATCCCAAGGCTCAGGCCGATCCACGACTCGTTGCCCTCGCCGACGCCGGATCCGAGATCACGGCTGTTCGCCTGCCGCATGTCCCGCAGCGCGAGGACGAGGCTCGGATACAAGCTGGATTCGCTCAGCCCACACTGGAGCATGGGTGGCGCGGGCTCAGTACCGTGATCGAGTCGGGTCGTCATGCGAGCACGGTAGCCACGGCAGAACGGCGCGTCCCATGACTCTCCATGAGCCTGTGTCGTCGCCTCCACCGGCCGTGATCACCGTTGGCGGCGCCTACCAGGTGAGTGGCTGGCGCCCGGCACCCAGCGAGGGGTCGCGGTTGCGTGCAACGGATCTCCTGACGGGCTGTGGCCGCAATCTCGTGCAATCCTTCACCGCGCCCGTGCCCTCCCCAGCATGCTGGGCTTCCAACCAGCGCAGATGGAGGGCGACATGACGCTCAGGTTCATCGGCACCACATCGGAACACGGCAACTGCCCCACCCTCTACGAGGTCGTCGAGACCGGCGAGATCCTCGTCCAGGGCGAGCGCGAGACCGACCCCGAGCACCTTGCCCAGCTGCGGGACGTGAAGGACTCGGAGACGTTCGTACGCGTGCCCCGCGAGCTGCTGCTCCGCTTCGCTCCCCACGCCGAGCAGCCCGACACCGCCGAGCAGACGAAGGAGTAGACCGCGTGCCGGACCTGATCCCGTTCGACGAGATCACCCACCTCTTCCAGGACTTCGAGCACACCGCCTGGCGGCTAGAGACCCAGCGCGGCTACGCGACAGACCGCGTCAGCACCAACTGGGCACGCTTCCAGCGAGGGGAGACCTTCGACTACGACCCGGCCACCCCCTGGCACGCAAATGTGCGCGAGCAGACCGAGGCCGGGAAGCGCTACGGACGGGTTCGCCTCGTCGACGACCCGCCGACCGAAGGCCAGCGGTTCCTCCTCGCAACCGGCCTCGCCAACGTGGCCGCAGGCGAGGACATCCGCAACCTCTACCGGGCGGACGCCGTACGGATCGGCCTGCCCGACTTCGACTTCTGGCTGTTCGACTCCCGCACCCTCGTGAAGTTCGTCATCGACAACGAGGGCGTGACGCTCGGAGTGCAGGTCCTCGAAGACGCCGAGGACGTCGTACGCGCCTGCCAGGCCCGGGACGCTGCCCTCCACTTCGCGGTGCCTACCAGCCAGTTCCAGGCGCAGGTACCGTCTGCCAGGTGAGTACGGATTACCAGGCTGCACGTGAGGCCCTCGGTGCGCGGCTGCGCGAGCTGCGCACCGAGGCCGGCCTGAATGGCAAGGACTTCGCCGAGCGCTTGGGCTGGCAGCGGTCGAAGGTGTCGCGGCTGGAGAACGGGAAGCAGACAGCAACGACCAAGGACTTGGACGCCTGGACGGAGGCAGCAAACACTCCAGCCGAGGCCGCGGACCTCAAGAGCCGTTTGCGAGGGCTGGAGTCGCAGGCCCGGTCATGGCGTCGGCAACTCGCTACCGGACACCGTGGCGTGCAGGAGCGGTACGTCGCCGAATACCGCCGTACTGCCACCGTGCGTGGGTATGAGGCCACCGTCGTCCCGGGGTTGTTCCAGACCCCGGACTATGCGCGCCATCTGCTCCTCCACAATGCCGAGCTGATGCAGTCGCCGCGCGACACCGACGATGCCGTACGCGCCCGCATGAAGCGCCAGGAGGTGCTGTACGAGGCGCATAGAGCGTTCCGTGTCCTGATCTGGGAGGGCGCCCTCCACGCTCTCGTATGCCCTCACGACGTGATGGCCGGACAGCTTGACCTGCTCGTAGGGCTGATCGGCATGAGCACCGTGACGCTCGGCATCGTGCCGTTCGGAGTGCAGCTGAAGCTCACTCCGAAGCACGGGTTCTGGATCTTCGACGAGGAGCACGTCATCGTCGAGACGATCAACACGGAGTTCACCCTCGAATCCGCCGAGGACGTCGCCCTGTACGGGCGCGTATGGGACCGCCTGGACGAGGGCGCCGTCTACGGGCCTCAGGCGCACAGGCTCATCGGCCGTGCGCGGGCCGCTCTGGACCTCGCGTGAGCAATCTGTCTCAACCCCTGTAGAGGGTTCGCAATCGCGCGCAATCGCCGCGCGAGTGCACAGCCGGACTCCCTACGGTCTTGGTCATGGCCCCACGAATGCGCTTCACCGAGGTGTACGAGGCCGGGGACGCGTGGCTCGCCGACTGCGCCGCGCACCCGGAACTCGTACGCCAAGCCTGGGACCTGGAGGCTCTGGCCCCCATTGCCAGTGGCCGGCAGTGGCTCGCCGCTCAAACACCCCTCCTGACCGCCATGCAGGTTCTCTCCCGACTCCGTGCGGAGGACCGGGGGCCGCTCCTCGCCGACCCCGGCGTCGACAAGGCGTGGTGGCTGGTGCCGCTCGATGCCGCCGACGAACTGGACGACCTGCGGCAGGTGTTCGTACGGGCTATGGGATGGCCGCTGCTGTGCCCGCCGACGGGCTGGCAGGCCTGCGGGCGGCTGTGGCTGTCCCGCCCGGACGGGTCGGGCCGTCTGAACAATCCCGCGCTACTCGGCGCCGCGTTCGGCCCCGGTAGCGCTCGACTCTCCACGGAGGCATCCAGATGACCGTGACAACGCCGCCCGCCGAGGCCGAAGACGTCGAGGTCCTAGCTTTCGAGGAGCAGCTGCTGACGGCAGCAGCCGCACCCCGCGAGCAGGCCGCCATACGAGCCTTGGTGGACGAGGAGCAGATCCTTGCCCGTGACGCCTTCCACAGGGCTCTCGTCCGGCACAACCCCGACGGGATGGAGGTCTCCTGGCAGAACCTCGCCTGCTACCTCTACGGCTTGGGCCTGAACGACGCCGAGCGATCGTTCGTCGACCTCGTCCTATCCATCGCGTCGCCGCATCAGACCAGCCTCACGCGTGTGATGGACCTAGACGAGCGACGCCTCGCGATCGTCCTGCGCGCGATGATCAACCTGGCGGGCGTCGACACGCTCGCGGTCGGCACGCGCCTCTGAGCTGCGGTCGGCCCCATCACCCCCGTCGGGGCCGGCCGTTCAAGACGCGGGGCAGCAATCGCATGTCTGCTGTGAGGGCCTTGCCGCGGACGGGTGCGACAGGGGCCTGGGGGCCGATCGCCCAGACGCAGGCGGAGCGTACGGAATCGTCGGGGACAGGGTCGCGCCTGGGTGTCTGGACACTTGATCGGAAGGGTCTGGATCAAGGCCCCGGGCCGGTGTTTGCGTCGCCGGTTTCGATCCGCCCCGCCTCACACGCATCTCACACAACGTGTGGATGAGAGTGGGCAGACCACCTCTGGCAGCGAATCACGGGAGGGCTCACGGACCCTATGGCGCACGTAGACGCCCCGTAAGGTGGCTGTCGTGTCGTACGTAGGCCCCGGCTTCGAGCCGCCCCAGCCCCGTCGTTCCCCGCTGCGCCGTCCCGTGGCCGTCGCCCTCGCCCTGGTGGTGGTGGGTGGGCCGGCCGGGTGGTTCGTCTGGCAGGCCGTCGCCGATGACGGCGATGGGCGTGTCATGTACAGCGGGGGATACGAGCCCCTGAGCCCGACCCTGTCTCCCGATGACCCCGCCGACCTGGCCACCACCCCGGCCTCGTCGGCCGGCCCCCTCGCCGGCAAGGTCGTCGTCGTCGATCCCGGGCACAACCCCGGCAACTTCCAGCACTCCGCCGACATCAACCGCAAGGTGAACATCGGCACGAACTGGAAGGAGTGCGACACGACCGGCACCGCCACCAACGACGGTTATACAGAGGCCGAGTTCACCCTCGATGTCGCGCGGCGGCTGCGGACGGTCCTCGAACAGCAGGGCGCCACCGTCAAGTTCACCCAGGACGGCGACGAGTCGGCCCGGCCCTTCGGCCCGTGCGTGGACGAGCGGGCCCGGATCGGGAACGCCGCGCACGCCGACGCCGTCGTCTCCATCCACGCCGACGGAAGCGGCGCGGGCAACCGGGGTTTCCATGTGATCCTGCCGGGCGCCGTGCACGACGGGGCCGCGGACACCCGGCCCATCGTCGGCCCCTCCCGGCTTCTCGGTGAGCGCGTCAAGGACGGTTTCGTCCGCGAGACCGGCTCCGCGCCGTCCAACTACATCGGTGGCGGTACCGGTCTCGACACCCGTACGGACCTCGGCGGTCTCAATCTGTCAACGGTTCCGAAGGTGTTCATCGAGTGCGGCAACATGCGCGATGGCAAGGACGCGGCCCTGCTGACCAGCGGGGTGTGGCGGCAGAAGGCCGCGCTGGGGATCTCTGAGGGGATCGTGAGTTTTCTGCGCGAGTCGTGATCAACGCGTGCATCCCGGCGGACAGCCCGGTCGGGCGGACGATAATGTCGGGGCCCTACGCATGATGACGACGACGAGCCGACCGACGAAGGACCTGAAGTGAATATCCGCTCCCTCACTCGAGGCGACGGCGTGGTGATCGGAGCAGCGGTGTTGCTGTTCATCGCGTCGTTCCTCGACATCTACTCCTCCGACGGCGCCACGGGCCTCACCATGCCGAATGCCTGGGGCAGCGGGCCGGTCCTGCTGGGTGTCGTCCTCGCGGGCATCATCGGCGGCGCACTGGTCGTGGTGTCGCACGGTCTGCCGCAGCTGCCCAAGGTCGCGGGTCTCGATCTCGGCCAGTTCGGTGTCGCGTTCACCGTCTTCGCCGCCTGGAGCGCGCTCGGCAACGTCTTCGACCCGGCGGGCGGCGCCAACAACTTCGGCGGCGGCAGCAGCGCCGGCCCGGACGCCGGCACCGGTCTGATCCTCGCCCTCGTCGCCACGGTCGTCATGGCGGGCGCCGCCATCGCCACCCCGCTGGTCCCGGCCCTGAAGGGCGCCCTGGTCCCCGCCCCCAAGCAGCCCACCCCGCAGCCGTACGGCGGCCAGCCCTACCCCGGCGGCCAGGAGCCCCAGGGCGGTTACGGCTACCCCGGCGCCGGCGCGCAGCCGCAGCCGTACGGCGGTCAGCCGCAGGCCGGTCAGCCCTTCGGCGCCGGTGCAGGTGCAGGTGCCGGTGCGGGCGCCGGTCAGCCGCAGCCGCAGGCGCAGCCCCCGGCCGCCGACTTCTCCCCGTTCTGGTTCGCCGTGCCGGTGCCGCGTCCGCTGTTCGCGGAGGACGGTTCGGCGGCGCCGATCGCCGAACTCGCCCCCGGTACCTGGTACCTGGCCGTCGAGCAGCGCGGCCCGAACCTCGTCGCCCAGACGCAGGACGGCCGCCGGGGTGTCCTCCAGGACACCTCGGGCATCCAGCGCGGATAACACCTCGCGCGAGATTCACGGCCGCGGCCCCTTGCCCTTCCGGGCGAGGGGCCGTTGTCGTACAGTCGCCGCCACCGCCGCAAACTGACGTACCGTCAGAAGACTCCCTGGGAGGCTGCCATGCGACTCGGTCTCGCGCTCGGCTACTGGGGTCGCGGCCCCTCCCCGGACCATGTGCCGCTCGCCCAGGAGGCGGAACGGCTCGGTTACGACTCCGTGTGGACCGCCGAGTCCTGGGGCTCGGACGCGTTCACCCCGCTGACCTGGATCGCGGCGCAGACGTCAAGGATCAAGCTGGGTACGGCTGTTGCCCAGATGGCGGCCCGATCGCCAACGACCACCGCCATGCAGGCACTCACCCTCGACCACCTCTCCGGCGGACGCGTCCTCCTGGGTCTCGGGCTCTCCGGCCCGCAGGTCGTCGAGGGCTGGTACGGACGCCCGTTCCCGAAGTCGCCACTCACCGCCACCCGGGAGTACGTCGATGTCGTACGCCAAGTCCTCAGGCGCGAGGCCCCCGTTGAGCTGGCCGGGCGCTTCCACCCCCTTCCCTACGACGGCCCGGACGGCACCGGCATCGGCAGGGCGCTCAAGTCCATCACGCATCCCCTGCGTGCCGAACTGCCTGTCCTGCTCGGTGCGGAGGGGCCGAAGAACATCGCCCAGACCGCCCGTATCGCCGACGGCTGGCTGCCCCTGTACTGGTCCCCGCTGCGCACCGAGCTGTACGAGGAGCCACTGAGCGGTGCCGGGGAAGGGTTCATGGTCGCGCCCATGGCTCAGGCCCGGGTCTGCACCGACGTCTCCGAGGGACTGCTGCCCGTCAAGACGATGCTCGGCTTCTACATCGGCGGGATGGGGCACGCGGCCCGTAACTTCCACGCCGATCTGATGGCGCGCATGGGGTACGAGGAGGAGGCGCGGCGGATCCAGGAGCTGTTCCTGGCCGGGCGGCGGGAGGAGGCCGTGCTCGCCGTGCCGGATGCCTTCGCCGACGAGATCTCCCTTGTCGGGCCGCGTGAACGCATCGCGGAGCGGCTGGAGTTGTGGCGGAAGGGACCGGTGACCGACCTGCTCGTGCTGTCCCCGGACCCGCACACCCTGCGGGTGCTGGCCGAGCTCAACTCCTGAGCTTCTGTTCTCCTGAGCTTCTGCAGCTTCTGTTCCGGTTTCATCCGGGATTCAGCGGCAACCCGTAGGGCATGTCCCCAGAAACTCGCCGCAGTGCCAGCCAGGCCGGTGCGATCTTCGCGATCGTCGCCGACATCATGGCCCTCATTCTGGGCCTCTGGATCCTGATGTATCTGCTGGACGCGAACCGTGCGAACGCGTTCGTCGAGTTCATCCACGACGCGGCGCGCTGGCTCGCGGGCTGGTCGCACGACCTCTTCACGTTCGACGAGCAGTGGGCACGGGTCGTCTGCGGGTACGGACTGGCCGCCCTCGTCTACCTGTTCGTGGGGCACGCCATCGCCAACCGGGTCGGCCGCCACTGACCGGATCACCGGCGGCCGGCCGGCTCACGTACAGCAGTCGGGGTCCAGGCCCGTCGGCAGCAGCTGACCGCCGAACACCGTGCAGGTCGCCTCGTGGCCGCCGAGCGCGGCGACCGCCAGGAGCAGGGAACCGGCCGTCCACGTGGTGAGTTCACGCGGCCAGACCTGCCGGGCGTCGAACACGTACCCCGTCCAGTACAGGCCGCTGTCCGCGTCGCGCAGGTGCTGGATCGACTGGAGGATCTCCAGGGCCCGGTCGGACTCGCCCACCGCCCAGAGCGCCAGGGCGAGTTCGGCGGACTCGCCGCCGGTCACCCACGGGTTGGGCACGACGCAGCGCACTCCGAGTCCGGGTACGACGAAGCGCTCCCAGCCCTCCTCGATACGGGACTTGGCCTCCGTACCCGTCAACGCGCCGCCCAGGACCGGGTAGTACCAGTCCATCGAGTAGCGGGCCTTGTCGAGGAACCGCTCCGGGTGCCGGCGGATCGCGTGCCGCAGCGCGCCGACCGCCAACTCCCAGTCGGGCTGCGGCTCTTCACGCTCCTCGGCGATGGCGAGGGCGCAGCGCAGCGCGTGGTGGATCGACGAACTCCCGGTCAGCAGGCCGTCCTTGACGTCCGTGCCGTCGTCCTCGCGCTTCCAGCCGATCTCGCCGCCGGGCTGCTGGAGCTGAAGGACGTACTCGACGGCCGCGAAGACCGTCGGCCACAGTCGGTCCAGGAAGGTGTCGTCGCCGGTGGCGAGGTAGTGGTGCCAGACGCCGACCGCTATGTAGGCGACGAAGTTGGTCTCCCGGCCCCGGTCGGTGACGGCGTTCGCGTCCCCGTCGGCGTACGCGGCGTACCAGGAGCCGTCCTCGATCTGGTGCGCGGCCAGCCACAGGTACGCCCGCTCGGCAGCCTCGTGCTCACCGGCCGCGTCCAGGGCCATCGCGGCCTCGATGTGGTCCCACGGGTCGAGATGGTGCCCCCGGAACCACGGAATGGCCCCGTCCTCCCGCTGCTCCGCGAGGATTCCGCGGACGGTGAGGGCGGCCTCCTCGTCGGTGAGGACCCCGGGCAGGACGAGGTGTTCTGTCCGGGGCGTCGTCACTTGGTGCCCGTCCCGGTGCTGTCCGTCGCGGTGGCGTCCGGCGCGGTGGCGGTCCCGGACATGGCGGGGAGGTGCGGCTTGGTCGCGTACGCCACGAAGCTCTTGCCCATCAGGGGGTTCAGCGCCTGCTCGGCGGCCCGGGTGACCAGCGGTTTCTTCATGATGTCCCAGACCAGCAGCTTGTGGTAGGCGCGGACCGGCAGCGCCTTGTCGTTGTCCACACCGAACGCGCACTTCAGCCACCAGTACGGCGAGTGCAGCGCGTGGGCGTGGTGCGTGCCGTACGGCTTCAGTCCGGCTTCCCGGATCTTCGCGAGCAGCTCGTCCGCCTTGTAGATGCGGATGTGGCCGCCCTCGACCTCGTGATAGGCGTCGGAGAGGGACCAGCAGACCTTCTCGGGCCCGTAGCGCGGGACGGTGATCGCGATCCGGCCGCCCGGCCTGAGCACCCGGACCATCTCCGCGAGGACGCCCTTGTCGTCCGGGATGTGCTCCATGACCTCAGAGATGATCACGACGTCGAAGGACTCGTCGGGGAACGGAAGAGCCAGGGCGTTGCCCTCCATGGCCGTCGCGGTGGCCCCCGCGGGCGCCTCCCCCGCCTCCTTCATCGCCGCGAACCACTTCGCGACCTCGCGGATCTCCTCGCCGTTCTGGTCGAGCGCCACGACCTGGGCGCCACGCCGGTAGCACTCGAACGCGTGCCGGCCGGCTCCGCAGCCGAGGTCCAGGACGCGGTCGCCCGGGGCCAGCGGGAACCGGGAGAAGTCGACGGTCAGCACGGAGTCCTGCTTTCGCGGTCGGTGTTTTCGAGCGGGGGGTCGGAGACAGCCGCGGCCACCTGGTCGGCACCCAGATCGGCGGGCGCCACGGCCCGGCCGCCGGCCGGAGACACGGAGGGACCGGCGGTCGGCCGTGCGGAGGGATCGGGAACCGGGGTTTCGGAGAGACCGGCGGTCGGGCCTGCGGAGCGGCCGGGAGCCGGGATTGCGGAGCGGCCAGCAGCCGGGCCTGCAGAGGGACCGGCAGCCTGAGCCGCGGAGGGCCCGGCAATCGGAGCCGCAGACTGGCCGACGGCCGGGCCTGCCGAGCGGCCGGCGGTCAGGCCTGCGGAGGGATCGGGAGCCGGGCCTGCGGGGACACCGGCCGGCGGGCCTGCGGAGTGGCCGGGAGCCGGAGCCGCGGAGCAACCAGGAATCGGAGCCGCGGAGGGCCCGGCAGCCGGAGCCGCAGACTGGCCGACGGCCAGGCCTGCCGAGTGGCCGGGAACCGGGATTGCGGAGTGGCCGGGAACCGGAGCTGCGGATGGGCTGGCAGCCGCAGTTACAGACCGGCCGCCGGTCGGGCCTGCGGCGTGACCGGCGGCCGGAGCTGTAGACCGGCTGGCAGCCGGAGCTCCAGAGGGCCCGGCAGCCGGAGTTTCAGAGCGGGCCAGGGTCGCCGTCGCCGAACCGGCCGGCGTCGCTGTCGCAGAACGGGCTGGCGTCACTGTCGCCGAACCGGCCGGGGTCGCTGTCGCCGAACCGGCCTGCGTCACTGTCGCCGAACGGCCACGCGTGGTGGCCTCGGAGCGGGCGATGGCCTCGCGGTAGTGGGCGATTGTGCCCTCGGCCGCGCGGGCCCAGGTGAAGTGGTTCAGTACGCGTTCGCGGCCGGCGCGGCCGAGGCGCGCGCGTAGTTCCGGGTCGGACAGCAGCCTGCTCAGCCCAGCGGCCAGCGCTCCCGCGTCGCCGGGCGGGACCGCCAGGCAGGTCTCGCCGTCGGGGCCGGCGACCTCGGGGATCGCGCCGCCGGTGGTGGCGACCAGGGGTGTACCGGTGGCCATCGCCTCCGCCGCCGGGAGGGAGAAGCCCTCGTACAGGGACGGCACGCACGCGACCTCCGCCGAGCGCACCAGGTCGACGAGTTCCGGGTCCGAGATGCCCTTCACGAACTCGATGGCGTCCTCCAGGCCGTATCGCTCGATGAGCTGGGCGACCGGCCCGTCCTCGGCACGCTTGCCGACGACGACGAGGTGGGCGGCGGGGTGTTCCGTGCGTACCTTCGCCAGCGCCTCGACGAGGAACACCAGGCCCTTGAGGGGGACGTCCGCGCTGGACGTGGTCACGATGCGGCCCGGTATCTGGCGGACCGCCGGGTCGGGCGAGAAGAGGTCGGTGTCCGCGCCGATGTGTACGACGTGGATGCGCTCGTCCCGTACACCGAGATGCTCGACGATCTCCTGGCGTGACGTACCCGAGACGGTGAGCACCGAGGGCAGGCGGCGCGCCACGCGCTTCTGCATCCGGGTGAAGCCGTACCAGCGCCGTACGGACATCCGGCGGCTGATGCCGTCGGCCGCGTCCAGCTCCAACTGCCGGTCCACGGTGATGGGGTGGTGGATCGTGGTGACGAGCGGGGCACCTATGTCGCCCAACAGGCCGTACCCGAGCGTCTGGTTGTCGTGCACGACGTCGAACTCGCCGCTCCGGGCGCGCAGTTGACGGCGGGCGCGGAGGGAGAAGGTGAGCGGTTCGGGGAAGCCGCCGGTCCACATCGTGGCGACTTCGAGCGCGTCGATCCAGTCGCGGTACTCGTCACGCCCCGGATTGCGGAAGGGGTCCGGGTGGCGGTACAGGTCGAGGCTGGGCAGCTCGGTGAGGACCGGATCAGGGCCGTGACCGTGACTGTGGTCGTGCTCATGGCCCGCTTCGTGGCCGTCTCGTGCCTCGCGACCGTCGAGTACGTCCAGCACCGGGTACGGCTGGGAGCCGATGACCTCGACGCGGTGGCCGAGCCGGGCGAGTTCGCGCGACAGATGGCGTACGTAGACGCCCTGGCCGCCGCAGAACGGGTTCCCCTTATAGGTCAGAAGCGCGATGTTGAGCGGTCGCTCGCCGTCCGCGGCTTGGTCCCCAAGAGAACCCGCCTCGCTGGCCTCAGCGGTCACTCCCGGCCCCCTTCTGCCCGCGTTTTCCCGCGAGACTACGTCGGGACGCTAATCTAGAACAAGTTACAGACTTGATCGTTCAGGAGGCTCCGAATCTACCGGCAGGTACCTCGGCTGTGAGCGGTGGATCAGGTGATTCGCGCCACGGCGAACGCACCACGCGGACGTGCCATGCTGGCGAAGACTGACTGATCGCTGACTTGTTGCTGACACTTGACTGCTCGATCGCCGCGCGATCACCGACTGTCACGGAACGGGACCCATGCCTGCCGACGCGAAGGTGGAAGCACGTACCGCGCGACCGAGTTCGCCGCCGAGTTCGCAGCCGGCCGCGTTGGCGCCCTCCGCTCCGCTCACCGAGCGGCAGGAGGCCCGTCGGCGCCGGATCCTGCACGCGAGCGCGCAGTTGGCCAGCCGGGGCGGTTTCGACGCGGTGCAGATGCGGGAGGTCGCGGAGTCCTCGCAGGTCGCTCTCGGCACGCTCTACCGGTACTTCCCGTCCAAGATCCATCTGCTGGTCGCCACGATGCAGGACCAGTTGGAACACATGCACGGCACGCTGCGCAAGAAGCCCCCGTCGGGCGAGACCGCGGCGCAGCGGGTGGCGGAGACCCTGATGCGGGCCTTTCGCGCGTTGCAGCGGGAGCCTCATCTGGCGGACGCGATGGTGCGGGCGCTGACCTTCGCGGACCGCAGTGTCAGTCCGGAGGTCGACCAGGTGTCCCGGCAGACGACGGCGATCATCCTGGACGCGATGGGCCTGGACGAGCGGGGCCAGGACCGTCCGACCCCCGAGCAGCTCTCGGCGGTCCGCGTCATCGAGCACACCTGGCACTCGGCCCTGATCACCTGGCTGTCCGGCCGCGCCTCGATCGCCCAGGTGAAGATCGACATCGAGACGGTGTGCCGGCTGATCGACCTGACCAACCCGACGGATCCGTCGGACGAGGGCTGAGGATCAGGGGCCGACTCCAAGGCCACGGACAGCCGCAGCCGCAGCCGCCGGGCACGCAAGGAACCTACGAGACGGGTTCCCTTCGCCGGTATTACCCGGATCAGGTGCTGGGGGTCGCCGTTCGGCCCGACCACTGCCTTCCGGCCTCTCAGCCCGACCGTCGACGTCGGCCCTGGCGGATGCCGCATGCTTCTCGGCGTCTCGCCCTAGTCGGCTACTCCGGTCGAACTCCCTCACTCGCCTCGTAGGTCTGCTCCCATCATACGACTTACATTCCGATTCGAACCACCCTAAAAGGGATTTTTTCGGCGCCTACTCCTCGGGCGGGAAGACCGGCTCCCCGCTCTCCAGCAGCGTGATCATGATCGCCTCCACCGGGCAGTTCTCCGCCGCCGCCAGTATCTTCTCGTTGGCGTCCGAGTCCGGTTCGACCGGGTGGGACTGCATCCCGGTGTCGAGGCGGAAGCCGTCCGGTGCCCGGTGGACGCACTGGGCCGAGCCGATGCACAGCGAGCGGTCGACCTCCACATGCCAGCGGTCGCCCATGTCCGCTACCCCTCCCAGCCGGCCGGGAGGTGGATCATCTTGTGCTCCAGGTACTCGCCGAACCCCTCGGGGCCGAACTCCCGGCCGAGTCCGCTGTTCTTGTAACCGCCGAACGGGCCGAGCATGTCGAGGCTGAAGGTGTTCACCGAGTACGTGCCGGTACGGACCTGCCGGGCGACCTCGATGCCGTGCGCGACGTCGGCCGTCCACACGCTGCCGGAGAGCCCGTAGTCGGAGTCGTTGGCGATCTTCACGGCCTCGGACGCGTCGCCGTCGTACGGGAGCAGGCAGATGACCGGGCCGAAGATCTCCTCGCGGGCGATGCGCATCGAGTTGTCGACGTCGCCGAAGAGGGTCGGTTCCACGTACCAGCCGCGGTCGAGGCCGGCCGGGCGTCCGCCGCCGGTGAGGATCTTGGCGCCCTCCTCCTGGCCGATGCGGATGTAGTCGAGGTTGCGCTGCTGCTGCCGCTTCGCGACCAGCGGGCCGAGCTGGGTCGCCGGGTCGAGCGGGTCGCCGACCACCAGCGCGCTCGCGGCCTGGGTGAAGGCGTCCGCGAACTCGTCGTAGCGGGAGCGCGGGAGCAGAATGCGGGTCTGGGCCACGCACGCCTGCCCGTTGTTCATCCATGCGGCGGACGCGATGCCGGGGACGGCGGTGTCGAGGTCCGCGTCGGGGAGGACGATCGCCGCCGACTTGCCGCCCAACTCCAGTGTCACGCCGGTGAGATGACGGGAGGCGACCTCCATCACGCGCTTGCCGGCCGCGACCGAACCGGTGAAGGCGACCTTGTCGACGCCGGGGTGGCCGACGAGGTACTCGCTGACCTCGCGGTCGGCGGGGAGGATCGACAGGACGCCGGGCGGCAGTCCCGCCTCCTTCGTTATCTCCGCGAGGATGTACGCGTCGAGGGGCGACTCGGGCGACGGTTTCAGGACCACCGTGCAGCCGGTGAGCAGCGCGGGCGCGAGCTTGGCCGCCGCGACGAACTGCGGGACGTTCCAGGGGACCACGGCGGCGACGACCCCCACCGGCTCGCGCCGGACGAGGATGCGGCCGAGGACTCCGTCGCGTGTCTCCTCGTACGTGAAGTCGCGGGCGACCGTGATTGCCGAGTCCCAGACCATCATCGCGCCGAGGGCCTGCGCGAGGACGCTCCAGGAGTACGGGGAGCCGTTCTCGGAGGAGATGACGCGGGCGATCTCCTCGTACCGGGCAGCGATGCCGTCCTTGATGCGGGTGACGACGGCGATGCGCTCGTCGAGGGTCGTCCGTGGCCAGGGTCCCTCGTCGAAGGCGGTGCGCGCGACGGCGACGGCCCGGTCGACGTCGGCCGTCGAGGCGTGCGGTACGCGGCCGATGACCTCTTCGGTGTGCGGGGAGATCACCTCGATGACGTCCTTGCCGAGCGGGTCGGTCAACTCCCCGCCGATGAACAGCTGTCCGTGTTCCACGAGCTCGGTCATGGCCGACTGCCTCTCCGGGTACCGTCTCTGACGGTGCGTCAGATAGATAGGGAGACAGTTACCAGGTCCCCTTCGAGGAGTCCACAGCCCTCACACCACTTCGCCCGCCACAAGTGACTCCCGCCATGAGCGACTGCCGCCATGAGTGACTTGGGCTCCCATTGGAACCGGTTCTAGTTATAGTTGGGCCAGCCGGCCTCAGGGGAGCCCATGACACAGGTGTCGACGCAGGTGACCGATCACGGCGGGGGCGTCCGGTCCCTCCGGGTCCCCATTCCGAACAATCCCCTCGGCTACACGCTGGTGTACGTCGTCGACACCGACAGCGGACCGGTGCTCGTCGACACCGGCTGGGACGATCCGCTGTCCTGGGACGCGCTCACCGAGGGACTGGTGGCGTGCGGGACGACGGTCGGGGAGATCCACGGGATGGTGATCACCCATCACCATCCTGACCACCACGGCCTGTCGGGCCAGGTGCGCGAGGCCTCCGGGGCGTGGATCGCGATGCACGAGGCCGACATCTCCGTCGTCCGGCGGACGCGGGAGAACCGCGTCGAACGCTGGTACACGTACATGATCGCGAAGTTGGCGGCGGCCGGAGCGCCCGACGAGCACGTGGCGACCCTGCGCGCGATCCACCCCAGCGCCCTGCCCGGCTTCTCGCCCGCGCTCCCCGACCGCGAGATCGTCCCCGGCGAACTGCTCACCCTCCCCGGCCGCCGGCTGCGCGCGATCTGGACGCCGGGCCACACCCCCGGCCATGTCTGCCTCCACCTGGAGGAGGCCCACCCCACCCAACTCCCGGGCAACGGGCGCCTGTTCTCCGGCGACCACCTGCTGCCCGGGATCACCCCGCACATCGGCCTGTACGAGGACCCGGACGACACGACGATCGCCGACCCCCTCGGCGACTACCTCGACTCCCTGGAGCGCGTCGGACGCCTCGCCCCGGCCGAGGTGCTCCCGGCCCACCGGCACGCCTTCCCCGACGCGACCGTCCGCGTACGGGAGTTGCTCGACCACCACGACGAACGCCTCGCCGGTCTCCGCGCCCTCCTCACCACTCCCCTCACCCCCTGGCAGCTCGCGGAACGCATGGAGTGGAACCGCCCCTGGTCCGAGATCCCCCCGGGATCGAGGAACATCGCGGTCTCGGAGGCGGAGGCCCATGTCCGGCGCCTGGTGAAACGGGGGCAGGCGGAGGCGGTGACGGGGAGCGAGCCGGTGACGTACGTGGCGGTGTGAGCCGAAAAGGCTGGCCGGTACAGTGAACGGGTCGTCATCACACCCGTACGGGGGGAAGCCGGTGCAATTCCGGCGCTGACCCTCCCCCAGTGCCTTAAGGGCCTGGGAGGTACCCCCATCGTGAGCAGCCCGGTCACCCGCCGGGGCTGTGAGCCGGATTGCCCCGTGCGGACCGTGACCGGCTCGCGGCACCGGCGGCCCGCCGGTGTGCGGCACCGTCGAGGTATACGGAGCCGAGCCGCCCGGGGTGTCCCGTGCTGCCCGTCTCCCCGCAGGGAGAGGCACCCGCCGATCATGAATGTCCGCCGCAGCGCCACGGCTCTGGCCGTCATCGCCGTCACTCTGACCGGCGGCGGTCAGGCGTCCGCCGCCTCGCCGTCCCCCTCGCCCACCCTCCCCGCCGGGCTGTACGGCACCGCCGACCCCACCTACGACGGTGTCTGGCGCCAGTCCCTCGCCCTGCTCGCCCAGGACACCGTGGGCGTGAAGCCCGCCGCCGCGGCCGTGGACTGGCTGGCCGGGCAGCAGTGCGCGAGCGGCGCCTTCGCGCCCTTCCGGGGGGATGCCGGTTCGCCGTGCGACGCCAAGAACCTCGTCGACACCAACAGCACCGGCGCCGCCGTCCAGGCCCTCGCCGCGCTGGGCGGACAGGACGCGGTGGTCGGCAAGGCCGTCGCCTGGCTGAAGTCGGTGCAGAACAAGGACGGCGGCTGGGGGTACGCGGCCGGCGGGGCCAGCGACGCGAACTCCACCTCCGTGGTCGTCGGGGCCCTTGCCGCAGCAGGCGAGAAGCCCGGCGCGGTCACCAAGGGCGGGAAGTCGCCGTACGACCTGCTGGTGAAGCTGGCCCTTCCGTGCGGTGAGAGTGGTGGGGGTGCCTTCGCCTACCAGCCGGACAAGAAGGGCACGCTCGCCGCCAACGCCGACGCGACGGCGGCGGCCGTGGTCGGCCTGCTGGGGAAGGGACTTTCCGGGGCGGCCGTGAAGCCGACCGACACCTCCGCGGCCTGCTCGGACTCCGGCGAGCCGGGGCAGGCCGCGCGCAACGGCGCCGCCTACCTCGTCCAGGCCATGGCCAAGGACAAGCACCTCACGTCCGCGCTGGCCGGCGCCGAGGACCAGCCCGACTACGGCAACACCGCGGATGCCGTCCTCGCCCTCGCGACCGCCGGTCAGGGGCAGCGGGCGGCCGACGCGCTGGGCTGGCTGGAGACCGACTCCGCCCAGTGGGCGAAGCAGGCGGGGCCGGCGGCCTACGCGCAGCTGATCCTGGCGGCGCACGCCCAGTCCGCCGACCCGCGCGACTTCGGCGGCCAGGACCTGGTGGCCCTCCTCAACGCGACCGGACCGGCGCCCGCGTCCCCGAGCCCGGCCGTCAAGGACAGCGACAAGCCCAGCAAGGACGACGACAGCGACAGCAGCTTCGGGACGCTGTGGACCGTCGGTGTCTTCCTCGTCGCCGGGGTGGGCATCGGCTTCCTGCTCAGCGGGCGCAACAAGAGGAAGCAGCAGCCGTGATCCGGCGCCGCGCGCTCTCGCTCGCCCTGGCCGCGTTCCTCCTCCTGGCCGGCGCCGGCCAGGCCCAGGCCACCGGCTACCGCTACTGGTCCTTCTGGGAGCGCGACGGCGACGGCTGGACGTACGCCACACAGGGCCCGTCGACCGCCCGTCCCTCCGACGGTGACGTCCAGGGCTTCCGCTTCGCCGTGAGCCCGGACTCGAAGGACGCCGCCCGGCCGCGCGGCGACGCCGTGTTCACGGTCGTCTGCGCGAGGACGCCCGCGCGGGAGGGCCAGAAGCGGGTGGCGCTCGTCATCGACTTCGGTACGTCCGCCGACGCGCCGTCCGGCGAGACCCCGCCCGCGGTGCGTACGGTGTGCGCCCGCGTCGGCCCCGACGCGACCACGGCGGACGCCCTCGCCTCGGTCGCCAAGCCGTTGCGTTATGACTCCGGCGCGTTGTTGTGTGCGATCGCCGACTATCCGCGGGTCGGCTGCGCCGAGGCTGTGGGGGCGGAGAGGTCTGGTGGGGGCGCGGATTCGGACGGTGGGCCGTCCGTGGGCCTCTTCGCGGGGGCCGCCGCCGTGGTCCTGCTCGGGGCGGGGGCCGTCTGGCAGATGCGGCGCCGCAGGCATGTATGAGCGTCGCTCCGCGGGAAGGGTCGTTTTGGACCTGCGGGCCGGTGGGGGCTTGTCGCGCAGTTCCCCGCGCCCCTATGGGGGCGTCGTTGCGCACCCGGCTTCACCAGGACCGTCCATGCACCCCGGGGCCTGGTGGGTGTGGTCCCTCGGGCTCGGTGCTGCCGCTACCCGTACCACCAACCCCCTTCTCCTGTGCCTCCTCATCGTTGTGGCCGGGTATGTCGTCGCCACGCATCGCACCGATGCTCCGTGGGCGCGGTCCTACGGTGCCTTCGTCAAGCTCGGGCTGGCTGTTCTCGTCATCCGGCTTGTCTTCGCCGTCGTCCTCGGGTCGCCGATTCCCGGTTCGCATGTCGTCGTCACGCTGCCCGAACTGCCGCTCCCGCACTGGGCGCAGGGGGTGCGTGTCGGGGGCCGGGTGACTGCCGAGGGGCTGGTGTTCGCGCTGTACGACGGTCTGCGGCTGGCCGCGCTGCTCATCTGCGTCGGCGCCGCGAACGCCCTCGCGAACCCGGCCCGGCTCCTCAAGTCCCTGCCCGGCGCGCTGTACGAGATCGGTGTGGCGGTCGTCGTGGCCCTCACCTTCGCGCCGAACCTCATCGCGGACGTCCAGCGGCTGCGCGCCGCCCGTCGGCTGCGGGGCCGTCCGGACCGGGGCGTACGAGGGCTGCTGCACGTCGGACTCCCCGTCCTGGAGGGCGCGTTGGAGCGGTCGGTCGCGCTGGCGGCGGCGATGGAGGCGCGCGGATACGGCCGCACCGCCGAGGTCCCGGCCGCTGTCCGCCGTACGACCGGGGCGCTCACCCTGGGTGGCCTGCTGGGCGTCTGTGCGGGCACGTACGGGCTGCTGACAGCGGCGGGCGGTACGTACGGGCTGCCGCTGCTGCTGGCCGGGCTGGCGGCGGCGCTGGGCGGGCTGTGGCTCGGCGGGCGGCGTTCGCTGCGCACCCGGTACCGGCCGGACGTGTGGGGTGTACGGGCGTGGCTGGTCGCGGGGTCGGGGGTCGCGGTGGCCGCGCTGATGGTCCTCGCCTCCGTCGGCTCCGGCTCGGCGGCGCTGCACCCCGGGGTCGTGCCGCTGGTGTCGCCCACCCTGCCGCTGTGGCCGGCGGTGGCGGTGTTGCTGGGGCTGTTGCCTGCCTTCGTCGCTCCAAGTCCCCCGTCCCGTATGCCTGTTACCACCCGGGAGTCGTCGTGATCCACTTCGAGGACGTCTCCGTGATGTACGAGGGGGCCGCCGAACCCGCCCTCCAGCACGTGGACTTCGAGGTACCGGAAGGTGAACTCGTGCTGCTGGTCGGCCCGTCAGGGGTCGGGAAGTCCACGGTTCTGGGTGCCGTGAGCGGCCTCGTGCCGCACTTCACCGGGGGCACTTTGCGCGGCCGGGTGACCGTGGCCGGGCGCGACACCCGTACCCACAAGCCGCGCGAACTCGCCGACGTGGTCGGCACGGTGGGACAGGATCCGCTCGCCCACTTCGTGACGGACATCGTCGAGGACGAACTCGCGTACGGCATGGAGTCGTTGGGCCTCGCCCCGGACGTGATGCGCCGAAGGGTCGAGGAGACCCTCGATCTGCTGGGCCTGGCCGACCTGCGTGACCGGCCGATCGCCACGCTCTCCGGGGGACAGCGGCAACGGGTGGCGATCGGCTCGGTCCTCACCCCGCATCCGAGGGTCCTGGTCCTGGACGAGCCGACGTCGGCGCTCGATCCGGCGGCGGCCGAGGAGGTCCTCGCGGTGCTGCAACGCCTCGTCCATGATCTCGGCACGACGGTCCTGATGGCCGAGCACCGGCTGGAACGGGTTGTCCAGTACGCCGACCGCGTCGTCCTTCTCCCCTCCCCCGGCGCCGCCCCCGTCGTCGGCACCCCGGCCGAGGTGATGGCCGTCTCCCCAGTGGTCCCGCCCGTGGTCGCCCTCGGCCGCTTGGCGGGCTGGTCCCCGCTGCCCCTGACGGTCCGCGACGCCCGCCGCGGTGCCGGAGACCTGCGCGAGCGTCTGGCGGACCGCCCGTACCCGGTGCGCACGCCGGCTCTCGTACCGGCGCCCGCGCTTGAACCGCCTCCCGCTCCCCGCCGGCGCTTCCGCCGAACCCCGACACCACCACCCCCGACGGCCCCTTACGCGGCCGAGGTCGACGCCCTCACCGTCCGCCGCGCCCGCGTCGAGGCCCTGCGGCGGGTCGGTCTCACCGTCTCCCCCGGCGAGACGGTCGCCCTGATGGGCCGCAACGGCGCCGGGAAGTCCACGCTGCTCGGCGCGCTGGTCGGGCTCGTCGAACCGGCGTCCGGTTCGGTGCGCACCGGGGGCGTGGTGCCGCATCGGACGGCGCCCCGGGACCTCGTACGCCGCGTGGGCCTCGTACCGCAGGAACCGCGTGACCTGCTGTACGCCGACACGGTCGCAGCCGAGTGCGCGGCGGCCGACGGCGACGCGGGCGCCGGGGCGGGGACGTGCCGGGCGCTGGTCTCCGAGCTGCTGCCCGGCATCGCGGACGACACGCACCCGCGCGACCTGTCGGAGGGGCAGCGGCTGGCGCTCGCACTGGCCGTCGTCCTGACCGCCCGGCCACCTCTGCTGCTCCTCGACGAGCCGACCCGGGGCCTCGACTACGCGGCGAAGGCCCGGCTGGTCACCGTCCTGCGCGCCCTGGCGGCCGAGGGGCACGCGATCGTGCTGGCCACCCACGACGTGGAACTGGCCGCCGAGCTGGCCCACCGGGTGGTGATCCTGGCCGACGGGGAGGTGGTGGCCGACGGTCCGACGGCGGAGGTGGTCGTGGCGTCGCCGTCCTTCGCGCCGCAGGTCACCAAGATCCTGGCCCCGCAGCGGTGGCTCACCGTCTCCCAGGTGAAGGAGGCCCTCCAGTGAGCGGAACCGGGAAGCCCCGCCCTGTCCGGCTCGGGCCGCGCTGCGCCCGCGCCCAGGGACGGGGAGGGGACGGGGACCCTTCGATGAGCCACACCGACAAACCCCACCCCGTCCACGCCAAGCCACACTCCACCAGCACCCAGACACGGGAAGCCCTCCGATGAGCCCCGCCGGAAAAACCCGTCCCGTCCGGCTCGGGCCGCGCTCTGCCCGCGCCCAGGGACGGGGAGGGGACGGGGACCCTTCGATGAGCCACACCGGCAAACCCCGCCCCGTCCACGCCAAGCCGCACTCCACCAGCACCCAGACACGGGAAGCCCTCCGATGAGCCCCGCCGGAAAAACCCGCCCTGTCCGGCTCGGGCCGCGCTCCGTCGCCGCCCTCGTCCTGGTCGGTGCCGTGGGGGTGGCGGGTTTCGGCTGGCCGTTCCTCGCGCCGCCCGCGTCCGCCGTCAGTGCGCACGCGCAGGACGCGCCCTGGCTCTTCGCGGGCCTGCTCGTGCTCCTCGTCGCGGTCGTGGCGGCGACGATCTCCGAGTCGGGCCTCGGCCCGAAGGCCGTGGCGATGCTCGGCGTGCTGGCGGCGGCGGGGGCGGCCCTGCGTCCGCTGGGCGCCGGCACGGCCGGTCTGGAGCCGATGTTCTTCCTGATGGTGCTGAGCGGACGGGTGCTGGGCCCCGGCTTCGGGTTCGTTCTCGGCTCGGTGACGATGTTCGCGTCCGCGCTGCTCACGGGCGGGGTGGGGCCGTGGATGCCGTTCCAGATGCTGGCGATGGGCTGGTTCACGATGGGCGCGGGCCTGCTGCCGGGCGCGGAGCGCCTGCGGGGCCGCGCGGAGCTCCTCATGATCTCCGCCTACGGCTTCCTGGCCGCCTTCGCCTACGGCACGGTCATGAACCTGGCGGGCTGGCCGTTCATGGGCGAGCTGGCCTCGAACATCGCCTTCGTGCCGGACGCGCCGCTCGCCACGAACCTGGCCCGTTTCGTCACGTACTGCCTGGCGACCTCGCTCGGCTGGGACCTGGGACGCGCGGTACTCACCGTCGTCCTGACCCTCACCCTCGGCGCGACCGTCCTCAAGGCGCTGCGCCGGGCCACACGACGGGCCGCCTTCGAGAGCCAGGTCACTTTCGACGCGCCGGGCGCGTGAAGCGGCCCACAGGACGCAGGTCACGTCCGAAGCGGAGTAGTAGGGCGATCTCCATGTCATGCCCACACAGAAACCGCCTCTGACCTGCCCATTGAGAGCCACGTCACAAAAGACACCTACACCCCACATACGACCACAACTAGCAAAAGGGGTGATTGCGGACGACCGTCGAGCCTGTTTCTCTGGAGCAGTCGCACGGCGCCGACGAACCCTCACGGGTCGCGGCGCCGCCGCATGTCACCGCCACACCAGCAGCACGTGGCACCGGCCCGCCCGCGACGGCCCTGTTCCCGAAGAAAAGGTTCTCCGTGTTCATCTCCCGCATCGCCCGCCACCTCGCCTCCCCGAAGAAGGCGCTCACGACCGCCGCCGTGGCCGCCGCCACCGCCGGCATGGTCCTGGCCGCGGCTCCCGCCCAGGCGGCGACCACCGCCTCGGCCGCCGACGCCAAGGCGATCGCGCACAAGCTGATCCCGGACGCCGCCCAGTACAACGCGTTCAACAACATCGTCGAGCACGAGAGCGGCTGGGACGTCGACGCCACCAACGCCTCCTCCGGCGCGTACGGCCTGGTCCAGGCCCTCCCCGGCTCGAAGATGGCCTCGGCCGGCTCCGACTGGAAGACCAGCGCCACCACCCAGATCAAGTGGGGCCTGGACTACATGAACGACCGCTACGGCAGCCCGGTCGCGGCCTGGAACTTCTGGCAGGCCAACAACTGGTACTGAGCCGATCCGGCTCGGCAGGACGTACGCGCCCACGTGTGCGGCAGGGCGACGGCCCCCGACTCTCCCGAGTCCGGGGGCCGTCGTCGTACCGGTGAGTTGCTACCGATCGATAACTCTTGATGATTACCCTGCGTGAAGGTGTGGTGGCCGGAGGGCCGCCGCAGGGGCCGGGGTAGGGCCTCCGTAAGCGCGTGACCTGCACAATCCGCGCCGACGGGCATGTCTTTCGGCCATCCGCGGGCGCACGCGCGGAGCACGGCCGCGGGTTGCTGTTCAGAGTCGACTGTGCCCGCCGGGCCCGTGTCGGTCCGGAGCGGAGCATACTGGAGTCAATGACAAAGACAGCGGTGACAAAGGCCCATCTGCCCACCAGCCCCTTCAAAGCCCCTGTGGCGCCACCTGCCAAGCGGTTCGCGGCAGGCGACCGGGTCACGCACGACGTGCACGGCCTCGGCCGAGTGACCACTGTCGAAGACGGCATCGCAGTACTCGTCGACTTCGGCGGGCAACAGCTACGCATCACCAGTCCCTACGCCAAACTGACAGTTCTGTGAGATCTGCTGTGCCGCGTCGAGGAGCGGACGGGTAACCGTCAGCTCCTCGACATCGGTATCGCTTCCTCTCTCCGCTCAGACCCTCTGCCCCCAGTTCGCCACCCCGCAGCACCGGGAGACCTTCCATCGAGATGAATTCGCTGTTCTCCGCGCCTGAACAGGCAACGCTCAACGAGAGAACTGATTCGCCGACCCCGGACATCAACCCGTTCCAGGCGCCGGCCTTCCGGGAGGGCACTCTTGAGGCCTCCGGAGGCCTCCCCGAGGACTTCGCCGCCTGGGAGCACCCGTGAGCCCCCTCGGCGCCCCCGCGTAACCGCAGGCCGCGTTGCCCGGCGCCGCGTCGCGAGCTCCGGGTTCCTTCTCAGGACCGGGGCATCGGGAGGGCGTACACCTTGTCGAAGTGCTGGGCGATCATCGGGCTGTCGGCATCGGGGCCGCAGGAGAGCTGCCAGTTGTTGATACCGGTGTCCCGGCCGTCGGTGAAGTTCCAGAGCAGCTCGCCGCGCCGGGCGTCGATCGCGTAGAACCCGTCCTTGTTGGCCTCGGCCGTGACGAACACCGCGCCGCCGCCCGCGACGAGGGCGTTCCCCAGGTCCAGCCGAGGGGTCTCGCAGAACCAGCGCCGGGAGCCGTCGGCGATGTCGAACGCCACGACGCCGTGCGGATCCCTGGTGGTGCAGTACACCGCGCCGTCCGCGGCCGCGACGGAGACGAAGCCCCCGTTCTGCCGCGCGACCCGCCAGCGCAGCGCACCGGATGCCAGGTCCACGGCGATCAGCTCGCTGTCGGCGGCGAAGACGGTTCCGTCGAGCAGCACGGGCAACGACCGGGTGTCCACCTCGGAGTTCATGGCCCGGCGCCACAGCACCTTCGCGCTGCCGACGTTGCCGCCGCGGGCCGTGAGGCGGTGCAGGCCGTCCGTGTAGACGAAGCTGGCGGACGCGATGACCGGTTTCAGATCGAGCCCGATGTCCTCCGCGCTGATGGGAATGACATCGGCCAGGCGCGCCCGGAGATCCGTGCTGAGGACCACGTTCGTCGAGGTGGCCGCCCCCGTCGATCCGTCCCCGCGGTCCTCACCGTTGAACCGGAGGCCGGAGATGCTGACCCGGTGGTCGTCGAACGCGCCGAGCAGGGTGTCGAACCGGAAGCCCGCCCCGAAGTCCAGCGAGAACCGCTCGGTACCCGTGACCGGGTCGACGCCGAGCACGTTCGCTCCGGTGCCGAGGGCGACGACCTCGGCCCCCACGAGGAGCGGCGGGGTCGGGGACTGGCTGATGCCCTGGTAGACCCACCGGGGACGGGTGCCGTCGGCGAGGCCGAGGCAGAACAGCGTGCCCGACTGCGTCTTCAGCAGGGCCGTGTCGTTGTAGAAGACCGCCGGTGCCTGGACAAGCGGGTCGCCGGTGTACGTCCACAGCGGGTCCGGCGCCGTGCCGGTCGGCGTCGCCGCGCCGCTCGCCCCGTCCCTCGATCCGTGGAGCAGGGCGACGCCGCCGGCGCCCAGGGCGAGGGCGGCCGTGAGGACCGTACGGCGGGAGAGGCCCCGCCCGGGTGAGCGCCGTGCGCGGTGGGTGGCCCGCTCGGGCGACGGCGCGGGGGGCTGCCCGTGCGGCGGGCGGGGCTTCGGCTGTTCGGGGAAGACGACGCGTTGAGGGCTGCTCGGGCGCTCCGTGACGAGCTGCTGAACGGCGAGGCGGGGGTCGGTGCGGGGGTCGGTGCGGACACCGCCGGCGCCGGGACCGGTGGCCGCGGTGGCGGTACGGGCTGATGCCCACTCCCGGGAGTCCGCCTTCGCGTCGAGCCCGAGCTCCAGGTCCATGAGGCCGGCGGCCTGGCGTCTGATGGCGGAGAGAACGTTGTCGGGCAGCCAGTCGTCCCAGTCCACCGCGTCGGCGCCACCGGGCGCGCACGCCGCCGACACGCGGTCAGGACTGGGCCGGGCCGCCGGGGACTTCTCCAGACAGAGCTTGATGATCGTGTCGAGGGGGTCCTGAACCCCGGTCAGCTCCGGCGTGCCGTGCACCACCTGGTAGAGCAGGGTGGCCGCCGACGAGCCGTCGAAGGGCGCCTTCCCGGTGGCGGCGTAGGCCAGCACCGAGCCGAGACAGAACACGTCGCCCGCCGGGCCCATCGGGTCCCCGGTGGCGTGCTCGGGGCACATGTACCGGGGGGAGCCGAGCAGCACGCCGGAAAGGGTGAGCTCGTAGCCGTCGGTGGCGCGGACGATGCCGAAGTCGATGACCCGGGGGCCCTCGGCGGAGAGCAGCACGTTGGACGGCTTGAGGTCGCGGTGCACCAGCCCGGCGGCGTGTACGGCGATCAGCGCCTCGGCGAGACCGGCCCCGAGGGCCAGTACCGATCTCGGTGGCAGCGGCCCGTACGCCTCGATCGCGTCGGCCAGTGTGGGGCCGATGATGTGTGTGGTGGCCAGCCAGGGGACGGGGCCGTCCGGGTCGGCGTCCACGACGGAGGCCGTGTAGGTGCCGCTCACCGCCCGCGCGGCGTCCACCTCGCGGCGGAACCGGTTCCGGAATGCCTTGCCCGAGGCCAGCTCCGGACGGATGACCTTGACGGCCGCGGTCCGTTGCTGATCGTCCTTGGCGAGGAAGACCTCCCCCATCCCTCCCGCGCCGAGCCGCGCGACTGGACGGTACGGTCCCAACTGCTTCGGATCCGTGGGACGGAGTGGCTCCATAGCTCTCAGCTCGCCTGTTTCTCGCCAGATGGACTTGTGGGGAGACTAAACGCTGGAGAGGCAGTTGGGGTACGCAACCGAGCAACTCGTGGCCATTACTTGATACTTCAGGCATGCACTGTTCGGACGTTACTCGTGACGTCAGGGCGAATCCGGCATCTTGCATTCCGGATCAGTTCAGCGTCGCGTACACGATCAGGTTGTTCACCGGATGGCCCTGGGCGTCGAAGTCGCCGTCGCAGGTGATCAGCCGCAGGGCACGGTTTTCGGTCGGACCGTAGACCTTCTCGGTGGGGAAGTCGTTCTTGCCGACGCTCTCCGTGCCCGTGACGGTGAAGTGCGCCGTCTCTCCGCTCGCGTCGGTGACGGTGATGTCCGCGCCCTTGGTGATCTTCTTGAGGTCGTGGAAGACGGCCTTGCCGAAGCGGGTGTCGTTGTGGCCGATGATGACGGCCGCGCCGACCTCACCGGGCGCCGGGCCGCCCGTGTACCAGCCGGCGGTCATGCCCTCCTCGGCCGGCGGGACCTCGACCGTGCCGTCCGCGTTGAGGCCGAGCTCCATCAGCGAACTGGTGATCCCCAAGGAGGGGACGGCGACCTCGGCGGGGGCCGCGTCGGTTTCAGGGGCCACGGACCGCTCGGGCGACGCCGGGACCTCGGCCGGGGCGGTGGGGGCGACCCGGACCGTCGGCGCGGGGGCGGACGAGCAGCCGGTGAGCACGGTGACGAGCGCGAGCAGGACGAGGGTCGCGAGTACGGCGACGGTGAGACGGGCGCGGGACAAGGGCGGACGGTGTGCAGGGGGCAACGCGGGCTCCAGGGCGAGGCGCGGGGTGCGGGGAACACGCGTGGCGCCGCCCGGTGAGGGGCGGCGCCACCGTTTCGTACGGGAGGTCGTGCTGCCGGGTCAGCCCTAAGCAGGTTGGGCGAAATCGGCTGCGGTTCGGCAGCGCCCTGCAGGGGCGCGGGGCTGTGTCGATCTGCGGCTCCGCCGCGGGGCGCGACCAGCCACGACGGTGCCGCAGCGGACCGACGGCCCCTCGCGGCACTTCCAGCGGAGCGCTCAGCGGCGGGCGGTGGTGCGCCGGCGCAGTACGTAGGTGCCGGCGCCGGCGAGCAGCAGCGCGCCGGTGACCGAGCCGATGAGGGTGCCGGTGTTGTCGTCGGCCGGGGCCTCGCCCGCGGCGACACCGCCCCGGGGGTACTCCTTGCCGGACCCGGCCTTCGCCTCTTCGGCCTTCCTGGCCTCGGCCTCCTTCATCGCCAGGGCGTCCTCGGCCTTCTTCTTCTCCAGGGCCTCCTTGTCGGCCGGCGTCAGGTCGGACGCGCCCGGCGACGGAGTCGGGTCGGTGGCGAAGGCCGCGGAGGCCGGGACGAGCAGCGCGCCGGCCGCGACGCCGGTCAGGACGGCGAGACGCAGCGGGCGCAGGGTGAGACGGCGGGACATGTAAGGGCTCCAGTTCCAGCCCGGCTTGGTCGTACCTGGGTGCCGATCCGCACCCAGGTTCCGGGCATGGCCTCACCCTGGCGGCCACTTGTGAGGAAACTGTCAGACCGCCGTGGTCATCCCATCAGGGTCGGCCGCGGTCCCTTCCGTGACCGCCGTGGGCAGCCGCAGGGTGAAGGTGGCCCCCTCCCCCTCCGTGCTCGCCACATCCACCGTGCCGCCGTGCGCCTCGGCGAGCTTGAGGACGATCGCCAGGCCGAGACCGCTGCCGCCGGTGCTGCGGTTGCGGGACTTCTCCGCCCGCCAGAAACGGTCGAACACGTACGGGAGGTCACCCGCCGGGATGCCGCTGCCGGTGTCGGACACCTCGACGGCGAGCTCGTCCCCGGAGGCGGTGACGTACGAGCGCAGGGTCACCGTGCCGCCGGCCGGGGTGTGGCGTACCGCGTTGGAGAGCAGGTTGCTGACGGTCTGGCGCAGCCGTACGGGGTCGGCGTCGAGGAGGGGGAGGCGGGGGGCGCCGGGGGGCGGGGCGGCGACCGTGAGCGTGACGCCCGCCTTCTCGGCCAACCCCTGGTGTGCCGAGGCGACGTGACCGAGCAGCTCGTCGACCCGTACGGGCTTGCGGTGCAGTCGCAGGGCGCCCGCGTCGGCCGCGCCCAGGTCCTGGAGGTCGTTGATGAGGTGCTGGAGCTGCATCGCCTCCTCCAGGAGCGAGGAGACGAACGCCGGGTCCGGGTCGGCCAGTCCGTCGTGGGCCGCCTCCAGCCAGCCCCGGATGTTGCTCAGCGGCGTACGCAGTTCATGGGCGACGTCGCTGACCATCACCTTGCGCTGCTCCTCAAGGCGGGCCCGGTGCGCGGCCATGTCGTTGAAGGCCGCCGTCAGCCGGCCGATCTCGTTGTCGGAGCCGACGGGCACAGGCACCGGCGTCGAGTCCAGGCCGTCCCGCATCCGCTGGGCGGCGCCGGTGAGCGCGTGCAACGGGCGGACGAGCCTGGCTCCGGCGAGCACCGAGGCGCCGACGGTGAGGGCGAGGACCAGGGCGGTGACCCCGGCGATACGTGCGGTGTTGGTCGCGGAGAGGTCGAAGCCGGGTACACCGGCGGCGCCGGGGCCGTCGATGAACAGCAGCGCGGGCCTGGCGACATAGGCCGTGAGCTGTTCGCGGCGGGCGCTGCCGACACAGACGGCGACGGCCCGGTCGTAGCCGCTCCCGCGGATCTCGGACGGGAGGTCGTAGGCCTCGCCGGCGCCGACCGCTTTCCGTTCGGCCATCGCTGCCGCGTCCTCCTCCTTCTTCCTGAGGAGGTCCGCGTCGGAGTCCTGTCCGTAGGCCCAGGTCCGGTCCCAGGACAGGTCCAGGTTCAGTCTCACGGCCGTCCGGCCCTGTCGTTTCAGGCAGGCGTCGGCCAGTTGGTTGAGCGCGCGCAGGGCCTTCTGCTCGGTCGCGGTGGGAGCGACCGGGAAGGACACCAGACACTTCGCTTCCAGGGCGCGGTCGGCCTCGCCGGCGCTCTCGGTCTCGTTCTCGTTGCTCACGAACTGGATCCGGGGCCGTCCGCCCGGGCTCTCGACGATGTCCGCGGCGATCCCCATCCGGCTGAGGCACTCCACCCGTCCGGCGGTGGCCTTCTTCAGTTCGGCGCGTTCCTTCGAGGGCAGCCGGAAGGGCCCCACGGCGCGCGGGTCCACCCGGTCCGCGCCGTCCTCGGCCGCGCCGGGCACCAGCACGGGGTCCACGGACAGCGGGTCGACGACCGCCGAGGCCTGCGGTGCCAGCTCGACGGCGGCCGAACTGACGCCTGCGGAGCGGGAGTCGGCCGAGTCGACGAACGGGCGCCGGTCCTGGGCGGTGAGCACGATCCGGCGCCCGGACTGCTGGGCCAGTTCACGCACGGTGGTGTCGACGCCCTCCCAGCCGGGATGGGTGGCCGCGTATCCCAGGAGGGTGTCGTAGATCTTGGCGTCGGACTTGAGGTTCTGCCCCTGCTCCTGGCGGATCGCGACGGAGGTCGTCTGCACGGCGAGCCAGGCGGTGGCGGCGACCGAGCACGAGGCCACCAGCGCCGATACGGTCAACAGCCGCCCGGCCAGGCTCTTCCGGAGCGGCAGCCGGGTCCCCGCCCGCGCCGGAGCGTCACGACGACGCATGGCGCACGTTCCTCGCGGGGTCCGTCAGTTTGTAGCCGACGCCGAAGACGGTGACGATGCGGGACGGCCGTCGTGGGGCGCGCTCGATCTTCTTGCGCAGGTTCATGATGTGCACGTCGACGGTCCGGCCGCTGATGTACTTGTCGAAGCCGTGCAGTTCGTCCAGCAGCCGCGCCCTGGTGAAGACCCGGCCGGGCTCGGCCGCCATCGCCGCGAGGATACGGAACTCACCGGGCGTGCACTCGACCGGCACCCCGCCGACCGACACCTCGTGCCGCGCCGGGTCGATCCTGAGCGCGCCGACCGCCAACACCTCGTCGTCCGGGGCCACTTCGGGCTCGGGGGCAGGGGCGGGGGCCGGTATGGGTATGGGTATGGGCACGGGGTCCGGGTCGGTGCCGCGCCGGTTGCGGCGCAGCAACGTCCGTACGCGGGCCGTCAGTTCGCGCGGGCTGAACGGCTTGGTCATGTAGTCGTCGGCGCCGAGGTCGAGGCCGAGCAGCAGATCGTCCTCGGTGCTGCGGGCCGTCAGCATCAGCACCGGCACGTCCCGGCGTTCGGCGCGCAGGATCCGTACGACGTCGAGGCCGTCGGCTCTGGGCATCATCACGTCGAGGACGACCAGGTCGGGTTCCTGGTGCCGGACCTGCTCCAGAGCGGTCCGGCCGTCCTCGACGACCGTGACGGTGTGACCCTCGTGCTCCAGATAGCGGCGCACCAGTTCGGCCTGCTTCGGATCGTCTTCGGCGACCATGATGTTTGCGCACACGCAGGGGATCGTAGCGAGCGCCGACGCCGGGAGGGCGGTAAGCGGCCTTACCGCTAGGGCAGTTCGGTGGCCGGCAGGTGCGGGTGCAGTCGCGCCGTGGAGCGGCCCGTGAGGTCGAGCAGCAGCTCGGCGAAGAGGGCGTCCCCCCAGCCGAACCAGGGGCGGGTGAAGTTGCCGGGGTCGTCGACGTGGAAGCTCTCGTGCACGGAACCGGTGCCCGCGTCGGTGCGCAGCAGCAGCTCGGCGAGACGGACCCGCTCGGCCTCGTCGTCGCTGGTCAGCGCCTGCATGGTGAGGGAGAGCGGCCAGACGTGGCCGAGCGGGGTGTGCGGGCTGCCGATGCCGGAGGCCGAACTTCCGGAGTAGTAGAAGGGGTTGGAGTCACTGAGGACGAACTCGCGGGTGCGGAGGTACAGCTGATCGTCGGGGTCGCACCAGCCGAGGTAGGGCAGCGAGAGCAGGCTGGGGATGTTGGCGTCGTCCATCAGCAACTGCCCGCCGAGACCGTCGACTTCGTACGCGTACACCGCCGGGTCTGCCCCTGCGGTCACCCCATGTGTACGGATCCCGGTGGCGATCTCGGCGGAGAGGGCGGTGGCGTCGGCGGCGAGGCCGGGGTCGCCGATCGCCGTCGCCAGTTCGGCGAGGCCGGCGAGGGCGACGGCCGCCATGGCGTTGGCCGGGACCAGGTAGCCGTGCTCGCAGCGGTCGTCGCTGGGGCGGAAGCCGGACCAGGTCATGCCGGTGGGCGCGGTCGGCCCGCCCCGGCCGCCGCGCGGCAGGGTGTCGCCCGAGGCGTCCCCGATGCGCCGGAACTCGTACGGTGAGCGGTTCTCGTGGTCCTGCTCGACCCGCCACAGGGCGATGATGCGGCGGGCGGCGCGGACGAAGCGGTCGTCGGCGGTGAGGTGGCCGAGACTGCCGGTGGCCCGCCAGATGCCGTGGGCCAGCTGGAGCGGGGCGCAGAGCGAGTCGACCTCGTACTTCTGCTCCCAGACCAGCGGGGCGGGGGTCGGCTCGTCGACGTAACCGGCGCCGGAGCCGTCGGGTTCGGCGTTGAAGGCGTTGGCGTACGGGTCGGCGAGCACGTACCGCAGCTGCCGGCGCAGGACGCCGGTGAGCGCGGCGGCGACGGCCGGATCGCCGGCGGCGAGGAGGTACGGGCGGACCTGGGCGGTGCTGTCGCGCAGCCACATCGCGGGGATGTCGCCGGTGAGGACGAAGACCTCGCCGTCGGGGAGCGGGCGCATCGCCCTGCCCCAGGTGCCGGTCAGGAGCCGCGTGAAGCGGTCGGCGGCGCGGGGGTCGAGGGAGCGCAGCTCGCGGTGGACGTCGGCTCGGAGGGCGCGGATGCCTTCCGGCAGCTCGTCGACAGACCTCATGACCATCCTTTGACCATCCTTTGATCCACTCTTCGGATCACACGTCGGATCACAGTGCGGATCACGCTTCGCATGCTGAGACAACGTTGTTTCGAAACAACGTTGTCGGAGCGTACGCACCAGCCCCCGAAGCGCGCAAGGCGTGCAAAATCCCTGTTCCGTTCCATTGACAACGTTGTTTCACGGAGGTTTGCTGTGCGGCACGCAACGACGCCCAGCGACCTTTTTCGGAGTGATGCCGGACATGCGAACGCCCACCATGCGGGAGGTCGCCGCCCTCGCCGGGGTGTCGATCAAGACCGTCTCCCGGTTCGTCAACGGTGACGAGACGGTCTCCCCCGCGATCGCGGAGCGGGTGCGCGCTGCCATAGACGAGACCGGTTACCGCCGTAACGACCTCGCCCGGAGCCTGCGCCCCGGCCAGCGCAGCACCACCCTCGCGCTGCTGGTCGGCGACCTGAGCAACCCGTTCTACGGCGCCATCGCCAACGGCGTCATGGCCGTGGCCCGCGCCCACGGCCACAACGTCGTGCTGGCCAGCTCCGACGAGGACCCCGAGGCCGAGCGCCGGGGCATCGACGACCTGCTCGGGCAGCGCGTCGCCGGGCTGCTGATCGTGCCGGGCGCCATGGACTACGGCTACCTGGGCCGCGAGGTCGCCCAGGGCACCCCGGTGGTCTTCCTGGACCGGCCCGCGCTGGGCCTGGACGCGGACACCGTGCTGCTGGACAACCACGGGGGCGCCCGGAAGGCCACCGAGCACCTGATCGCGGCCGGGCACCGGCGGATCGGCGTCGTGGTGGCGGCCAGCTACTACACCACCGGGCGCCGGCTCGACGGCTACCTGGACGCGATGCGCGCCGCCTTCGGCGAGGTCGACGAGGCTCTGGTCGCCCGCCTGGAGCACGGCACCCGGGCGGAGGCCGAACAGGCCGCCGCCGAACTGCTGGCGCTGCCCCCGGACCGGCGCCCCACCGCGCTGTTCACCACCACCAACTTCCTGACCCACGGCGCCCTGCGCGCCATGGGCCCGGGACTGGGCCCCGGTCACGGCCCGGCGCTGGTCGGCTTCGACGACTTCCCGTTCGCCGACCTGCTGCCCACCCCCGTCACGGTCGTCTCCGGGGACGCCGGCGAGATGGGCCGCGAGGCCTGCCGACTGCTGCTGGCCCGGGTCGCGGGCGAGAGCGGACCACCCCGCCGGGTCGAGCTCGGCACCGTACTGATCCCCCGTGGAAGCGGAGAGCAGAAGCCATGAGCACCCCCACTCCCGCCGGCCCGGCCGCGGCCGGGCCGACCCCGCACGGGGCCACCGCCCTCGCCACCCCCGTCCTCGAACTGACCGGCATCGTCAAGAGCTACGGCCAGGTGCAGGCGCTGCGCGGCGCCGCGCTGACCGTCTACCCGGGCGAGGTGGTCGCGCTGGTCGGCGACAACGGCGCCGGCAAGAGCACCACGATCAAGGTCATCTCCGGGGTGATCCAGCCCGACGCGGGCGAGATACGGGTCGACGGCAAGCCGGTCACCATCCCCGATCCGATCGCCGCCCGCCGCCTGGGCATCGAGACCGTCTACCAGGACCTGGCGCTCGCCCCCGACCTGGATCCGGCCGAGAACCTCTTCCTCGGCCGCGAGATCATGCGTCCCGGGCTGCTCGGCAGGCTCGGCTTCCTGGACCGGAAGGCCATGCGGGCCAAGGCCGACGAGGCGTTCGGCTCGCTCGGGGTCGGCATCCAGGACACCGCCGCGCAGGTCGTCACGATGTCCGGCGGCCAGCGCCAGGGCATCGCGGTCGGCCGGGCCGTCAACTGGGCGGACCGGGTGCTGCTGATGGACGAACCGACGGCCGCACTGGGCGTCGTACAGACGGAACGGGTCGGGCAGCTGATCCGGCGGGTCCGGGCCTCGGGGGTGGCGGTGGTCCTGATCAGCCACAACCTGCCGTTCGTCTTCGAGTACGCGGACCGTATCGAGGTGCTGCGTCTCGGCCAGCGGGTGGCCCGGCTGTCCGGCGCGACGGCCACCAGCGAGAACGTGCTCGGCGCCATGACGGGCGCGCTCACCTTCGAGGACGCCTCCGATCCGGCCCTCAATCCGGCAGACAGCGAGGACCAGTCATGACGACCCCCACCACCAAGGTGAAGTCCGCTGCCGCCGGACCGGACGAGGACACCCCCCGCTCCCTGCGCTCGGCGGCCCTCGTCGCCGCCTGGCGCAACATGAAGGGCACCCGGAGCCTGGCGCTGGTCGTCCTGCTGGTGCTGCTCGCGGTGTTCGGCACGATGTACCCCGACAACTTCCTCACCGCGTACAACCTGCGCAGTGTCGCCATCGAGGCCGCTTCCTACTGCGTACTGGCCATCGGGATGACGTTCGTGATGACCACCGGGGGCATCGACCTGTCGGTCGGCTCGGTGCTGATCTTCTCCGGGGTCGTGGGCGTGAAGGTGATGTCGGCGCTGGGCGGCGGCGGCCCGCTGACCCTGCTGGCGGGCCTGGTGGCAACGATGGCGACGGGCCTGGCCTGGGGCGTGCTGAACGGCCTCCTGGTCACGAAGGCCAAACTCCCGCCGCTGATCGCCACGTTGGCCACCCTCTCTGCGGCCGGCGGCGGCGCCCTGGTCCTCACCAACGGTCTCGACCTGCGCGGAGTCCCCGACTCCCTGGTCAGCGGCCTCGGCTTCGGCCGCTTCCTGGGCATCCCGTACACGGTGTGGCTGGCCATCGGCCTCACCATCGGCGGCGCGATCGTCCTGGGCCTGACCCGCTTCGGCACCTACACCCGCACGATCGGCTCCAACGTCGAGGCCGCCCGCCGCGCGGGCGTGGCCGTCGACCGCCACCTCATCAAGGTGTACGCACTCTGCGGACTCCTCGCCGGAGTCGCCGCGTACGTCAACCTGGCCCGCTTCTCCACCACCACCGTCGGCGGCCACACCGGCGACAACCTCCAGGCGATCGTCGCCACCGTGCTCGGCGGCACCAGCCTCTTCGGCGGCGTGGGCAGCGTCCTCGGCACCGCCTTCGGCTCCCTCATCCCCGCCGTGCTGAGCAACGGCCTCGTCATCATCGGCCTCCAGCCGTTCTGGCAGCAGGTCGCGGTCGGCGCGGTCCTGGCGGGGGTCGTGTACGTCGACCACGTCAACCGGCGCCGCCGCACGCTCCGTTAGGACTTCCACCCCCTACTCCACTCAACGCCCCGTCGCACCAATGGAGTTGCACCATGAAGACCACCAACCCCACCCTCAGAGGCGCCGCCCTCGCCACCGTGATCCTCCTCGGCGTCACCGCCTGCGGCTCCGGTGATTCCGCCTCCTCCACCGAGAACCCCAAGGTGACCGTCATCCTCGGCACCGCGTCCGACTCCTTCTACAACACCCTGGGCTGCGGGGCGAAGGCCGAGGGCAAGAAGCTCGGCGCGACGGTGGACGTGCAGGGCGCGACGACCTTCGACCCGGCCACCCAGACGCCGATCCTCACCAGCACGGTGGCCAAGAAGCCGAACGCCATCGTCATCGCGCCGACCGATTCCAAGGCGCTGGGCACGCCGCTGAAGCAGGCCAACGAGGCCGGCATCAAGATCGTGACGGCCGACACGGGTCTCGACGACACGAGCTTCCTGTCCTCCGCCGTCTCCTCCAACAACGAGGAGGGCGGCGCCGAGGCGGCCCGTACCCTGGCCGCGCTGGTCGGCGAGAAGGGCAAGGTCGTCATCATCGGCGGCACCCCGGGTGTCACCACGGCCGACCAGCGGATCAAGGGCTTCGAGACCGAGATCAAGAAGTACCCGGACATCACGTTCGTCGGCGTCCAGCCCTCGACTCCCAGCGGTGGCGTCGTTGAGGCCGCCCGTCTCACCGCCGCCTCGCTGTCCAAGGACCCCGACCTGGCGGGCATCTTCTCCATCAGCACCCCGGCCAGCGACGGCGCCAACAACGCCATCAAGGACGCCGGCAAGGTCGGCAAGATCAAGGTCGTCGGCTTCGACGCCGGACCGGCGCAGGTCGAGCAGCTGAAGAAGGGCACGGTCCAGGCGCTGATCGCCCAGAAGGCGGAGGAGATCGGCGCGCAGGCCGTGCGGCAGGCGGTGAACGCGGTTCAGGGCAAGAAGGTGACGAAGTCGATCGGTACGTCGTTCGTGTCGATCACGGCGGACAACCTGGGCGATGCGAACATCAGCAAGTACGTGTACCGGTCCAGCTGCTGACGGTTCGTCAGCGCGCTGGGCGGTGACAACTAACAGGTCCCCGAAGGGACTTCACTCCGCCGCCCGCAACGCCGCCCAGGTCGACTTCCCCACGATCCCGTCGGCGTCCAGTCCCTTGGCGCTCTGGAAACTGAGCACCGCGGCCTCCGTGCTCTCCCCGAAGTTGCCGTCCACACCGGCGCTGCCGATGTCGTACCCGCGCTTCGCCAGGATGCACTGGGCCTGCGTGACCTTCTTCCCCTGGTCGCCCAGGGCTGTGCTGCCGTTGCCCGAGTAGTACGTGCAGTCGGTGATCCAGGGTGCCGTCGCGGGCTCGGTCGAGGGATCGTCCGGAGACGGAGTGGGGTCGGTGCCGGTACCGGTGCCGGGGTCTGTTCCGGGGTCGGTCTCGGTGCCGGCCCCGGTCTCCGTACCGGTTCCCGCGCCCGGAGCCGTACCGGCGCCGGGGGACGTCGGGTCGGTCGGTCCGCCCTCGGTGGTGGAGTCGGGGATCTCCGACGGGTTCGCGGGGCCGTCGGCGACCACGGTGCCGTTGCCCGACGTGCCCGGGAGGGAACTCCCGCCCGGGAAAACCGGTTTCGGCGAGGAAGCGTCGTCACCGGTCGCTCCAAATCCGGGTGCCGTCGCAGGAGACCCCGGGGGCAAGGCGGTTGCGGGCCCGTCCGGCTGGACGAGTACGAAGCCGACCGCGGCCAGGGCACAGAGGGCGAGGGTCGCTGCCGCAACCGGCACGGGCTTCCTGCGGGCCCACGCGAGGGCTCGCGCCGGGCGCCGTCGCTCCGGCGCCGGTTCGGCGGACACTGCGGCTGCGGCCGGCGCCGGGACCACGCCCGCTGCCGGCAGCGGCATCGGCGCCGGTGGCGCCGACTTCGGGCGGTGGCCCGGGAACCGCAGCGCCGGTGCCCGTTCGACGGGGACGCGGTACAGCGTCTCGTACGCCCGCTGCCGTGCGAGCACCCTGCCGTGGAGCGGCTCCGGCCACCCGGACGCCGTCGCGGAGGCACCGGCACCCTCACCCGGGTCCGCCTCGCGAGGTCCGCGCCGGCCGTCCCCGCCGGTCTGCTCCTCTGCCGGGGGTTCGGAGGCCGTCCCCCAGGAGGACGCAGCCGCCGCCTCGATCAGCTCCGCCGGCGTCGGCCGGAGCGCGGGCTCCTTCGAGAGGCAGGCGGACAGCAGCGCGCCGAGCGCCGGATCGACCACCGTGAGCTCGCCGATCACCTCCGCGTCGGGCTCCTCGAACGCCACCCGGTGCATCACGTCGACCCCGGTGCCGTCGCCGAACGGGGCCCGCCCGGCCGCCGCGTAGATCAGCGTCCCGGCGAGCGAGAACACGTCCGACGCCGGGTCGCAGTGGCCGGTCCTGAGGTACTCCGGGGACATGTAGGCGGGCGTTCCGACCCGGTTGCCCGTGCCGGTGATCGAACTGGCGTCGGCGGCCTTCGAGATGCCGAAGTCGATGACGTGCGCGCCCTGGACCGACAGCAGCACGTTGGACGGCTTGAGATCCCGGTGCACGATCCCCGTGGCGGCCAGGTCGGCGAGCGCCTGCCCCAACTCCGCCACCAACCGCCAGACGGCGCCCGGCGCGAGGGCACCGTCCTCCCGTACGGCATCCGACAGATCGAGCGCCGCGAGGTACTCGGTGGCCATCCACAGCAACTCGTCCTGGAACCCCGTACCGCACAGCCTCGGCGCGTGCGGCGTACGGACCTGGCCGTGCACCGCCGCCTCGTGCTCGAACCGGCGCCGGAACCTCTCGTCCTCGGCGTACTCCGGCCGGATCACCTTCACCGCGAACAGGCCGGGACTGTCGTCCGCCGGGCGCGCCAGATAGACCCTGCCCATCCCGCCGCTGCCGAGCAGCGCCAACGGCACGTAAGGGCCGATGCGTTCAGGGTCGGCGGGACGCAGCGGCACGGCACCGGTCTGCCGCAGCGCGGCTGCCTCGCCCGCCGCCGGGTCCGGTGACACCGGACGCTCCTCTGACACGGACCCCCCGAAATGATTCTCTACGTACGCCAGTTCGCCTTATCGGCTGCGAGGACGAGGCTAACTCAGCCCAGGCGTTCGTTCAGGCTTTCGATCAGTTCCGTCACGCTGCGCACTCGGATCGGATCCGAAAGATACCGGGCCGCACCATCTGTACCGCGCTCACGAAGGTGACGGGCCCACCCGGTCGCGGCGCACGGCGGTGACGAAGGAGGCCCAGGCCTGGGCGGGGAGGACGAGGGCGGGGCCGTCGGGGTTCTTGGAGTCACGGACGGGAGCGAGGGGGGCCGGTATGCCGTCGGCGACTTCGAGGCACTGTCCGCCGTCCGAGTTGCTGTAACTGCTTCTGCGCCATGTCACACCGGTCAGGTCGATGAATCGCACGGTGCTTCCTCCCGCATCTGCCCGATGAACCTCCGCGACTCGGCGGGCGACAGAGCCAGGTCGCGGATCGCATCGTATGCGGGTTGCAGCCGGTCAAGTGCGGTGTGTTCCTCGATGAGTTCACCTCGGTGGGCGGTCTCCGTGTAGGCCAGGACACGCCCGTTCGGCAGCTTCAGGAACATCACGTCGGTGCTGTCCAGGCTGCACGGCCCGGCACTGAACGGCAGCACCTGGACGGTGACGCACGGATGCTCGGCGGCTTCCAGGAGGTGGTCCAACTGCTCGCGCCACGCCCCGCGTTCACGCAGCGCCATCCGCAGCGCGGCCTCGTACAGGATGGTGCGGAAGTGCGGGCCCCCGGCCCGCGTCAGCAACTCGGCCCGGGACAGCCGCGCCTCGACCTGCCGGGCGAGTTCCTCACCCCGGATGTCACCCGCCGCGAGCACCTCGGTCGCGTACCCCCGGGTCTGGAGCATGCCCGGAATCCTGGTGACCCCGAAGTGCCACAGGCTCACCGCCTCGGACTCCAGCCGCATGTACTCCCGGTACTCCTCCTTGAACTCGGACTTGTCCCCGAGGGCCAGTTCCCACAACGTCACCAGGAAGGTGTCCGTGCCGAAGTACTGGTCGAGCGCCACGACCACGTCCGCGCTGCCGAGTGTGTGGCCGTTCTCCATCTTCCCGAACATCGAGAAGTCCCAGCCCACCTTGTCGCCCAGCTGCCGCAGGCTGTCGCCGCTCCTCTCCCGCAGCGCCTTCAGCTCCTCGGCGAACCGCGCACGCGGCTCCTGGCTGCGGCTCGTCACCGTACGCCGTTGCGCCATGTCGTCCTCCCCCTGCGCCACCCACGGATTCTCACGCACCGTAATCCGATGGATGCGCAGGGCACAGGAAAAACGCCAGGACGCCCCCTCTACGAGTGAGCCGCCGCCCCTCTCACAGGCGCTGGATGATCGTCCCGGTGGCCAGCGCGCCGCCCGCGCACATGGTGATGAGCGCGAACTCCTTGTCCAGGCGCTCCAGTTCGTGCAGCGCCGTGGCGATCAGCCGTGCCCCGGTCGCACCCACGGGATGCCCGAGAGCGATGGCCCCGCCGTTCACGTTCACCTTCTCCAGGTCCTGTCCGAAGACCTGCGTCCAGCTCAGCACCACGGAGGCGAACGCCTCGTTGATCTCGACCAGGTCGATGTCCTTCAGGGACATGCCCGCCTTGCCCAGTACCGCCCGCGTCGCGTCGATCGGCCCGTCCAGATGGAAGTGCGGGTCGGCGCCCACCAGTGCCTGGGCCACCACACGCGCCCTCGGCCGCAGCTTCAGCGCCCGCGCCATCCGCTTCGACGCCCACAGCAGCGCGGCCGAACCGTCGCTGATCTGGGACGAGTTGCCCGCCGTATGGACAGCGGTCGGCATGATCGGCTTGAGGGAGGCGAGCGCGTCCATGGACGTGTCGCGCAGCCCCTCGTCCCGGTCGACGAGCCGCCACATCCCCTGCCCGGCGCCCTGCTCCTCCTCCGTCGTGGGAACCTGGACGGCGAACGTCTCCCTCTTGAACCGCTCCTCCGCCCAGGCGACCGCCGCCCGTTCCTGCGAGAGAAGCCCCAGCGCGTCGACGTTCTCGCGCGTCAGCCCCCGGCGCCTCGCGATCCGTTCAGCTGCCTCGAACTGATTGGGAAGGTCGACGTTCCACTCCTCCGGGAACGGCTTCCCGGGCCCGTGCTTGGACGCGGATCCCAGCGGCACCCTCGACATCGCCTCCACACCGCAGCTGATGCCGACGTCGATGACGCCCGCCGCGATCATGTTGGCGACCATGTGCGAGGCCTGCTGGGAGGAGCCGCACTGGGCGTTGACGGTGGTCGCCGCGGTCTCGTACGGCAGGCCCATGGTCAGCCAGGCGGTGCGGGTGGGGTTGGCGGACTGTTCGCCGGCCTGGGTCACCGCGCCGCCGACGATCTGTTCGACACAGTCGGCGGGGATGCCGGTGCGGCCCAGAAGTTCTCGGTAGGTCTCGCCCAGGAGGTAGGCGGGGTGCAAGTTGGCGAGCGCGCCGCCGCGCCTGCCGATGGGGGTGCGTACGGCTTCGACGATCACGGGTTCCGCGGCCATGGTGGGGAGTTCCTCTCCTCAGGTCACCCGCGCGGCGCGGGCGTCCCGGCCACCCGCCACGCAGAACTAGTACGCGTTCTAGTTCTCTTTGCAGTCTGCTGACGGGCCGTCCACCACCGCAACCCCCTTGCAGCGCCCGATAACACGATCACCGCTCACAATTGGGGTCGTCACGCCTCTTGTGACTTCTAGAACCCGTTACTACCGTCGCCACTCCTCACCATTCCTGATGGACCGTCAGATACTGTTCGGATGACGGGAGTTTCCGATGGCACCCTGTCCCGCGCTGCCCGAAGGGTTCGACTTCACCGACCCTGACCTGCTCCAACACCGCGTACCTCTCCCGGAGTTCGCCGAGCTGCGCGCCACCGAGCCGGTCCACTGGATACCGCAGCACCCCGGCATCGCGGGCTTCTCCGACGAGGGCTACTGGGCCGTCACCCGGCACGCGGACGTCAAGTACGTGTCCACGCACCCGGAGTTGTTCTCGTCCACCACCAACACGGCGATCATCCGCTTCAACGAGCGCATCGAGCGCGACGCGATCGACGCCCAGCGGCTGATCCTGCTCAACATGGATCCGCCCGAGCACACCCGCGTCCGCCAGATCGTGCAGCGCGGCTTCACCCCGCGCGCGATCCGCGCCCTGGAGAACAACCTGCGCAGCCGCGCCCTCGCCATCGCCGCGAACGCCGCCGCCCGCACCGGCGCCTTCGACTTCGTGACCGAGGTCGCCTGCGAACTGCCCCTCCAGGCCATCGCCGAACTGATCGGCATCCCCCAGGAGGACCGCCTCAGGATCTTCGAGTGGTCCAACAGGATGATCTCGTACGACGATCCGGAGTACGCGATCACCGAGGAGGTCGGCCAGGAGTCGGCCATGGAACTCATCGCGTACGCCATGAACATGTCCGCCGACCGCAAGCAGTGCCCGGCGAAGGACATCGTCACCACGCTGGTGGCCGCCGAGGACGAGGGCAACCTCGCCTCGGACGAGTTCGGCTTCTTCGTACTGATGCTGGCTGTCGCGGGCAACGAGACGACCCGCAACGCCATCACCCACGGCATGCACGCCTTCCTGACCCACCCGGACCAGTGGGACCTCTACAAGCGCGAGCGCCCGGCCACCACCGCCGAGGAGATCGTGCGCTTCGCGACCCCCATCGTCTCCTTCCAGCGAACGGCCACCCAGGACACGGAGTTGGGCGGCCAGAAGATCAAACAGGGCGACCGGGTGGGCCTGTTCTACTCCTCGGCCAACCGCGACCCCGAGGTCTTCGACTCCCCGGACGTCTTCGACATCACCCGCGACCCCAATCCCCACCTCGGCTTCGGCGGCGGAGGCCCGCACTTCTGCCTCGGCAAGTCCCTGGCCGTCATGGAGATCAACCTGATCTTCAACGCGGTCGCCGACGCCCTGCCCGACCTCACCCTGGCCGGCGACCCACGCCGGCTGCGCTCCGCCTGGGTCAACGGCGTCAAGGAACTCCAGGTGACCACCGGCTGAGCCCCCTGGCCCACCCCGCCGAGAAACTCGGGCCGGCGGCATCCCGGCGTCGCCGGCCCGTCCCACGTGAGGCAGGGGCGCATCCCTACGCCCCGCCCCTGCCTCCGCCCAGCACCGCCGCTCGCCGCTCCGCGCTCACCGGCGCGCTGATCCGGACCCGGGTGCCCCCGTCGCCGGACGAGTGGATCTCGACGGCACCGCCCAGACCGGCCAGCGGCCGGTAGGCAGCGTGGGAGAGCCCGCGCCCCTCCGGCTGCCCGTCCACGTCGAAGCCACGTCCGTGGTCGCGGACGACCACTTCGAACCCGGCCTCCGAATCGGCGGCGCGCACGACGGCGTGGGCGACCCGCGCATGCTGCCAGGCGTTGGTCAGCGCCTCGTGCAGCGCGCCGGCCACGGCCTCGGTCACCTCCGGGCCGGGTTCGGCGGACAGCTCGACGGTGATCAGTTCGACGCGCAGCCCCAACTGGCGGAACATCCCCGCCACCACCCGGAGTCGGCCGACCAGGACACTGGACTCGGCGCCGTCGTCGGGCTTGATGGCATCGCGCAGCCGGTTGATCAGCTGAAGGGCGAGGCCCCGGACCTCCTGGAGACGCTGCCCCGGATCGGCGGCCTCGTCCCCCGCGTGCTCGGCGATCTCGCGGAGGACGCCCACCACAGGCTTGCGCAACAACTCGAGCGCTTCGGCCCGTTCCTCCGTACGGCCCGCGCGCAGGCTCTCGTCGACGGCCAGGTCCGTGGCGCGGCGGGCCAGCCGGGTCAGCAGCCAGGCCACGGCGAGCGCCAGTATCAGGTAGCCCTGGCGAGCCGCGAGCTGGAAGAGGGCGGCCCCCTCCAGGGGCACGCCGTTGAGCGTGGCCATCGCCACCAGCAGCGCGAGGCCACCGGCAGTCAGAGCGGTCGCCGCTTTCAGACGCCGCAGACTCGTCCAGTAGACGACGACACCGATGGTGTACGACCAGAAGATCTCCCGGCCGGGCAGCATGATCTCCCCGGCCGGCACGACCACGGCGGACCACAGGTTCAGGACCAGGGCGGTACCGACGTCGAACGCCAGGAACGCCGAGGAGAGCCACAGCCGTCGCATACGTCCGGTCGTGATGCCGATCAGCACCACGAGGTCCATGGTGAACACCGCGGTCACCGCTGCCCAGAAGGAGACCGGCAGTCCCTTCTCGATGTTGGCGAGCGCCGACACCAACTGGATCGGACTGAGGGTGAGTCGGTAGCCGAGGGCGGCGACGGCCAGCCAGCTCAGCGACACCAGGGTGAGCGATTCGAGACTGATCGTGCGGGTGAGGCTGACGGCGATCACCGGCTGTCCGGCGCCCTTCCTGCTCACCCGGTCCGCCGAGGGCATCTTTATGGTGACCCGGGTTCCCTTTCCCGGAGCCGAGTAGACCTCCGTCGTACCCCCCTTCTCGCTGATGGGGCGCCGGATGGAGTTGTCGATGCCGAAGCCCCGGGGGTGGTCCGCCGGGTCGAATCCGACGCCGCGGTCCTGTACGACGACCTCGAATCCGGTGGACGAGCTCACCGCGGTGACCGTCGCCCGGTCGGTCTCCCCGTAGCGCCAGCTGTTGTTGAGGGCCTCGCGGACGGCCGACACGACGCACTCCGTGGTGTCCTCGTCGGGGCTCGAACTCAAGTCGGCCACGGACACTTCCACGCGGGTCTGACCAGCGAACTCCTCGGTGAGAAGCTCCAGTTGGCAGCCGAGGTCGGCCGAGGGCCGCGTCTGTCCGGTGTCACGGTCGGCCTCCGTGAGAGCCACCGTACGGATGTCGCGGAGCCGCTGTGCCTCGGGCGCGTCCTCAACGCTTCGGCGGGCGATGTGTCCGAGTTTCTGAAGCGCCGTGTCATGCATCGCCCTCAGTTGCTGCACCCGCTCCGAGGCGCGTCCCGCCCGTCTGCCCTCGGCCTCCGCAAGGGCAGCACCCGTGTGGGCCAGCCTGCTGACCAGGGCCGGAATGACCAGCCCGTTGGTCAGCCAGGCGCCACGCGCCGCGAGCTGCGTCCACCCGGCACCGTCGAGACGGTCGCCGTTGACCCACACCATGAGCAGCTCGACGAGCAGCCCTCCGGCTGTCGCGACCACTCCCACCCGGATCCCGTGCCGGACGGTCAGCAGTCCCACCGTGCCCATTCCGTACAGCCAGAACGCGTCGCGGTACGGCTCCAGAATGGTGCCCTGCTCCAGGACGGCTGCGGCCCACACGTCGATGCCGAACGCCAGCAGCACGTCGGCCGCGGAGAACCCCCACGAGGAGCGAAAGGCAGCGCATCGGCCCGTGATGGTGAGTTGGAGCAGCACGAGGTTGAGGGCGACGAGGAGGAGGCAGGCCACCACATAGCTCCGGGCGGCCCCGCCCACCAGGTCGTAGCTTCCCGAGACCGCGATGGGCAGCACCGCGGTCCGGAACGCCAGCAGTCCGATGGTGATCCACCTGACGGTGCGTTCGGCGAGGCTCGTCGGCAGGCGCCGCTTCCCGGCGCTCATGGCTGTGCCGCGTCCAGGTGGCGGGCGGGCGTGGTGCGGCGCGCGTCCCACAGGGCCTCGCCGAGGGCCTGCGCGGTCAGTTCCGACGAGAGATAGCCCCGTCGGGAGTGGGCCCATGGTCCCGCGTCGATGCCGATGTCCTCGATCCGCAGCCCGTCGCCGAACAGGGGGCTCAGTCGCTTCACCCGGACGACGGGGTCCCACTTGTCGTAGATGTTCACCCAGCGTGAGAGCACACCCGGCCAGGGGTGGCGCCCGTTGACGGGGCGGGTCGGCAGCCGCCGGCGGATGTAGTGCCGGAATCCCAGCGGGGACCCGAGCGTGATCAGCGTCCGGACACCGTGCTCCGGCAGCAGACAGAGCGCCTCGTAGGCCGCGACCGTACCGAGCGAGTGCCCGATCACGATGCGGGTGTCGGCCTCGATCCGTGCGGTGATCCGTGCCCGGACCTCGGCGCGCACCTCGGCCCTGGTGACGAAGGAGCGGACGTGCCGGGCACCCACGGCGGGGCCGGGCCGGGCCAGCAGATCGCCGAACGACACGCATTCCAGATCGCGGGCGGAGACGTCCCGGTCCCCCGCGTACCGGGCTCCCTCGATCAGAGCGCTCAGCCACGCGGAACGCGCGGCGATGGAATCATCGAATTCAGGGAAATTCCCTACCCCGTTGACGGCCAGCAACATGGCCATGCGCTCTCCCGGAATCACGTGAGCCGTCCGGCCGAATTGGCCTTGACTCGATGCTTCCGGAGAGAGGGTGCGTGGCACATCGACAGAAATACCCGGACGGGGGCGGGCAGAAATACCCGTCATGTGCGGCGGGTTTCCCGGGAGTTGGCGCTCGGAAGGGCAATCAGACGGGCCAGTCCCGAAGTCACCGCGGTGGTGATGTCCCGTTCCGAAGCGGATTCGGACGGCTGGAACAGCTCGACGGACAGGGAAATGACGGGCCTTGGGCCGCCACCGCCGAGAAAGAGGGGTGTCCTGCTCCCCTTGCGCCACACCCGATCGGTGTCGGAGATCCCGACAAGGAGGATCTCACTGCCGAACTCCGCGGCCAGCCGAGCCACCCCCGGCTTCAACTCGGCGACACCGTCGACCCGTTCACCGTGATCGGGGATGCGGCCCTCCGGGGCCATGGCGAGCACCCCGCCGGACCGCAGCACCTCGCGCGCCCGGTCCATGGCCGAGGCGCCGTAACCCCGACCGGCGGGAATGGCGCCCAGCCGCCGCAGGATCGCGCCGTACAGCGGGTTCTTGAAGTAGTCGCCGCGCACCATGGTGACCGGCGCGACTCCCCACCGGCGGAAGGCGACGAGCCCGACGACGAAGTCGAGCATGCTGCGATGGTTCGAGGCGATGATCAGGCCCCGGCCGGGCAAAGGCCGCACTCGTACGCGCCCGATCCGGACCTTGGCCAGCGGGAGAAGCAGCGCACGCGCGATGACGGCGCCGCCTCTCAGCATGAATCGCTGCACCCATGACGAACTCGCCGCGCAAACGGTCATTTTCCCCTCCCGAAAAGGGAAAGGATCCCCTTTTTAATTGCGAAGCGCGTCAGGTCCGCGCGCCGACGGCATCCCGTCTTGTCCCGGATCTTCTCCAGATGGCCGTTCACCGTCGTTTCCCCGATGAACAACTCCTTGGCGATGTCACGAGTGGTCTCACCGGCGGCCACAAGCCGGAGCACATCCCTTTCCCGGGGTGTCAGCTGAACCCCGTCCTTGAGGAGGAATCCGGCGACAGTGGCCGAGAAATAGGTCCGCCCGCCCCCCACCGTGCGTACCGCCCGGACGATTTCGTCGGGCTCGGTCTCCTTGGTGAGATAACCGTGCGCGCCGGCGGCGATCGCGTCCACGACAGGCATTTCCTCGGCGAACATCGACACGATGAGCAGGGTGTACCCGGCCGCGACCAGATGCTCGATCGCCGCCGTGCCGTCGATTCCGCCGCCCCGCAGCCGAAGGTCGAGAATCACCACGCCGGGCCGCTCGCCGACCCGGGACTCGAACTCCTCCACGGAGCCGGCGGCACACAGGAGCACAAGGTCCGCGGCCCCCTCGATCACCCTGGTGAACCCCAGCAGGGTCACCGGATCGTCCTCGATGATCGCCACACCGGTCATGGAGTCCCCCTTACCTACGCCGAGCCCGAACAGGCCTGGCTGCGCCCCGAGTTGCCATGCTCGCACCGGGCTTCCCCCCAGTGGAGGGTAGAAATACCCTCACCCGGACAGCCGCACGCCGGCGCCGACGGCTCACGCGTTCCCGGCCGCCCCCCGCCCCTGCCTCCGCCCCGCCCGGCCCCGCCCGTAGACTGCGACGGCAATTGCAACTACGACGGTGAGGCGTGCCGGTGCGATCCTGGCAACGTTGTCTGGACGCGGCGGGAGTGCACAGCGGCAGTGACCGCGCCGCGTACCTGAAGGCCAAGCAGTTCATGCTGAGCCGGGAACCCGCCGGTCATCTGGCCGTACGGCTGCTGATCCCGGCCCGCCTGCAGCCCCACATCCTGGCCGGATACGCGTTCGCGTCGTTCACGGACGACCTGTGCGACCGGGGCACCGTGCCGGAGCGGACGCGTCGCTACGAGGGCTGGGCCGAGCAGGTGCGCACGGCACTGGACACCGGAACCGCCCGCCACCCCCTGCTGCGCGCCTTCCTGCACACCGCCGAGAAACGCGAACTGCCGCGCTCCTGGGTGGACTCGTACCTCGTCGGCGCCGAAATCGACCTGGACTTCGCCGGGTTCACGACCGAGGGCGACTACCAGGCGTACATCGAGAAGCTGACCTGGCCGTTCCTCATGATCACCTCGGGTCTGTCGATGCCGGGCGGCGGCACCCAGGCCTACGCGGACAGCTGCCGTCTCCTCGCCGACGCCTGCCAGCGCACCGACTTCCTCACCGACCTGGCCGAGGACCTGCGCGACGGCCGCCTCTACCTCCCCACCGACGACCTGGAAGAACACGGCGTCACACGCTCCGACCTGGAACAGGGCCGAGACCTCCCCGGTGTCCGTTCCCTCCTCACGGCCACAGCGGCAACGGCCCACGCCACACTCCGCGAGGCCACCCGAATAGTCGCGGAACTCCCCGAGGAACAGCGCCCGTTGACCCGCTTCGTCATCCTCCTCCACGACCACCGCCTACGCCGGGCAACGGCCATGGGCGCAGCGGTCACCCGAGGCCCCGTACGGGACAACCCGATCGAGTGCCTACGCATCCTGGCCGCCTCACACCGAGGAACCCTGGACCTACCTGCACTTGCATCGAAGGCCGCGTAACCGCGCCCCTAAGGGGCGCGGGGAACTGCGCGACAAGCCCCCACCGGGCCCGCAGCCGACGAACTACTGCAACGCCGGGTCCTTCACAGTTTCCGGCCGCTCATCACTGCTCTCCGCGGCCCGGGCAACCACGCGAGCCCGCGGCCCCATGAACACGTAAGACAACCCGAACCCGGCAAGAACAACCGCCGCCCCGCCCACCGCGTCCAACACCCAGTGATTCCCGGTAGCAACAATCGCGGACACGGTGAACAACGGATGCAGCAGCCCCAACGCCTTCATCCACCACTTAGGCGCAACGATCGCGATGACGAGCCCACACCACAGAGACCACCCGAAATGCAGCGAAGGCATCGCGGCGTACTGGTTGGTCAGCGCGGTCAACGTGCCGTAGTCCGGCTTGGAGAAGTCCTGGACGCCGTGCACGGTGTCGATGATCCCGAGGCCCGGCATCAGCCGCGGCGGAGCCAGCGGGTAGAGCCAGAACCCCACCAGGGCAAGCAGCGTGGCGAAGCCCAGCGACGCACGGGCCCAGCGGTAGTCGACCGGGCGGCGCCAGTACAGAACGCCGAGGACGGTCAGCGGCACCACGAAGTGGAACGACGTGTAGTAGAAGTCGAAGAAGTCCCGCATCCAGCCGATCTTCACCACCGTGTGGTTGACCCAGTGCTCGATGTCGATGTGCAGGAACTTCTCGATGTCGTAGATCTCGTGGCCGTGCGCCTCGGCGGTGGACCGGCCGCCGGTGGTGGTGCCGCCGGTCGCGGCGAGCCGGACCTTCTGGTAGGCGGCGTACGTGACCCGGATCAGCAGCAGTTCGAGGAGCAGGTTCGGACGGGTGAGCACCCGGCGCAGGAAGGGCAGGAGGGGGACCTGCTTGAAGCGGGTGGGGACCGGCGCCGCGTAGTCCGTCGGGACCGGTGAGCGGTAGTGCTCCGCGGTCCGGGAAAGGAACGGGACGACGGTGGCCGCGGCGATCGCGGCCAGCAGCACGATGTTGTCGCGGACCGGGTAGAGCGCTCCCATGTTCGGGATGACCATCTTGGCGGGCAGCGTCATCACGATGATGACGGCGACCGGCCACATGTAGCGGTCGGAGGCACGCTTGCCGACCCGGCCGACGACCGCGAGCAGCACCCACAGCAGCTGGTGCTGCCAGGTCGTCGGGGACACGGCGATGGCCGCGCAGCCGGTGATCGCGACCGCCAGCAGCAGCTGGCCGTCCTGCGCGTACCGCACCGCCCGGCGCAGTCCGAGGACGGCGACGCCCGCGCCGAGCGCCAGGAACAGGGCGATCTCGAGCGGGCCCTCGACGCCCAGCCGCAGCAGCGCGCCGTGCAGGGACTGATTGGCGAGGTCGTCGGCGGCGCCGCCGAGCCCGGCCCCGCCCATGTGGTGCACCCAGTAGGTGTACGAGTCGTCCGCCATCGCGATCCACGCGAGCGCGGTGCAGGCGGCGAAGGTGATCCCGGCGGAGACGGCGGCCCGGCGCCGGCCGGTGAACCACAGCAGCGGCGCGAACAGCAGCACGGTGGGCTGGAGGGCCGCCGCGAGGCCGATCAGGGCGCCGGCGGCCCGTTCCTCGCGGGCGACGAAGCAGCCGAGGAGGACCAGCAGGACGGGGATGATGCTGGTCTGGCCCAGGTGGAGGGTGTTGCGCACGGGCAGCGACAGCATCAGCAGGCTGATCGCGAGGGGCGCGGCGAGCAGCGAGGTGCGGCGGCTCACGGGCTTCGGCAGGGCGCGGGCGGCGACCAGGCCGAGCGCGACGACCAGCAGCAGGGTGCCGAAGGTCCAGCCCCAGCCGAGGGCCTGCTCGGCTGCCCGGGTGAGCGGCTTGAGGACGAGCCCGGCGAAGGGTGTGCCCGTGAACTGCGTCGAGTCGTAGAGCGACCCGTTCACATGCAGGACGCCACCCGGCCCGACCCACGTCTCCAGGTCGGTCAGCCGGTCCGCCTTCGGTGTACTGAGGACGGCGGCCACCTGTCGGACCGCGAGGACGGCGACGACGAGCCACAGCACCACACGGGCCGCTCTCAGCCGTGCCTGCGCCGTCCCGGCCGCGCCCACCCCGAAGGCACCGCCCGCTCTCCCACCGTGTTCTGCGTTTGCCACGCCGCGCAGGCCTCCCGCCCCAGTCGTCCCATATATCCCACGTGTCCCGTGTGTCCCACGCGTCTCATCCTGTACGAATCCCTAGAGAATCGCACTGCCTCCGTTGTGAGACGCGGGCAACCCCCACTTCACCTGAGAGACCCCTGCTTTTTGTCCGGATGACGATAGCGGGCCCGGGGTCCGGTTCCCTCCCTCGGTCGCTGCGCAGACCTCGCAGAGGCGGAAAACCGGCCGGTTCCCGACCGGATCGGACGGTGTCCGCCCGAAGACGCCATGGCCCGTCCGGGGAGTAGCGTCGCCGGGATGCGGATCCTCCACCTCTCCGACACCCACATCAACCACGCCGGCGCACCCAACCGCCACGGCGTCGACACGACCGCTTCGCTGCGCCGGATACTCACCGACGTACGGCATCTCACCGGCCTCGGAGCCGTCGTCGTCAGCGGGGACCTCGCGGACAGCGGAGCCCCCGAGGAGTACGCGGTCGTACGGGACCTCGTGGGCGCGTTCGCCCGGGAGCGGAGCATCCCCCTGTTCTGCACCACCGGCAACCACGACGAGCGCGTCGCCTTCGCGAAGGCGCTGGGCAGCGGACACCTGGACCCGGACGGCCAGGACCGCGCCGAGTCCCGGCTCGACTCCCCCGAGGGCGAGTTGGCGGCGGCGAGCACGGTCGACGGCCACCGGATCGTCACCCTCGACTCGCTCGTACCGGGCAAGGTGTACGGGTATCTCGGCGCCGCCCAGCTGGACTGGCTGCGCGCGCTGCTGCGCACCCCGGCGCCGCACGGCACGACGGTCGTCCTGCACCATCCGCCGGTCGCCCTCGACAACGCGCTCCAGCGGGCGCTGGGGCTGGGAAACCCCGCGGACCTGGCCGACGCCGTCCGCGGCAGCGACGTACGGCTGATCCTGTGCGGGCACTTCCACCTCCAGATCACGGGGTTCCTGGAGTCGGTGCCGGTATGGGTGACGCCGGGGGTGTTCAACCGGATCGACCTGACCGGCCCGGCGGGCACGGAGCGGGCGGTGCGCGGGGCCTCGGCCACGCTCGTCGACCTGGGCTCGCCGGGCGGCCCGCTGCTGCACACGCTGCACGCCCGCGACCCCCGGGCCGGCGAGACCGTCTACGAGCTCGACGAGGCGCGGATCACCGACCTGGTCGCCCGCGAGGGCTACAAATAGCGGGGACACACAGCCTTAGCCCACAGCTCAGCACACCACTCGGCCACGAACACCACGAACGGAAAGGCACGCCCCCATGAGCGAGTCCCAGCGCTGGGAAGACGTCGACGACTACTTCACCACCCTCCTCGCCCCGGACGACGAGGCCCTGGAGGCCGCGCTGCGCGACAGCGACGCGGCGGGGCTGCCGCACATCAACGTCGCGCCGAACCAGGGCAAGCTGCTCCAGCTCCTCGCCCAGGTCCAGGGCGCCCGCCGCATCCTGGAGATCGGCACGCTCGGCGGCTACAGCACCATCTGGCTGGGCCGCGCGCTCCCGGCGGACGGCCGGCTGATCACCCTGGAGTACGACGCGAAACACGCCGACGTCGCCCAGCGCAACCTCGCCCGGGCCGGCCTCGACGGCATCGCCGAGGTGCGGACCGGCCCCGCCCTGGAGTCGCTGCCCAAGCTGGCCGACGAGAACCCCGAGCCGTTCGACCTGGTCTTCATCGACGCCGACAAGGTCAACAACCCGCACTACGTGGAGTGGGCCCTCCGGCTGACCACCACGGGCAGCCTGATCATCGTCGACAACGTCGTGCGCGGCGGCCGGGTGACCGACGCCGACTCCACCGACCCGAGCATCCGGGGCACCCGGGCCGCGCTCGAACTCATCGCCGGGCACCCGAGGTTGAGCGGCACGGCGGTGCAGACGGTGGGCGGCAAGGGGTACGACGGCTTCGCGCTGGCGAGGGTCGTGGCGTAGCAGCCGAGCAGCCGAGCACCCCCCGCCGGCCTCAACCCTCGTGGTAGAAGCCCACGTTGACGCTGCGCGGCCCGGTGCGGTCCTGGACGATGACCTCTCCGGAACCGCCCCGGGGCAGCGGCACGCTCCCTCCGTACGGCACGGTCTGGGCGTACTCGCCGACCACCAGGCGGACTTCGGAGGACGGGTCGGGCTGGGAGCCCTGGAGCCACGCGAGGTGCCAGATGTTGTCGGGGCCGCACAGGAACTCCAGATGGACCCGTGAGACGAACAGCCAGTCGTCGGGGGTCGCGAGACGGCACACGGCCTTGTCCCGGCCCACCCGCAGAATGGCCCCCGGTTCACTGGGCGCCTCGGCCATGAGCATGCCGGCCGTGGCGCCGGCGTCCGTCCCGGAGACGGTGGCCATGGTGAGTTCGAGCACGTGCGCTCCTTCTGAACGGTCCCCGAAGGTGACCTGACCGGTCCTCGCGGAACAGTCATTGCTGAACAGTCCCTGTACGGCAGCCATGTTGCCGTACCGCCGCCGCATGATAAATCGCCCGATCGTCCTGGTGGGCGAGGTCCGGCACAATGGACACATGACCGAACGCAAGCCACCCGGCGTAAGTTTCGAGTCCTGGGTGGACAAGCAGATCCGCGAGGCGGAGGCCCGTGGGGAGTTCGCCCAGCTGTCCGGCGCGGGCAAGCCGCTGCCCGGGGGTCCGGGCACGTCGTACGACGAGATGTGGTGGGTCAAGCAGATGATGGCGCGCGAGGGACTGTCGGTCCTGCCGCCCACGCTGGCCCTGCGCAAGGAGGCGGAGGACGCGCTGGCGGCGGCGCATGCGGCCCCCTCCGAGGGAGCGGTCCGCAGGATCGTCACCGAGATCAACGCCAAGATCCGCGACATGATGTTCAAGCCACCGCCCGGCCCCCCGCTGGGCCTCAAGCCGTACGACGTCGAGACGGTCGTACGGGAGTGGCGGCAGACGCGGGAGACGCGGGCGGAATAGAGGGGTACTGCGGGGGTGTCTCAGAAGCGCAGGAGCCGCTCCGTCAGTTCGCGGTAGTCGCGCAGGGCGAGGCGGAACCGCTCGGTGTCGCCGTTGTCACCGGTGTCGCTGCCACCGGCGGACTGCCAGGACGCGTGGAGCGTACGGCGGCTGTGCGTCACCGCCTCGGCGAAGCGCGCGGAGACCTCCTCCAGCACGCGGTCGGCCTCCTCGACGGAGCCCCGGGGACCGTCCACGAACCCGGTGACGGCGTGCTGGAGCCGCAGCGTGAGCTTGTCGCGCTCGTCCTGCGGGAGCAGCGCGATCCCGTGGTGCCGGTCCTCGCCGGCCCGGGCGGGACCGGGCGCGGCGGGCGGCGGCACGGGCGCGGAAGCACCGGCGGGCGTCCTGGCCCCCGGCCTCTCGGTCGCCGACCGTTCGGTACGCGGCTTCTCGGTGCCCGGCAGCCCGGTGGCCGAACGTTCGGTGGCCGGCCTCTCCGTACCGGGCCTGTCCGTACCGGGCCTCTCGGTGGCCGGCAGGTCGGGGTCCGGCGTGTTCGCGGCCGATTTATGGGTGTCCGTCATGTGCTTCAACTCCCCTTCAACTGAAGCTTGTTGAGTCGCGAGTGCGACTTCGGGCGGGGCCGCTCCCCCTCGCCGACCAGGTCGTCGAAGAGGGCGCGGGCCTCGATCAGCGCCGAGCGCATCTCCTCCGTGTCGGCCCGGTTCTCGTGGGCGGCGCGGTGCACACGCCGGTAGCCGTCCACGTGGTCGGCGTGGTGCACGGAGAGCGCGGCGAGCTGTTCCTCGTACTGGCCGCCGTCGGGGAAGCCACGGGCGCCGGCCAGCTCGGCCAGGAGCAGGTCGGCGTCGGCGACCGCCTGCTGCGGCGACTCGACGAAGTGTTCCTGGGCGGCCGTCCAGCGGGCCGCGAACCGTTCGCGCTCGGCGGACTCCAGCGGACGTTCCCGCAGGTCGCCGTGGCGTTCCACGCGCTCGCCGAGTTCGTGCTCGGCGGCCTTGGCGTCCCCGTCGTGACGGGCGACGACCCGCTCGTACTCGGGCCCGAAACGGCGTTTCAGGTTCCGTCCGCCGTGCGGGCCGGGGGCCCGCTTCCTCAGGGCGACCCCGCCGACGACGACGGCCACGACGACGATCACGATCAGAACGATGAGCAGTCCTGTGGACATGGATGCCTTCCGAATCTCCTCGACCGATTTCTCGACCGACCCGACCGACCGACTGTCCGAACAGGCCGGTTCCTGTGTCGGGTTGCCCGGAAGAGGCCCCTCAAACGGTCGTAACCGGCCGCAACCGGCCGGGAGAAGGTGCGTGGGGCACGCGGGGCGGCCGAGGCCACGCATATCCGGTTGCGCGCCCCGCACACCGGCTCCGCAGAATGAGCGGATGACCTGGACCATCGCCCCGGAACCCTTCGGCTCCCCCGTCGCCGCCGCGCTCTGGCGGGCGTACTACACGGAGGTCAGCGACCGCTGGTACCTCCTGCACGAGGGCCGCCGTACGGACCCCGGCGAGCTGGACCGTGAGGTCGCGGCGCACCCGGGTGCCGAACTGGCGCCGCCGAGCGGCCAGTTGCTCGTCGCACGGTACGACGGTGAGCCGGCCGGCAGTGCGGGCGTACGACTCCTCGACAGCGCGACCGGCGAGCTGACCCGGGTCTTCCTGTACGAGGGGATGCGCGGCAAGGGCGGCGCCGCCCTGCTCGTGACGGCGGCCGAAGACGCCGCCCGGGCCCTGGGTGCCCGGCACATGGTCCTCGACACCCGCTCCGACCTTGCCGAGGCACGCGCCCTGTACACGCGCCTCGGTTACGCCGAGACCGAGCCCTACAACGACAACCAGTACGCCGAGCACTGGTTCCGCAAGAACCTCAACTGAGCTTTTTCGCCGGACCGTTGTGCGGCTGTTCCGCGTCCGAGCCGCACAGTTCCTCGTTCAGCTCCTTCACCAGCTGGACCAGGTCGGTGGGACGGTCCGGGCCCCACCAGTCGCCCAGCAGTTCGGCCAGTGACTCCTCACGGGCCCGTGCCAGCCGGTCGGCGACCTCGCGGCCCTCGTCGGTCAGGATCAGGTCGAGGCCCTCGCGTACCCCGAGCCGGCGCTCCTCGACCTGGCGGGCGGCCTCGATGATCACGGTCAGCGGTACGGAGGTGCGCTCGGCCAGCACCGCGGGCTCGGCCCAGCCGTACCGCCGGATGCGCAGCAGCAGCCAGCTCGCCGCCGGATAGAGGTCGAGGCCGGCCCGCGCGGTGATCGTCCGGTAGATCTCGCGCCGCCCCTCGCGGGTGCCGAGCACGGACAGCGCACGGCACACCTCGTCGTACGACGACCGCTGGACCGGGTTGCTGGCAAGGGTCTGCGTGGCGTCGGGGGCGGTGACCGAGCCGCGCAGCTTGTCCTCGCGCAGGAACCAGGCGAGGACGAAACCGAGGACGGCGACCGGAGCGGCGTACAGGAAGACGTCGGTGATGGCGGACGCGTACGCGTTCAGGGCGGCCGGGCGCAGGGTGGCCGGGAGGGCGGCGATACCGCGCGGGTCGGACTCCAGCGCGTCCGCCGAGACCCCGGCGGGCAGTTGTACGCCCCGGAAGGCGTCCGTGAGCTTGTCGCCGAGGCGGCCGGCGAAGACCGTACCGAAGACGGCCACGCCGAAGGATGCGCCGATGGAGCGGAAGAAGGTGGCGCCGGAGGTGGCGACGCCCAGATCCTCGTACGAGACCGCGTTCTGCACGATCAGCACCAGGACCTGCATGACCAGGCCGAGGCCCACGCCGAAGACGAGGAAGCAGGCGCTCATCTCGGCGGTGGAGCTGTGCTCGTCGAGCTGGTGGAGCAGGAGGAGGCCGAGGGCGGTGACGCCGGTGCCCGCGACGGGGAACACCTTCCAGCGGCCGGTGCGGCTGACGATCTGCCCGGAGACCGTCGAGGCGAGGAACAGGCCGAGCACCATCGGCAGCATGTGCACGCCGGACATGGTCGGGGAGACGCCCTGGACGATCTGGAGGAAGGTCGGCAGGTAGGTCATCGCGCCGAACATGGCGAAGCCGACGATGAAGCTGATGACGGCGCTGAGGGTGAAGGTGCGCAGCCGGAACAGCTTGAGGGGGAGGACGGGTTCGGCGGCCCGTCGCTCGGCCTGCACGAAGGCGACGGCCAGGACCACGCCCAGCACCGCCAGGCCGACGGTCCGCGCGGAGCCCCAGCCCCAGGTGGCGCCGAGGGAGGTGACGAGGATCAGGCAGGTGGCGACGGAGGCGATGAGGAAGGTGCCGAGGTAGTCGATGACGTGCCGCTCGGACCGGCGCGGGATGCGCAGGACGGTCGCGATCACGGCGAGGGCGACGATGCCGACGGGAAGGTTGACGTAGAACACCCAGCGCCAGCTCAGATGCTCGGTGAAGAGGCCGCCGAGCAGCGGTCCGAGCACGCTGGTCGTGCCGAACACGGCACCGAACAGGCCCTGGTAGCGCCCTCGTTCGCGCGGCGGGACCAGATCCCCCACGATCGCCATCGACAGCACCATCAGCCCGCCGCCGCCGAGCCCCTGCAACGCCCGGAAGCCGATCAGCTGGGGCATGTTCTGAGCCATCCCGCAGAGCACGGAGCCGATCAGGAAGATCACGATCGCGGCCTGGAAAAGCTGCTTGCGGCCGTACTGGTCGCCGAGTTTGCCCCAGAGGGGGGTCGCGGCGGTCGACGCGAGCAAGTAGGCGGTGACCACCCACGACAGGTGATCCATGCCGCCGAGATCGCTGACGATGGTCGGCAGCGCGGTCGACACGATGGTCTGGTCGAGGGCGGCGAGCAGCATGCCGAGCAGCAGGGCGCCGATGGAGACGAGCACGTTCCCGGGCACGTGTTCGGGCCCGGGAGTCACCGGTTGCTCGTCCGCCACATCTCCCGTCCTACCGCGTACTTCCCCGGCCATGTGGACCTCCTGTGACTCTCGTAACACCCCCATCGTGGTCGGTGTGACCGGTTATGGCCTGTCGAATCCCCACGAGATTCGGCGGAACCCCGGATTCCGGGGGCTGGCGGGAGATGGTGTGAAGGGGCTCTGCATAAACTCGGGAATTCGAACGGGGAAGGAAGCGACGCGTGGTGAACGATCCGAAGGGGCACGTGTGTCCGGAGTGCGGCGCGCCCCGGGGAGCCGACAACACGCCCTCCTGCGAGTGCACCGAACGCGCGGCCGACGCCCACCACGAGACCCGTACGGCGGAGGCCGCGGCGGCGGAGGACTTCGACCCCCTGCGCATACGCCCGTACGTGGAACTCACCCCGGCGACCCCGGCGACCACTGAGCCGCCACAGCACGCGGACCCGGCGCCCGACGCCACGATGCCGCTGCCGGCGTTCCGGGAGACCACCCCCGACTGGCCGGAAGAAGCACCCACGACGGCGATCCCCGCCCACCGCCCCCCGGACCACCTCACCGAGGACGATGAGCAGCCGGCCCGCTCGGGCAGCCGCCCCCGCATCCTTCTCCTCGGCGCCGCCGGAGCCGTCATCGCCGTACTGGCGGCGGGCGGACTGGCCGGCGGGATGTTCACGTACGACAAGCCGGCCCGCAACGACACGGCCGCCCAGGACGTACGGGAGAGCGTCCCGGCGGCGACGACCGGCGCGGCGGCGTCCCCGACACCGTCCAGCAGCCCGCCGTCGTTAAAACCGGCCCCACCGCCCCCCGCCCCGACCCGCAGCACCAGCTCCCCGACCCCCTCGCCCACGCCGACGAGTGCGTCGCCCACCCCGTCCAGGTCGACCACCCCGAGCCAGGCACCGACGACCGCCGAGGCCACCGGCACGGTCTCCCCGGCCCCCGGCGAGGACGACAAGGACACCGCCCCCGTCCTGCGCCCCGGCGACCGCGGCGACGAGGTCCTCGAACTCCAGCTGCGCCTGCAGTCGTTGGCCGTCTACCTCAACGACACCGACGGCATCTACGACGACAACGTCGAGAACGCGGTAACCACCTACCAGTCGACCCGCGGCATCCAGACCGAAGAGCCCGGCGTATACGACCGCACAACCCGAGAACGCCTCGAATCAGAAACAACGGAGCCGTAGACACCCCAAGGGGGCGCAGGGCTGGAGGCGCCTGAGATTCGCGGCCGCGACCAGCCCGCGCTTCGCTCCCCGGCCCCGACCCGCGCCCCAAAGAGGCGCGGTGCTGTATCGACCGGCGACTCCGCCGTGCAGGCGCGCCCCAAAGGGGCGCGGGGAACTGCGCGACAAGCCCCCACGGGCCCGCAGCCAAAGTTCCGCCCTCCCCGCGGAGCGAGCCGCAATCAACCGACGTGAACCCGCAACTCCCCGCCCCCCACACGCTCCACCCGCACCCCCACAAGGTCCGGCACGACCACGTCGGGCCGGTGAGCGTGCGCACGCGCCCCCACCCCCACCACCCGCATCCCCGCGGAGCGCCCCGCCGAGATCCCCGCCCCGGAGTCCTCGAACACGACGCAGTCGGCCGGGTCGACGCCCAACTCGGCGGCGCCCTTCAGAAAGCCCTCGGGATCCGGCTTGCTCGCGCCCACGGACTCGGCCGTGACCCGGACATCAGGCAGCGCCAGCCCCGCCGCGGCCATCCGCGCCGTCGACAGCGCGACGTCGGCGGAGGTCACCAGGGCATGTGGCAGCCCCCGCAGGGATGCCAGGAACTCGGCGGCGCCCGGTATCGCGACGACGCCGTCCATGTCGGCGGTCTCCTCGGCGAGCATGCGCGCGTTGTCGGCGTGGTTCGCCTCCATGGGCCGGGCGGGCAGCAGTACGGCCATCGAGGCGTACCCCTGCCGTCCGTGCACCACCTTCATGACCTCGTCGCCGTCCAGCCCGTGCCGGTCGGCCCAGTGCCGCCAGATGCGCTCGACGACGGCGTCGGAGTTGACGAGGGTGCCGTCCATGTCGAGGAGGAGGGCACGGGCGGTGAGCACGGTGGTGGCCGTCATCGGCAGAGCTCCAGGCGCACGGGGACGAGGCGGGGCCGAGACCCGGTCGGGTGCGCCCCGGAGGACCAAGGCGGCCCCGCCCGCCGGTCAGGGAAAACGGGCGGGAGCCACTTTGTTCCTCCACGGTACAAAATAAACAGCGGATCCCGCTACCACCTCGACCAACCATTCACCGACCGGTCACCTCCCGGTCGACCCACCAGGCCACCTCCCGGCCGGACCTATCCGGCCACCGCCTCCCAGAGGCTCCACACCCCGAGCGCCAGCATCAGCACGGCCGCGACCTGGGTGATCAGCCCCAGCGGCACCCGCTTCATCAGCGCCCGGCCGCCCACGATCCCGAGCCCGGCCACCGCCCACAGCGCGAGCACCGCGCCGAGGCCGACGGAGAGCGGGTCGTCGTAGCGGGCGGCGAGGTTGGCCGTCATGATCTGCGTGAGGTCGCCGAACTCGGCGACCAGGATGAGCATGAAGCCGGCCCCGGACACCTTCCAGAAGGACTGGTCCTCGGGCCGCCGCACCTCCGCGTCGCCGTCGCCCGCCCCCTTGAGCAGCAGCACGGCGGCCCCGCCCAGGAAGAGCACGCCGGTCAGCGCATGCAGGAGTTGTTGCGGCAACAGGGTCAGGACGCTGCCCGCCGCGACGGCCAGCGCCACATGGACGGCGAAGGCGGCGGCGACGCCCGCGAAGACGTACGAGGCGCGGTAGCGGGTGCCGAGGACGAGCCCGGCGAGGGCGGTCTTGTCCGGGAGTTCGGCCAGGAAGACGACGCCGAAGACGAGCGCCGTGACACTGAAGCTGATCAAGGTTCCTCAATCGGTAGGGCTGCCCCACCGAGAGTGTGATGACTTCACGCGTCCTGCGATGCGCTGCGACACCTCGGCACGGCAGCACACGTAAGAAAACGTGGTGCTGCTCTGCCGAAGGTCTCGCTGGCCGGTCCGCACATGTACGTACGGAACCTGCCTCCGGGCGCCGGCTCAGACGAGCTGAGCAGTATGTCGACGGTCCGGCGAAGAGCTACTCCCCTTCTGCGCCGTCCAGCGTACGCGACACGTCATCCGGCGACGGCGGCCTGCGTACGGAATCCACACACACCGACACCTTGCTCTGTCATGCGCACGTCACTAGCTTCTTACCCACCGCTCATCCCCCGGCAATCCGGCGACGCAACCATTCAGTCGCTGCCGCTCAACATCCCCATCCCCCGAGGGAGTTCGCATGCCGAAGTTCTACGCGCGTCGACGGCTCAGCATACTCGCCGCTCTCACCGGTCTCATAGCCACGGTCGGACTGCTCAACGGTCCGGCCGCCTCCGCCGCTCTCCCCACCCCGGTCAGCGCCGCCACCGCCCGCACCTACCTCGCCTCGCTCACCGTGGCGACCGAGGACCGCACCGGCTACGACCGCGACCTGTTCAACCACTGGATCACCATCTCCGGCACCTGCAACACCCGTGAGACGGTCCTGAAGCGGGACGGTACGAACGTCGTCACCAGCTCCGCCTGCGCCGCCACCAGCGGTTCCTGGTACTCCGTCTACGACGGCGCCACCTGGACGGCCGCCTCCGACCTCGACATCGACCACCTGGTCCCGCTCGCCGAGGCCTGGGACTCGGGCGCCGACAGCTGGACCGCCGCCCAGCGCCAGGCGTTCGCCAACGACCTCGTCCGGCCCCAGCTCATCGCCGTCACGGACAACGTGAACCAGTCGAAGAGCGACCAGGACCCGGCCGAGTGGATGCCGTCCATCACCTCCTACGCCTGCACGTACGTGCGCGCCTGGGTCCAGGTGAAGTACTACTACGACCTCTCGGTCGACTCGGCCGAGAAGACCAAGCTGACCTCGGTCCTCAACGGCTGCTGATCAGCGGTTGACAGTCGATCCCTGACTGATCGACTCGACTATCAGCTGCACTGTGCACGGAACCTCCCCGCCCTCCTCTGTCGTTCCGTACCGTACGGGGCGACGGAGGAGGGTGATCACGTGGCGAGACTTCGCCTGGGACCGCTGCTGAGGTATGCCGACGGTTCGTCCGCGACCGTCTGGGTCGAGGCGAGCCGCCCGTGCACCGCCGAGGCGCGCTGCGCGGACGGCGCCGGCGGTGAGACCCGCACCTTCCAGGTCGCGGGCCACCACTACGCGCTGATCCCGGTGACCGGCCTCACCCCGGGCACGACGACTCCGTACGAGGTGTTCCTGGACGGCGTCCGGGTGTGGCCGCTGCCCGACTCGTCCTTCCCGCCCTCCGTCATCCGCACCGCCGCTGACGGAGGGAGCCAGGGAGAAGGAGGGGAGGGCGACGCGCTGCGGGTCGCCTTCGGCTCCTGCCGCTGGGCCGCACCGGCCGCCGACGACAAGGACCCAGTGGGCGCGGACGCCCTGGACACCCTGGCCGCACGCATGGCGGCCGATCCCACGGCCGAACGCCCGGACGTACTCCTCCTGTTGGGCGACCAGGTGTACGCGGACGAGGTGTCCGACGCCACCCGCCGCTGGCTGGCCGCCCGCCGCGACCTGTCCGAACCGCCGGGCGCCGAGGTCGCGGACTACGAGGAGTACACCCACCTCTACTACGAGTCCTGGCTCGACCCGGAAATCCGCTGGCTCCTCTCCACCGTCCCCACCTGCATGATCTTCGACGATCACGACATCATCGACGACTGGAACACCAGCGAGTCCTGGCTCGCCGACATGCGGGCCACACCCTGGTGGCGCGAACGACTGCTGAGCGGCCTGATGTCGTACTGGGTGCACCAGCACCTCGGCAACCTCACCCCCGCCGAACTCGCCGACGACCCGCTCTACGCGGCCGTGCGCGAGACCCCCGACGGTACGGACGTCCTGCGCGCCTTCGCCTCCAGGGCCGACACGGACCCCGCCTCCGTCCGCTGGAGCTACCGGCGCGACTTCGGCCGCGTACGCCTGCTGATGGTGGACACCAGGGCGGCCCGGGTCCTCGACGAGGACAACCGCGCGATGCTGGACCCGGGCGAGGCGGCCTGGCTGCGGGAACAGGCCCTGACCGCGCCCGGCTCCTACGACCACCTCCTCATCGGCACCTCGCTCCCCTGGCTGCTGCCGCACCTCGTGCACGACGCCGAGGCCTGGGACGCGGCCCTGTCCCGGGGCGAACGGGGCGCGCGCTGGGCCCGGTTCGGGGAGAAGCTGCGCCGCGGGGCCGACCTCGAACACTGGGCGGCGTTCACCACCTCGTTCACCGACCTGGCCGCGCTGATCGCGGAGGCCGGCTCGGGCGCCGGGGCCCCGGCGACGGTGCTGGTCCTGTCCGGGGACGTCCACCACGCGTACGCCGCCGAGGCCACCTGGCCCGAGGCCGACCGCCCGGACGCCCGCGTCCTCCAGCTGACCTGCTCCCCCGTCCACAACGCCATCCCCCTCCACATTAGGGTCGGCTTCCGCCTCGGCTGGAGCGCCCTGGGCCGCGCCCTGGGCCGCCGCTTCGCCCGGCACGGCCGCGTCCCGCAACCCCCGGTCAGCTGGCGCAGGACGGGCGGCCCCTGGTTCGGCAACATGCTGATGACCCTGACCCTGCACGGCCGTTCGGCCCGGCTCCGCCTGGACCGGGTCCGGGAGGAGAACGTCGGCGGCGCGCAGCTGGAGACCGTCACGGAGTCGCAACTGAGTGGGTGAGAGGGCCTCTTCCGTACTCCCGATTGCATACGGATGCCGTACGTGTCCCACGGCATGATGATGCGGACCGTCCGCTTCCGGTGGGCGGTCTGCTGCCATCGCGCCCCACACGCCCGGGAGTAACCCCCTTGTCTCCAGCGACCGTCGAGCCGTCCAGGCCAGCCTCCGGCAGTACGCCCGAGCCCCTCTCCGTGTCCGTCGCCCTGGTCGGTGCCGGGCCGCGCGGCACCAGCGTGCTGGAACGCCTCTGCGCCTCCGCGCCGGAACTCCTGTGTCCCCGGGCCCGGTTGACCGTCCACGTCGTCGACCCGGCGCCACCCGGACCCGGCCGGGTCTGGCGCACCTCACAGTCGCCCCGGCTGCTGATGAACACCGTTGCGTCGCAGGTCACCCTCTTCACCGACGCCAGCGTGGACTGCGCGGGCCCGGTCCGGCCGGGGCCCAGCCTGTACGAGTGGGCGCGCGGCGAGCACGGCGAAGAGGGCGACGAACCAGGCGAGGGGGAGGTCGAGTTGGGGCCGGACGACTACCCGACCCGCGCCCACTACGGGCGTTACCTGGAGTGGGTGTTCGCGAAGGTCGTGCGCGAGGCACCGCCCACCGTGCGCGTCGTGACGCACACGACCCGGGCGGTACGCCTCGACGACGCCCCCGACGGCAGCCAGACACTCACTCTCGGCAACGGCCGCACCCTGTCCGCCCTGTCGGCCGTCGTGCTCGCCCAGGGCCACCTCCCGCTCGTTCCGGACAGCGAACAGCAACGCCTCACCTCGTACGCCGGACAGCACGGCCTGTGCCATCTCCCGCCCGCCAACCCGGCCGACACCGACCTCTCCCCGCTGGCCCCCGGCGAACCGGTCCTGCTGCGCGGCCTCGGCCTCAACTTCTTCGACCATCTGACCCTCCTGACCACGGGCCGCGGCGGCCGTTTCGTACGCGACACCCACACCTTGAACGGCTCAGCCACTGGCGGCCTGCGTTATCTGCCCTCCGGACGCGAGCCGCGGCTCTACGCCGGTTCGCGGCGCGGCATCCCGCACCAGGCGCGCGGCGACAACGCGAAGGGCCCGTACGGCCGGCACACCCCGCTCGTCCTCACCGACGAGGTGATCGCCCGCTTCCGCAAGCGCGCCGCCTCCGGCGAAGCACCCGACTTCCGCACGGAGATATGGCCGCTGGTGGCGAAGGAGGTCGAGACGGTCCACTACGAAACCCTCCTGCGGACACGGCAGCCGGTACACCGCCGCGTCGATCTCTTCGTCGATCTCTTCCGGGACCGGTTCCTCGCCGCCCCGCACGGCAGCCCCCAAGAGGCGGCCGTGCTCGACGAGTTCGGCGTGCCGGAGGCCGGCCGCTGGTCCTGGGACCGGATGTCACGGCCGTACGCGGGACAGGTCTTCCCCGGCCCCGCCGCGTGGCGGAACTGGCTGCTCGGCCATCTCCGCGAGGACGCCGCCCAGGCCGCGCTGGGTAATGTCGAGGGACCGCTGAAGGCCGCCCAGGACGTGCTGCGCGACCTGCGCAACGAGCTGCGGCTGATCGTGGACCACGGCGGGCTGCCGGGCGGCTCCCGCCGCGACCACCTGGATCGCTGGTACACCCCGCTCAACGCCTTCCTGTCCATCGGCCCGCCCCGCCGGCGCGTCGAGGAACTGGCCGCGCTGGTGGCGGCGGGCGTGGTGGAGGTGCTCGGCCCCCGGCTGGAGGTACGGGCCGAGGACGGGGCCTGGGTGGCGCACTCCCCGGCCGTACCGGGCTCGGCCGTACGCGTGACCTCCCTCATAGAGGCGCGGCTTCCGGAGACCGACCTGCGCCGTACGGCCGATCCCCTGCTCGCCGGACTACTGCGGACGGGCCGGGCGAGGCCCCACGTGATCGACGGCTACGAGACCGGCGGAGTGGATGTGACACCGCGCCCGTATCTCCTGATGGATCGTCAAGGTCGGGCGCAGGAAAGGAGGTTCGCGTTCGGGGTGCCCACGGAGGGCGTGCACTGGGTGACCGCGGCCGGCGCCCGACCTGGCGTGGATTCGGTCACACTTTCGGACGCGGATGCGATCGCACGGGCGGCGTTGCGTATGACCCCAAGAGCGGCTCCACGTGCGACGATCGCCGATCCGGAAAGGCAACCGGAGCCCCAATCGAAGGCAAAGCAGTGGCCAAATGTTGAACTTGTAAGCATCGATTAGGCCCCCCTACGGTGGATTACCCGCTCGGTTCCGCCCCCCGGACCGATCCGTCCTCGGACCGGTCCCGACCGAAGGAGACATCCCCCACATGTCCGCTCGCCTCAACAACGCCCAGCCTTACGCCATCGGCCTGTTCCGCATCGTGGTCGGCCTGCTCTTCGCCTGCCACGGCGCCCGTTCGCTCTTCGGCGCCTTCGGCGGCGAGGAGGTCGCGGCCGGCACCTGGCCCGGCTGGTACGCCGGTGTGATCGAACTGGTCGGCGGCAGCCTGGTCCTGCTGGGCCTCGGCACCCGCGCCGCCTCGTTCATCGCCTCGGGCGCGATGGCGTACGCGTACTTCGACGTCCACCAGTCGACGGCCCTCATGCCGATCCAGAACCAGGGCGAACTGGCCGCCGCCTTCTGCTGGGCGTTCTTCCTGCTCATCTTCACCGGCTCCGGCGCCTTCGGCGTGGACCGGCTCTTCGCGAAGCGCTCGTCGTCCACGACGAAGCAGTCCCGCGACAAGACCCCGGTAGCGGCCTGACCCCAGGTCACCCAACCGCTCCACCGCTCCACCGTTCGCCGGTGCCCGTCCCCGCTTCCCCGGGACGGGCACCGGCGAACGCCAAGGTGAACACGACGTGCCGAACACATGAGCCCCCGTGAATCTCCCGTCAGACCCCCGGCGTACGCTGTATGGCTGTCACAGGCCGCCCGCCGCTCCCCCGCGAGGTAGCGGCGCGGATCGAGCCAACGGGGGAGTCACGGGGAGTCTGCGGTGTTGGAGAGTGTGGGGTCACTGACCGGGACCCCTTGGATCTACGCCCTGGTGGGCGTGTCCGTTTTGTTCGACGTCTTCCTGCCGGTACTGCCGAGCGGTGTCCTCGTCATCACAGCCGCCACGGCAGCAGCGGCCGGCTCAGGAGCGGCCACCGGACAGGTACCGCAGGAGGTCCCCGACATCCTCGCGCTCACCCTCTGCGCCGCCACGGCGTCGGTCCTCGGCGACCTGGTGGCGTACCGGCTGGCCTGGAACGGCGGCGCCCGTCTGGACCGCGCCATCGCCCGCTCCCGGCGCCTGACGAACGCGCAGGAACGTCTCGGCTCGGCCCTCGCCCAGAGCGGCGGCATCCTGGTCGTCGTCGCCCGCTTCGCCCCGGCCGGCCGCTCGATCGTCTCCCTGGGCGCCGGCGCCGCCCACCGCCGGGTCGGCGAGTTCCTCCCCTGGTCCATCGTCGCCGGCCTCGCCTGGGCCGCGTACAGCGTCGCCCTCGGCTACTTCGGCGGCCAGTGGCTGGGCGCCACCTGGCTGGCAACGGGCGTATCCCTCCTGCCCCTCTTCGGTGCAGGAGCAGCCGCCGCCTTCCTCGTCCAACGCCCCCGCCCCACAGCCGCCCACGGCTAGCCGGCGCCACGTAGAGCGGGCGCGCGGACAGACGGCGCCCTGGAGCAAGGGCGCCTGATCAACAGGCGCCGAGGAGACGCGCCACTTCAGGGGCGCGGGGCTGTGTCGTTGTGCGGCTCCGCCGCGGGGCGCGACAAGCCACAACGATCCCGCACCCGCCACGAAGCAGAACCCCCCAAGCTCCTAGGCACCCCACCCAACCTCCCCTCACATCCCCACCCACTCGACAATTCCCGCCCGAAATCCCCCCGTTGGAAAAACCCCTTCTGCCACAACCGTTGACTTCAACCTCCCCCGGCTCTAATTTCAGCCCGCCCCCTCGTTCGATTTGCCGATCAGGGTTCGAAATACCGACCACCCCTCCGGGAGTCGCACCGCCGCGCCCCCGGAAAGGAGCCGCATGTACCCCCCGCCGCGCTCATCCACCCCCCGCCTGGCCGGCCTCCTCAGACGCGCCGCCGTCCGCACCCTCGCCCTCGCCACCGCAGTAGCGGCCACCCTCGTCTTCGTACCGCAGCAGGACTCCGCGCCCTCCGCGATCTCTGCGCCCGGGACGACCATCGCGACCACCCCCGTCGCCGCCTCCTCGCGCCAGATACCGGTCCCCACCGCCCCCATGGGCTGGGCCTCCTGGAACAGCTTCGCGGCGGTGGTCGACTACAACGTGATCAAGGGCCAGGTGGACGCGTTCGTCGCGGCAGGGCTGCCCGAGGCCGGCTACGAGTACATCAACATCGACGAGGGCTGGTGGCAGGGCACCCGGGACAGTGCCGGCAACATCACCATCGACGAGGCCGAGTGGCCCGGCGGCATGAGTGCCATCGCCGACTACATCCACAGCAAGGGTCTCAAGGCCGGCATCTACACCGACGCGGGCAAGGACGGCTGCGGCTACTACTTCCCGACGGGCCGCCCCGCCGCCCCGGGCAGCGGCAGCGAGGGCCACTACGAGCAGGACATGCTCCAGTTCTCCAAGTGGGGCTTCGACTTCGTCAAGGTCGACTGGTGCGGCGGTGACGTCGAGGGCCTCGACGCGGCCACCACGTACAAGTCGATCAGCGACGCGGTGGCCAAGGCGACCGCCACCACCGGGCGACCGCTCACCCTGTCCCTCTGCAACTGGGGCTACCAGAACACCTGGAACTGGGCCCCGGGCCTCGCCCCGATGTTCCGGACCAGCACCGACATCATCTTCTGGGGCAACAACCCCTCGATGTCGAACATGCTGTCCAACTACGACCAGGGCCTGCACCCCACCGCCCAGCACACCGGCTACTACAACGACCCGGACATGCTGATGGTCGGCATGAACGGCTTCACCGCCGCCCAGAACCGCACCCACATGGCCTTGTGGGCCATCTCCGGCGCCCCGCTGCTGGCCGGCAACAACCTGTCGACGATGACCGCCGAGTCCGCCGCGATCCTCAAGAACCCCGAGGTCATCGCCGTCGACCAGGACCCGCGCGGCCTCCAGGGCGTCAAGGTCGCCGAGGACACCTCGGGCGCGCAGGTGTACGGGAAGGTGCTGTCCGGCACCGGCAAGCGTGCCGCCGTGCTCCTCAACCGCACCTCCTCCGCCCAGAACATCACCGTCCGCTGGGCCGACCTCGGCCTGACGAACGCGTCCGCGACCGTCCGTGACCTGTGGAGCCGTACGAACATCGGCTCGTACGCCACCGGCTACACCACCAGCGTCCCGGCCGGCGGCTCGGTCATGCTCACGATCACCGGCGGCACGGAGGCGGCGAGCAGCGCGTACGAGCCCGACTCGTCCGCCCGCTACACCGCCGTGAACGCGGCGAGCACCGGTCTCGCGGTCGCCGACTTCACGTACACGAACAACACGAGCAACGCCGTCAAGGCGACCCTCCAGGTCAACGGCCAGGGCTCGACCACGGTCTCGTTCCCGCCGACCGGCGCGACCCCGGGCACGATCTCCGTCCAGGTCGCCCTCTCCAAGGGCGCCGCCAACACCCTCGCCGTCACGAACGGCCCGGCCCTGGGCACGCTGACCGTCCAGCCGGTACCCGGCACGAACGGCAACCTGGTCGTCGGTACGCAGTCCGGGCGCTGCCTGGACATCTTCAACAACACGATCACCAACGGCACCCAGGCCGAGCTGTGGGACTGCAACGGCGGCCAGAACCAGGCCTGGACGTACACCTCCCGCAAGGAGCTCGTGGTGTACGGCAACAAGTGCCTGGACGCCTGGGACAACGGCACGGCCAACGGCACCAAGGTCGTCATCTGGGACTGCCACGGCGGCAACAACCAGAAGTGGAACCTCAACAGCGACGGCACGTTCACCAACGTCAACGCGGGCCTCTGCCTGGACGCGTACGGCGCGGGCACGGCCAACCGCACGCCGATGGTCCTGTGGGCCTGCGGCACCGGCGACAACCAGAAGTGGACCCGGAGCTGAGCTCGCTCACACCCCCGGCAGCCCGTCGCGCGTCCTAGGACGCGTGGCGGGCTGCCGTCGTACCACCCCCGCCCCGTACCTCGATGCCGGCGAGCAGTTCGGCTGTGGCCGCCGCGATGACGTCGACGGCGTGTTCGAAGACCTCGCGGTTGTGGGCGGCCGGCGCCCGGAAGCCGGAGATTTTACGGACGTACTGAAGGGCGGCGGCCCGGATCTCCTCCTCGGTGGCCTCTTCGGGTTGTACGGGCGGACGAAGGGTCTTGATACTGCGGCACATGCCTCCAGTCTCGCGCGTACGCATCCCCTACGGGGAGCAGCGCGGAAACAGGGCCGGACATCCGACGGGGGGGGGCCGCCGACCAGCCGACCACTCGTGTCGCGCGGCGCGGCGACCGGGGCCAGGCTGGAGGTGAGACGAGTTTCCAGGGAGTAGCGGGAGTAGCCATGGCGACGACACGGAACGACGCTCCTGTCGAGATCGAGGGCGACGGTGTGGAGCTGCGCATGCAGGAGGTCGGGGGCGACATGACCGTCGCGTTCGTGACGTTCCCCAAGGGCACGGACATGGCGCCGGCACTCAAGGGCATGCCCGACGATCTGTGCCAATGCCCCCACTGGGGATACCTGTTCAGCGGGCGGTTGAAGATGCGGACGCAGCAGGGTGACGAGATCTACGAGGCGGGGCAGGCGTTCTACTGGGCACCCGGCCACGCTCCGGAGGCACTTGAGGACTGCGAGTACATCGACTTCTCGCCGACGAAGGAGTTCAACGAGGTCATCGGGCACGTCAAGTCGCAACTGGGATGACCGACGGCCGACGAGCCGACGGGGTCCGCCTCGGCATCAATCGCCTTTCCTGACCGACCGCCGAAGGCTAATGTTCGGGTTCGGTTCGGCGAATGACCCCTGAGGAGCGAGGACATGCCCGGTCGTCCGAGCGCGCGTTGACGTCGTAGGCCGTGATCGGCCCGTCATCGCGTGCTGCCCTTGATGTTGCGGCACAGCGAGCCTTCTCCTGCCTGAGTCATCCGTGCGCCTCTGGTGCGCGCCGGGTGGCGGGCCTCGTTGTCGGCAATCCGAGGGACCCACGTGCCGTCTGCCTCCTCCCCCTCCTCCCCCTCCCCCTCCTCCCCCTCCCCCTCCTCCCCCTCAAGTCTGTGGCGGGATCGCGACTTCCGTAGCCTCTGGGTGGGCCAGTCGGCCTCCCAACTCGGCGAACACACAGGCCTGTTGGTGTTGCCGCTCTTCGCCGTTCTGACACTCGACGCCGGTGCCGGCGAGTTGGGCCTCCTGCGCGCGGTGGGGCAGGCGCCGATCCTGTTGCTCTCGCTCTTCGTCGGCGCGTGGGTGGACAGATGGCGGACCCGCACGGTGATGGTGCTGACGGACCTCGGCCGGACCCTGACACTGGGCGCCGCCGCCGTGGCCGGCCTTCTCGGCCTGCTCGGTCTGCCCGCGCTGTTCGTGGTCGTCCTCGCCGTAGGGATCCTTTCCGTGTTCTTCGACGTGGCGTACCAGGCGTCTCTCGTACGGCTGGTGGAACGCGACCAGTTGGTGCGGGGCAACAGCGCGCTCGAGGGCAGCCGGTCCGCGGCGCAGATCGGCGGCCCCGCCCTCGGCGGCACGTTGGTGTCCCTGCTGTCGGCGCCGATCGCCGCCGCCTCCAGCGCACTGTTCTTCGCGCTGTCGTTCCTGTCGATCCGGCGGATCAGGCGCCACGAACCGATCCCGGAGCCCTCGGAACATCCCCCTCGTCTGTGGCGGCGGATCCATAAGGGTCTCCGATTTGTCGCCGGCGACTCCTCGCTGCGGGCCGTGTGCCTCGCCTCGGCCGCCTTCCAGCTCTCCTTCGCGGCCATGATGACCGTCTATCTGCTCTTCCTGCCACGGGAACTGCACCTGTCGGGCGCCGCCGTCGGGCTGTCGCTCGCGGCGACGGGCCCGGGCGCGCTCCTGGGCTCGGTGCTGGCCGCCCGGCTGCCCGGCCGGTTCGGTCATGGTCCGGTGCTCGTCTTCGCGGCGGTACTCGGCGACGGCGCGTTCCTGTGTGTGCCCGCGCTGCACGGCTCCTCGGCGATGACGATGGCCGCGCTCCTCGCGGTCGGCTTCGTGTTCGGCGTCGGCGGCCAGTTGGTGAACGTCACGGTCATGACCGTCCGGCAGGCGGTCACTCCGGCCGGGATGCAGGGCCGTGCGGCCGCCACGATCACGTTCGTCGGCATGGGGCTGACCCCGATCGGCTCCCTGCTGGGCGGTTTCCTCGCGGAGGAGTGGGGCTTGCGCACCAGCCTCCTGGTGACGGCCGCGGGCATGCTGCTGTCCCCGGTGCTGATGGCCCTGTCCCCACTCGCCCGCCTGGGACGGGCGCTTCCGGCCCTCACAGAGCCCTCCGCCGACGCCCAGACCCACTGACTCACTGACTCGCAAACCAAAATCGAACAGGCGTACTATTGCCCGCGTGGCGACGACCTATGACTTCCCGAGTGACCTCCTGGCCGGTCAGGAGGAGCTGCATCAGGTCCGGGCCGAGCTGTCGGCCCTGCTGAAGCGGCTCCCCTGGTCGGTCGAGCCGCTGGACGGTTTCAGTGACACCGGAGGCTGGCGCAAGGTGGAGCGCCCCGCCTCGCCTGGCTGGACGGCCGACGAACAGGCCGAGGTGGAGAAGCTGCGGCGACGGGAGCACGAGCTCGCGGTGTTCGTGAGCTGCCACCGCTTCTGGGCCGAGGTCACAGGACCGGACCGGATGGACGCACGGACGCGGCTCAAGCACGCGCACGAAGGCGAAGCCGACAACACGGGCGCCGGGGAGGCCTGAACCCGACGTCCGGCCCTCAGGTTGAAGACCAAGCTCAGGACGTGGTGCGGAACCCTTCCCGCACCCGGTCGAAGACCGGACGGTACGTGTCCCACTGCTCGTTCGGCGCCGAGACATAGATGTCGTACTCCCGGCCGCCCTCCTGCCCGAAACCGAGGTTGATGGCGTGGAAGACCCGCACCCGCCCCTTGAAGGTGAACTCCCAGATGGCGGCCTTCTGGCCCCGGTACGTCGTCCGCTGCATATAGAGCTTGCGGTACTTGCCCCCGGGGTAGTTGAGCTTCGTGTTCGCCTCGATGTCCTTGAAGTGCGCCAAGGGGTCTCCCGCGGGGTCCACGATGCCGAGGGTGAGGCCGGCCAGGCCGGTCTCGTCGACGTAGACGGCAGCGCCGGACGTCCGCTTGTCCAGCTTCCAGCCGTCCGGCACCGGAAAGGCGACACCGAGCGCCTTCTCCGTGACCAGGTGGTAGCCGTCGGGAACGGGCGAGGGCGCGTAGGTCGGCGTGGGACTCGTTGCCGTCCCCGTGCTCTTCGTGGCGTCGTCGCCGGACGCGTTCACGTAGTACAGGCCGCCCGCCGTCGCCCCGGCCACGAGGACCACCGCGACCGCGCTCCAGACGACGGTACGGCCGGTACGGCGCCCACGCCCGCCCCGGGGCTGTACGGGGGCCGCACGCTCGGTGCCGGTCCTCCTCCGGGTGCCGCCGGTGGCGTCCGCCGCGGGCGCCGGTACCGACACCGGCAGGGAGTGCGTCCACGCACGCGGTTCCGTGTCCGCGGTGACCGCCCGCAGCGCCAGTTCCGTCGCCTCCGCCGAGGGCCGCTCGTCCGGGTCCTTGGCCAGCAGCGCGGTGATCAGCGGCTCCAGCGGCCCCGCCTGCTGCATCGGCTCCGGGGCGGCGGTGACGATGGAGTACGCCGTCTCGACCGGCGTGAGCCTGCGGAACGGCGGCCGTCCCTCCACCGCCTGGTAGAGGGTCGCGCCGAGCGCCCACAGGTCGGAGGCGGGGCCCGGCTTGTCGCCCTGGATGCGCTCCGGTGCCATGTAGTCGATGGAGCCGACGACCTCGCCGGTCCGGGTGAGCGTGCTGGTGCCGGTCGCCGTGGCGATGCCGAAGTCGGTGAGGACGACCCGGCCGCCCTCGGTGAGCAGGACGTTGCCCGGCTTGACATCACGGTGCAGCACGCCGGCCTCGTGGGCGGCTCCCAGCGCCGCGACCATGCCCCGGCCGACCCGGGCCGCCTCCTCGGGCGAAACGGTTCCGCCGCTCTTGAGGAGGGCGCTCAGCGTGGTGGAGGGCACGTACTCCATGACGATGCACGGCAGCCCGTCGTCCTCGACGACGTCATGGACGACGACCACGTTCGGGTGCGCGATCCGGGCGGCGCTCTGCGCCTCGCGGCGGGTGCGTTCGTACATCAGGGCCAGTTCGTCGTCGGCGTACCGAGAGTCCTCGTGCAGTCGCTTGAGGGCGACCCGGCGGTTGAGCATCTGGTCGGCGGCCAGCCAGACCGTGCCCATGCCGCCGCGGCCGATCTGTTCGGTCAGCCGGTACCGCCCGGCGATGAGCCGTCCCTCGTCCGACACGTCCGACACGGCAAACCTCTCTGATCCCACCGTCACTGCCGCTCACGATAACCGGCGCGAATCCGGGGCCGATCCGGAGGTCGCTTTTGCCGCACATCTGCGCACACCACCACACGAAATGGCCCCCCGGCGGTTTCGCCGGGGGGCCACTTACCTGATCCTGCTACGTCGATCCTGGTGGGCGCGGACGGTTTCGAACCGCCGACATCCGCCTTGTAAGGGCGGCGCTCTACCACTGAGCTACGCGCCCAGGACGAGTCGTCAGCCTACATTGCCCGAGGCCCTGTCCCGCAAACCCGTACCCGCCCCGGAGATCGCCGGGCCGGGATGCGGGGGTTTCCCCCACCCCGGATCCGGGAGCGTCCCGGATGCCCCGGCGGGCGCCGGCTCCGTACGGTCGAAGAGTCTCGCCGGACCGGCTCCACCGATCACCGATCACCGGTCCCGCGTTCGTCTCTGGGGGATGAGAACCATGGCCCGATCAGCACTTCCGCGTATCCGCACCCGTGCGATCGCCGTCACCGGCGCCATGGTCGCGCTCGTCGTCACCGCCTCGGCCTGTGGCGCCTCCGCCGGGGACGACAAGGATCCGGAGCACCGCTCCTTCGCCCTCCAGGGGCGCACCCTCACCGTCGACTCGGACGACTCTGCGCTCGACATCGTCGCCGCGGACTCGCACCAGGCGGGCCGGATCGAGGTCACCCGCTGGTTCCAGGGCTCGGTCGCCGTCGGCGACGATCCCAAGGTGACCTGGTCCATGAAGGACGACCGGCTCAAGCTGCGGATGACGTGCTCCGGCGTGGTCGCCGACTGCTCCGCCAAGCACCGGATCGAGGTGCCCCGCGGTGTCTCCGTGGTCGTACGGGACGGGGACGGAAGGGTCACCGCGCGCGGCTTCGAGGAGGCCCTCGACATCCGTACGACGGACGGCTCCGTCACCGTCAAGGACTCCACCGGCCCGCTGAAACTGCGCACCGACGACGGTTCGATCCGCGCCCTCGGTGTGGAGTCCCGCCAGGTGCGGGCCCGCTCCAAGGACGGCTCGGTGCGGCTCGAACTCGCCTCCGTGCCCGACCTGGTGGAGTCCCGCGCCGACGACGGTTCCATCACGATCGCGCTGCCCCACGAGTCGTACCGCGTGACGGCGACCGCCGACGACGGCTCCGTGAAGGTGTCCGTACCGCGCGACGAGAGCAGCTCGCACGTGGTGTCCGCGAAGACGAAGGACGGGAGCATACGGGTGCGGGCCGCCGCCGAGTGAGCCCCGCGGCGGGCCCGGTGCGCACCTGGTACGCGCGGTCTGTGGCTGGTTTCGCGGCTTGGTACGCGCAGCGCGAACCGACCGGGTCGTGTGTTCGTCCTCTTCCGGTGGGAGAATGAACCGGGCAGGGCGAATCACAGCACGGGAGAGGGATGTGACGGCGACCAATTCTGAGCCGTACACGCCGATTGCGCCGCGCGCGCACCAGCCACCTCACCGCCCGCCCCGAGCCCGTTCCACCGGCCTGCGCGCCGCTGCCCGGGACGCCCTGACGCTCGTACTGCTCCCGTTGCCGCTGCTGCTCGCCCTGCCCGCGTCCTTCGCCGGTGGCGGTACGCGGCGGTGGTTCGGCGGGCGGGCCGAGAGCCAGCGCGCCGAGGCGCAGGCCGCGAAGGACGCCGCTGCCGCTGCCTTCTACGAACTCGACACCGCCCAGCGGGATCTGCGGATCTCGATAGAGACCATCAAGGCCGTCGACGACACCCCCGCCGCCCGGCGCGCGGTCGCCGACTTCGAGGGGCTCGGACACCGGATCGACGAGGCCAGCGGCCAGTACATCAGCGCTGTCGATGTCCACGACCTCGACCGGGACGACCTGGAGGCCTCGGCCGCCGCCCACGCCCGTTCCGAGCTCACAAAGGCGAAGGAGGAGCTGGGCCGGGTCAAGCAGGACCTGGACCGCTTCGCGGCCGGGCTCGGTCCGCTGCTCGGCAAGGCCGAGACGCAGCTGGCCCGGCTCGCGCCCTCCGTGGAGCGCGCCCGCCAGGCCCTGCTCGCCGCCTCGAACGCCCTGGACGCGGCACGGGGATCGGGGCTGAAGGCCGACGACCTCGCGGCCCGGCTCGCCGCCCTCGGGCCCGAGCTGACCCGGCTCAACCAGGGCGCCGGGGCGCACGGCGTACCGGAGACGCTGGAGCGGGCCGACCGGGTCTCGCGCGAGGCGGAGGCGGTGCGCGCGGAGGCGGAGCGGCTGCCTGAACGGGCCGCCGAGACCGACCACCGGCTGGTCTCGCTGCGTACCCGCGCCGAGGCGCTGACCACCCGGTCCGGGCAGGTGCAGCCGGTACTGAGCGAGCTGCGCCGGCGGTTCTCGGCGGCGTGCTGGCAGGACCTCCAGGGGGTGCCGGAGCAGGCCACGGAACACGTACGGCAGGCCGAGGCGAAGCTCAGGGAGGCGCAGACCGCGCGGGACGCCCAGCGCTGGCCGGACGCGACCGCGCTGCTGTCGACGGCCCGGGCGCTGCTGAACACCACCGACGAGGCGGTGTCGGCGGCCGGCGACCGGCTGCGCCGGCTGAACGCCGTACAGAAGGACCCGCAGGCCGAGATCGACCGTACGCGCTTCGCGATCCGGGACGCCCAGCGGCTTGCCATGGCCGGCCGCAACACCCCTGACCCCCGGCACGCCCGTCCGCTGGACGAGTCGGTGGCCCGGCTGGACCGCGCGATCGCCACGCTGGAGGGCCGCCACCCCGACTACTGGCATTTCCTGACGGAGACGGAGGCCGTGCGGCACGCGGTGGCCGACGTGGTGAGCCGTATCCGCGAGGACCGCGGGACGACCGCCCACTGAACGGCAACAGGGGACTAACCTGTCCGCATGCCTCGCTATGAGTACCGCTGCCGGACCTGCGGCGACACCTTCGAACTCAGCCGCCCGATGGCCGAGTCGGCCGCCCCCGCGGACTGCCCCGCCGGTCATGACGACACCGTGAAGCTCCTGTCGACGGTCGCCGTCGGCGGCTCGGCCTCCGCACCGGCGCCGGCCCCCCGAGGAGGCGGTGGCGGTGGCGGCGGTTGCTGCGGCGGGGGCTGCTGCGGCTGAGGGCCGCTCACCGGGGTTCAGGGTCTCTTCAGGTTCGGTTTCCTAGCCTGCCCGTATGACAGCCACGCCGGACGCTCCCCAGTGGGTCGCCGACCTCATGGCCACGTTCGGAGCCCCGGGCGCGGGCCTCGCCGTCGCGCTGGAGAACCTCTTCCCGCCGCTGCCGAGCGAGGTGATCCTGCCGCTCGCGGGGTTCGCGGCGAGCACCGGGCAGATGAGCCTGCTCGCCGCGCTGCTCTGGACCACGGTCGGCTCGGTCGTCGGCGCACTCGCGCTGTACGGGATCGGCGCGCTGCTCGGCCGCGACCGCACCGTCGCCCTTGCCGCCCGGCTGCCGCTGGTCAAGGTCGCGGACATCGAGAAGACCGAGGCGTGGTTCCTGCGGCACGGCACGAAGGCGGTGTTCTTCGGCCGGATGATCCCCGTCTTCCGCAGCCTGATCTCCGTACCGGCCGGCGTCGAACGCATGCCCCTGCCCGTCTTCCTCGGCCTCACCACCCTCGGCAGCGCCCTCTGGAACACCGCTTTCGTGTTCGCGGGCTACCTGCTGGGCGACAACTGGTCCGAGGTCACGACCCTCGTCTCCGCGTACTCGAAGGTCGTGCTGGCCGCGGCGGCGGTCGCCCTGCTCGCCTTCGTCACGGTACGAATCAAACGCCCCCGCACGAAAACGCGCCCCACAGGGGCGCGGGGAACTGCGCGACAAGCCACAACGGCGCCGCAGCCCCCCGACAACCCCCAACAGCGCGCTACCGCACCTCCCTCAGAAACTCCCGAAGGATCCGCTCCCCCGCCGCGACCCCCCGCTCGGGAAGCGCGGTAACCGTGTCGGCGTTCCACTCGGTCTCCGCCAGTTCACCGTGCCCCGGCCGCCACCCCCGATCAGCGGCGAGAAGCAAGTCAGCGTCCAGGAGAGAGTCCCCGGCCGCGAGAGCAAGACGCGCCCCGGTGCGGCGAGCGACTTCGCGCATGGCCGCGCTCTTGGTGAGCGGCTTCGGCACGGCGTAGATCTTGCGGCCCTGGAGGGAGACCGTCCAGCCCCGGTTCTCCGCCCAGACGGCGAGTTCCTTCACCCATTCCTCGGGCAGCAGTTCGCGCTCGACGACGAGGTAGGCGAAGAAGTCCTCGGCGACCCGGTGCTTGCGCGCCCAGAGCGGGTCGGCGGTGGCGGCGAGGTGTTCCCGGACCTCGTCCAGGGACGCGCACTCGTCCGCGAGCCGGGCCTGCACCCGGTCGTGCCAGTCCTCGTCGGCGACGCCGTCGACGAGGATGTGCCCGCCGTTCGCGCAGATCGCGTACTTCGGCGCCGGGCCCGGCAGGTTGATGCGCAGGTACTGCTTACGGGTCCGGGTCGTCGTCGGCACGAAGACGGCCTCGTCACCCAGCTCGGTGAGCAGTCCGGCGGCGGTCTCCGTCATGTACGACAGCGGCCGGCTCTCGTGCACCTCGACGCAGAGCAGCCGGGGCGCACGGGCGTCCGGCATGGTCAGCGCGAGGGCGGCGGCGGAGTAGATGAGCGTGCGGTCGAGATCGCTGGCGACCAGCACGGGCCCCGTTACGGAGTTCTGCACGACACTCATACCGACACCGCCTTGCCGTCGGCGCCGGTCGCGCCCCGCGTGTACTTGGGGTGGATCAACCCGACGCAGGTGTACGGGAGGTCGGCCACCTCCTCGACCGGTACGCCCCGCTGCTCGGCGAGCAGGCGGACGTGGTCGAGGTCGGCGCCCGCTCCGGCGCGGGCCAGGATCTTCCAGGGGACGCGGCGCAGCAGGACCCGGGTGGTCTCGCCGACGCCGGGCTTGACGAGGTTCACGTCGTTGATCTCGTACTCCTCGCTGATGCGCTCGACTGCCGCCCAGCCCTCCCAGGTCGGGGAACGGTCGGCGGCGAGCAGTTCCTTGACCGAGGTGTCGACGGCGTCCGCGACCTCGGGGAAGCGGGCGGAGACGGCGTCGAGGAAGTCGACGGAGACGTCCGCGCCGGCGAGTTCGCGGTAGAACTTGGCGCCGTGGAAGTCGTTGGGGCCGACGAGGTCCGCGCGCAGGACGGTCCGTGAAATGAGCCCGGACACCGTCGAGTTGAGGCAGGCGGAGGGGATGAGGAAGTCCTCGCGGGTGCCGTACGTACGGACACACGAGCCCGGGTCGGCCAGTACCGCGATCTCCGGGTCGAAGCCCGCGATGCCGTCGGACGCCTCGAACTCCTCGATGGCGTCGGCGAGTTCGCGGGTGATGGCGCCCTTGCCGGTCCAGCCGTCGACGAACACGACGTCGGCGGGGTCGTGGTGGGCGGCCAGCCAGCGCAGCGCGTTGGCGTCGATGCCCCGGCCCCGGACGATCGACACGGCGTAGTGGGGCAGTTCGAGCCCGTGCCGGTGCTTGGCCCAGCGACGCATCAGCGCACCGACCGGAGTCCCCGCGCGGGCAAGCGACACGAGCACCGGACGTGGTGAACGCTCCGCGAGCACCAACTCCGTCACCGCGCCCACCGCTTGGGCGATGCGGGCGGCGGAGGTGTCGAGGGCCGCGCGGAACAGCTCCTGGTACTGGTCGCTGGGCTGGTACTCGACCGGCAGCGACTCGGCGTAGTGGGCGCCGCCCGCCTGGATGGCCTCCTCGCGCTCCTCGGTGGGCGCCTCCAGGCTGACGTCCGAGAGATCCTGCAGCAGCCAGCCGACCTCGTCCGGTGGATACGAGGAGAACGCGGGTCCGCGGAGGGGCTCGGGAAGCATGGCGGGCCTTTCGGGAACGTGCGGGAGTGCGGGTACGTACGAGGGGACGACGGCGAGCACGACGTTCGGCGTGTGTGCGGCGAGCGTGGCCAACAGCCCGTCGGGGGCGTGCAGTTCGGGTGTGTCGGCGGCGGAGTCCACGACCGCGACGACGGCGTCGAAGCCGGCGCCCGCCACGTTGTAGGCGTAGCGCTCGCCGGGGCCGTCGGCCGGGTCGTCGTGGGCCGGGAAGACGAGGCGGCTGCGGATCGCGTACCCCGGGTCGTCCACGGCGAGGACGGGCGAACGCGTGGTCGTCGAGTAACGGACCTCGGCCCCTGCCACCACCTGCTCCAGCTCGCGGGCGAGGCGCAGCGGGGCGTACATCAGCTCCTCGAACCCGAGGACGAGGACGCGCCCGCGCCGGGCCGGGTCGGGCAGCGCGTCGGCGACCCGGGCGGCCATGGCGGGCAGCGCGCCCTCCAGCCGTATTCGGTGCCCCGGCGTGAACCCGTGCCGTCCGCCGTCCGGCAGCCGGACGGGCCAGCGCAGATCGACTCGGGTGAATTGGTTGTTTGGCGGCTGCGGGGCAGTGGGGGCTGGTCGCGCCCGCGCGGCGGTAGCCGCAAATTCAACAGAGCCCCGCGCCCCTAGGTCGGTCTCGTACCGCTCGACTAGTTCTTGCCCCTTTTCCAGCACACCCTCCGGGAGGCGAACCGTTCCGTTCGCCGTGCTGACCAGGTCGACGCGGGCGCCGATCTCGTCCGCGAGCTCGTCCAGGCGGCCGGCGTCGGCGGCGGAGCGCATGTCGACGAGGGCGACGATGACGTACCGCTCGCGCGGGTAGCGCTCGTGCAGGGCGCGGATGGTGTTCAGGACGGTGTTGCCGGTGGAGAACTCGTCGTCGACGAGGACCAGCGGGCCGGGGCCGGCCAGCAGCGCGGGGTTCTCCGGGAGGAGCAGGTGGGAGGTGGCGTGCGAGTGGGCCTCCTCGAAGCCGCCCGCCCGGGCGACGCCGTCGACGGGGCGCCGGGTGGAGTGGAGGTAGGGCGCGAGGCCCACGCCGTCGGCGACGCAGTGGCCGAGCCCGGTGGCCGTCTCCGCGTATCCGAGGACGACGGCGCGCCGGGACTCGTCGGCGCCGAGCAGCTCGCGGACCCGCTTGCCCAGGGCGAAGCCGTGCCCGTAGACGACGGCCGGGGACTGCGGGACGTGCTTGCCGAGCACGTTCGACACCAGCAGGTGCGCCCGCTTGGGGTTGCGCCGCAGGGCGAGACCGAGCAGCTCCCGCAGCTCGCCGTCGCCGACCAGCTCGACCCCGAGCCGCTCGGCGACCCAGGTCCCGGACCAGACCCCGTTGTTCACAGCGTTGTTCATGCGTCCCTATGTGTGTTCGTCGGGGGTGTCATGTGAGCAGTACCGACAGTCGGAGATGGAGATCAGTCGGGGATACCGGCGGTGAGCAGTTCCACGAAGCCGATGTCCTCGTTGGCGACGCCGAAGACCTCGGCGCGCAGCAGGGTCCGCGCGGCCCAGGCGCGGTGCGGCTTCACCTCGTTCATCTTGTTCGTGTACGCCGACCGCAGGACGCCTCCGCCGCCGCGCTCGGGCCGCAGGATGTCCTGGGCGTCGCTGAACTCCTCGTGGCTGACCACGGACAGGGCGTGCACGGGCAGCACGTGCGAGGGGTGGATGCAGGTCTTGCCGAGCAGACCGTTGGCCTGGTCGAGTGATATCTCGCGGAGCAGCCCGTCCATGGCGTGCTCGATGAGCTTCTCGCGCAGTTCCTCGGCCTGGCCCTCCAGGAAGGGGCTGCGGCGCAGCTGCGGCTTGAACATGCGCTCCTGGACCCGGAAGTACTCCCAGACGGGCCCGGTGACGGTGAACCCGGTCCCGTCGGCCCTCCCCAGCATGTTGACGACGTCGGCGATGACGGAGGCGACGACATGGACGTCGTACGCGGTCATGTCGGGGGCTCTGCGCAGTCCGTACGAGGAGCAGAAGTCGGTGACGCCGAGGCGCAGGGCGAGGACGCGGTCGCGGTACTTGTCGACGGCGCGGGAGATGCCCTCCAGCGTCTCTACGCGCGTCTCCCGGTACATCAGCTCGGGGGATTCGAGCACCGGCATGCCGAACAGACGGTGCCCGCTGGCGGCCTCAGCGGCGGCGAGGGCCTCCAGGAACGGCATTCCGCGTTCCTCGGTGAACTTCGGCATCACGAACCCGGACAGCAGCCGGGCGGCGGGCCCGAGGCGGCGTACGAGGTCGGGGATCTGTTCGGGTGTACGGACCCGGATGAACAGCAGCGGCAGCCCGGTGGCGGCGTCGGGGCGCTCGGCCAGCACGCCGAACTCCCGCACCAGGTTCTCCTCGGCGTCCTCGACCTCCGAGTCGTCGATCGAGTCCTCCAGGCACAGCACCATCGAGACGACACCGCGGGAGACCTGCTTGACGATGGCGTCGGCGAGGCGCGGGCGGGTGGCCGGGCTGTACAGCGTGGCCCCCAGGGCCGCGGAGAGCAGCCTGGCCGGGGAGTCGGCGGTGAACTCGCACGGCTCCTGGTGGAACAGGCGCCGCCGTACCTCAGGAGCGATGTGCCCGAAATGACGCATGAATCTCCCCCGGGGCAGCGGGACTGCCGGTCGAGTGTCGTTGGGTGGCCGGTAATAGTACGTAGGGATCCATGTCGGGGGTTCCCACTGGGAATGAAGTTCAGGTAACGCGGACAAGCACGGACAATCACAGTACGACGGCGAACACTCTCGATACGACCGCGGAACCGGTGCCCCCGCGTTGTCGTGACCAGGACCGAGAGGGCAGGATGACCGCATGACGCACGCGATGCTGAAGGGGTCGAACGTCCCGCTCGAAGCCACGACGGTGCGCGCCGTGCTGCGCTGGACGCCCGGGCAGGGGATTCCGGATGTCGACGCCTCGGCGCTGCTCCTCGGCCCCGACGGTCGTGTGCGCTCCGACGAGGACTTCGTCTTCTACAACCAGCCCCGCCACCCCTCGGGCAAGGTCTGGCGGCTCGGCAAGAAACGGGTGGCCGAGGGCCTGACCGACACGATCCAGACCGACCTGACCGGTGTCGAGTCCGGAGTCGGACAGATTCTGCTGGTCGCCTCGGCGGACGGCGTCGCTTTCGACCGCGTACGGACCCTGCGCATCCTGCTGTACGACGGCACGGTCACCGACGGTGAACCGCTGGCGTACTTCGACGTCAAGCCGGAGACGGGCGAGGAAACGGCTCTGATCTGCGGCGAGCTGTACCGGCGCGGCGACGGCTGGAAGTTCCGCGCGCTGGGCGAGGGCTATTCGAACGGCCTGGAGGGCCTGGCGACGGACTTCGGTATCTCGGTGGAGGACCAGCCGCTCTCGCAGCCCTTCCCCGACACGACGCCCGCCACGACGACCGACCCCTCGGCGGCGACAACGACGGTCCACCAACCGGACCAGCCCCAACAGGCCGCCGCCCTCCCGCCCCAGCCGGCCTACGGCTACCCCCAGCCCACCAGCGCCCCGGCCTACGGCTACCCCCAACCGGTAGGCGCCTCCCCGGACCCGGACTTCCGCTTCCCGCCCCAAGGCCCCCAGTTCATCGGACGCTAAGCGCTCCGCGGGATATGCGGTTCGTTTGCCGCGGGCCGGTGGGGGCTGGTCGCGCAGTTCCCCGCGCCCCTTCGGGGCGCGGGTTGCGCACCCAACTTCACCAGGACCGCTTAGAACAAGCGCGCCCCATAGGGGCGCTGGGCTGTGTCGTTGTGCGGCTCCGCCGCGGGGCGCGACAAGCCACAACGAGCCCGCACCCGCCACGAAACAGAACCCCCCGAGCTCTTAGGCAACGCACCGCACCAGAGCGTCACCGCTCCGCCTTCGACTTGTACCCCCTGCCCCACTGCAAGCCCCACCCGTACAACCGATCAAGCTCCGCCTGGAAGCCATACACGAACTTCACTTCCCGTCGGACGATCAGTTCGTTCTTGACGTTCTCGATCATCACCACCGCACAGGACCGAGCCTGCGAATGCCGCTCGTCGAGACCTATCTCGATCCGCGGACCGTTGCTCGGGTAAAGGGTGACGATCGCATGAGTCCGGTCGAACGCCGGCGTCTGATCGTAGATGTACACGAACACCAGCAGCCGCTTGATCTCGTCCCGGTGGTCGAGGTTGACGTACGCCGTCTCACCGGACGCCGACCCGAACCGGTCGTCCCCGCTCAGCTTGACGTACGGCGGCGCGTTCGTGTCGCCGAGGAACCCGCCCAGGGGCTGTACGACGCCCTTCGTGCCGTCGGCCAGCTCGTACAGGATGCCCAGGTCGAGGTCGACGTTCACCATGCTCTGGGTGTGCCCCTGGACCTCCTCCGGCTTCAGCGCCTGGAAGGGGTGTCGCCACAGGCTCTGGCGCTTGGGGCCGCCGATGTCCGACGTACGCATCCGCCAGGACAGGTTGATGCGCAGATGGCCGGTCGCGGCGCCCTGCTTGGTGAGCGAGACCCGCTGGTGCCGCTTGGTCAGCTCGATGGAGTTGCTCGCGGAGCTGCCGGTGTCGAAGTCCGTCGTACCGCCGCGCCGCAGGTCGTCCCAGAAACTCATTCCGTCCCCACCCGTCCCACCCGTCAAGCCCCCGCGCATCCGTAACGGCCGTCAAAGCCGCGGGGCGGCCGACGAGGACGATTCCTCGTAGCCGCCCCGCTCAGAGCGTTCCTCACACCGGAGGTTGTCACACCCCGGACGAGACCTCAGTCTTCTCGTCCGAGCCCGATGCTTTTCCCTCTGCCGCTGCCAGCGCCCTGTTGCGGCGCACCGAGGACCAGAAGGACCAGGCGATCAGGATGACGCCCACGGAGCCGGTGATGACCTCGTGGATCTCGTACTGGATGGTGACGAGCAGGATGGCGGCGAGGGCGCCGATCGCGTAGTGCGCGCCGTGCTCCAGGTAGACGTAGTCGTCGAGGGTGCCCTGGCGGACGAGGTAGACCGTGAGCGACCGGACGTACATGGCGCCGATACCGAGGCCCAGGGCCATCAGCACGATGTCGTTCGTGACGGCGAAGGCGCCGATCACACCGTCGAAGGAGAAGGACGCGTCCAGTACTTCGAGGTACAGGAACATGAAGAACGCGGCTTGGCCGGCGAGAACGATGGCCGGCTTCTTCTTGCCGGTCCGCTCGGCCTCTTCCTCCGCTTCGTGCTCGCGTTCCTCCTCTTCCTCGAGTTTGCCCTCGAAGTAGCCGGAGAGTCCGCCGACGATCATGTACGTGATCAGACCGGCGATGCCGGAGATGAGAACCGTCTGCGCCTTGTCGACGTGCGCCCCGCCGTGCTGGTGGGCGTTGGTCGCGAAGGTCATCGCGGAGATCATGAGCACGATCAGGGCGATGCAGACAGACAGCATGTCGATCTTGCCGAGCTTGGCGAGCGGGCGCTCCAGCCACCCGAGCCACTTGATGTCACGGTCCTCGAAGATGAAGTCGAGGAAGATCATCAGCAGGAACATGCCACCGAAGGCGGCGATCGACGGGTGAGCGTCGGTGACCAGCTCCTGGTAACGGTCCTTGTTGTTGAGCGCGAGGTCGACCGCGTCGATCGGGCCGACCTTGGCGCTGATGGCGACGATGACGACCGGGAAGACGAGTCGCATACCGAAGACGGCGATGAGGATGCCGATGGTGAGGAAGATCTTCTGCCAGAAGGCACTCATCTTCTTCAGGATTCCGGCGTTGACCACCGCGTTGTCGAAGGACAGCGAGATCTCGAGGATGGAGAGGATCGCCACGACTCCGAAGCCGGTCCACCCCCCGTAGAAGACCGCCGCGACCAGGCCGAGCGCGGTTACCGCGAACGACCAGCCGAAGGTTTTCAGAATCACTGGCTACCCAATCGTGTGTTTACGGGTCTCCCCCGCTGCCGTACTCGGCTTTACGAAACGTTGACTCCGAAGTCTAGAGCGATGCCCCGGAGACCTGACGCGTACCCCTGCCCTACTGCACGGAACTTCCACTCGCCCTGGTAGCGGTACAGCTCCCCGAAGATCATCGCCGTCTCCGTGGAGGCGTCCTCGGAGAGGTCGTAGCGGGCCAGTTCCTGGCCGTCGGCCTGGTTGACGACCCGGATGAAGGCATTGCTGACCTGGCCGAAGGTCTGTCCCCGGTTGTCCGCGTCGTGGATCGACACCGGGAAGATGATCTTGTCGCAGTTGGCCGGCACCTTGGGGAGGTCGACGATCAGCGACTCGTCGTCGCCGTCACCCTCACCGGTGAGGTTGTCGCCGGTGTGCTCGACCGAGCCGTCGGGGCTGGTGAGCTGGTTGTAGAAGACGAACCACTCGTCGCCCAGTACCCGTCCGCCCCCGCACAGCAGTGCGCTGGCGTCGAGGTCGAACGGTGCGCCGGTGGTGGAACGCGCGTCCCAGCCGAGCCCGATCAGTACCTGGGTGAGGTTCGGTGCGGCTTTGGAGAGGGAGACATTGCCTCCCTTGGCAAGCGTGACGCCCATGTTGCTGGTCCTCCCCGAGGTGAAGCCTTGCGGTCACGGAACAGGTCTGCCGAGCGCGTCCGGCGCCGCACTGTGCAGTGCGGCGCCGGACGGGCAGGGCAGGCGGGAGCCCGGCTCAGACGTTCACGCCGAAGTCCTGCGCGATACCGCGCAGGCCCGACGCGTACCCCTGGCCGATGGCGCGGAACTTCCACTCCGCGCCGTGCCGGTACAGCTCGCCGAAGACCATCGCGGTCTCCGTCGAGGCGTCCTCGGAGAGGTCGTAGCGCGCGAGCTCCGCCTCGCCGGCCTGGTTCACGACGCGGATGAACGCGTTGCGGACCTGGCCGAAGGACTGCTGGCGGTTCTCGGCGTCGTAGATCGAGACCGGGAACACGATCTTGTCGATGTCGGCCGGGACCGCCGCGAGGTTGACCTTGATCTGCTCGTCGTCGCCCTCGCCCTCACCGGTGGTGTTGTCGCCGGTGTGCTCGACCGAGCCGTCCGGGCTCTTGAGGTTGTTGAAGAACACGAAGTTGGCGTCGCTGCTGACCTTGCCGTCCGTGTTGGTCAGGATGGCGCTGGCGTCAAGGTCGAAGTCGGTACCGGTGGTGGTACGGATGTCCCACCCCAGACCGATGATGACCGCGGTAAGGCCGGGGGCCTCCTTGGTCAGCGATACGTTGCCGCCCTTGCTGAGGCTGACTCCCACGAGTCCTCCATTGGTGTCCAGGGGCGGTGTGCCCCGCCGTGCGTCGGTATCGGATCAACGTGTCGATCCTAGTGACGGGTTCCCGTCCCACGCAGGGCCTGGAACCGAGAAAACAGCATCACAGGGTGTCGAGCGCCGTCACGTACTCGTTCAGGTCGCGCGCGTCCGGCAGCCCGTTGACGACGGTCCACCGCACGACGCCCTCCTTGTCGATGACGAAGGTCCCGCGCACCGCGCAACCCTTGTCCTCGTCGAAGACGCCGTACGCGCGCGAAATGTTGCCGTGCGGCCAGAAGTCGGACAGGAGGGGGTACTCGAAGCTCTCCTGCTCGGCGAAGACGCGCAGGGTGTGGATGGAGTCGTTGGAGACGGCGAGCAGCTGCGTGTCGCGGTCGGTGAACCTCGGCAGGTTGTCCCGCAGGTCGCACAGTTCGCCGGTGCACACGCCGGTGAAGGCGAAGGGGTAGAAGAGGAGCACCACGTTCTTCGCACCGCGGAAGTCCGACAGCCGCACGGTGGCGCCGTGGTTGTCCTTGAGTTCGAAGTCCGGGGCCTTGTCGCCGACCTCGATCGCCATGATCCTGCATCCCTTCGATGGGCCGTTCGGGTGAGAACACCCTAGTGAGCAACCACCGACGGTCGTATGTCCGGCCCGTGCGGAGATCCCCCCTCCGGGGGAGTTTTCGGGCGAGGCCGTTCGGCCGAAGCGGGGGTCCGGGGGCGGCAGCCCCTGGGTGGACACCCGCTTCGGCCGACGGTCACTTCCTAACTCACTTCTTGGACTTCGCTGTCTTGGGCGTCGCCAGACGGCTCCCACTCCAGTCCTTGCCCACGCTGACGCTCTTCGTCGCCGACAGACCCGCCGTCGTCGCGGCTTCAGAGATGTCGCTCGGCTCCACGTAGCCGTCACGGCCCGTCTTGGGCGTGAGGAGCAGAATCGCGCCGCCTTCTTCGATGTACGTGGTGGCATCCACCAACGTATCGGTCAGGTCGCCGTCGTCGTCGCGGAACCACAGCACCACGGCATCTGCGACGTCGTCGTACTCCTCGTCCACGAGATCACTGCCGATGACTTCCTCAATGGCCTCGCGGAGCTCCTGGTCGACGTCGTCGTCGAAGCCGATCTCCTGGACCACCTGCTCGGGCTGGAACCCCAGCCTTGCGGCAGGGTTAGTCCGCTCCTCCGCGTGGTCCGCGGTCGCGCTCACGGGTTGCCTCCTGATCATGTTCGAGAAATGTCCAGCCACGCGCGTGCGCGAAGCATTGGCCGTAGTCCACACGGGCAGGGCGGATCGCGCAAGTACCCGGCCGTTCAGACCGCCGAAACGGTGACGATCCTGGCGGTGTCGCCGCAACTTCAGACAGCGGTTCCCGGGAACAAGTGACGCACGCCACACCATTCTGCCCGCTTTGCGGTTTTGCTGCTCCCGAGTGACTCCCGAACCTCTCACACATGCGTGCGAGATCCGAATCGCTTTACGGAACACGTCACGGACTGGGCGTATCGTTGCGATTTGGCTGCGGTCACGCCCGGCCCGGAGACCTCCTTTGGGGCTACCTCTGAGTAGAGGTGACGTACCCGGCCTCGGGGTACACGATGGGGACCAGTGCATTCGCAGCCCCGGGGCAGGCCCACAGTGTGTCCCGGATCAAGCCCTCCGAGAGCGAAGGAACAGCGTGGCTTCCGGATCAGATCGCAATCCGATCATCATTGGTGGCCTTCCGAGTCAGGTTCCTGACTTCGATCCCGAAGAGACCCAGGAATGGCTCGACTCCCTCGACGCCGCCGTCGACGAGCGCGGCCGGGAGCGGGCCCGGTATCTGATGCTGCGGCTGATCGAGCGAGCCCGCGAGAAGCGCGTGGCCGTGCCCGAGATGCGGAGCACGGACTACGTCAACACGATCGCGACGAAGGACGAGCCCTTCTTCCCCGGCAACGAGGAGATCGAGCGCCGCATCCTCAACGCGACCCGCTGGAACGCCGCCGTGATGGTGTCGCGCGCTCAGCGGCCCGGCATCGGCGTCGGCGGCCACATCGCGACCTTCGCCTCCTCCGCCTCCCTCTACGACGTGGGCTTCAACCACTTCTTCCGGGGCAAGGACGAGGGCGACGGCGGCGACCAGATCTTCTTCCAGGGCCACGCCTCCCCCGGCATCTACGCCCGCGCGTTCCTCCTCGACCGGCTCAGCGAGCAGCAGCTCGACGCGTTCCGCCAGGAGAAGTCGAAGGCGCCGTACGGGCTGTCCTCGTACCCGCACCCGCGTCTGATGCCGGACTTCTGGGAGTTCCCGACCGTCTCGATGGGCCTCGGCCCGCTCGGCGCGATCTTCCAGGCGCGGATGAACCGCTACATGGAGGCGCGCGAGATCGCGGACACCTCCAAGTCGCACGTGTGGGCGTTCCTCGGTGACGGCGAGATGGACGAGCCGGAGTCGCTCGGCCAGCTGACCATCGCCGCCCGTGAGCACCTCGACAACCTGACCTTCGTCGTGAACTGCAACCTCCAGCGCCTCGACGGACCGGTGCGCGGCAACGGCAAGGTCATCCAGGAGCTGGAGTCGGTCTTCCGGGGCGCCGGCTGGAACGTCATCAAGCTGGTGTGGGACCGCAGCTGGGACCCGCTGCTCGCGCAGGACCGGGACGGCGTGCTCGTCAACAAGATGAACACGACCCCCGACGGTCAGTTCCAGACGTACGCCACCGAGACCGGCTCGTACATCCGCGACCACTTCTTCGGTGACGACACGCGGCTGCGCGCGATGGTCGAGGGCATGACCGACGACCAGATCCTGCATCTGGGGCGCGGCGGCCACGACCACAAGAAGATCTTCGCGGCGTTCGCGGCGGCCAAGGCGCACAAGGGCCAGCCGACGGTGATCCTCGCGAAGACCGTCAAGGGCTGGACCCTCGGGCCCAACTTCGAGGGCCGCAACGCCACGCACCAGATGAAGAAGCTGACGGTGGCCGACCTCAAGGGCTTCCGCGACCGGCTCCACCTCCCCATCTCCGACAAGGAGCTGGAGAGCGGCGCGCCGCCGTACTACCACCCGGGCCGCGACTCGGAAGAGATCCAGTACATGCACGACCGCCGCAAGTCGCACGGCGGTTACGTCCCGACCCGCGTCGTCCGCGCCAAGCCGCTGACGCTGCCCGGGGAGAAGACGTACGCGAGTGTGAAGAAGGGCTCGGGTCAGCAGTCGATCGCCACGACCATGGCGTTCGTGCGGCTGCTCAAGGACCTCATGCGGGACAAGGAGATCGGCAGGCGCTTCGTGCTGATCGCGCCGGACGAGTACCGCACGTTCGGCATGGACTCGTTCTTCCCGAGCGCGAAGATCTACAACCCGCTCGGCCAGCAGTACGAGGCGGTCGACCGTGATCTGCTCCTCGCCTACAAGGAGTCGCCCACCGGCCAGATGCTGCACGACGGCATCTCGGAGGCCGGCTGCACCGCCTCGCTGATCGCCGCCGGTTCGGCGTACGCGACGCACGGCGAGCCGCTGATCCCGGTGTACGTCTTCTACTCGATGTTCGGTTTCCAGCGCACCGGCGACCAGTTCTGGCAGATGGCCGACCAGTTGGCGCGCGGTTTCGTGCTGGGTGCGACCGCCGGCCGTACGACGCTGACGGGCGAGGGGCTGCAGCACGCCGACGGCCACTCGCAGCTGCTCGCCTCGACGAACCCGGGCTGTGTGGCGTACGACCCGGCGTACTCGTACGAGATCGCGTACATCGTGCAGGACGGTCTGCGCCGGATGTACGGGCCCGACAGTGAGGACGTCTTCTACTACCTCACCGTCTACAACGAGCCGATCCAGCACCCGGCCGAGCCTACGAGCGTCGACGTCGACGGCATCCTCAAGGGCATCCACCGGGTGGGCGAGGCGACCTCGGGTTCCATCCCGGCGCAGGTCATCGCGTCCGGTGTGGCCGTCCCGTGGGCGCTGGAGGCGCAGAAGATCCTCGCCGCCGAGTGGAACGTGAAGGCGGACGTCTGGTCGGCGACCTCCTGGAACGAGCTGCGGCGCGAGGCGGTCGCGGTGGAGCAGCACAACCTGCTGCACCCGGAGGAGGAGCAGCGCGTCCCGTACGTGACGCGGAAGCTCGGTGCCGCCGAGGGACCGTTCGTGGCCGTGTCCGACTGGATGCGTTCGGTTCCGGACCAGATCTCGCGCTGGGTGCCGGGGACGTACCAGTCCCTGGGCGCGGACGGCTTCGGCTTCGCGGACACGCGGGGCGCGGCCAGGCGCCACTTCCACATCGACGCGCAGTCGATCGTGGTGGCGGTCCTGACCGAGCTGGCCAAGGAGGGCAAGGTCGACCGCTCGGTGCTGAAGCAGGCGATCGACCGCTACCAGCTGCTCGACGTGGCGGCGGCGGACCCGGGAGCCGCGGGCGGCGACGCGTAGCGCTCCGCGGGTAGTGCGGTTTTTTGTCTGCGGGTTCGGTGTGGCTGGTCGCGCAGTTCCCCGCGCCCCTATAGGAGCGCCCCTTCGGGGCCTCCTATAGGGGCGCTTCCTGGCCCTTACTAAGCGGGGCATGAAGGAACAGTCCGCGCAGGCTCGTTGGCATCGGCGTACTCAGCGGCCTCTGCTGGGGCTCGCTGTCGTGTTCGCCGTCGCCTATGCGGTGCCCATTGTTGACAACCCCGCGAGCCCGGCCGTGAAGCTGGCATGCACGATCGCGGAGTGGGTCGTGTGGGGCGCCTTCGCCGTCGACTATGTCGTGCGGGTCTCTCTCGCCGAACAGCGCCTGGAGTACGTACGACGGCACTGGCTGGACCTGTTCGCCGTGCTGCTGCCGCTGCTGCAGCCGCTCAGGCTGCTGCGGGTCGTCTCCACGCTGCTGTTGGTGGGGCGGCGGGCCCAGATGGCGTCCCAGGTGCGGCTGACGACGTATGTCGGCGGGGCCGTGGTGGGGCTGCTGATGTTCGGTTCGCTGGCCGTGCTGTCGGTGGAGCGTGCGTCGCCGGACGGGAACATCCGAACGCTGGATGACGCGCTGTGGTGGTCGTTCACGACGATGACCACGGTCGGGTACGGGGACCACGCGCCGACGACCGGCGCGGGCCGGATTCTCGCGGTCGGGCTGATGCTGTCCGGGATCGCGCTGCTCGGTCTGGTCACCGCGAACATCGCCGCGTGGTTCATCTCCCGGTTCGAGAGGGACGGCGAGAAGGAACGGGAGCAGACTGCGGCGATCAGCGCGCTGACGGACGAGGTGCGGGCGCTGCGGGCGGAGCTGTCCGCGTTGACCGTCACGAGGGACCGGGTGGGCGAGGAGCAGCCTCTTTAGGGAGCAGCCTCTTCAGGGCGGTCAGAAGAAGCCGTTGCCCGGGGTCGAGGTGCCCGCCAGCCACATGAGGGCCAGGAGGGTGTCGATCGCGCCCAGGACCACGGCCACCAGGGGCGGTATCGGGTACGGGCCCCTCCAGCTGCGGCCCATCGCCAGCCAGCCGCAGACGATCGCCACGGGGCCCAGGACGATGCCGAGGGCGAAGAAGCCCGCGACGGCGCAGATGAGGCCGATGATGCCCAGCGTCGCGCTGTCCGGTGCGGAGCGCTGCCAGGTCCTGGTGCGTGAGCCGGGGTGCCTGCGGGTGGGGTGCTGCCGTCCGAAGGCCGCCATCTTTCATCAACTCCCTGGAATGTGTCCGTAGTTCGGGGTCGATGAGGCGGGTACCCCCGTCGCGGGTTTCTAGCCACCCGGCGGGCCCGTCGGCGCGCTGTCCCCCTCCGGCAGCGCGCCGCGGCCCGGCGGTCCTCCCATGTCGTAACGACCATGTCGTGCGGAGGACTTGACTAACTGTGACCTGTCCCGTGTCCCGAAGGGGAGGAATCTTTAGCGGAGTCACCCTGATGAGCGAACCCCGCCCCACGGGGCGTAGATATATGCGGGATATATGCGCCTCAGATGTGCGCCGCGCCCGCGCCCGCTTCCGCGTTCTCGCCACGCTTCGTCAGAAGCGCGACCAGGACGGCGACCACGGCGACGCCGGCCGCGACCAGCGAGGCCAGGCTCATGCCGGAGATGAAGGTGTCGTGGGCGACCTTCGTGATCTGGGCGACGACCGTCTCCGGTGTGCCCGGCGCCACCGGGGGCACGCCGACCTGGACCGCTTCCGAGGCCTGGGCCTGCTGCTCCGGGGTGAGCTGCGGGAGTCCCGCGTCCGCCCAGTTGCCCGCGAGGTCGTTGTCGACCTTGGACGCCATGACCGCGCCCAGGACCGCCGTACCGAGGCTGCCGCCGATCTGCATCGCGGCCTGCTGGAGGCCGCCGGCGACACCGGAGAGCTCCATCGGGGCGTTGCCGACGATGACCTCCGTCGCGCCGACCATGACCGGCGCGAGGCCGAGGCCGAGCATGGCGAACCAGAGCGACATGATGCCGCTGCCGGTGTCCGTCTCCAGCGTGGACATGCCGTACATGGCGATCGCGACGCACGCCATACCGCCCGCGAGCGGGATGCGCGGACCGGTCTTGCTGATCATGGCGCCCGCGAGGGGGGAGCCGACGATCATCATCCCGGTGAGCGGGAGCAGGTGCAGCCCGGCGTCGATCGGGCTCATACCGTGCACGTTCTGGAGGTAGAAGGTGACGAAGAACAGGCCGCCCATGAAGGCGATGGCCATCAGGACCATCAGCACCACGCCCGCCGACAGCGGGACCGAGCGGAACAGGTTGAGCGGGATCAGCGGCTCCTTGACCTTCTGCTCCCAGAAGGCGAAGAACGCGAAGCCCGCCACCGACACCACCAGGAAAAGCCAGGTCTTTCCGTCGCCCCAGCCCCACGCCGGCGCCTTGATGAGCGCCCACACCAGGCAGAACATCGCACCGGAGAGCAGGGCGATGCCCAGGATGTCGAAGGACCGCGGGGCGTTCTCCGCGCGGTGGTCGACCAGGATCACCAGGCCGATGACGAGGGCCAGGATGCCCACCGGCACGTTGATGAAGAACACCGACTGCCAGCTGACGTGCTCGACGAGCAGTCCGCCGAGGATCGGGCCGCCCGCGGTGGAGGCGCCGATGACCATGCCCCAGATGCCGATGGCCATGTTCAGCTTCTCGGCGGGGAACGTGGCCCGCAGCAGGCCGAGCGCGGCCGGCATCAGCAGCGCGCCGAACAGCCCCTGGAGCACCCGGAAGACGACCACCAGGGCGATACTGCTGGACAGTCCGATGGCCGCCGAGGCCGCCGCGAAGCCGACGATGCCGATGAGGAAGGTCTGCCGGTGCCCGAACCGGTCGCCGAGCTTGCCCGCGGTGATCAGCGTGACCGCGAGCGCGAGGAAGTAACCGTTGGTGATCCACTGGACGTCCGCGAAACTCGCGCCCAGGTCCTTCTGGATGGCCGGGTTGGCGATGGCCACGATGGTGCCGTCGAGGGCCACCATCATGACCCCGACGGCCACGGATATCAGGGTCAGCCACGGATGGCCGCGCAGCCCCTTTACGGGCGTGGGGTCCGCCGGGGCGGCCGGGTCGATAGTGGTCTGGCTAGTCATGCGTTCGAGGCTAATGACAGCCACTGACAATTGACAAACCAGTTCACAAGTCGGTAACTGACACGTCACTCACCGAGAAGAACGAAGAGGCCTGATCGTCATGAGCGCTGCCGAAACCGAGGTGGGTCCGGGGTCCGGCACCGGCCTGCGCGAGCGCAAGAAGCAGCGCACCCGGGACGCGCTGGTGCGCGCCGCCCTCGTCCTGTTCACCACCAAGGGGTACGAGCACACGACCGTCGACGAGATCGCCGAGGCCGTCGAGGTCTCGCAGCGCACCTTCTTCCGCTACTTCGCCGGCAAGGAGGACGCCGCCTTCGCCGTGCACCGCATCGCGGAGACCCGCTTCATCGAGGCGGTACGCGAACGCCCGCCCCACGAGGCCCCGCTGGAGGCGCTGCGGCAGGCGGTACTGGAGGGCTGGCACAGCATCAACGAGGCCGTGGAGTCCGTCGTACCGGCGGAGTTGCAGATGCGCATGTACCACGTGATCGAGTCGACGCCGGTGCTTCTCGCCGCACACATGCGCCGCTCCGTCGAGATGGAGGAGGCGGTGGCGCGGGTCGTCGCCGAGCGCGAGGGCGTCGACGTGGACAGCGACCTCCGGCCGCGGGTCGTGGTGGCGCTGTTCGGCGGGCTGATGCGGCTGACGGAACGGCGGTGGGGTCTGGGTTCGGACATGAGCGTGACGGCGATGCGCGAACTGACCAGCACGTTCCTCGACGCCATGGGGCCGGCGCTGGCCGGGAACTGGCGTACGGAACAGCGGTGACACCCTGTACGAGGGGGCTCACGAAGTCGTACATAGAGGGCCGGTTACCGAAACGTGATCCCCGTCACTCGGTTAACGCGAGACCCTCTCGTTCTCCTAGTGTGTCCTTTCAGTGACTTCCTTCGACGCCTCCCCGCAACTGAACGCCTGGCGTGCACTGCTCGCGCTGGCCGTGGTCTTCGTGATGCTCGCGACGACCGGCTGGACCGCGATCCGCAGCCAACGCACGCCCTCGCCGCTCCAGGCGTCGCTCTCCGCGTGGGAGGACGGACGGATAGGCGGCCACGCGCTGCCCGACCCGGACGGAACGCCCGCCAGGCTGGCGCGGTTCTTCACCTCGCTGACCGCCCACCAGCGCGACCGGCTCGTCCGGCGCTACCCGCTGGCCGTCGGCAACATGAACGGCGCGCCCGTCGTGCTGCGCTATCGCGCCAACCGCATCGCGCTCCACACGGCCCGCGAGACCGAGCGGGTGCGCATGCACGACAGCCGGCTGTCGCCCGTCGGACAGCACGAGGCGGGGCGCAGGATGCACCGCTTCGACGCGCTGCTGGAGAGCGGACGCCAGATCCTGGCCTTCGACCCGGAGGGGTCGGGCCGGATCGCCGAGGTCTTCGGCGACCTGGACAAGGCACAGCGCGTCTCGGTCGTCGTACCGGGAGTCGACACCGACCTCCTCACCTTCCAGCGCACCAACCGCAAGTACTCGGCGCCCGTCGGCATGGCCTCGGCGCTGTACCTCGCGGAGTGGGAGGCGAGCCCCACGACCCGTACGGCCGTGATCGCCTGGGCCGACTACACCGCGCCCGCCGGGATCGGCATGGACGCGGCGACGTCGATGCGCGCCCAGTCCGGGGCGCATCGGCTGAACGCGCTGGTGCGCGGCCTGCCCGGCCGGGCGCCGGTCGCGCTGTACTGCCACAGCTACGGCTCGGTGGTGTGCGGGGTCGCCGCGCACCAACTGCCGCGCCGGGTGAGTGACATCGCGGTGGCCGGCAGCCCCGGCATGCGGGTCGAGAACTCCGCTCAACTGCACACCTCCGCCCGGGTGTGGGCGATGCGGGACGCCGACGACTGGATCCAGGACGTGCCGTATCTGGAGGTCGGCGGCCTCGGGCACGGCGCCGATCCGGTGTCGTCGGCCTTCGGCGCGCGGGTGCTGTCCGCGCGGGGCGCGAAGGGACACGGTGGCTATTTCGAGCCGGGTACGGAGAGTCTGCACAACTTCGCCGAGATCGGCGTCGGCGCGTACGGCGAGGTGCTGTGCGCGCAGCAGGATCGCAAGGATGACGCGTGCGTAGAGGGTTTGTCCGCCGGGACGGCGGCCGGACGCGCGTAGAGGACGCAGAAATCACGGTGTGCCCGGGGAGGGGACTATGAAGCTCGCGCCGCATACGATGAGCCGCATGGGTGACGTACTGGCCGGATTTCATGCCGCCTGGGAGTTCGAGTCCGACTCCGTGCTCATCCGCTTCGAACGGGGTATCCGCACGCCGAAGCTCTTCCAGGCGCTCGGCGAACGCCGTATCCCGCTGGGGGCGATCGCGGGTGTGACGCTGACCCGGGGCAAGCGCGGGACGGTGGTGCTGCACGCCGAACCCCGGCCGGGCGCCGACCCGTTGATGGAGGCGGCCGACGGCCAGCTGAAGGACGGCTGCGATCCGTACCGGCTGGTGCTGCCGGCCGAGCGGGAGGTGCTCGCGGAGTACTACGCCGATGAGTTGCGGGCTCGGGTGGCCGAGCTCGGTGTCGCCGACAGGGGGCCGGCGGAAAGGTTTCTTGTCGACGCGCCCAGTGTGCCGCGGGCGTTCAAGGCGTACGACGCGAAGGCGTCCTTCGACGGGCGGGCGGTGTCCTTCCGGTGGTTCTGGACGGGCGCGTCGTCGGCGAAGTGGAAGGCCGGCGACCAGACGTTCCCGGTCGCCGACCTGACGGGCGTCGAGTGGCGCTCCCCCGAGGTGTTCGAGGGGCATCTGCGGTTGCTACGGGCGGCTCCGCCGGTTGCGCAGGCCGATCAGGATCCGGCGGCGGTGGTGTTCGGGCTGGGATACGGGCCTGTGCATGAGTCGTTGCCGTTCGCGGCGGCGGTGTTGGCGGCGGTTCGCTCCGCGGGTGGGGCGGCTGCGGTTCAGTTGAACTCCGGGCGGCGTGATCCTGGGGAGGTTGCTGAACGGATTCGGCATCTTGGGGAGTTGCATGAGGCGGGGTTGGTTACGGATGAGGAGTTTTCGGTGAAGAAGGCTGAGTTGTTGGCGGAGTTGTAGCGCCTATTGGGGTGGGGGGTTCGGTGCGTTGGCGGGTGCGGGTTGTGGGTGGCTTGTCGCGCAGTTCCCCGCGCCCCTAAAAGCAGCAGTTGCCGTGCCGCTCAAAGAGCACCCCTCGTTCCTAGAGCGCTTCCCGGCTCGCTGATGCGAAGGTCATGTCGGGGTAGCGGGTGCCTGCGACCTTTGGGGCGATCGGGTCCAGTTGGGCGAGGTCCTTCTCGGTGAGGACGATCCGGGTCGCTGCTGTGTTTTCCTGGATCCTTGTGCGCGTGCGGGTGCCCGGGATCGGGATGACCGGGAGGTCGTGGAGGGTGGCCTGTTGGTGTACCCAGGCCAGGGCGATCTGGCCGAGGGAGGCGCCGTGGGACTCGGCGACGGCTCGGACGGGGGCCAACAGCGCGGCGTTCTCGGTGGCGTTGGTGCCCGTGAAGCGGGGCTGGGTGCGGCGGAAGTCGCCCTCCGTCAGATCCTGGTCGGCGTTGGTGAAGGAGCCGGTCAGGAAGCCTCGGCCCAGGGGGGAGTACGGGACCAGGGTGACGCCCAGTTCGCGGGCCGCCGGGACTACGCCCGCCTCGATGTCCCGGCTGAAGAGGGACCACTCCGACTGGACGGCGGCGATCGGGTGCACGGCCTGGGCCGCGCGCAGCTCGCGGCCCGTGACCTCACTGAGGCCCAGCTGTTTGACCTTGCCCTCGCGCACCAGGTCGGCCATCACACCGACGGTGTCCTCGATGGGGACGTTCACATCGCGCCGGTGCATGTAGTAGAGGTCGATGACGTCGAGGTCGAGGTTCCTGAGGCTGGCCTCGATCGCCTGGCGGATGTAGGCAGGGTCGTTGCGGATGACGCGCGGGCCCGAGATGCCCGCCGGCATCGACAGGGCGAACTTCGTCGCGACGACGACCTCGTCACGGTGGGCCTTGAAGAACGGGGACAGGAAACGTTCGTTCTCCCCGTCGCCGTAGGCGTCCGCCGTGTCGTAGAGGGTCACGCCGAGTTCGAGTGCGCGTTCCAGCGTGGCGCGGGCCTCGTCGGCGTCCGTGGGGCCGTACGCGATGCTCATGCCCATGCAGCCGAGGCCTTGTACGCCGACCTCGGGGCCGCCGGTGCCGAGCGGTGCCGTACCGAGCCTGCTGCTGTCGTCGTTCGCCATCGAATTCGTCGGATTCGTCGGACTCATCGCACTCATCGTGCCCTCTCCACCTCGCGGACGAGACCTGCGTCGAGGTCCGCCTCCGCATAGAAACTGATCTTCCGGTCGAGTACCGCGAGCGTGTCCTGGAGCTCGGTGATCCGTTCCAGAACGGCTCTGCGGGTCGATTCGAGCAGCTCGAACCGCTCGCCGTACGTGTGGTCTCCCTCGCGCACCAGTTCGGCGTACCGCACCATGTCCGCGACCGGCATACCGGTCAGCCGGAGCTTGCCCACGAGGTCGAGCCAGTCGAGGTCGCGGTTGCTGTAGCGGCGCTGGCCGGTGTGCGAGCGGTCGATGTGCGGCATCAGCCCGATGCGCTCGTACCAGCGCAGGGTGTGCGCGGTCAGCCCGGTGAAGACGACGACCTCGCTGATCGTGTAGCGGTCCTGCCCGTCCGGGCGCCGTTCGGGCTGCCGTGGGCCCGCACAGCTGTCGGCCGTCACGGGGCTTGCGGGGGCTGTGGTGTTCGTGGTGGCGTCTGTGGTCTCCAGCACCGTCATGCCCCCACGCTAAAACCTTGGAGTGCACTCCAAGCAAGCGGATACCGCGATATTGCGGAGACTTGGCCGGTCCGAGCTTATTACCGTACGGATCATGACTCTCGTACGCCGTGCCACAGCCGAGGATGCCGGAGAACTGCTGCGGCTGCGCCAGGTGATGATCGACTCGATGGCGGGGGCGAACACCGACGCCGGGTGGCAGTCCGCGTCCCTGGCCACCGTGAGCGGAAGGCTCGCGGATCCGGCCGGTGGCTTCGCCGCTTTCGTCGTCGACCGTTCCGAGCGGCCGGGATCACTCGCCGCACTCGCCGCGGGGACTGTCGAGTACCGGATCGGGCGGGCCGGCAATCCGCACGGACGGGTCGGGTACGTCTTCAGTGTCGCCACCGATCCGGACGCGCGCCGGCGCGGGTACGCGCGGGCTTGCATGAACGCGTTGGTGGAGTGGTTCCGTGAGCAGGACGTCGGCCAGATCGACCTCACCGCGTCCGCCGAGGCGGAGCCGCTGTACGCGTCGATGGGCTTCGTGCGTCAGCCCGACCCCTTCATGCGACTGCGGTTCTGAGGCCCCTGAGCTCGTCAGTAAGCTCGACGGCATGTCGTCGAAGTCGTCGCATTCGTTGAAGAGCCTCGCGCTGATCGAGAGCTGGCCCGTGCCCACCGCCGCCGCGGCCGTCGTACGGGCGGACGGTGCCGTTCTCGGCAGTCACGGCCCCCTCGGCCACCGGTTCCCGCTCGCCTCGGTCACCAAGCCGCTCGCCTCGTACGCCGCCCTCGTCGCGTACGAGGAGGGCGCCATCGAACTCGACGAGCCGGCCGGGCCGCCCGGGTCCACCGTCCGCCATCTCCTGGCGCACACCTCCGGGCTCGCCTTCGACGAGCACCGGGTGACGGCTCCGCCCGGGGAGCGGCGGCTGTACTCCAACGCCGGGTTCGAGGTGTTGGGGGATCACGTGGCGAAGGCGACGGAGATTCCGTTCGCGGAGTATCTGCGGCAGGCGGTGCTGGAGCCGTTGGGGATGACGTCGACGGGGCTGGAGGGGTCCCCGGCCAAGGACGGTGTCTCGACTGTCGGGGATCTGGTGCGGTTCGCGGCGGAGGTGCAGGCGCCCCGGCTGCTCGATCCGCGGACGGTCGCGGACGCGATGACGGTCCAGTACCCGGGGACGAAGGGTGTTCTTCCGGGGTACGGGCACCAGAACCCCAATGACTGGGGGCTCGGGTTCGAGATCCGGGGCGTGAAGTCGCCGCACTGGACGGGGAGTTCGTCGTCTCCGCGTACGTTCGGCCATTTCGGGCAGTCCGGTACGTTTCTGTGGATCGACCCGGTGGTGGGGGTGGCGTGTGTGGCGCTCACCGATCGGGCCTTCGGGGCGTGGGCGGTCGAGGTGTGGCCGGGGTTCACGGAGGCGGTGCTGGCGGAGGTGCTGGGCTGAGGCCGGGTCGCTTTCTCGCCCCCGCCGCCCTTACCCGTCCCATCCCTGGGGGCTGCCGCCCCCAGACCCCCGCTACGGCCCTGAACGGGCCTTGTCCTCAAACGCCGGACAGGCTGGAAATGCGGGCCTGCGCTGGAGAGGGTTGTCGGTACCTCTTGCCCGACCGAGTCGGGTGGTGGGTGGGCATAGGTGTGCCGAGACGTCGTCAGCCTGTCATCTCCCAGAGCAGCAACTCCGCCGCTGTCACCCCGATCGCCTCCATGCCCTCCGCCGCCGTGATGCGTGCCGCGTCCCCGGGGGCCAACTTCTGTGCTCCCAGGCGGACTTCACCCCGTACGACATGGATGTAGACGTACGCCGCGTCCGGGACGGCCGTGCGTTCGCCCGGTAGGAGACGGCGTACGTGGAGCATGGCGGCGGCCTCCGGGACCGCGTACGGGGTGGAGTCCGCGATGCCGTGGACCGTCTCGTAGGTCGGGGTGCCGCCGGGGTGCAGGGGGGCCAGCCACATCTGGACGAAGGTCAAGGGGACCGACCCCTCGTTGCGTTCCACGTGGCGTACGCCCGCCGCCGCGCTCAGGCGCTGGACGTCCCCCGGGACCACGACCGTCTCGTGGCCCGTGGAGTCGCGGTGGGTGAGTACCCCCTCCGTCACCCACGTCACGATCTCGGTGTGGCTGTGGGCGTGTTCGTCGAAGCCGGCGCCGGGGGCGAGGCGCTCCTCGTTGCAGGCGATCACCGCGCCGAAGCGGAGGTTGTCCGGGTCGTAGTGGGGGCCGAAGGAGAAGGCGTGCCACGATTCGATACCGGCCGCCGGGTCTCCCCCCGGGTAACGCTCGTCCGCGCGCCGTACGTCCATCACGCACCCCACCGTAGACCCGACCGTGGGCCCGACGCCGCACTCTCCCGTCCCGATAAGGCAGTCTTGGTTCCGTGCCCGAACCCGAATCCCACCACCCCGAGCCCACCGCACGTCCCGCTCACCCGCACGTCGCGACCTTGAGGCGGCTGGAGAAGTCGTCCGGGAGTCTTGCCGCGCAGGCCATCACGCGCATGGACGAGACACTGTCGTGGTACCGGGCCATGCCACCGGAGAACCGTTCCTGGATCGGGCTGGTCGCCCAGGCCGGTATCGCCGCCTTCACCGAGTGGTTCCGGCATCCCGACGCGCCCCAAGCCATCTCCACCGACGTGTTCGGGACCGCTCCGCGTGAGCTGACCAGGGCGATCACTCTGCGTCAGACCGTCGAGATGGTCCGTACGACCATCGAGGTCATGGAGTCCGCCATCGATGAGGTGGCCGCTCCGGGTGACGAGTCCGTGTTGCGTGAGGCGCTGCTCGTGTACGCCCGGGAGATCGCCTTCGCCACCGCACAGGTGTACGCCCAGGCCGCCGAGGCCCGGGGTGCCTGGGACGCCCGGCTGGAGTCCCTGGTCGTCAACGCCGTGCTCAGTGGAGAAGCCGACGAAGGGGCCGTTTCGCGGGCCGCCGCGCTCGGCTGGAACTCGCCCGACCATGTGTGCGTGGTGCTGGGTACCGCGCCCGACGGTGACAGTGAACTGACCGTCGAGGCGATCCGGCGGGCCGCCCGGCACGCCAAGCTCCAGGTGCTGACCGGGGTGCTCGGGGACCGGCTGGTCGTCATCTCGGGCGGCAGCGACAATCCGTTGGCCGTCGCCAAGTCGCTGATCGGCCCTTATGCCGCCGGGCCCGTGGTCGCGGGACCCGTCGTGCCCGACCTGCTCGCCGCCACCCGGTCCGCGCAGGCCGCCGCCGCCGGGCTCAAGGCCTGTTCCGCCTGGCAGGACGCACCGCGTCCGGTGCTGGCCGACGATCTCCTCCCGGAACGCGCGATCGCCGGTGACCCCGGCGCGCGCGATCAGTTGGTGGAGGAGATCTACAGACCACTGGAAGAAGCCGGGTCCGCTCTTCTCGAAACGCTCGCCGTCTATCTCGAACAGGCGAGCAGTCTGGAAGGCGCGGCACGAATGCTCTTCGTTCACCCCAACACCGTGCGCTACCGGCTCCGACGTGTGACTGACGTCACCGGATGGTCGCCTTCAGATGTACGATCCGCATTCACTCTGCGTATCGCGCTGATCCTGGGGCGCCTGGTCGATGGAGATCTTCAACCTTAGGCTTTTGTCGGGGGCCTACAAAACCCCCTGCTGTTCTTCGTCCCTGTCCCCACGGGCGGCCGCGCCCGTCTCCAAGAGAGAGTGTGAGAGTGCTCGTACTCGTCGCTCCCGGCCAAGGCGCCCAGTCGCCCGGCTTCCTGACTCCCTGGCTCGAACTGCCCGGCGCCGCCGAGCGCGTCGCCGCGTGGTCCGACGCCATCGGGCTCGACCTTGTCCACTACGGCACACAGGCCGACGCGGACGCGATTCGTGACACGGCGGTGGCCCAGCCGCTGCTCGTCGCGGCCGGGCTACTGTCGGCCGCCGCACTGGGTGACGTGACTCCCGACGCCGTCGCCGGTCACAGCGTCGGTGAGATCACCGCCGCCGCCTTCGCGGGCGTACTCGACGACACGGCCGCCCTGACCCTCGTGCGCAAGCGCGGTCTGGCCATGGCCGAGGCCGCCGCCGTCACGAAGACCGGAATGGCGGCCCTCCTCGGTGGTGACCCCGAGGTGACCGTGGAGCATCTGAAGAAGCTGGGGCTGACGCCGGCGAACGTGAACGGCGCCGGGCAGATCGTCGCCGCGGGGACGGTCGAGCAGATCGACGCCCTGGTGGAGGACAAGCCCGAAGGGGTGCGCAAGGTCGTCAAGCTGCAGGTGGCCGGTGCTTTTCATACGCACCACATGGCTCCGGCGGTCGACGCCCTCGCCTCCGCCGCCGCGTCGCTGACACCGAACGACCCGACGATCACGTACGTCTCCAACAAGGACGGGCAGACGGTCGCGGACGGGTCGGAGGTGCTCGCCCGGCTGGTCGGGCAGGTCGCCAACCCGGTGCGCTGGGACCTGTGCATGGAGACGTTCCAGAAGCTGGGCGCGACCGCGTTCATCGAGGTGTGCCCGGGCGGCACCCTCACCGGTCTCGCCAAGCGTGCGCTGCCCGGCGTGAAGACCCTGGCCCTCAAGACCCCCGCCGATCTCGACTCCGCTCGTGAGCTCATCGCCGAGACCCTGAACTCTGCCGCTGACGCGGCGGGCGCCTGAAAGGAGCCCCGAGCAATGTCGAAGATCAGGCCCAGTAAGGGCGCCCCGTACGCGCGCATCCTGGGCGTGGGCGGATACCGGCCGGTCCGGGTCGTGCCCAACGACGTGATCCTGGAGACGATCGACTCGTCCGACGAATGGATCCGTTCCCGCTCGGGCATCGAGTCCCGGCACTGGGCCTCCGACGAGGAGACCGTCGCCGCGATGTCCCTGGAGGCGTCCGGCAAGGCGATCGCCAACGCGGGAATCACCGCCGCGCAGATCGGCGGCGTGGTCGTCGCCACCGTCTCGCACTTCAAGCAGACCCCGGCCGTGGCCACGGAGATCGCCGACAAGCTCGGCACCGACAAGGCCGCCGCGTTCGACATCTCGGCCGGCTGCGCGGGCTTCGGCTACGGCCTGACGCTCGCCAAGGGCATGATCGTCGACGGCTCCGCGGAGTACGTCCTCGTCATCGGCGTCGAGCGGCTGTCCGACCTGACCGACCTGGAGGACCGGGCGACCGCCTTCCTGTTCGGTGACGGCGCGGGCGCGGTCGTCGTGGGTCCCTCCGACGAACCGCACATCGGTCCGACCGTGTGGGGCTCCGAGGGCGACAAGTCGGACACGATCAAGCAGACCGTGCCGTGGAACGAGTACGACAGTTCCGGCAAGTTTCCTGCGATCACGCAGGAGGGCCAGGCGGTGTTCCGCTGGGCCGTGTTCGAGATGGCGAAGGTCGCCAAGGAGGCGCTGGACGCTTCCGGACTCTCGCCGGACGACCTGGACGTCTTCATTCCCCACCAGGCCAACGAGCGGATCATCGACTCGATGGTGAAGACACTGAAACTGCCGGAGCACGTCACGGTCGCGCGCGACGTGCGCACCACCGGCAACACGTCGGCCGCCTCGATCCCGCTCGCGATGGAGCGGCTTCTGGCGACCGGCGAGGCGAAGAGCGGCGACACCGCGCTCGTCATCGGCTTCGGGGCGGGTCTCGTGTACGCCGCGACGGTCGTTACCCTCCCCTAGGCACCTCGTACCGGATCTTCGGAACCGGTACGGGAACACCGCCAAACCTCTCTCGATTGATACACAAGAAGGAGCGCCTGCCATGGCCGCCACTCAGGAAGAGATCGTCGCCGGTCTCGCCGACATCGTGAACGAGATCGCCGGCATCCCGGTTGAGGACGTCCAGCTGGACAAGTCCTTCACCGACGACCTGGACGTCGACTCGCTGTCGATGGTCGAGGTCGTCGTCGCCGCCGAAGAGCGCTTCGACGTCAAGATCCCCGACGAGGACGTCAAGAACCTCAAGACGGTCGGCGACGCGACCGCGTACATCCTCAAGAACCAGGACTGATCGCGAGGGCTGATCCGGTCTTACGGATCTCTGATCAGCCCGTCAGCCCCGCCACCCGGCGGTGGCGCCGTTCTCCCCGCCTGTGCGGGGGTTGTCCTCCCGTATCCGTTGGAGAAGGAATTCCCGTGAGCCCGACCAATCGCACCGTGGTCGTCACCGGTATCGGCGCAACCACACCGCTGGGTGGTGACGCGGCCTCTACCTGGGAGGGTCTGGTCGCCGGCAAGTCCGGTGTCCGTGCCCTGGAGCAGGAGTGGGCCGCCGAGCAGGCCGTCCGCATCGCCGCGCAGATCGCCGTCGAACCGTCCGAGATCATCCCCCGCCCCCAGGCCCGCCGTCTCGACCGGTCGGCGCAGTTCGCGCTGATCGCCGCCAAGGAGGCGTGGGCCGACGCGGGCTTCACCGACCGGGCGGGCGAGGGTGACGGCCCGGCCGTCGACCCCGACCGGCTCGGTACGGTCATCGCGTCGGGCATCGGCGGAGTCACGACGCTGCTCGACCAGTACGACGTGATGAAGGAGAAGGGCGTACGCCGCGTCTCCCCGCACACCGTCCCGATGCTGATGCCGAACAGCCCCTCCGCCAACGTGGGCCTGCTCGTCGGCGCCCGCGCCGGTGTGCACACCCCGGTCTCCGCCTGCGCGTCGGGCGCCGAGGCCATCGGCTACGCCATCGAGATGATCCGCACCGGCCGCGCCGACGTCGTCGTCGCCGGTGGCACGGAGGCGGCCATCCATCCGCTGCCCATCGCCGCGTTCGGCAACATGATGGCGATGTCCAAGAACAACGAGAACCCGCAGGGCGCCTCGCGTCCGTACGACACGGGCCGCGACGGCTTCGTGCTGGGCGAGGGCTCCGGTGTGATCGTGCTGGAGTCCGCCGAGCACGCCGCCGCGCGCGGTGCCCGGGTCTACGCGGAGGCGGTCGGCCAGGGCATCTCGGCCGACGGCCACGACATCGTGCAGCCGGAGCCGGAGGGGCGCGGTATCGCGGCGGCCCTGCGGAACCTGCTGGCCAGCACCGACCTGGACGCGACCGAGATCGTGCACGTGAACGCGCACGCCACCTCGACGCCGGCGGGTGACGTGGCCGAACTGAAGGCGCTGCGCAATGTGTTCGGCGACGATGTCGACCACATGGCGGTCTCCGCGACCAAGTCCATGACCGGGCATCTGCTCGGTGGGGCGGGCGGGGTCGAGTCGGTGGCTACGGTGCTGGCGCTGTATCACCGGGTTGCTCCGCCGACGATCAACGTCGAGGAGCTTGATCCGGAGGTCGACGCGGACATCGTGCGTGGCGAAGCTCGTAAGTTGCCGGTGGATGGTCGTATCGCCGCGCTCAACGACTCGTTCGGGTTCGGTGGGCACAACGTGGTGCTGGCGTTCCGGTCTGTCTGAGTTTTGCCGTGAACGGTGTGTGGCCCGGACTCCTTGATTGTGGAGTTCGGGCCACTCGTCGTTTTGGTTTGGGTTCATTGCCGGGTGACGGTCGGTGGGGGCTTGTCGCGCAGTTCCCCGCGCCCCTATCGGGGCGCCCCGGCACAGGGAGTTATCAGACCACCTGGTGGAGCCATCTCACGGGGGCGCCTTCGCCCGCGTACCTGAAGGGTTCCAGCTCGTCGTCCCAGGGTTTGCCCAGGAGTTTGGACAGTTCGGCTTCCAGGTCCGTCTCGCCTTGTTGGGAGCGGGTGAGGGCGGCGCGGAGGCGGTCCTCGGGGATGAGGATGTCGCCGTGGATGCCGGTGACGGCGTGGTAGATGCCGAGGTCGGGGGTGCAGCTGTAGCGCTCGCCCTCGGCGGTGGCGCAGGGTTCCGCCGTCACCTCGAAGCGCAGCAACTGCCAGCCGCGCAGCGCCGACGCGAGCTTGGAGGCGGTGCCGACCTGGCCCTTCCAGGAGAACTCGGAGCGCCAGGTGCCCGGTGCGGCGGGCTGGCGGATCCAGTCGAGGCTGACGCGTGTGCCGAGCACTCCCGCGACGGCCCACTCGACGTGCGGGCACAGCGCGCGCGGCGCGGAGTGCACGTACAGGACTCCACGTGTCGTCACTGGGACCTCCGGACAGAGCGGGACATCTTGCGAACTGGCTGAGCAGCGGTGGCAGGCAGCCGCGTTGATGGCGAGGCTACCGTGCGGCGGCACGAGGAGTGCGACGTACCGTCGGTCCCGATGCCATGAAATGCCTGCCATTCACCCAGGGGGACGCTTGTGCGGGTGTGCGGCGTTGCACTGTCCGGGGCATTGGTTGTTTTCGGTTCCGGAACCTTCGTGCGCGGTTCGGGAACCCGCGTGCGTTGTTATGGGCGAGAGCCATTGCACGCCGACCGGAAGGACCCAGGGGATGCGCACACGAAGTCACCGATCGCGGGCCGCCGTCGCCGTCGTGTCGGCGGCCCTGCTGGGCGTCGCAGGCTGCGACGCCGCCGGTGGCGCCTCCCCCTCGCCGGGCGGCACGCAGGCGAAGGCGAAGCCGTCCGCGCCCCCGCCGCCCGCCTGGGACAGCAGCCCGGCGTCCATGGCCGCCGTGGGTGACTCCATCACGCGCGGCTTCGACGCGTGCTCGGTGCTGTCCGACTGCCCGGAGGTGTCCTGGGCGACCGGCACCGAAACGGACGTGAACAGTCTGGCCGTACGGTTGCTGGGGGCGTCCGGGGCCGCCGCGCGGAGCTGGAACTACGCGGCCACCGGGGCCCGGATGGCCGATCTGCCCGCCCAGATGGCGAAGGCGGCGGTCCGCAGGCCGGCGCTGGTGACGGTGATGGCGGGTGCCAACGACGCGTGCCGGTCGTCGGTGGCGGCGATGACGTCGGTGGCCGACTTCCGGGCGTCGTTCGAGGAGTCGCTGAAGACCCTGCGCAGGGCGGTGCCCCGGAGTCAGGTGTACGTGACGAGCGTGCCGGATCTGAAGCGGCTCTGGTCGCAGGGGAAGGGCAACGCGTTGGGGCAGCAGGTGTGGAAGCTGGGGATCTGCCCGTCGATGCTGGCCGACGCGGACGCGGTCGACGCGGTGGCGACGGCGCGGCGGGACGAGGTGCGGGGGCGGGTGGAGGCGTACAACTCGGTGCTGAAGGAGGTGTGTGCCACGGACCGGCTGTGCCGGTTCGACGGGGGTGCGGTCTTCGACTACGCCTTCGGGGCCGCCCAGTTGAGCCCCTGGGACTTCTTCCATCCGAGCCGCGACGGGCAGGCGCGGCTCGCCGAGATCGCGTACCGCGGGGTCACGGGCAAGAAGGCGGTGACCTAGGGTTTTGCCCATGGCTCACGCGAACGCCCCCATGAACGCCCGTCCGGACGAACCCTTCGGCGCACTTCCCGACGGCACCCCCGTCCGGCGCTGGACGCTGGAGCGGGCCGGGGTGCGGGTGCGGGTGCTGACGTACGGCGGGATCGTGCAGTCGGTGGAGGTCCCGGACCGGGAGGGGCGGCTCGTGGACGTGGTGCTGGGGTTCGGGGACGTCGCCGGTTATCTGGCGCACCCTGAGCCGTACTTCGGCGCGCTGGTGGGCCGGTACGCGAACCGCATCGCGGGCGGCGCCTTCGCGCTGGACGGCCGGCGTTACGAACTCGCGCGCAACGACGCACCCAACTCCCTGCACGGCGGCACGTACGGCTTCGACAAGCGGGTGTGGGACGCGGCGCCGGTGGAGCACGGGGTACGGCTGTCCCGGGTGAGTCCGGACGGTGAGGAGGGGTTCCCGGGGCGTCTGGAGATCTCGGCCACCTACACGCTGCGCGCGGACGGGGCGCTGCGGATCGCGTACGAGGCGGTCACCGACGCGCCGACGGTGGTGAACCTGACGAACCACACGTACTGGAATCTGGCCGGGCCGGCCTCCGGCAGTGCGGCCGGGCACGCCCTGCGGATCGACGCCTCGCGGTACACACCGGCGGACGCCCACCTGATCCCGACCGGCGTCGACACGGTGGCGGGCTCCCGCCTCGATTTCCGTACGGAGCGGAAGGTGGGCGCCGAGTACAACCACAACTTCGTGCTCGACAAGGGGCGGACGGAGGCGGCCGTGGAGGTCGCCGAGTTGTACGACCCGGCTTCGGGGCGGGTGCTGACCGTGGCGACGACCGAGCCCGGGCTTCAGCTCTACACCGCCGACCACCTGGGCGAGCCGTTCGGGCCCGGGCACGGCATCGCCCTGGAGACCCAGCACTTCCCCGACTCGCCGAACCAGCCCGAGTTCCCGAGCACGGAGCTGCGGCCGGGTGACACGTTCCGCTCGGAGACGGTGTTCGGGTTCGGCGTACGGGGCTGACGGCGGCGGGCGCTTCTGGCCCGGGCCGCCGGCGGGCCCCGGTCCGGGGGTCAGGTCCTGGACCGGGGCCGGCTGGTGGGGGCGTACTGCCCTTGGCTAGACCGTAATCGGCGCGGTGAGCCGGCGGTCGGCGATCGAGCGGCCTGCCTGGATTTCGTACGAACCCTTCACAAAGGCCCACGCGCCCGTGGACTCGTCCCAGATCTCGAAGGCGCGGCGCGGGAGTTCGAGGACCACCTCCACCGTTTCGCCCGGCCCCGCTTCGACTCCGGCGAAGGCGGCCAGCCAGCGGGCCGGGCGGTCGGGGGCAGGGGCTGTCTGGGGCGTGGGTGCGAGGTAGACCTGTACGACCTCGCGGCCGCGGCGCGCGCCCGCGTTGGTGACGCGGACGGTGACCGTCGTCCCGTCCGCCTCCGTGCCCTCCGCCTCGACGGTCTCGTACGTCCAGTCGGTGTAGCCGAGGCCGTGGCCGAAGGCGTACGAGGGGATCCGGCCCTCCTTCTCCCAGGCGCGGTAGCCGATGAACACGCCCTCGGTGTAGGGGAGTTCGCCGTCGGTGGGGGTGATCTGGGTGACCGGGGCGTCGGTGAGCGCACCCCAGGTGGTGGGGAGCCGGCCGCCTGGTTCCCGGGCGCCCGTGAGCACGTCCGCGAGCGCCGCGCCGCCCTCCTGGCCGGGGAACCAGCTCAGCAGCACGGCGGCGACCTCCTCGCGCCAGGGCAGTTCGACCGGGGAGCCGGAGTTGACGACCACGACGGTGTTCGGGTTGGCGGCGGCGACGGCGCGTACCAAGTCGTCCTGGCGGCCAGGGAGTTGGAGGTCGGTGCGGTCGAAGCCCTCGGACTCGACCCGTTCCGTGGTGGCGACCACGACCACGGCGGTGTCGGCGGCGCGGGCGGCTTCGGCGGCCTCGGCGATCAGTTCGTCGGGGTCGCGCCGCGGTTCCTGGTGGCACAGGCTGAAGCCGACGGCCTTCATCGCCGCGCCGTCGGGGAAGGTGACGACGTAGGTGAGCGACACCTCGACCGGTGTGTCCGCGGTGAGTCGGACCTCGGCGTGGGGTTCGGGGTCGCCGAAGAAGGAGATGAAAGGGTCGTCGCTGTCGGTGGTGTGGACGTCGTCGTAGTACGTGGTGCCGTCGACGGTGAGGGTGTAGGCGCCGAGGCCCTTGATGCCGAAGGTGTGCGTGCCGGTGTCGCGCGGGGTGAACGTGCCGGTGAGTTCGACGGTGTGGAGGCGGTCGTGAGTGACGCCGTCGGGGAGGTCCGAGCCCATCCAGTTGATCTGGCCGCTGGGCGCGGAGCCGGTGCCGATGACCGTGCCGGCGGTGTCGCGGCAGACGGCGCGCAGGGCGAACCCCTTGTCGGCGACGGCGAGTTCGGTGTTCGGGTCGGCGCCGACGGCGTACGTCAGGGCGCCCTCGGGGAGGGCGGCGGTGAGGCCGTCGAGCGGGGAGACGGTGCGGGCCGGGAAGACGGTGGCGGAGCCGCCGCCGAGGGCGCGGGCGTCGCGGGCGGCGGCGCCGATGAGGGCGACCTTGTGGCCGGTGCTGTGTCCGGTGGGCAGCGGGAGGGCGCCCTCGTTGCGGACCAGGACGAAGGAGCGGTGGGCGATCTCGCGGGCCAGGGCCTCGCCGTCGACCGGTGCGGGGAGGTCGGTGGCGGCGACCGCGGGTTCGGCGCCTTCCAGGATGCCGACGCGGGCGGCGAGGCGCAGGACGTTGCGCACGGCGCCGTCGAGGGTGGCCTCGTCGACGTCTCCGTCCCGGACCGCCTGGGCGAGGGGGGCGCCGTACACCGTCCTCGGGCCGGGCATCGCGACGTCGAGGCCGCCGTTGATGGCGCCGGTGGTGGAGCGGGCGGCCATCCAGTCGGAGACGTTGTAGCCGTCGAAGCCCCATTCGCCGCGCAGGACCTCGTTGACCAGGTAGCGGTGCTCGCTCATCGTCGTGCCGTTGACCGTGTTGTAGGCGGTCATGATGCCCCAGGGATGGGCGTTGGCGACGATGGCCTCGAAGGGGGCCAGGTAGAGCTCACGCAGGGCGCGTTCGGAGACCAGGTTGTCCACGGTGAAGCGGTCGGTCTCGGCGTCGTTGGCGACGAAGTGCTTGACGGTGGTGCCGACGCCGCTGGACTGGACGCCGTTGACATAGCCGGCGCCGATCCGCCCGGTGAGGTACGGGTCCTCGCTGTACGCCTCGAAGTGCCGGCCGCCCAGCGGGGAGCGGTGCAGGTTGACGGTGGGCGCGAGGAGGACGTGGACGCCCTTGCGGCGGGCTTCCTGGGCCAGCAACACCCCTGCCCGGCGCGCGAGTTCAGGGTCCCAGGTGGCGGCGAGCGCGGTCGGGGAGGGCAGCGCGACGGACGGGTCGTCGGCGGTCCAGCGGGTGCCCCGGACCCCGATCGGGCCGTCCGACATGACCAGGGACCTCAGCCCGATCTCGGGCAGCGCGGGCAGGGACCACATGTCCTGCCCGGACAGGAGCCGGGCCTTCGCGTCCAGGTCGAGCTTGCCGAGAGCGGCCTCGACGACCGCCTCCACCTCCGCCATCACGGTGCCTCCTCGTTGAAGTTCACAGACGCCTCTGCGTAACGTACGCCTCACACAGTGGCGTAGACCACTTCCGTCGCGCGATACTGCCGTCGTCGCAGCACCCCACTGCTGACAGCACCTCACTGCTGGCTCTCGACGGCTTCGGAAGGTCTGACTTCCTTGAGATATTCACGTGTACGGATCGGCATACTCGGACTCTCGCTCCTGACCGGACTCGCGCCCGCCACCGCATGGGCCGCCGACACCCCGGCCGCACCCACCGTCGAGGAGCAGCGGCTCGACAAGGCAGCGGCGCAGGAGATCCTCCGGCGTTCCGGATTCGACTCCGTGGCACCGGAGTTCGCCCGGACGCTCGGCAGCGCGCGCTCGTACGCGGAGGCCCGCAAGCTCGTCGTACGCCAGGGATCGGCGCTGTGGCGGCGGGCCGTCGACCGGGCGCAGGGGCGTGGGCCGGCCGGCGGTGATCTGAGCCGGGACGACGACCGGCCGCTGTACTGGGCGCGGCTCGGGATGACGCGTGAAGTGCGGCTGTGGGAGCCGTCGTTCGGGGTGAGCGACAAGCAACGGGCGGCGTTGCTCGGTGAGTTGGAGCGGAACTCGCGAGGGCAGACGTCGATCCGCTATCCGTGCGGCGGGGAGCTGAAGCGCGTTCTCGTCACCGGGTTCGATCCGTTCACGCTCGACCGTGACATACGGATCTCCAACCCGTCCGGGGCCACCGCGCTCGCCCTCGACGGCACGGTGATCGAGACGGCGGACGGGCCCGCCCGGGTCGAGACCGCGGTGTTCCCGGTGCGCTGGCAGGACTTCGCCGACGGGACGGTGGAGCGGACGCTGAAGCCGTATCTGCCGAAGGTCGACCTGTTCACGACGGTGAGTCAGGGGCGGGTCGGGCGGTTCGACGTGGAGCGGACCAACGGGGCCTGGCGGGGCGGTTTCGCGGACAACGAGAACATCGGCAGGACGGAGACCGTCCCGGTCACCGACCCGGCCTCGCAGCCGCAGTGGACGTCGACGACCTTGCCGTACAAGGCGATGGTGGCCGCTGCCACCGGGCGCTTCCCCGTGTACGACAACACGGCCGTGACCGAGATCCCGGCGGGCGGCACCGCTGCGGTCGTACGGCCGGACGGGCCCACCGCCGGGTCGACGGCGCGGGCCGGGGGCGGCGGGGACTACCTCTCCAACGAGATCGCCTACCGGGCGACCCTGTTGCGCGACCGCCTCGGTCTGGGCGCCACGCTCCCCGGCGGGCATGTGCACACGCCGGTGCTCCAGTTCGGGACGGGCAACACGAACCCGGCGACCGGGACGGTGACGGACCCCGAGTTCGTACGCAACCGGCTGGACATCATCGCGCAGGTGCGGTCGATCCTGGCCGTGGCCGTGGAGGCGTCCGACGGCTCCACGGGTCAGGAGGCCGAGGCCGACGTCTCCTGATCCTCGGTCTCCTCCGAGGACTCGTCGGTCTCCTCGTCGAGCAGGTCGCGGGCCATGAGGGTGGCGCCCGCGACCGCGCCCGGCATCAGGAAGACGGCCACGAACGGCACCACAAAGGCCAGGGCGAGCGGCGTCCCGAAGCCCCACACGAGCCGCTTGCGGGAGCGCAACAGGGCGAGCCGGTCCCGGAGTTCGACCCGGCGCCGCTGAAGGGCGACCCCGGTCAGTTCCTCGGTGAGGAAGAAGCCGGTGACGAGGAAGCCGATCACGGGGACGATGGTCTGCCCGGCGACCGGCACCAGGCCGAGGGCGAAGAGAAGCACGGCCCAGCACAGGGCGCGTACGACGATCCGGAGACTGTCGCGGGCCGCGATCCACAACTCCCTGTGCAGCGGCAGGCCCGACTCGGGGGCCGTGCCGTCGGGGGACACGTCCCGGTCGACCTTCTCGGAGAGGTTCTCGTAGAAGGGCTGGCCGATGAGGAGGGTCATCGCGGTGAAGGTGAGCACCGAGAGGAGCAGGGCCAGGGCGAAGAGGAGGGCGGTGAGGAAGCCGCGGAAAAGTCCGAGCCAGGGGCTCGACCAGTCGTCGGCGAAGGGGGTGGCCCAGGTGGTGAGGTCGGTGCCGTAGAGGGCGAGGGCGCCCAGGGCGGCGAAGTAGAGGACAAGGGTGAGGAGGCCGGGCAGCAGCCCGAATCCGTACTGCTTGCCGTGTCGGGCGACCCAGCGCTGGCCCTTCAGGAGGTAGCGGAAACCTGTTGCGAGATCGCTCATGGGAGAACTCTATCGGGGGCGAATGGTGGTGTTGTAGGCGGTGCGTGAGTGCGGGTGCAGCGGAAAGCTAGGCAGAACTGACCGCCACCACCACGGGAGCGTCCGCCCGTGGCGACACCGCCGCCGACACCCGTACCGCCGCCGCCCTCGCCACCTGTCCCGTGCGGGACGCCGTCGTCAGGAGCAGGGGCTGGATTTGCTCGAGGCCCGTCACCAGGAGCTCCTCCCCCGCCACCAGCACCGGCCGGGCCGTCCTCGCCGAGGCCGCCGCTGCCTCCGTGAGGTCGGCCAGGGGGGACAGGGCCGCGCTGATCACGCCCGCCCCGGCCGCCGCCGCGCGTTCCGCCAACGTCACCTGGAGGGGCATCAGCGGGGCCAGTGCTGACGTCAACGCGTCGGCGATGCGGTGGAGTTCGGGGGAGCCGTCGCGCAGGACCTGTGCCGCCGCGCGGATCACCGGGGTGAGGGCGAGGAGCACGCCGGCCGTGAGGCCCGCCGCCGCGGGCAGCAGCGGGGACAGCGCGTCGACGAACTCGCCGATCGCCGCCACCGCCTCCTCGACGGCCGGTTCCACCGCGTCCAGGATCGGCAGCAGGCTGTCGCCGAGGGCGGTCAGCAGGGCCTGCGCGGGCTCGCTCACGGGGTGTACGGCGAGCGGGGCGCCGCTGGTGCCGAGCCGGGTGAGGGTGTCGACGATGCGGTAGAAGGCCTCCTGGGCCTGCGGTGACGCGCTCGCCTCGGCCAGTTCCGTGGTGGTCCGGTGCAGGACGCGTAGCGCCTCCGCGCCCGAACCGTCTCTCGGGTCAAGGGTGTTGACGGCGATCCTGGTGATGTTCTGTGCGGTGTCCAGGAGTTGGCCGGTGATGTCGGTCGTACTGCGGGCCATGCGCAGTACGTCGTCCCTGCTGGGGAGCGAAGGAATCGTTGCCATCGGTCGGCTCTCCTCGCGTCGCATCGCCTCAAAGCGCTTTGTCTCGCGCCCTCAGGATGCCCCTTCCGGCCCCTCCCGTATGCGCCATCCGGGGCATCCGTGGCGCGGAGACCCTCTTGTTGGCGTTGAGTCGAGAAGGTACATCTCGCCGTACCGATCTCAGGAAGCATTTGGAGGAGGTACGCGTGCGCCCCACAAGCCCCGTTCCACCGAGACGTGTTCAGCGGCCCGTTCTGCGACCCGTTCTGCGCCCTGCTCTGCTCGCCGCCCTCGCCGTCACCACGGCGGGCTCGCTCCTGCTCACCCCCCACACCGCCACCGCCGACCACAAGCCCGTGACCCGCGAGGAGATGGACGGCGAACGGTCCGTGTTCGGCGAGCGCGCCGCGACGGCCTCCGTCGGCGCCGCCACCCGCGCCCTCACCGCCCCCGTCACCGACCTCACCGGCACCGCCCGCGGCTACCCCCGTGAGCAGACCCTGTCCCCCGACCCGGAGAACCCGGGCGACAAGTCCATCAAACTGGGCCTGATCCCGTACCACGCGATCGCCCCGAAGCTGAACGCCCTCCAGCAGTTGGGCGACCGGGTGAGCGTCGAGGTCGTCGGCCGTTCGGCGGGCGGGCACCGGCTCTACCTCGTCACGGTCACCGCACCGGAGAGCGCGGCCCAGACACACGCCCAGGAGAGCATGCGCGAGCTGATCGAGAACGCGCCCGCGGTCGCCGCCAACAGCCAGACGGTCAAACGGAGTTACAAGGCTCCCGTCTTCGTCAACAACAACATCCACGGCAACGAGTGGGAGGGCACCGACGCCTCCCTGAAGATCGTCGAGCGGCTCGCGACCGCCACCGACGCCCGGACCAGGGATCTCCTCGCGCACAGCCGCCTGTACTTCAACATCACCGCCAACCCGGACGGCCGTATCGCCGGCACCCGCGCCAACGCCAACGGGTTCGATCTGAACCGGGACTTCGTCACCTCCTCGCAGCCCGAGGGGCGGGTGATGCGGCAGATCGAGATCGACAAGCAGCCCGCCGTGATGCTCGACCTGCACGGATACGTCAACGGCACGCTCATCGAGCCCACCACTCCCCCGCACGGCGAGAACTACGAGTACGACCTCTTCCTGAAGAACACCTACGCCAACGCCCTCGGCATGGAAGCCGCCGTCAACGGCCTCGGCTACACCCCGGCGAAGGACGGCGTCGAGGCCGCCCAGATCCCGTTCCGTGACCAGGAGGAGGGCTGGGACGACTGGCCGCCGATCTTCACCCCGCAGTACGCGGCCTTCCACGGCACGGTCGCCGCGCACACGATCGAGATCCCGCTGACGGTCAACAACCGCGCCTACGACACCCTGCCTGTCGACGAGTTGCGCCGCCGCTCCGCGATCAACACCGCCGTGGCCGGTGCGACCATCAGCGCGACCCTCAACTACGTTCAGGATCACCGGACTTCTCTGGTCGCCGACCAGATCGAGGTCTTCCGGCGCGGGGCGGCGGGGGCCGCACAAGTGCCGGTGTCGGCCGAAACCGTTCCGGGCGTTCCGGGTATCGGGCCGGAGGACGTCTACACGACCACCTTCCCCCGGGCGTACGTCATCCCGGCGGGCACGTCAGGCGCATCGGGCACGTCGGCCCAGCGTTCCGCGCCCGCCGCCGCCCGGCTGGTCGACCATCTGCTCGCCAACGACATCAGGGTCACCCGCGCGACCCATACCTTCCGGCTCGGCGGACGGACGTACGCGAAGGGCTCGTACGTCGTCGACATGCGCCAGCCGAAACGCGGGCTCGCCAACGTGCTGCTCGCCGACGGCCGGGACATCAGCGACAAGGTGTCGGTGATGTACGACATCTCGGGCTGGAGCCTGGGCCGGTTGTGGGGCGCGAGTGTTCAACCGGTCGTCAGCGGAAGCCTGTTGGGCCTGCCCGTCCGAGCCGTGCAGGCGGCGGCGCGGGTCGGTTACGTCGCCCCGTACGGCAACCTGCGTCTGCGGCTCGACGACCCGCGTGAGATCGCGGCACTCAACTCCCTTCTGCGGGGCGGGGTTTCGGTACGCCGGGCAGCGGACGGAAGTGCGATCGTCCCGGCGTCGGCGCGCCCGAAGGCGGTCGCGGCGGCCCGTGCGTACGACGTGGCCTTCGACGCGACGAAGACGACCGGCACCGCTCCCGTGCACCGCACCCGGGTCGCGGCGGCCGTCACGCCCGGGGAGCTGTTCGCCCTGCGGGAGATGAACTTCGAGGTCATTCCGGTGTCCACGGGCATCCTCAACGCGGGCTTCGACTGGTCGACGGTCGACGTGCTGTTCGTGTCGCAGGGCCTGGCGTACGAGGGGCTCGGCACGGACGCCCGTACCGCCCTCGACGCGTTCCTCGCCTCCCGGGGGCTCGTCGGCCGAGGTGCCGCCGGGGCCGCGCTGAACTCCGCCGCCGGGTTGCTGGCGGCGAAGCCGGTGGAGGGCAACGGGGATGCCAACGGCGTTGTACGGGTGGTGAATTCGGGCTCCAGTCCGGTCACCGGCGGGGCGCCGGACCACGGGTTCGTCTACGCGCCCGTCTGGTTCACGGACCTGGGCCCGGACGTGCGCGTCGACCAGTCGTACGGGACCGGGAACCCTCTCGTCTCCGGCCACTGGCGGCCCTCGGCGGACGGTTCCGGGGGCCCGGACGCGGCGGCCGGACAGGCGTCGGTGGTCAGCGGGCCGCACGCGGTGCTGTTCGGCACCGAACCGTTGTTCCGGGATCACCCCAAGGGAGAGTTCGCGCAGGTGGCACGTGCTTTGCTGGCCGTGCCCGCAACACCGACGGTTCCGGCGGTTCCGGGAGCGGGCGGTACGTCTAGTGAGGAGAACGGATGACGCAGGAGACCATCGGGACCACAGGGATCACAGGGACCACAGGGCTCGTGCACGGCACGGTAGCCGAGGGCTTCGAGGCGGTACGTGAGGAGTTCGCCGCCTTCGTCGCCGGTGAACTGCCCGACTACGAGGGCCAGTTGTGCGCGTACGTGCACGGACGGCAGGTCGTCGACCTGTGGGCGGGCGGCCCGGACAGCGGGCCCGACACCCTCTACGGCGTGTACTCGTCCACGAAGGGTGCCGCGCATCTCGTGGTCGCCCTGCTGGTCCAGGAGGGCACGCTGGAGCTGGACCGCAAAGTCACCTACTACTGGCCGGAGTTCGCACCCGAGGGCAAGTCCGCGCTGACCCTGCGCGACCTGCTCGCGCACCGGGCGGGCCTGGTCGGCACCGACGCCGGCTTCACCCTGGAGGAGCTGGCCTGCGACCGGCTGATCGCCGAACGCCTCGCGGACCAGCGCCCGTTCTGGCGCCCCGGCACCGCCTTCGGCTACCACGCCCTGGTCATCGGCGCGTTGACCGGCGAGATCGTGCGGCGCGCCACGGGCCGTACGCTCCAGGAGGTCCACGAGGAGCGCGTACGGGCCCCGTACGGCCTCGACTTCTACCTGGGCCTGCCGGAGGCTCTGGAGCCGCGCTTCAGGACCGTACAGCCGATGCAACCCACGCCGGAGGAAAGGGAGTTGCTGGACTCGCTCCCGTCCGGACCGCACACGCTCGCGTCGATCGCCTTCAACCGCCACGGGGTCGAGCCCACCGACATCGAGTCGCTGCCCAACCATCGGGTGGTCCGCGCCAAGGGGCCCGCGTCGGTCGGCGGGGTGGCGTCGGCACGTGGGCTGGCCGGGCTGTACGCGGCGGCGATCAGTGAGGTGGGCGAGCACGCGCCGCTGCTGAAGCCGGACACGGTGGCGGAGTTCGGCCAGTTCCACTCGGCCGGCTACGACCTGGTGGCCCGGGCCCACAAGTCGTTCGGCCTGGGCTTCCAGAAGACGGCGGACGTGGCCTACCCGTTCCTGGGCGCCAACACGTTCGGGCACAGCGGCGCGGGCGGCTCCCAGGCCTTCGCCGACCCGCACAGCGGCCTCGCCTACGGCTACACCCGCCGCCGGTACGCCTTCCCGGGCGGAGCGGCGCCGGAGAACGAACGGCTGGTGCGGGCGGCGCACCGGGCGGCGCTCGCCGTCGACTGAGGCGGGCATCAGCCCCGAGCCCCGGCACGCACGAGGCCGCACCCCACGTCCAGGGGTGCGGCCTCGGTCGTACCGCCGAGAAGGCAGGAAGAGCCGGCGGCCAAGAAGGCCTGATGGCTCAGAACTTGACGATCATCTTGCCGGTGTTCTCGCCGCGCAGGACCCCGAGGAACGCCTCCAGGTTGTTCTCGATGCCCTCGACGACCGTCTCGCGGTACTTGAGTTCGCCGGAGCGGACCCAGGCGCCGACCTCTTCGACGAACTGCGGCTGGAGGTCGTAGTGGTCGTTGACGAGGAGGCCCTCGATGCGGCCGCGGGTGGCGATGAGGCGGGCGAGGTTCTTCGGGCCGGGGGCGGGCTCCGTGTTGTTGTAGACGGAGATCATGCCGCAGACGGCGATGCGTCCACCGAGGTTGAGGGCGCCGATGGCCGCCTCCAGGTGGTCGCCGCCCACGTTGTCGAAGTACACGTCGATGCCGTCGGGGGCGGCCTCGCGGAGCTGCGAACCGACCGGCCCGTCCTTGTAGTTGAAGGCGGCGTCGAAGCCGTACTCCTCCACCAGCAGCTTGACCTTCTCGTCGGACCCGGCGGAGCCGATGACCCGGGAGGCGCCCTTGAGCTTGGCGATCTGCCCGACCTGGCCGCCCACGGCGCCGGCCGCACCCGACACGAACACCACGTCGCCCTCCTTGAAGGAGGCGGTGCGCAGCAGCCCGGCGTAGGCGGTGAGGCCGGTCATGCCGAGAACACCGAGGTACGTGGACAGCGGCGCGGCCTCGGGGTCGACCTTGACGGCGTCCTTCGCGTTCACCGCCGCGTACTCGCGCCAGCCGAGGAAGTGCAGGACGTGGTCGCCGACGGCGATTCCCTCGGCGTTGGAGGCGACGACCTCGCCGACGGCCCCGCCCTGCATGACCTTGCCCAGCTCGAAGGGGGCGACATACGACTTGGCGTCGCTCATCCGGCCACGCATGTACGGGTCCACCGAGACGTACAGGTTCCGCACCAGCACCTGGCCCTCGCGGGGCTGCGGGACCTCGGCCTCGACCAGGGCGAAGTCCTCGGGCTTCGGCCAGCCGACCGGACGGCCGGCCAGGTGCCATTCGCGGCTGACGGCGGGGAGGGCGGGGGCGGAACTGTCGGACATGAGGGGGGACCTTCCGGTGCGGCTCAGATGTTTCAGTAGCTGAAACAATAATGCTCCTGAATATTTCAGGGTGTCAAGTAACGGGGTAACCTGGAAAGCATGGCCACACCAGAGAAGACCCGCCGCATGGACCCCCTCACCCGGGAGGTCGTCGACCTCATCGGCGCGGTCGTGGCCCGCTACCACCAGGAGTACGAGGAGGCGGCCACCCAGCACTCCCTCACCGGAGCCCAGGCCCGCCTGCTGAGCCTGCTCTCGCTGGAGCCCCTGCCGATGCGCCGGCTGGCCCGGAAGCTGCGGTGCGAGCCGTCCAACGTCACCGGGATCGTGGACCGGCTGGAGTCCCGGGGCCTGGTGGAGCGCCGCCCCGACCCCTCGGACCGCCGGGTGAAGCTGGCCGCGTGCACGGACGAGGGGCGCCGGGTCGCAGGGAGCCTGCGCGACTCCCTGGACTTCGCCCGGGAGCCGCTGGCCGGGCTGTCCGACGAGGAGCGGGTGTTGTTGCGGGGGTTGTTGGTGCGGATGGTGGAGGCGTAGGGGCGTAGGGCCGCCCCGGCGGGCTCATGAAAATCTCTCGATGGAACAGCGTCGGCGGCACTACGCTGCCGTGTCGTGCAGACGACGCGTCTCGACACCGCTCGGATCCGGGCGGCCCGCCGGGTGATCGACCCGATGTTTCTCGACACGCCGTTGTACCGCTGTGAGGCGCTGGAGCCCGGCCTCGGGTGCGCGGTGAGCATCAAGCTCGAAACGGCGAACCCGGTCCGCAGTTTCAAGGGCCGCGGCACCGAGGTCGTCGCGAGCCTGCTCGCGGAGCACGGTCCGCGCGCCGTCGTGTGCGCCAGCGCGGGCAATCTTGGTCAGGCCCTCGCCTGGTCCGGTCGCGGCCGGGGGCTCGACGTGACCGTCGTGGCATCCCGCCACGCGACGGTGGCCAAGCTCGATCGCATCCGCGCGCTGGGCGCCACGCTGGAACTGGTGAACGGCGACCACGAGATGGCTCGCGACCGGGCGGTGGCCATCGCGCGGTACGAGGGCATCCGGCTGGTCGAGGACAGCCTGGACATCGAGACCTGTGAGGGCGCGGCGACGATCGGCCTGGAACTGGTGGACACCGTGCCGGCGTTCGACGCCGTCCTGATCGCTCTCGGTGGCGGGGCGCTGGCCACCGGCGTGGGTCATGTGGTGAAGGCCCTGGCTCCCGGAGTCGAGGTGATCTGCGTCCAGCCGCTGGGCGCACCGGCGATGACACACTCCTGGCGCGGGCGGCGCGTCGTCACCACCGAGTCGACCGACACCATCGCCGACGGCGTCGCCGGCCGGCGTCCCCTCCGGGCCGTCCTGGACGACCTCCTCCTGGTCGCCGACGACGCCGTCCTGGTCCAGGAGGCGTCGATCGTCGCCGGGATGCGGATGCTCCTCGACCACGCCGGCCTCGTCGTCGAACCGTCGGCCGCGCTCGGCCTCGCGGCCGTCCTCGAAGACCGTGACCGCTTCGCCGGCCGGCACGTGGTCACCATCGTGTGCGGCAGCAATGTCGACGTGGACGCCTATCACCGCTGGGTCGGGGCGGGTTCGCTCCGCGGGTCGTGACGCCGGGCAGGCCGACTCGAGTACTTTCTGTCGCCCGCGGGAGCTGGAAATGCCGGTCGGCACCGAGAAGTTCGAGCGCACCTGACAAACGGGCCGAGACGGATGGGCGGGTGGGAAACACGGCCTGGGCGGTATCCGCGTCGCCTCTCGGGCGCCGGACGCGCTGGACGTACCTGAAACGCCGCCAGTTCCTAGCTGCACCACCAAAGAAACTGCTGGCACGTCTCCGAAGGCGACGGTTCCGGGGTCGGGTCCGCCGGCGTCGGGTCCGGGGACGGGGTTGTCGAGTCCGTCGGGGTGGTCGAGGGCTCGTCCGTCGTCGTCGGCGCCGGTCTCGTACCGATCGGGGCCGACTGCGGGTCCCTGCTCCTGGTCGCCTCGTCCGACGGGGACGGGGACCCCGAGCTCTCCGACGCCGACGGGGATACCGACGGGGACGGGGACGCGGAGTCCGACGGGTCGTCGTCCGTTGACGGTGACTCGTCGGAGAGTGGCTCCTCCGTGTCGCCGCCGGCCTCCGTCGTCGCCGCGCCGTCCGCTGTCTCGCCGCCGGCCACCGCGGGCGTCGGGTTCGATCCCGGCGCGTCTATGCCCAGTTCGGCGAGGCTCAGTCCGCCCGCCGCGAGCACGAACCCCGCGACGACGAGGAGCGCCCGCTTCCGTCGCCGCCGGTGCGCCGCGGCCTTGCGGTCACGTCGGCTGCCTGCCGCCTGTCCGGGGGCGGCCTCGTCCTCGTACTGGTCCTCGTCCTCGTACTCGTCGACGTCTGCGGCTGCGGTCTCGGCGACGGCGACCTCGCGTCCGCGCCCTCGTCCGCGGCCCGCCTTCCGGGCTGCCGCCCGCCCAGGACGCCGTACCTCGTCGGCACCGCCTGCGGGGGTGTCCGTACTCGCGGCCGCTTCCGCTTCCGGGCGCGCGTCGGTCTCCTCCGGGTAGGAGCGGAGGGGGGCGATCGATTCGCCGCACCCGGGGCAGGCAAGTGCCCCGTTGAGGTGCCGCTGGCATTGGTGGCAGTAGTCCATGACGCGGGAAGACTAAGTTCCGCACGGGGAACGTTCCTAGGGGTCTCCGTGAAGGTTCTGTGCGGAACCGGTCTTCCGAGTTTGCCCAGTTGAGGCCAAAGCCTGACTATTCTGTGCCTTTTTCCGACACGCCGGAGCGGCCCGTCACACGACGGACCGCTCCGGGGCGAAGGGGTCGGCGACCCTTCGGTTCAGGTTTTCTTACGGGTCGTCATCGCCCGCTGGATGAGGATGAACGCGCACAGCAGCACACCCGTGGCGATCTTCGTCCACCAGGAGCTGAGCGTGCCCTCGAACTGGATGATGCTCTTGATCAGGCCCAGGACCAGGACGCCGAACAGCGTGCCCAGGACATAGCCCGAGCCGCCCGTCAGCAGCGTGCCGCCGATGACGACCGCGGCGATCGCGTCGAGCTCCATGCCGGTCGCGTGCAGCGGGTCGCCGGACTGGATGTACAGGGTGAAGAGCAGACCGGCCAGGGCCGAGCAGAAGCCGCTCACCGTGTAGACGGCGATCTTGGTGCCGCCCTGGGGCAGGCCCATCAGCATGGCCGAGTTCTCGTTGCCGCCGATGGCGTACACGCGCCGTCCGAAGCGCGTGTAGTGGAGGACGTAGAAGGCGATGGCCAGGACCACCAGCGCGATGATCGCGCCGATCGACAGGAAGCCCAACCCCAGTTGCGCCTGCGCCTGCGCCATGCTGCTCACCGAGGAGTCGTCGATGGCGATCGACTCCTTGCTGATGATCAGGCACAGGCCCCGGAAGAGGAACAGGCCGGCGAGGGTCACGATGAAGGGCTGGATCTCGAAGTTGTGGATCACGTAGCCCATCAGGAAGCCGCCGAAGGCCCCCACGCCCAGCGCGATGGGGATGACGACCAGGATGGGCAGGCCCTGCTTCTCCACCAGCCATGCCGTGAGCATGGTCGTGAAGCCGATCACCGAGCCGACGGAGAGGTCGATGCCGCCGGAGAGGATCACGAAGGTGGCGCCCACCGCGGCGACCAGGAGGTAGCCGTTGTCGATGAACAGGTTGAGGAAGACCTGCGGTTCGCCGAAACCGTAGTTCTGGTACCGGCTCAGGCCCACGACGTACATCGCGAGGAAGAGCGAGGCGGTCACCAGGACGGGCAACCGCCGGTCGCCGAGCAGCCGCGCGGCCTGGGACATCGTGTTCGTGGCCGGACGACTGTCGTGTGCCTTGGGGGACTTGGGGCTCTTGGTGGCCGTGCTCATCACGACACCTCCATCTTGGGGGCTGCCGCGGTGGCCGGAGCGGTGTCCGCCGGGGTGGCGGACGGGGTGCCGCTTCCCGTCGTACCCTTCGCGCCGGAGCCGAACTTGTTGCCGAAGACCTTCTCGCGGAACTTCGGGGACTGGAGCAGGCAGACGACGATGACGACGGCGGCCTTGAAGACCAGGTTGGTCTGGGTCGGCACGCCGATCGTGTAGATCGTGGTGGTCAGGGTCTGGATGACGAGGGCGCCCACCACCGTGCCGCCGATGGAGAACCGGCCGCCGAGCAGCGACGTACCGCCGATGACGACGGCGAGGATCGCGTCCAGCTCGATCCACAGACCGGCGTTGTTGCCGTCCGCGGCCGAGGTGTTGGAGCTGATCATCAGGCCCGCGATGCCGGCGCACAGCGCGCAGAACACGTACACCATGATCTTGATGCGCATCGACCGGATGCCCACCAGGCGGCTGGCCTCCGCGTTGCCGCCGACCGACTCGACCAGCAGGCCGAGGGCCGTACGGCGGGTCAGTGCCACCGTGATGGCCACGACCGCGGCCACGACGAAGATGGAGAAGGGCAGGGTCAGCCAGTAGCCGCCGCCGATCAGCTTGTACGGCTCGCTGTTGATGGTGATGATCTGGCCGTCGGTGATCAGCTGGGCCACGCCTCGGCCCGCGACCATGATGATGAGGGTCGCGATGATGGGCTGGATGCCCATCCTGGCCACCAGGAAGCCGTTCCACAGGCCGCAGACCACCGCGGCCACCAGGCCGATGCCCATCGCCAGGAAGACGCCTGACAGGGCGTCCTGGTCGGACTGGTCGCTGATGTAGGAACACGTCAGGGCGCCGGTGATGGCGACCACCGCGCCGACCGAGAGGTCGATGCCGCCGGTCGCGATGACCAGGGTCATGCCGACCGCCACCAGGATCAGCGGCGAGCCGAACAGCACGATCGAGACGAGGCTGCCGTAGAGGTGGCCGTCCGTCATCTTGATCGAGAAGAAGTCGGGGGTGAAGGGAACGTTGATCAGCAGCAGGAGGACCAGCACGGCGACCGGCCAGAACAGGTGATGCTGCGTCAGCGTTCGCCAGCGGGCGGCGGCAGGAGGAGTGGGCGTGGTGGTCACTGGTGCTCTCCGCTCGCGATGGTCTCCAGGATCCGGGTGGGGGTGATCTCGGGCCCGTTGGCGAGCTGGGCGACCAGCTTGCGGTCGCGCAGCACGCCGATGGTGTGGCTGAGCCGGAGTACCTCCTCCAGTTCGGCCGCGATGTACAGCACTGCCATGCCTTCCTCGGAGAGCGAGACCACGAGCTTCTGGATCTCCGCCTTCGCGCCGACGTCGATGCCTCGCGTCGGTTCGTCCAGGATCAGCAGCTTGGGCTGGGTGATCAGCCAGCGGGCGAGGAGCACCTTCTGCTGGTTGCCGCCGCTCAACTTGCCTACGCGGGCCTCCGGGTTGGCGGGGCGGATGTCCAGCGCCTTGATGTACTTGTCGACCAGTTCGTCGCGCTGGGCGGCCGGGATGGGCCGGGTCCAGCCGCGGGACGCCTGGAGGGCGAGGATGATGTTCTCCCGGACCGTCAGGTCGGGTACCAGGCCCTCGGTCTTGCGGTTCTCCGAGCAGAAGGCGACGCCAGCGTTTATCGCGTCGTTCGGGGCGCTCATCGAGACCTGCTTGCCGCCGATGGTGACCTTGCCGCTGTCGGGCTGGTCGGCGCCGAAGAGCAGCCGGGCGAGTTCGGTGCGGCCGGAGCCGAGCAGGCCGGCCAGGCCGAGGACCTCGCCCTTCTTGATCTCCAGGTCGAAGGGGGCGACTCCGCCCGTCCTGCCGAGACCGTCCGCCGTGAGCAGGGTCTCGCCGACGTCGGCGTGCAGCTGGTGCTCGTGGAGCTCCTCCAGCTGGTCCATCGCCTTGCCGATCATGAGCTGGATCAGTCCGACCTGGTCGAGTTCGCTCACCAGGTGCTCGCCGACGAGGGTGCCGTTGCGCAGGACGGTCATCCGGTCGCAGATCTCGTAGATCTGGTCCAGGAAGTGCGAGACGAACAGGATCGCGACGCCCTCGTCCCGGAGCTGCCGCATGAGGCGGAACAGTTCGAGGACCTCGTCGCGGTCGAGGCTGGACGTCGGTTCGTCGAGTACCAGCACCTTGGTGCCGGCGCCCGCGCCGTCGCTGTCGCCGGTGCCCACCGACCGTACGATCGCGACCAGTTGCTGCACGGCCAGCGGGTACGAGGACAGGGGCGCGGTGACGTCGATGTCGAGGCCGAGGCGGTCGACGAGCTCCGCGGCCTCCTTGCGCATGCGCTTCCACTGGATGCGGCCGAAGCGGGTGGGTTCACGTCCGATGAAGATGTTCTCCGCCACCGACAGGTTGGGGCAGAGGTTCACCTCCTGGTAGACGGTGCTGATGCCGGCCTGCTGCGCCTGGAGGGGGCTGCCGATCCGGACGGTCTTCCCGTCGAGGGTGACCGTGCCGCCGTCCAGCGCGTAGACGCCGGTCAGCACCTTGATCAGGGTGGACTTGCCGGCGCCGTTCTCGCCCATCAGGGCGTGTATCTCGCCGGGGAAGAGCCGGAAGTCGACGCCCGACAGAGCCCTTACCCCCGGAAATTCTTTGACTATGCCCGTCATCTCCAGGACGGGTAGCGGCTCTGCCATCGCAGCGCTCCTCATCGATTTCGTCATCGATCTCGTTCAGGCCCGCAGGGAGCCTCCTGGACAGCCCCCTCGACCGAGGGTTCGTCGGACGGGGGCTCCCTGCCGGTGGGTGCGGTCGGTCAGTACTTACGGGTGGGGAGCGCGGCCTTCGCCTGGTCCTGCATGAAGTCGCCCTCCTTGGTCTTGATCCAGCGCTCGACGGTCTCGCCGTCCTTGACCTTCTGGACGACCTCCATCAGCTGGGGGCCGAGCAGCGGGTTGCACTCGACGATGGCGTTGATCTTGCCCTCGGACATCGCGATGAAGCCGTCCTTCACGCCGTCGATCGTGACGATCAGGATGTCCTTGCCGGGCTTCTTGCCGGCGGCCTCGATGGCCTGGATGGCGCCGATGCCCATGTCGTCGTTGTGCGCGAACAGCACGTTGATGTCCGGGTTGGACTGGAGGAAGGCGGCCATGACCTGCTTGCCGCCGGCGCGGGTGAAGTCACCGGTCTGGCTGACGACGATCTTCCAGTCGTCCGCGTGGTCGGCTTCCATGACCTCCTTGAAGCCCTTGGCGCGCTCGATCGCGGGGGCGGCACCGGTGGTGCCCTCCAGCTGGGCGATCTTCACGGCACCCTTGTGGCCGGCCACATCCAGGACCTTCTCCAGGATCTTGGCGGCGCGGCGGCCCTCGTCCGTGAAGTCCGAGCCGACCAGGGTCACGAAGAGGGACTCGTCGGAGGTCTCGACGGAGCGGTCGGTGAGGACCACGGGGATCTTCTTCGCCTTGGCTTCCTTGAGCACCGCGTCCCAGCCGGTGACGACCACCGGCGAGAAGGCGATGACGTCCACGCCCTGGGTGATGTAGCTGCGGATCGCGGAGATCTGGTTCTCCTGCTTCTGCTGCGCGTCGGAGAACTTGAGGGTGTAGCCCGCGGTCTTGGCCGCGTCCTTCACCGAGTCGGTGTTGGCGCTGCGCCAGCCGCTCTCCGAGCCGACCTGGGAGAAGCCGAGGACGATGGCCTTGCTGCCACCGCTGCCGGCGGAGTCCGAGGAACCCTCGTCCTCCTTGGCGCAGGCCGCCAGGCCCGTCGCAGCCGCCACGCCGACCGCCGCGGTGAGGAAGTTCCTTCTGTTGAGCATGTCTTCTCCTTTGAAGAGCCGGTCCTGGACGGACCACTGGTACTCGATGGGACCGGCCGCGCTGCGTCCAGCCTGTCGATCATTGTTCGAAATGTCGGCCGCACCGGTGAGTGGAAAGCGAGCGGTCGGTGCGGATCGGTGCCGTTGGTGCCCCCTCAGCCGGGAGCGGTCCCCGGTTGAGGGATGTACGGGAAAGTGCTTGCCCGGACGACGAGTTGGGGCTCGATGGCGACCCGGGAGGTCCCGGAGGGTGTCCGCCCCTCGATGAGATCGAGCAGCAGGGCGATGCTCCGTTTGCCCACCGTCGCGAAGTCCTGCCGGACGGTGGTGAGCGGCGGAGCGAAGAACTCCGACTCCGGGATGTCGTCGAAGCCGGCCACCGCGACGTCCTGGGGAGTGCGCACTCCCGCCTCACGCAGGGCCCGCAGCACCCCCAGTGCCATCTGGTCGTTGGCGACGAAGACAGCGGTGAGACCGCGGCCCACCCAGCCGGCCAGTTCCTGGCCCGCACGGTAGCCCGACAACGGACTCCAGTCACCCCTCAGGGGCAGTGGCGGTTCGACGCCCGCCTCTTCGAGGGTGGCCCGCCAGCCGTCGGCGCGGTCCGCCGCCTCCTGCCAGTCCTCGGGCCCGGCGAGATGCCAGACCGTGCGGTGGCCTGCGGCGAGCAGATGGCCGGTGGCCAGCCGTGCGCCCAGGTGCTGATCCACGTTGACGCTGGGGATCTGCACGCCCGACCCGGTGCCCACGGCCACCACCGGGAAGGGCCGGCGGAGCTTGGTGAGGGCCTCGACCGCCGAGCGCTGCGGGGCGAGGGCGATCACTCCCTCCACCCCGCTCTCGCTGAGGTGGTCCACGGCCTCGGACAGCGTCTCCACCGTCAGCCTGCGCAGACTGACCGTCGAGACGACGTACCCCTCGGCACGCGCCGCCTCCTCCAGCGCGAACAGCGTGCTGGCGGGTCCGTAGAGCGTGGTGTTGGAGGCGACCACGCCCAGGGTCCGGGTGCGCCGGGTCACCAGGGCCCGTGCGGAGGAGTTGCGGCGGTAGCCCATCTCCTCGATCGCGCGCTGCACCCTGGCCCGGGTCTCGTCCCGCACGTTGGGGTGGTCCCCCAGCACGCGGGACACGGTCTGGTGGGACACACCGGCCACGCGTGCCACGTCGGCCATGGTGGGCGGCCGGAGCTGGGTGTGGGTCACGGCCGCACCTCCTTGGTGATCGTCTGGCGATAAGTCCTGCGGGGCGGGCGGTTCGTTCCGCGCCGTCGGCTTCACTCCGTGGTTCCGGGAAGCCCGAAGGCACCGGGCGGGATGGCGTGTTGGGGCACTGCCGACACGAGCTCGTACCTCCTTGATGCCGTTGGCGAAACAAACTGGTGAATGCGGAGGTCATTGTGAGCGCTAACAATTGACGGCGGTCAAGAGGGCTGCAACAGGGAGGGCGTCACGGTTGGATAACGCGGCGAACGGACACCCCCACCGCCGGGCGACCAGTAACGTGCCTGGGTGTGGCCCTGGAGGCCCGGCAGGCGGGTTCGACAGCCGGCGTTTTGGTCACGCGAACAAACCGTTGTGGGTTCGACCCATTGACACCCAGACCGGGCCGTCCTTACTGTCACGACAGCATTTCGAACAAGTGACGATATCTCGAACAGACACAGAGGCAGGGAGTGCCGTGCGCATCACGGGAATCAGCACGCACGTGGTCGGGACGCCGTGGCGGAACCTGACCTACGTCCAGGTGCACACCGACGAGGGGCTCACCGGCGTCGGCGAGACCCGCATGCTGGGCCACACCGACGCGCTGCTCGGCTATCTGCGTGAGGCGGAGCAGAACCACATTCTCGGGTCCGACCCGTTCGCCATCGAGGACCTGGTCCGCCGTATGAAGTTCGGCGACTACGGGCGCGCCGGCGAGATCGTGATGTCCGGCATCGCCGTCATCGAGATGGCCTGCTGGGACATCAAGGGCAAGGCCCTCGGGGTACCGGTGTGGCAGCTGCTCGGCGGCAAGGTCACCGACAAGGTCAAGGCGTACGCCAACGGCTGGTACACCACCGAGCGCACGCCGGAGGCGTACCACAAGGCGGCCCAGCAGGTCATGGAGCGCGGCTACAAGGCGCTCAAGATCGACCCCTTCGGGACCGGCCACTTCGAGCTGGACCACGCGCAGAGCCTGTACGCGGTCTCCCTGATCGAGGCCGTGCGCGACGCCATCGGGCCGGACTCCGAGCTGATGCTGGAGATGCACGGCCGCTTCTCCCCCGCCACCGCCATCCGTCTCGCCAAGGAACTGGCGCCCTTCAAGCCCGCGTGGCTGGAGGAGCCCTGCCCGCCGGAGAACCTGAAGGCGCTGGAGAAGGTCGCCGCCAAGGTCGACATCCCGGTCGCCACAGGTGAGCGGATCCACGACCGGGTGGAGTTCCGGGAGCTCTTCGAGAGCCAGGCCGTGGACATCATCCAGCCCGACGTCGGCCACATCGGCGGCATCTGGGAAACCCGCAAGCTGGCCGCGACCGCCGAGGCGCACTACGTGCTGGTCGCGCCGCACAACGTGGGCGGGCCGGTCCTGACGGCAGCCTCCCTCCAGGTCGGGTTCAGCTCGCCGAACTTCAAGATCCTCGAACACTTCAACGACTTCGCGGACGCGGACATCAAGAAGGTCGTCTCGGGGGCGCCGGAGGTCGTGGACGGCTACTTCCACCTCTCCGACAAGCCCGGCCTCGGTGTCGAGCTGGACGTGGACGCGGCGGCGGAGTTCCCGCAGCAGCAGGCCCGGTTCGACCTGTGGGCCGACGGCTGGGAGCAGCGCAAGCCGAAGGGCGCCAAGTGAGCAGCGCCGTGGTGATCGAGGCTCCGGGCGAGCACCGTCTGGTGCCGCACGAGCCTCGGCAGCCGGAGCCCGGTGAGGCCCTGGTCCGCGTGCACGCCTCCGGGATCTGCGGCAGCGACCGCGAGGTCTACCAGGGCAACCGCCCCGAGGGGTACGTCCGTTACCCGCTCATCCCGGGCCACGAGTGGTCCGGGACGGTCGCGGCCGTCGGGGCCGGGGTGCCGTCGGCTCTCGTAGGCCGCAAGGTCGTCGGCGAGGGCTTCCGGAACTGCCAGGTGTGCGACCGCTGTCACGCGGGCGAGACCACCCTGTGCACGGCCGGGTACGAGGAGACCGGGTTCACCCAGCCGGGCGCCATGGCCACCACCCTCACGCTGCCCGCCCGTCTGCTGCACGTCCTCTCGGACGACGCGGATCTGACGGCGGCGGCACTGCTGGAGCCGGCCGCGTGCATCGCGGCCGCCGCGCTCAAGGCGAACGCCGTTCCGGGTGAGCGGGTCGCCGTGGTCGGCACCGGGACGCTCGGCATGTTCGCCGTTCAGTTCCTGAAGGCCGGCTCGCCGTCCGAGCTGCTGGTCGTGGGGACGCGACCGGACCGGGCGGAGCTCTCGAAGAAGTTCGGTGCCACGGAGTTCCGTACCAAGGATCAGGAACTGCCCGACGACTTCGACGTCGTCATCGAGACCGCCGGGTCCGCGGACGCGGCGCGCACCGCCGCCGCCCTGCTGCGGCGCGGCGGCCGGCTGGTCCTCACGGGGATCCCGGCCGCGGGTGCGGACGGGCTCGACCCGACCGATCTCGTCGTACGGCAGCTGGAGGTGCACACCGTCTTCGGTGCGGCGCCGGACGCCTGGGCGCACACGGTGCGGGTCTTCGGAGCCGGGCTCCTCGATCCGCTGCCGCTCGTCACGCACGAGCTGCCGCTGGAGGAGTTCCCGCAGGCCATCGAGCTGGTGGGGTCCGGCGATCCGAAGGTCGGAAAGGTCCTGCTGCGGCCATGACACACCCCTGAGCCGTACGCCGGTACGGGGTACCTGACGACTCCGTACCGGCGTACAACCAAAGCCCTGCAGCCCCAGAGCTTGCACAACCAGAGCCGCGAACCTCGTCCGAAACACCGAACCGCCGAACCGCCGAACCGCCGAACTTGCCGCTCCTGTCGAACCTGAAGGACAGATTGTGACCGACACCACCGCCCCCGCAGCCCGCCGGCCCGGCGAGCAGGCGCTCGCCGCGCTCGGCCTGAGCGCGCCCGCCCTCGACCCCTCCGACGCCTCTCCGCACTCCTTCCCCGGCGGCGGCAGCTGGCGCACCGAGGTTCCCTCCTGCGAGGGGCCCGAGGCGCTCGGCGTGGTCCTCAAGGAGGCCTCGCGGCTCGATGTGCCGATCCACCGGATCAGCCAGGGCAGCGGTGTCTGGATGCTCACCGACGCCGAGATCACCGAGATGGTCGAGGCGACCGCCGAGCGTGACATCGAGCTCTGCCTGTTCACCGGCCCGCGCGGCACCTGGGACATCGGCGCCTCCACCCGTACCGACTCGCGCGGTGCCGGGCTGCGCGCCCGGGGCCATGACGCGGTCGCCGGGTGTGTCGAGGACGCCGTGCGCGCGACCGAGCTGGGGGTGCAGTGCCTCCTCGTCGCCGACGAGGGCGTGCTGTGGACCCTGCACCGGGCGCGGCTCGCCGGGATCATCCCGGCCGACACGACGCTGAAGGTGTCGGCGCTGATCGGTCCGGTGAACCCGACCGCGTACGCCGTGTACGAGAACCTCGGCGGCGACTCGATCAACGTGCCGAGCGATCTGACGCTCGATCACCTCACCGAGATCCGGCGGGTGTCGGCCGCTCCGATGGACATGTACATCGAGGCCCCGGACGATCTCGGCGGCTATGTGCGGATGTACGAGGTCGCCGAGCTGATCCGGCGCGGCGCACCGCTGTACCTGAAGTTCGGTCTGTCGAAGGCACCCGGGATCTACCCCTATGGTCACCACATGCGCGACCTGACCCTGAACACGGCCAAGGAGAGAGTGCGGCGCGGCCGGCTCGCCCTGGACCTGCTGGCGCGGCACGGAGCGGACGGCGACATGGCGCCGCTCGGCTCACGGCTGCCCGGCGCGCTGAAGCGGTTCGAAACGCCTGCATAACGTTACGGACAACCCCTCTTCACAAAACCCGACGCAGTCGCACAGACTCCGACACGACTGCCCCTCTCGGTCTCCCCTCGCACCGCCTCCAGGGCGCCTGTGCCGCCGGACCGCTCCGGCCCCTAGACATCAAGGATGATGATCATGCGTACTCGCAGAGCCGCACTCTCCGCCATAGCCACCTCCGCCGCCCTCGCCCTCTCCCTCTCCGCCTGTGGCCAGAGCGGCGAGGGTGGCAGCGAGACCAGCTCGGACGACGCCAAGGGCGGCACCATCGGCATCGCGATGCCGACCAAGTCCTCCGAGCGCTGGATCGCCGACGGCGCCAACGTGGTCAAGGACCTGGAGTCGAGGGGCTACAAGACCCAGCTGGTCTTCGGTGAGGACGACCCCGACCAGCAGGTGTCGCAGGTCGAGAACCTGATCACGCAGGGCGTGAAGGCCCTGATCATCGCGGCCATCGACAACAAGTCGCTGAACAACGTGCTCCAGCAGGCCGCCGACGCCAAGATCCCGGTCATCTCCTACGACCGCCTGATCCTCGGCACGAAGAACGTGGACTACTACGCGTCCTTCGACAACGAGAAGGTCGGCGAGCTCCAGGGCCAGTACATCGTGGACAAGCTCGGCCTCGCGGACGACTCCAAGAAGGGCCCGTTCAACATCGAGCTCTTCGCCGGCTCGAACGACGACAACAACACGAAGTACTTCTTCGGCGGCGCGATGAAGGTCCTGCAGCCGTACATCGACGAGAAGAAGCTCGTCGTCCGCTCCGGCCAGACCGCCCTGACCCAGGTCACGACGCTCCGCTGGGACGGCGGCACCGCGCAGAAGCGCATGGACGACATCCTGACCGCGGCGTACAAGACCGAGCGGGTCGACGCGGTGCTCTCGCCGTACGACGGTATCTCCATCGGCATCCTGTCCGCGCTGAAGTCGGACGACTACGGCTCCAAGAGCAAGCCGCTGCCGGTCGTCACCGGCCAGGACGCCGAGGTCGCCTCGGTGAAGTCGATCATCGCCGACGAGCAGTCGATGACCGTCTACAAGGACACCCGCGAGCTCGCCAAGGTGGCCTCGAACATGGTGGACGCGGCGCTCTCCGGCAAGACGCCGGAGACGAACGACACCAAGACGTACGACAACGGCGCGAAGGTCGTTCCCGCCTACCTGCTGGTGCCGGTGAGCGTGGACAAGGAGAACTACCAGAAGGTCGTCGTCGACTCGGGCTACATCAAGGCCGGCGACCTCAACTAACCGCCGCACTCTAAGGATTGGAAGGCACGACCATGGCGGGACCCGTCCTGGAAATGCGCTCGATCGTCAAGACCTTTCCCGGCGTAAAAGCGCTGTCGGACGTCACACTGACCGTCCGTCAGGGCGAGGTCCATGCCATCTGCGGGGAGAACGGCGCCGGCAAGTCGACCTTGATGAAGGTCCTCTCCGGCGTCCACCCGCACGGAACCTACGAGGGGGACATCCTTTTCGAAGGGGAGGTCGTCTCCTTCAAGGACATCAGGGCCAGTGAGCACCACGGCATCGTGATCATCCACCAGGAACTGGCCCTGGTGCCCTACATGTCCATCGCGGAGAACATCTTCCTCGGCAACGAGCAGGCTACGCGCGGGTTCATCAACTGGAACGAGACGCTGCGGCACGCCACCGAGCTGCTGCGGCGGGTCGGGCTCGACGAGAACCCGCAGACGCGGGTCGCCGACATCGGTGTGGGCAAGCAGCAGCTCGTCGAGATCGCCAAGGCGCTCTCGAAGAAGGTGAAGCTGCTCATCCTGGACGAGCCGACGGCTGCCCTGAACGACGAGGACAGCGGCAAGCTCCTGGAGCTCATCCTGGGTCTGAAGGATCAGGGCATCACCTCGATCATCATTTCCCACAAGCTGAACGAGATCTCGGCGGTCGCGGACTCCGTGACCATCCTGCGCGACGGCCAGACCATCGAGACGCTCGATGTGAAGGCCGCGGAGACCACCGAGGACCGGATCATCAGCGGCATGGTGGGCCGCGACCTCGAAAACCGCTTCCCGGAGCGGACCCCGCACCAGCCGGAGGAGGGCGCCGCGCCCGCCCTGGAGATCCGCAACTGGACCGTGCACCACCCGATCGACCAGCAGCGCAAGGTGGTCGACGATGTGTCGATCAACGTGCGACGCGGGGAGATCGTCGGTATCGCGGGCCTCATGGGCGCCGGGCGCACCGAACTCGCGATGAGCGTCTTCGGGCGCACCTACGGCCGGTACGCGGACGGCGCGGTCCTCAAGGACGGCAAGGAGATCCGTACGAAGACCGTCTCCGAGGCGGTCAAGCACGGCATCGCCTATGTCACCGAGGACCGCAAGCACTACGGCCTCAACCTCATCGACACCATCAACCGCAACATCTCGCTCAGTGCCCTGAGCAAGGTCACCAAGCGCGGTGTGGTCGACGAGCACGAGGAGCGGAAGGTCTCCGAGGGCTTCCGCAAGTCCATGAACATCAAGGCGCCGACCGTCTTCGAGCCGGTCGGCAAGCTGTCGGGCGGCAACCAGCAGAAGGTCGTCCTCAGCAAGTGGATCTTCACGGGGCCGGAGGTCCTGATCCTGGACGAGCCGACCCGCGGGATCGACGTGGGCGCCAAGTTCGAGATCTACACGGTCATCGACAAGCTGGCGGCCGAGGGCAAAGCGGTCGTCTTCATCTCCTCCGAGCTGCCGGAGCTGCTCGGTATGTGCGACCGGATCTACACGATGGCCGCAGGACGGCTGACGGGTGAGTTCTCGCGGGCGGAGGCTTCGCAGGAATCGCTGATGCGTCAGATGACGAAGGACAAAGAGGTAACGCGATGAGCACCGATGTGACCGCCAAGACGCCGGCCCCCGCGCCGCCCGGCAAGAGCGGGACCGCGCCCGGCGGGGGCCTGCTCCAGCTGGTGCTGGACGGCCTGCGCCGCAACATGCGGCAGTACGGCATGCTGATCGCCCTCGGCCTGATCGTGGCACTGTTCGCCGTCTGGACCGACGGCGACCTGCTGCTGCCGCGCAACGTCTCCAACCTGGTGCTGCAGAACAGCTACATCCTGATCCTCGCGATCGGCATGATGCTGATCATCATCGCGGGCCACATCGACCTGTCCGTGGGCTCACTGACAGCGTTCATAGGCTCGATGGCCGCCGTGTTCATGGTCAACAACGACATAGCGTGGCCCCTGGCCGTCCTGCTGTGTCTGGCCGTGGGCGCCGCCGCCGGTGCCGCACAAGGGTTCTTCATCTCGTATCTCGGCATTCCGTCGTTCATCGTGACCCTGGCGGGCATGCTCGTCTTCCGCGGTCTCACCGAGATCTTCCTGGAGGGCCAGACCCTCGGCCCGTTCCCCGACGGTCTGCAGAAGGTCTCCAACGGCTTCCTCCCCGAGGTCGGCCCGGACACCAACTACCACAACCTGACGCTGCTGCTGGGCTTCGCCCTCCTCGCGTTCGTGGTGTTCCAGGAGTTCCGCGACCGGCGCCGGCAGCAGGAGTTCGCGCTCGACGTGCCGCCGATGAACCTGTTCGTCCTCAAGCTCGTCGCGATCTCCGCGGCCGTGCTCACCGTCACCATGCTGCTCGCCAGCTACAAGGGCACCCCGATCGTCCTGCTGCTCCTCGGCGCGCTGGTCGTCGGCTTCGGCTACGTGATGCGCAACGCCATCATCGGCCGTCACGTCTACGCCCTCGGCGGCAACCTGCCCGCGGCCAAGCTGTCCGGTGTGAAGGACAAGAAGGTCGTCTTCCTGCTCTTCGTGAACATGGGCATGCTGGCCGCCCTGGCCGGTCTGGTCTTCGCCGCCCGCTTCAACGCGGCCTCGCCCAAGGCGGGCCTCAACTTCGAGCTGGAGGCGATCGCGGCCGCCTACATCGGCGGCGCGTCGATGAGCGGCGGTGTCGGCACCGTCCTCGGCGCCATCATCGGCGGTGTGGTCCTGGGTGTGCTGAACAACGGTATGAACCTCGTCGGCGTCGGCACCGACTGGCAGCAGGTCATCAAGGGCCTGGTGCTGCTGGCGGCGGTCGGGTTCGACGTGTGGAACAAGCGCAAGGTCGGTTCGTAAGCAATCGTCAGGTCGTGGGTCCCGCGGGCAACCTGTCCGCGGGGCCCTTCGGCTTTTCACGTCTACTTTTCACACCCACGCCATGGGAGGCAGGAACCCCGTGAAGGAACTCTTCGGCAAGCTCGCCGACGGGACCGAGATCCACCGCTGGTCGCTGGAGAACGGCGGCACCCGGCTGAAGGTCCTGTCGTACGGCGGGACCGTGCAGTCCCTGGAGCTCCCGGACCGGCACGGCCAGTACCGGAACGTGTCGCTGGGCTTCGCCGGCATCGAGGAGTACGTCGCCTCCAGCCCGTACTTCGGCGCCCTGATCGGCCGGTACGGCAACCGCCTGGCCGACGGCAGGTTCACCCTCGACGGCGAGGCCCACCAGCTGTCCGTCAACGACGGCGAGAACAGCCTGCACGGCGGCGCCGAGGGCTTCGACAAGCGGGTGTGGGACATCGAGCCCTTCACCGACGGGCCGGACGTCGGCCTGTACCTGTCCTATGTGAGCGCCGACGGCGAGATGGGCTACCCCGGCACGCTCCGGGTGAAGGTCACCTACACCCTCACCGGGCAGGGCGACTGGCGGATCGACTACGAGGCGACCACCGACAAGGTCACCGTCGTCAACCTCACCAGTCACGTCTACTGGAACCTCGCGGGCGAGGGCAGCGGCCCGGTCCACGACCACGAGCTGGAGATCGCCGCCGCCCGCTACACCCCCGTCGGCCCCGGCCTCATCCCCACCGGTGAGCTCACCGAGGTCGCGGGCACCCCCTTCGACTTCCGTGCCGCCAAGACGATCGGCGAGGACCTCCGCAACGCCGACCAGCAGCTGCTGTACGCCAAGGGGTTCGACCACAACTGGGCGCTCGACAAGGGCAGTACGGCCCAGCCGGAGCACGTCGCCACCCTCAAGGACCCGTCGTCCGGGCGCACGCTGCGCATCTCGACGACCGAACCGGGCATCCAGTTCTACTCGGGCAACTTCCTCGACGGCACCCTCGTCGGCACCGGCGGCGCCGTCTACCGCCAGGGCGACGCCCTGTGCCTGGAGACCCAGCACCACCCGGACTCGCCGAACAGGCCCGACTTCCCCTCGACGGTCCTGCGCCCCGGCGAGACGTACCGGTCGACGACGGTGCATTCGTTCGACGCGTGACCGTCGTCGCCGGTGATCGGTTTCACAGGGGTTTCACAATTTCCCATCAAAACCACAGCGGTTGAACAGCGCCCCACAGCCATCCGTATCCAAGGGCGGCCCGTGCTCCCCCGCGCGGGCCACCCACAGCCGGAGGGCCCGTCCTCCCCAACGGGTTCGCCACATACGGAGGTTCCATGGCCGACAACGTCACCTCGCTGTTTCGCAGCACGTCGGCGCACAGCCCCTCGATGGCTGCGCTGGCACGCGAGAGCGACGGGACCGGTCCGGTCGACTTCTGCATTCCGTGCAACCCGTACTTCCCCACGCCGGCCATGATGGACACCATGTCGGCCCGGTTGCGCGACATCATCACGTACTACCCGAGCAGCGCCGACACGATCACCGCCGAGCTGTGCAATCTGCTCCAACTGCCCCCGCAGGCAGTCGCGATGGGCAACGGCTCGACCGAACTGATCACGTGGATCGACCACTTGCTCGTCCGTGAGTCCCTCGCCGTCCCCGTCCCCACGTTCGGCCGCTGGACCGACCAGCCCATGGAGACCGGCAAGCGGGTCGACATGTTCCCGCTCCAGGAGTCCAGCGGCTTCGCCCTCGACCTCGCGCAGTACGCCGAGTTCATACGGACCCGCGGCACGCGCGTCGCCGTCATCTGCAACCCGAACAACCCCGACGGCGGCTTCCTGCACAAGCACGCGCTCGTGCAGTTCATGGACGCGATGGCCGACCTCGATCTGATCGTGATCGACGAGTCGTTCCTCGAGTTCGCCGACGCGGAGGCGGAACCGAGCGTCGTGCAGGAGGCGATGATCCGCCCCAACGTCATCGTCCTGCGCAGCCTCGGCAAGAACTTCGGTCTGCACGGCATCCGCTTCGGCTACATGGTCGCCAACCCGTCGCTCGCCGGCCGGGTCCGCTCGATGCTGCCGAAGTGGAACCTCAACGCCTTCGCCGAGTACGTGGTGTTCATGCTCAAGCACCACGGCCAGGAGTACATGCAGAGCCTCCACCAGGTGCGCCGCGACCGCCTCGACATGGCGAGCCAGCTCTCCTCCCTGCCCGGCCTGACGGTCTACCCGTCCCAGGGCAACTTCCTCTTCGTGCGCCTCCCCGTCGGCGCCGAGGGCACCGTGGTCCGGGACCGCATGCTCACCGAGCATCGCATCCTGATCCGCGAGTGCGGCAACAAGATCGGCTCGTCCAGCCGCTTCGTGCGTCTCGTGGTGCGCCCCCAGGTGGACGTACGTCGCCTGGTGTCCGGCCTGGAACAGGTGCTCTACGGGACCAGGAGGGGAGCCGCCGTACCCGAGCTGAGCGCAGCGACCAACTACAGCTCGGGTACGGCGGCGGTGGACCGGCTGGTCAGTGCCACCAACGGGGGCGGTATGCCGGGCCTTGCCGCTCAGGCCCTCGGTACCGGTATGCCGGGGCTTGCAGCCGCCGCGGCAGCCGGTACCGGCATGCCGGCCCCCATGCAGATGCCCGCCGCCATGCAGTCCGGCGGCACCGGAATGCAGATGCCGGCGGCGATGTCCGCGCAGAGCTACGGCGGCGCGAGCGCACAGAGTTACGGCGGCGCCGGCGCCCAGAGTTACGGCGGTCAGGGCGCCCAGAGCTACGGCGGCCCGGGCATGCAGATGCAGCCGCCGATGCAGCCGCAACCGCAGCAGGTCCCCCAGCCCCAGATGCAGCAGCCCCAGCCCCAGCAACCGCAACAGCCGCCGCAGCCTCAGCAGCCGATGAGCCAGCAGCCCACCCCGACCGGCATACCGGCCCGCAACGGCCTCACGGCCGCCCAGGTCCGCGGCACCACCGGCCCGCCCCAGGGCCTCGCCCCGGCCCCGGCAACAGGCTGGCCCGCCGCCCAGAGCTGGCCCAACGCGGCAGGCATGGGCCAGGCAGGCTGAACGACCGCGGCGCGGAATCGGTTACCGGCAACGACTGTGTGCCGCCACCCGGCCAGGGGTGGCGGCACACAGTCGTTCTACGTCAGATCAGACACGCCCGGCCCCCGCGTGACGTCAGCTGCACTTGTTGTCGGCGGCCTGCGAGCCGCCGTCGTCCAGGTTGCCGTTGTACACCCAGCCGTTGATCTGCGTGCCGTCGATCCGCACGTGGGTCCACTGGTTGCCGGCCGAGTTGGTCACCCAGCAGTGGTAGAACAGCGTCACGGAGGTGCCGACCTCGGCGGTGACGCCGCAGTCGGAACTCGGGCCGGTGCGGACCAGCGCGGTGCTGCCCGCGGCGGTGCCCTCACCGCCGGACTTGTTCTGCCACGCCGGGTGCGTACAGGCGGCAGCCACCGAGGTCGCCGCGCCGGCCGCCGGAGCGGTGGCCATGAGTCCGGCCGAAGCCACCAGAAGCGGCAGGGCTGCCATGGTTCCCAGCTTGGTCATGTTCATCGGAAGTACCCCCTTGTTACAGGAGCCGCCCCCTCGGGCCGCCCGGTGATCACGAGGATGTCGTGATCACGCCGACAAGTCGTTGACGGCGAGTCCACGTCTTTTTAACCCTCCGTCCACACTGCGGCGCCCCACCACTCCCAGGGCCTGCCCCCGGTACTCCCGGGGCGTCGTGTCGTACGCCCTCCGAAAGGCCCGGGAGAAGTGGGCCATGTGCGTGAATCCCCACCGCCCGGCGATGGCGTGGATGGGCGTGGTGACCATCAGCGGGTCGGCCAGGTCCCGTCGGCACTGTTCGAGCCGCTCCCCGCGCAGCCAGCCGGCGACGGTGATCCCGCGCTCCTGGAACAACCGGTGCAGATGGCTGAGCGAGATGTGGTGCGCGGCGGCGATGGTGCCCGGGGTCAGCTCCGGATCGTGCAGATGCTGACGGATGAAGCCCTGGATGCGAAGGGTGAGCGTACGCCGCTCGGCCTCCGGGTCGAGGCGGATGTCGGTGTCGAGGGCATGGGCGAAGAGCGCAGAGACCAGATCGACCACGACCCTGGCCAGCCGGGGGCCGTCGGCGGCCCGGTAGCCGGAGGTGTTCGCCGTCAACTGCCAGAGAAACTGGGCGAGTAGAGCGCCGAAGCCCTCACGCACGGACAACCGACAGAGATTCAGGTCGTCGACGCGGTCGAGGGCGGGCGGCAGCAACGACTTGGGGATCTCCAGCCCCACGCCGGTCTGCGCGGCATGGGGAGGAAGCCCTACGCCGGACTGAATCTCGACGGGCCGCGAGGTGTCGATGACACACAGGTCGTGCGGCCCGAACTCGCTCTGTCCACTGTCCCGTTCGACTCTCAGGGTGCCGTGCAGCCGCCACGACAGATGGAATGCTTCGGGGTCGGACCGACGGATCAGACGCGCGTCGCGCCGAAAGCGCACCGCCGGGAAGGTGGTCGGCCACACCGTGACGGCGCCGATTCTCAGAAGCCGCTGATAGGCGCGGAAGTCCTCGCGTTGGTCGCTGAACAGTTCCATGGGGGCGTGCGTCCGCTGGATCAACTCGCTCCAGCAGTCGAACCGATCAGCCGCCGGAACGTCCATGCTCCGGAACACGGTCTCACTCAACATGCAGTTGTCCCCGTCTATGAGTCCTTCACAGGCTCACCTCCCTTCTCCTTCGTATCAACATCACAGGTTGACGATCAACACAGCGGTAAGGCCTTTCCGCCGAAGCGTGCGGTGATCTTCATCACCGCACGCGACGAGGGGCCTGCTGTTTCTGACGGACCGCCAATAGCCCTTCCCCTGAGGGGGATTGATCTGTCCGGTGGCCAACGGGGAGAAGGCGCCGAAGGCCCCGACGGCGGCCGCTGAGAGCGAGGCGCCACAAGGCCCGGGTTCGTACGGTGCCGCGGTCGTCGTACTCGGCGCACTGGCGCCGTCGGGCTCTCGCCGCTGCTGGGCGCGCTGGAGCAGAAGCGCAACGATCCGGTGGAGAGCGTGCCGCTTACCGGGGTGGCGCCTGAGCACTGGCGGGCCGCGGCGGGAGCGGTGGCGGTGAACCGGTGGCGTCGCCCGGAGGACGACCTGCCGGCCGGCCTCACCCGCTCCGCATGCCCCCGGGGGCGTAATACCGGACACTCCTATATAAGGGCCGGCGCATTTCGCGCGGGCCGTGGTGAAGGTGTTCGGCGTGCTTGAGGTCCCGCTCTGGCTGTGGGGGGCGTTCGCCGCGACGGTGGTCGTGTCGCTGGCGGTAGACCTGCTGTCCCACCGCACCGCGCACGTCATCCGCTTCAAGGAGGCGGCCGCCTGGAGCGGCCTGTGGGTGAGTCTCGCCCTGATCTTCGGCGCAGTTGTCTTCCTCGTCCTCGGCACCAGCGCCGGCACCGAGTACACAACGGCCTGGCTGCTGGAGAAGAGCCTGTCGGTCGACAACCTCTTCGTCTTCGCCGTGATCTTCGCGTACTTCAAGGTGCCCCGCGCCTACCAGCACCACGTGCTGTTCTTCGGCGTCATCGGCGCGCTCGTCTTCCGCGCGATCTTCCTCTCGCTCGGCGTGGCCGTGGTCAGCCGCTTCACCGCGGTGCTGTTCGCCTTCGCGGCGGTCCTGTTCTACAGCACCTACAAACTCCTCAAGGACGAGGAAGAGAGCTTCGACCCGGGCAAGAGCTTTGCCGTGCGGATGCTCCGCAAGATCGTCCCGGTGCGGGACGAGTACGCCGGGGCGAGGTTCTTCGTCAAAGAGGCCGGCAAGCGGGTCGCGACCCCGCTGCTCGCAGTGGTCGCCGCGATCGAGGCCGCCGACCTGATCTTCGCCGTCGACAGCGTCCCGGCCGTCCTCGCGGTCAGTGACGACACGTTCATCGTCTACACCAGCAACGCGTTCGCCATCCTCGGCCTCCGGGCCCTCTATTTCATGCTCGCCGGCCTCCTGGACCGCTTCCACTACCTGAACAAGGGACTGGCGATCATCCTCGCCTTCATCGGCGTCAAGCTCATCCTCCAGGCATCCCACAAGATGATCAGCCCGAGCATCCCGGAGATCCCCTCACCGCTCAGCCTCGCCGTCATCGTCGTCGTCCTGACAGGTTCCGTGGTGCTCAGCCTCAGAAGACCCGCCCCGACAGGTGCTGCAGAACAGACCGACGAACAGGGAGACCCACTTTCCGACGGGCCAGTACGGGCATATCGTAAAAACATGGTCAAAGTGAAGCGTAAGGCCGAAGCGTACGTGTGTCCGACCTGCAAGAAGTCCGTGCCGGCCACAGTCCACCGCCACAAAACCCTCGGCATATTCGTCCCCGTGTGGGGCCCGGGCGCATGTCAAAACCGCGAGTGTCCCGACTTTCGGCTGGACCCCCACCACAAGCAGCCCCCGGCCGGGTAACGGGACCGGCAGCGCGGGCCCGTCACATCAGGCGGCTACTGGATCCCGCCGGGATCCCAGGCGGCCTGCCCACCGGTGCGCTTGAGGGAGCCGTCGGCGTTGCGAGGGCCGGTGGTCTCGATGATTTCGCTGAAGTCGAGTTCGCCGGAGTCCATGGCGTCGAAGAACTCCTGGCGCAGGTGGCGCTTGACGGCGTCCTCCATGGCCAGGCGCACGGCCTTCGCCTTTGTCGTGGTGCCGAACATGCGCATGGCCTGGGCGACCATGTCTTCGTCGAGGTCGTTGACTGGCCGGCCCATGGATTCCTGCCCTTCTGCAGAGGTGATGTCGTTTTCGTTCCGACTCCGGGGCGTCAGTGCCCGTCGCGCAGCAGACCCTCAAGGGTGTCGGCGTCCCGCTCGCTCAGCAGGAAGCGGATTTCGTCCTCACCCGGAGCGGTACAGCGCAGGTTGACCAGCCCCGGCCGCCAACTCGCCTCGCGGTGAACCGACTCGCCCCGGGGCAGCTTCACCGGGTTCCTCCACTGCCGGGAGAACGCCAACTCCCCATCGCCACCGACCACGATCTTGCCGTACACGAACGCCCTTCTTCCGGTGCCGGCCTTCCAGGACACCCTGCACGGGAGCCTGGTCGAGCCGGATTCGGCCAGTTCGGCACTACGTCGAGCGGCGCGTTCGCGAGTCGTCGAGCGGACCAACGCCACCGTTCGGCGCGCGACAGTCCTGCCCAGGAGAATGTCGATCAGAGTCCCCACATCACACCAGCTCCCCGTCGTCAGCCGTGGATCACCATCCTCCGGTCTCCGACGAGGATGATCCACCCCTACGCCCGCCGCACCAACGACAGCCACCCCGGCACATCCACCTCGGCTCGCACCGTCTTCCCCGGCGGCTCCCGGTCCAGCACCTCCCAACGGTCCGCCACCGCATCGACGACGACCAGCCCCCGTCCGGACTCCGCCAGCGGCAACGGAGCCCGTACGTCCCCCGGTCCCGGCGGACGCGACCCGCTGCGGCTGTCGGTGACCTCGACGCGCACGCCGCCCGTGACGAGCGCAAGCCGCAGCTCGAAGTCCCGCCCGGGGACGCGTCCGTGAGTCACCGCGTTCGCGGCCAGCTCCGCGACGATCACCGCGACGGCCTCGGAGGCGTCCGAGTCGTACGGGATGCCCCAGGCGTGCAGCTGGCCGACGGCGACTGCGTCGAGGTCGCCACCTGCCCCGGCACCATCCACATCCGCGACTCCAAGGACAGGGAAGGCCCTCACCTCGCCCTCTCCCCCACCACGTGGGCCGGCTTCGTCGCGTACGCCGTCGGGGTCTGGGACCGCGTGCCGCTGGGACCCGGGCCGCCATTCACGCGACCGCCCGGAACCCGCAGAATCGAACGTAAACCGGGTCCGATGCGTCATAGTCCCGACAGCATCAGCCCCCGGGGGGACCCATGCGTACGCACGCCACCCGCACCACGACCCGACTGACCCTCGTTCTCAGCCTCACCAGCGCCCTGTTCGCGGCCGGTTGCGGCAGCGAGAAGGCGGAGGGCGCCAGCACCGTCCCGAAGCCCACCGCGTCCAAAAACAGCCCTGCACCATGGGACGGCCGCGCCCAGCAGGTCGCCGACGCCTGGGACGGCTCCAAGGCCGCCGAGGCGTATCGCAACGGCTACTACCCCCTGGGCGACTCGACCCCGCCACCCAGCAACGGTTTCCACAGCGACGACGACAAGACGGCCCACATGCTGGAGAACTACCTACTCCGCGGCAAACTCCCCACCACCGCGCCCAAGGAAGGGAAGGTGAAGTGGGCGGGCGGAGAATCGCTCACTCTGCCCCTGCTGGACGCGCGGCAGACGTACACCGCCATGGACCGTGTCGACAGCCCCAATGATCCTCAACTCACCGTGACCAGCGCCAAGTTGGGTGAGATGTCGATCGTCACCAGTCGCGGCCCGGCGACCGTGCCGGCCTGGCTGTTCACACTGGAGGGGTACGACGAGCCGCTCAAGCGCGTCGCCTTCGAACCGTCGAAGCTCCCGAAGCCTCCGATCGGGAGGGCCTCGGGGGGCCGGACGACGCGCTACGGCCTTGAAGAACTGGGCCGGTTGGTCGAGGTGTCCGAGGACGGCCGTTCCGTCACCGTCGTGGCGTACCACGGGTCCTGCGACGACGGCCCCGCCGTGGACGCGCTGGAGACCGACGGCAGCGTGGTGCTGTCGGCGTCGATCGTCGGGGGCAACACGGGCGGGATCTGCACCATGGAACTGCGCGGCGAGAAGGTGACCGTCAAACTGGACCGCCCCCTGGGTGACCGCGTCCTCCTGGACGCGTTCATGGGCCGACCGCTGTCGAACGCGTGGTAGGGCAACAAAACCTTCACCTCGTACACCCCCGGTCCCGCACATCCCGTGTCGCACAATTCTCGTGTCTCACGAGATCGCCTCGGCACCCCCATCTCACCCGAGCCCTGATGAAGCAGCCCTGTGCAGGGGCTGGGCGGGCCGGAGTCCGGTCAGGTTCCGAACGTCGCGTCGAGGGACTGGTCTCGCCTCCGCGGGCATGGGCCGCCGCCTTCCAGGCGGAAGCCCGGAGCGAACTCGACGACCTGCACGGTGAGTTGCTGATCGAGTGCTACGACAAGTCCTCCCCGGCTGCGGGCACCGGGCCGGTGCACTCCGCCGAGGTGCCGCTGGGACCCGGACGGCCGTTCATGTGACCGCCGTCCGGAAACCGCAGGACCGAACGTAAACCGGGTCCGATGCGTCACAGTCACAACAGCATCAGCTCCGGGGGGACCCCATGCGTACGCACACCACCCGCACCACGACCCGACTCGCCCTCGTTCTCAGCCTCACCACCGCCCTGTTCGCGGCCGGTTGCGGCAGCGAGAAGGCGGCGGACGGCGTCGGCTCGAAGCCCTCCGAGGGCAGCACCAGCGCGCCGTCGGACGACCGCGCCCGGCAGGTCGCCGACGCCTGGGACGGGTCGAAGGCCGCCGAGGCGTGGCTCAAGGGGTACTTCCCCATGAGCGACGCGGCCCCGGCGCTCGACAGCGGATTCCACAACGACGCCGACAACATGGCCCACACCCTGGAGAACTACGCGCTGCGCGGCGAACTCCCCACCGCCGCCCCCGAGGAGGGGAAGGTGACGTGGAAGGGCGGGAAGTCGCTCACCCTCCCGCTGCTGGACGCACAGCAGACGTACACCGCCCTGGATCGGTTCGACGACCCCCGTGAACCCCAACTCACCGTCACCGGAGCCACGTTGGGCAAGATGACGATCGCCACCAGCCGTGGCCCGGCGGCCGTGCCGGCCTGGCTGTTCACGCTGGAGGGGTACGACGAGCCGCTCAAGCGGGTCGCCCTGCGTCCGTCGAAGCTTCCGAAGCCGCCGATCGGGCCGGCCGGGGACACGCCCACCGAACTGACGCAGCTCCCGCGCCTGGTGGAGGTGTCGGAGGACGGGCGGACCGTCACCGTACTGGCGCAGCACGGCTCCTGCGACGACGGCCCCCGCGTGGACGCGCTGGAGACGGACGGCAGCGTGGCCCTCTCCGCGACCGTCGCCTACGTGGAGCAGGAGGGGGCCTGCACCGCCGACATGAAGAGCAAGAAGGTGAAGGTGGAACTGGAGCGGCCGGTGGGTGACCGGATCCTCCTGGACGCCTACAAGGGGCGCCCCGTGCCGTACGGCGAGCCGGGCTGGTCGTCACCGAGCTGGAGCTGAACAGCATCAAGCGAGCGACCTACAAACCCTTGTCTCACAAGTGACTTGACGCATCGTCGCTTTGCCGAATCCACAGTTGGCCAACAGCTTCTCGACAGCTCACCGACAGCCGTTCCCCCTAGGTTGCCGTGTTCATGACAGAGATTTCGGAAACGCCCCCCACCTCGATCGGGCGCCGCACCGTACTGATCGCGACCGGCGCCACCGCCGTCACCCTGGCCGTGGCCGCCGCCGTGCCCGAATCCCCCGCCCCCACCGCGGACACGACCACACCCGTCGCCGCCGCGGCCGTCTGCACTCTCACGAAGGAGATGACCGAAGGCCCCTACTACCTCGACGGCCAGTACGTCCGCGCCGACATCAGCGAGGACAAGACAGGTATCCCGCTCAAGCTGACCCTCACCGTCGTCGACGACGACACCTGCGCGCTCCTCAGCAACGCCCTCGTGGAGATCTGGCACTGCGACGCCCTCGGCGAGTACTCCGGGTTCGTCGGCAACAACGGCCACACCGAGCCGGACAACGGCACGTTCCTGCGCGGGGGTGTACTGACGAACTCCAGCGGCGTCGCCAACATCACCACCGTGTACCCGGGTTGGTACCGGGGCCGCTGCGTCCACATCCACCTCAAGGTGCACACGAACGTCACGCTCACCTCGGACGGCTCGTTCACGGGCGGCCAGGAACTCCACACCGGCCAGCTGTTCTTCGACGAGACGATCACGACCAGGGTCGCCGCACTCCCGACCTACGCGGCCAACACGGTCACCCGCACCACCCTCGCCCAGGACTCGATCTACGACGAGGGCGGCGCCGCCTCCGGCCTGCTCACCCTTACCGCGCTGGGGAGTTCGACCTCGGCGGGGTACGCGGGGACACTGACCGTGGGCGTGGAAAGCAGCTGACGCCCGCGGCACCGACGTAACCCGGCACGGGCGGGGGTGTGGACACTGCCGGCAGTGTCCACACCCCTACCACTCACTTACTACCCTTGCCGCTCTACTTCGCCGGGCACTGCTGCCACGCCAGGTGGTAGATCGTGTCGATCTCGCCGTCCGTCGAGTCCATCGCCATGAAGCTGGTGCCCGTCGACGTACCCGCGTTCACCCGCAGCTCCGTGTTGATGTTGAAGTTGCGCTGAACTCCACAGGGCGCCCAGACCAGTTGGGCCCACTCGGTGGTGTCGGTGGCCTGCCAGTTGTCGTTGTACGGGCCGGCGTACGAATGGTTGCGGAACGCCGTGCTCGACGAGCCCTGGAAGTAGTACGAGGCCCGCTGGATGCCGCTCGCACCCTGCTGGAGAGCCGCGAAGCCCCGGTAGTCGACGCTGGCGATGGCGTACGTGAAGCCGGCCGGGACGTGTACCAGCAGGTTGAGCTGGCAGTTCTTGCGGAACGCCGTCGGGTCGGAGTTGCCGCCGGCCTGGGCGAGGTAGTCGCTGTAGGTGACGGTGAAGGCGGTGTTGTCGCCGGAGACGGCCACCGCGGCCGTGTTGGCGGGACAGCCGGAGCCGTTCACCGTCGCGACCTTGATGACGATCTTGTCCGCGGGCGGGTCCTCGAAGGACGACCCGGCTCCTTGCGCGGGTACCGCGGAGGCGAACAGAGCGGCGATCGCGCCGCTCACGAGCAGGCCACCAGCTTTCATGTTTCTCCCTTTCATCGCAGCGTGCAGTGGGGGGTGAGAGTCATGCGCCACGCATCAAGTCATGTACATGCCAAACGCATGCACACACCTGCACCCAACCTGTGGTTGACCAATGAAGAATCTGTGAAGGTCGGGCGGTCGCAGCATAGGTGTCGGACCAGACACCAGCCAGGTCGTTCTCCGGCCAATCCCCGCCCCCGCGCGGCCTGTTTCCCCTGTCGGTGTACCGCACAGCGGACAGACCGAGGGCGGCCCGAGCGCACGAGGGGAGTGCGTTCGGGCCGCCCTGGTGGAGCTGCCCTTCAGATACCGGTACCGGTATTGATGCTGGTACGGACTACTTCAGGTACACCAAGCCGTCCGTGGTGACCGCCGGGCGGCCGCTCGTGCCGACGACCACGATCTTGACCGTGTGCTTGGCGCTCGCCGTCCAGCTCTTCGTCCAGATCGCGTCGCGGTACTTCGTCGTCGCCGACTTCAGGTCCACCGTCGCGGCCTTGACGCCGTCGACGAAGACGTTGACCTGGCCGGACGTCGACGCCCGCGACACCACGAGGGCGGCCGAGCGGCCCGTGAACGTCCAGGTCAGCGCGGCGTTCTTCGCGGTGCTGGAGTACGACTTGCCGCCCAGGTAGCTGGTCGACGATTTAGTCGTCCAGGTGCCCGTCCGGGTCGCCGAGGACTCCTGGAGGATCACCGGCGTACCGACGACCGAGGCAGCCCTGGTGTTGCCCGCCTGGTCGTACGCCGTCATCGACCAGGTCGTGGCCGCGCCGGACTTGGAGGTCAGGGCGGCGCTGGTGACCGTCGGGCCGTACGTCTTGGCGACCGGGGCCGTCAGGCGTACCTCCTTCAGGGCTGCCGAGTCCGTGGCCTTCCACTTCAGGGTGACCGGGACGGCCGTCGTGCTCACCGTGCCGGTGCGCAGGGAGAGGTTCGGCGCGGTGGTGAAGGTGGGCGCGGTCGTCTCGGCCACGACGGTCGCGGCGGTCGTGACCGCCGACTTGCCCGAGATGTGGGTGGCCCGTACGGACACGGCGTGGGTGCCGAGCGCCAGGTTCACCTTCGCCGAGGTCGCCGAACCGGCGGTGGTGGCGGCCGCCTTGCCGTCGACCAGCACCTCGTACTTGTCGATGAGCGCGGTGGGCGTGGTCGCCGACCAGTTGACCGTTATGGCCGACTTCGTGTACGTCCGCGTGCCCGAAGTGCCCGCTCCGGTCACCGACTTGAGGGTGAGACCGGCGACCGTGCCGGCCGCGTAGCTGCGGATGGTGGGCAGCTGGGCGTGGAGGTTGGTGCCCGGGCACTCGGTGGCGTAGCCGTCGCCGTGGCCGTGGATGGTCGGGAAGGCGAGCTGGTCGCCCAGCTTCCAGGTCCTCGGGTTGTACTGGCTGTTGCCGGCGGCGCCCGCCGTGAGCGTGGTGGTGCCGGTCGGGCTGACGCCGTACTGGCCGAGCTTCCAGGCGGCGACCCGGGCGACGGAGTTCAGCACGGCCGTCGGCGGGGCGACCTTGCTGTAGTCGCCGAGGACGGAGACACCAGTGGTCTGGGTGTTGAAGCCGAAGGCGTGCGCGCCCAGGACCGGCTTGTCGACCCCGCCCTTGCGGCCCTCATAGATCGTGCCGCACTTGTCGACCAGGAAGTTGTAGCCGATGTCCTTCCAGGCGAGCCCCTTGGGGTCGACGTGGTACGCGTAAACGGCGCGGATGACCGACGGGGCCTCGGCGCATGTGTAGGTGTTCGACCCGGCCGTGTGGTGGACCACCACCGCCTTGATCCCGTTCGCCAGGTAGGCCGGCGCCTCGGGGCTCATCGACTCGTCCGCGCCCCAGCCGGCCCGCGAGGTGATCGGCGGCTTGGGGGCGATGGAGGGCGGGGCGGTGGGCGCGGCAGTCGGCGAGGGGGCCGCGCTGGTGGCGGGGGCCGAGGTCGTCGCCGGCGGAGTCGTCACGGGCGGGGTGGTCGGCGACGCGGAGACGGTGGGCGGGGCTGAGGTGGGCGCGGTCGGGGAGGCCGAGGGGGACGCCTCGCCCGTCGCCGTCACCGTCGGTGAGGCGGACTCCGACACCTCCGGCGAGGCGGTCGCGTCCGGTGTCGCGCTCTCCGCCGCCACGTAGGCCGCGGGCTCCAGGTCCGAGACCGAACCGGTGCCCGGGTCGATCATGTCGACGCGCAGGCCCTCGGGCAGTTCGGTGGACGTCTTGCCGTCGACCCGTACCTCCACGCCGTCGGACGCGCCGACCCACGCGGGCTCGGTGCCGGCGCGGGCCGCGCCCTCCTCGCCGGGGCCGCTGTCCGTGTCCAGCTGCAGCCAGGACGACCAGGTGTCGGTGCCGGCGTCGCGGGTACGGACCTCGACGGTGCCCGCCATCTTCGCCGACGGGTCGGACCAGGTGACGCCGAGCAGGCTGAACGGCTTGGTGTCCCGCTTGGCCAGCGCGGCCGAGCCGCCGTCGGCGTCGACCTTGAGCGCCGCCGCGTACTCCTCGGTCGCGATCGGCCCTGCCGACGGCTTGCCGTCGTCCGCCGCGCTGTCCGCGCCGCCGCCGCCCACGCCCTGCACGATCAGGACTCCGGACACCCCCGCGGCCACGACGGCCCCGATGCCCCACCCTCGACGCGATCTCAGCGATCTCATCCCCGTACGCACACCCTTCACTTAAACCCCACGCATTACATGCACATGAAGAGGTCAAGGTATCGGGAGGGGGATGAGCGTCAACAACCAACCCGGATATTCACCCGTCCCAGTGGTTTATGAGCGCCCTGTTGGAGCATCATCAATGGCCCCGGAAGGGGCCCTGAGACACTGGGAGATTGTCCTTGGGAGATTGCCCTGAGGAGCCGGAAGGAGCCGGAAGATCTACGGGTTCTCCCAGGCCGCCGGTTCCGCGGCCAGCCCCCGCACCGGCTCCGGCAGCTCCCCCGCCGCGAGATCGGCGAAGGTCACCCCCTCCAGCACCTTGCGGACGTTGGCGCGCAGCGCGACCCACAGGGGCAGCAGCGGCTCGGCGGGGCCGGTGTAGGCGAGGCCGGTCGGCCGTTCGCCGCGCACCGACACGATGGGCCCGTCGACGGCCCGGACGACGTCCGCGACGGTGATCCCCTCGGCGGGCCGCGCCAGCCGGTAGCCGCCGTTGCCGCCGCGCCGGGAGTCGACGATCCCGCCGCGCCGCAGGTCGCCGAGGATGCCCTCCAGGAACTTGTGCGGAATGGCCTGGGCCCCGGCGACGGTCTCCGCCTTCACCGGGCCCTCGTCCTGCCGTACGGCGAGCTCCAGTACCGCCCGTACCGCGTAGTCCGCCCGCGCCGAGATCCTCATGGGGCCATTGTGGGTCGTCGCGGTGCGCAGGCCTACGCCAGCCGGATCACGTTCCACGACAGCGGTTCCAGTACGGCGGTCAGTCGGCCGTCCCGGAGCGCGGTTCCCGTGACCTGGTGCGGGGCGACGCGCTCCGGGTCGTCCAGGGTGTTGCGGGCGTCCGGGTCGGCGTCGGCGATCGCGCTGTGCTCGACGACCGACGTCAACTCCAGGCTGTTCAGGACGACTTCGAGAGGCAGCGGCTGCGTCCGGTCGCGGTTCACGGCGAAGACGGTGACCGTGCCGTCGTCGGCGCGTACGGCGGTGGCGTGCAGGAGGTCCGTCTCGCCGTACTTCTTCGTCTCGTACGTCGGTGAGTCCACCCGTACGTCGAGGACCTCGCCGCGCCCGTACCTGCTGGCCTGCGCGAACGGGAAGAACGTCGTCTGGCGCCAGGCCGGGCCGCCCGGCTCGGTCATGATCGGGGCGATGACGTTGACGAGCTGGGCGAGGCAGGCGACGGTGACGCGGTCCGCGTGCCGGAGCAGGGCGATGAGGAGCGAGCCGAAGACGACGGCGTCCGTGACGGAGTAGACGTCCTCCAGGAGGCGCGGGGCCTCCGCCCAGTCCCGCGCGCCGGAGTTCTCGATCGCGTGCCACCCCGACATGTACCAGACGTTCCACTCGTCGAAGGAGAGGTTGATCTTCTTCTTCGACTTGAGGCGGGCGCCGACGTGGTCACAGGTCGCGACCACGTTGTCAATGAACGACTCCATGTCCACGGCGGAGGCCAGGAAGGAGTCGATGTCGCCGTCGTGCGGCTCGTAGTAGGCGTGCAGGGAGATGTAGTCGACGAGGTCGTACGTCTCCTGGAGGACCGTCGACTCCCACGCGGCGAACGTGTCCATGCCCTGGCTGGAGGAGCCGCAGGCGACGAGTTCGAGGTCCGGCTCGATCTGGCGCATCGCGCGGGCGGTCTCGGCGGCGACGCGGCCGTACTCCTCGGCGGTCTTGTGGCCGGTCTGCCAGGGTCCGTCCACCTCGTTGCCGAGGCACCACAGTGTGATGCCGAACGGGTCCTTGTCGCCGTGCGTGACGCGCAGGTCCGAACGGGCGGTGCCGGAGGGGTGGTTGGCGTACTCCTGGAGTTCGAGGGCCTCGGCGACCCCGCGCGTGCCGAGGTTCACGGCCATCATCGGCTCGGCCTGCGGGCCGACCTTCTTGAGGAAGTCGATGTACTCGGAGAGCCCGAAGCGGTTGGACTCCGTCGAGCGCCAGGCGAGGTCGAGGCGGCGGGGGCGTTCGTCCACCGGGCCGACCGAGTCCTCCCACTTGTAGCCGGAGACGAAGTTGCCGCCGGGGTAGCGGACGGTGGTGACACCGAGTTCGCGGACCAGCTCCAGCACGTCCGTGCGCAGGCCCGCCTCGTCGGCGGTGGGGTGGCCGGGCTCGAAGACGCCGGTGTAGACGCAGCGGCCGAGGTGTTCGACGAAGGACCCGAAGAGACGGGGGTTGACCTCACCGACGGTGAAGGCGGGGTCGATCGTGAAGCGGGCGGTGCGGGACATGGGTTCCTCTCCGGCGTGCGGCATTCGGCGTGCACTGTTCGGCGTGCACTGTTCGGCGTGTGCTGTTGGGTGTTCGGTATGTCGGTGGCCGCTCGTAACTTCGAACAGGACCGTAAATTTCGCCGTGCCCGCACGTCAATGGCGTCTGCGTCCAACGATCGTTCCGCAACCTCCAACGATCGTTGGATTCTCCTGGTGTGCGGGGTTCCGGACGCGTAGGGTCGGCCCGTGAGTGAGCCCCCGCCTGCCCTTCGGGAGAACCTCTTCGGCACCCTCGCGCGCCTCGAAGAGCGCATCGCCGAGGCCCGTCTCGATCGCGGTGAAGTGCTGGACGTACGAGGCCTGTCGGCCCGTACCGCTCTCGCCGAGGGCGAGATCCAGGCGCTGCTGACCGAGGGCGCGCAGCCGCCGGCCGACGACATCGAGGGCCGTATCCGGCGCCGGGTGCGCACGCTGCACGAGACGCGGCTCGCGGCGAGCGGCCGGAAGCGGAGCGAGGTCTGCAAGGAGGTGGCCGACGCCCTGTCGATCAGCCCCGAATGGGCCCGCCAGTTGCTCCTCGGCAAGAAGATGCCGAACGTCCCGGATCTCACCGCGCTCGCCGCGTTCTTCGGCGTCGAGCAGGGCACCGGCTTCTTCACCGACCCGGCGCCCGTCGTCCTGGACCGTGAACTCCGCCGTCTGCTGGAGGAACTCGGCGGCGACGGGGACGGCCCGCTGGTCCGGTTCGCGACCCGGCACGGGGTGGTGACGCTGGCCCTGCGCGGGCGGCAGCTGACCCCGCGCAAGCAGGAGGCCCTCGCGGTGATGCTCGAAGGGCTGCTGAGCGGCGGGGAGGACACCGAGCGATGACGGCGAAGGCGAGGGAGACGGCGAGGGGACTCGTGGCGGCGCTGCTGCCCGCCCGCGCCGCGCACCGGTTCCGGACCCGGGCCGCGATGCGGGAGCTGACCGGCGCGCTCGACGCCACCCTGCGGGAGCAAGGTGGCAGGGGCAACAACCCAGTGGGCGTACGGGAGTTGTGCCGGGCGTTGTGCGAGGAGATGAGCGCGCGGCGCGACCGGCGCGTCGAGCTGCGTTTCGAACGCTTCCCCGACGAGATCGAAGTCACCGGTCTGTGGGTGGAGTTCCACGACTTCGACCTGGTGATCGTCGAGGAGCGGGCCGAGGCCGTGCAGCAACTCGTCATCCTGGGACACGAGTTGTGGCATCTGCACGCCGGGCACTGTCATCACCACGGCGTCGGCGCGAGCGCCGCCCGCGTCCTGGCCGACGAGCAGTCCTGGCAGGACAGGGCACTGACCGTCGCCGCCCGCAACGGCTCCCGCGAGGCCGAGGAGGCCGACGCCGAGGAGTTCGGCCACCGCCTCGCCACCGTCTTCCGGCCCTGGGTCGAGGGCGGGACGCGGAGCGCGGGCGGCGGTGACGCCGTACAGGCCTCCCTGGGGTATCGCGGCCGGGAGAACGGCCGGGGAAGTGGAAACGCGCGGCGATGAACCTCTCCGGCTTCGTCGGCGAGCCGTACCCGGTGCTCGTCTTCGGGACGCCCATCGTGGTCGCGGCCGCCGCCCTGGCGTTCAAGCTGCCCAGCGTCCTCAGGCTGTGGCGGGAGCCGTTGCGGCGCGCGGTCGGCGGGCTGCTGCTGCTCGCCTGCGGCATCTTCGTCTTCGCGGCGCCGCCGGCCGTCGCCTGGACCAACCGGGTCACCGGCGTCCCCAACATCGCGGCACCGCTGGTCTACAGCTTCCTCATCGCGTTCTGCGGAGCGTGTCTGCTGCTGATGATCGTGTGGCGCGGCGGTGTCGCCGGCCATGCGGAGCGGTCGGCCAGGGCCCGTCGCGCGATGCGGTGGGTCGCCGCCGGCCACGCGGGCGTGATCGCCGCGCTGTGGGCGCTGTTCGCGCTCGCGGAGGTACCCGTGGAACGCCCGCGGGACCTGGACACGTACTACGCTCGTACGCCCTTCGTGCGCGAGCTGATCGCGCTGTACCTGCTCGCGCACACCGCGTCCTGCCTCCTGACCTACCGGCTGATCCGGAACTGGGTCCACACCGACGGACTCGACGTGTGGCTGCGCCGGGGCCTGAAGTCGCTGGCCGCCGGCTACGTCGCCAACCTGGTGTTCGACGCGGCCAAGTGGTCGGCCGTGGGCGCCCGTTGGGCGGGCCGCGACCTGGACGTGCTCTCCACGGAACTGGCGCCGGCCGCCGCCAGTGTCGCCGCCGTCCTGATGGCGACAGGGTTCGTGCTGCCGCACGCCGGCCAGTATCTGCGCGACCGCCGGCAGGTCCGCCGCGGCCACCGCCGGCTCGGCCCGCTGTACGACCTCCTGCGCACCGCCACCGGCACGGGCGTCCCCTTCTCCCTGCGGGCCACCCCGGAACTGCGGCTGACCCGCCGCGAGACGTTCATCCGCGACACCCTGCTCCAGCTCGCCCGCCACTTCGACGAGGACCTGCGGCGCCGGGCGTACGAGGCCGCCGTGGACCTGGGATGGAGTTCGGGGCGGGCCGGGGCGCTGGCGGCGGCGGTGACGATCCAGGCCGCGATCGAGGCGCGCTCGATGTCCCGGTCCCCTTGTTCCCGCCACGGTGTCCATCCCCAAGGCCATCCCCACGGCCATCTCCACGGCCATCTCCAAGTCGGGGACCACGCCACGGACTTGCTCACGGACCTGCTCCGGGAGATCGAAGCCGTGTCGCAGGTCCTGAGTCACCCCGATCAGATCGAGGCGGTACGCGCTCGCGCGACCGCCCCAGCAGAGAGTCTGCACGTATATGACTGACAGCCCCACCCCTGCCGGCTCTCCCGTCAGATCCGCCGTGGTCCTCGGCGGGTCCCTCGCCGGGCTGCTCGCGGCCCGCGCCCTGGTCGAGTTCGCCGACCGGGTGACCGTCGTCGAGCGGGACGTCCTGCCGGACGGCCCCGAGCCCCGCAGGAACCTGCCGCAGGCCCGGCACGTGCACCTGCTGTGGTCCGGCGGTGCCCGCGCCGTCGAGGAACTGGTGCCGGGCGTGGGCGAGTTGCTGCTCGGCGCCGGTGCGCACCGGCTGGCGGTCACGACGGACATGGTCGCGCTGTCGCCGCAGGGCTGGTTCCGGCGGTGGCCCGAGTCGCACCATGTGTTCCTGTGCGGCAGGGACCTGCTGGACGCGACGGTCCGCGCCCGGATCCTGGACGACGACCGGATCGAACTCGTCGAACACACCGAGGTACTGGGCCTGGAGGGGACCGACGAGGCCGTCACCGGCGTCCGGATCCGAGGCGCCGACGGCAGCAGGCGCACCCTCCACGCGGACCTCGTCGTGGACGCCACGGGCCGTGCCTCGCGCACCCCGCAGTGGCTGCGCGAACTCGGCCTGCCCGAACCGGCCCGCCGCGACGTCGACTCCGGGCTCGCGTACGCCAGCCGGATCTACCGCGCGCCCGAAGCGGCCCGGCACGGCTTCCCGGTGGTGAACGTCCAGGCGGACCCGAGGGGAGGCGGTCCCGGCCGGGCGGGTGTCCTGCTCCCCATCGAGGACGGCCGCTGGCTGGTCACCCTGTCCGGCACGCGGGGCGGCGAACCCCCCACGGACAGCGCGGAGTTCATCCGCTTCGCCCGCGAGGAGCTGCGCCACCCGGTGATCGCCGACCTGCTCGCCGGAGCGGAACCCCTGACGGACATCTCCTTCACCCGTACGACGACGAACCGCCGCCACTACTACGAGCGGATGCCGGCCTGGCCGGAGAACTTCGCCGTCCTCGGCGACGCGCTGGCCGCCTACAACCCGATCTACGGGCACGGCATGTCGGTCGCGGCCCAAAGTGCCGTCGCCCTACGGGATGTGATCCGCCGTCAGGGATGGGGCACGCCCGGTCTGTCCGGCCGGGTCCAGAAGGCGGTGGCCCGTCCGGTGGCGGCGGCCTGGGACCTGGCCACCGGACAGGACGTCTTCTACCCCGGCGCCACGGAGAACGGCCCCACGCTGCGCGAACGCGCGGTGGCCGCCTACGTGGGCCGGCTCATGCGCACCGCCACGGGCAACGGCCGGATCGCCCGCCGGGTGACGGACGTGACGTCCCTGGAACGCGGCCCGGAGGTACTGCTGACGCCCGGTGTCCTGCTGGCGGCGGCGATCGGCCCGCTGAAACCGCCGCTGAGCGGACCGCCGTTGCTTCCGCAGGAGTGGAAGGCGGCGGAGTAGGCCACCGGCTGCCCCCAAACCCCGTTGCCCGTCGGCCGGTTGCCGCCGTGCCGTCCCGATCATGCTGCCTGTGGTCGAGACGGACAACCCGTGGGACGCGGTGGTCCCCGACGGGACGGTGATGCGGGCCGGGGCGGTGGACCTCCTCGCGTACACACTGCTGCACGTGTACAGCAACCTGCCCTGGTACATGCGCGAACTGCACGTGCCGGTGGAGGGGACGCTGGAGTCGGTGGCGGAGGCGTGGTTCGGTACGGAGTGACCCGGGTGGGGCTCAGCCCGCGAACGCCGGCTGGGCGACTCCCTTGCCGGCCGCCGGTACGACCAGGAGCGAGCCCGACATCGGGTGCGGGGAGGACAGTCCCGTACGGGCGGTGGTGATGTACAGGTCCGTGAGGTCCGGGCCGCCGAAGGCGCAGGCCGTGGGGCGGACCGTGGGGAGGGTGATCGTGCGGTCCAGGGTGCCGGCCGGGGTGTAGCGGCGTACCGCACCGCCGTCCCACAGGGCCACCCACACACAGCCGTCCGCGTCGACGGTCAGGCCGTCGGGCCAGCCCGCGCCCTCCTCGATCAGCGCGAACTGACGGCGGTTGGTGATGCTCCGCCCGTCGTCCGTGACGTCGAAGACGTCGATGCGGCGGGTCGGTGAGTCGATGTAGTACATCAGGCGGCCGTCCGGGCTCCAGCCCGTGCCGTTGCTGACCGCCACGTCGGGCAGGACCACGTCGACGGTGCCGTCCGCCGTGACGCGGGACAGTGTGCCGCCGCCCGGCGCCTCGTCGTAGCGCATCGTGCCCACCCACAGCGAGCCGTCGGCGGCCACCGCCGCGTCGTTCGCCCGGCGGCCGGGCACCGGGTCGTGGTGCAGCCAGCGGAAGCCGGTGGCCGGCCCGTCGTACAGCGCCACTCCGTCGCGCAGGTTCAGGACCAGACCGCCGCCCGCCCGGGGCTTCGCCGCGCCCACGTGCTGTTCCGTCGCCATGACCGTACGGCGGCCGGTGGCCGGGTCGTAGGTGTGGACGCGGGAGCCGAGGATGTCGATCCAGATCAGCCGGGCCTTCGCCGCGTCCCAGGTCGGCCCCTCACCGAGGGTCGCCTGGGCCTGGACGGCCACTTCGAGGGTGGGTTCGTACGTCGTCATGCCACACTCCGGTGCCCGAGACGCTCGGACAGTTCGGCGGCGCCCTTGGCCGCGAGCTGCTCCAGCTCCGTACGGCGGTCGTCGCTCCAGCGGATCATCGGTACGGAGATCGAGAGGGCGGCGACCACCCGGCCCGTGCGGTCGTGCACCGGGGCGGCGACACAGCTGACGTCCGGGTTGGACTCACGGTTCTCGACGGCGACACCCCGGCGGCGGATCTCCGCGAGGGCCTCGCGCAGGGCCGTCGGGTCGGTGATGCTGTTCGGCGTCATCCCGGGCAGGGCACCGCTCTCGGGGACGCGAGCGCTCAGCTCGTGGTCGGGGAGCGAGGCCAGCAGCATCTTGCCCACGGAGGTGCAGTGGGCGGGCAGGCGGCGGCCGGCGGCCGACACCATCCGTACCGCGTGGGTGGAGTCCACCTTCGCGATGTAGATGACGTCGGTGCCTTCGAGGATGGCCACGTGCACGGTCTCGTCACACGTCTCGGCGACGGAACGGGCCACCTGCTGGCCCTCGGCCGCCAGGTCCAGCTGCTCGGCATATCGGCTGCCGAGCTGGTACGGGCGTACGCCCAGGCGGTAGCGTCCCGGCTGACCGGGTACCTGCACGATGTACGAACGGGCGGCGAGCGTCGTCACCAGTTCGTGCACGGTGGTGCGCGGCAGCTGAAGCCGGCGCACGATGTCGGGGGCGGACAGCGTCCCGTCCCCGTCCAGGAATAGCTCAAGAATGTCGAGAGCCCGGGTCACGGCAGGTACGAGGCGTCCCATGACGGCCCCCTCTCTTGTGTTCAAGGTGTCTGAGCTCTCGACGCTTTTCGACGGCGTTCGAAATTTCAACAGACGATCGGCATGACGAACAGAACAGACCACAGGCTAGTCACATGGGCTCTGACGGGCAATGGCCGCGCGATGCCGTAGTTGCCGTCCGTGACCGCCGGAGTGCCCTGAGGTCGCCCGGTCCGCACGAGAGTCGGTACAAGAGTCGGTACGAGAGTCAGTACGAGACGATGGCTCGCATGCCGCCCGAAAAGCGTCCCAAGCCCCCGCCCCGCCCCTTCACGGCCGTCGACTTCCAGCTGGTGCTGCTGCGCCGCATGGCCGACCACAACGCCGACCTGGTGGAGGACGCCCGCCACGAGCTGGGGGTGTCGATCGCGGACATGCGCGAGGCCAACAAGCGCTGGCAGGCAATGCTGCACTCCCCGCGCTCCCGAGCCGCCGCCTCCCGGTACCGCTCGATCCTCGGCACCCCCGAGTCGGTGACGCCCCGCAGGATCGGCGACCTGGAGTGCGAGGCCTGGCAGTGGCCGGTCCCGCTCTGGCCCGACCTGCGCTTCGAGGTCCTCGTCGCCCCGAACGGCGTGGCCTGGAACGAATGGCTGGTACGCACCCCGGGCGCCCCCTCCCCCGAACTCCGCACCCCGGACGACCTGCGCCCCTGGTCCTGCACGGTCGACGAGGTCGCCCACGCCTTCGCCCCCGCCCGCCCCCTGGAGGGCACCGCCCCGACCCGCTGGGGCCTGGCGTTCACAGCACCGGACGGGGCGGGGGTACGACGGGAGTGCGTGGCGGAGTTCACCTGGGGGTTGTTGCAACGGGTGGCGGTCAAGGACTGACGTGCCCGACGGTCCCTAAGCGGTCCTGGTGAAGTTGGGTGCGCAACCCGCGCCCCAAAGGGGCGCGGGGAACTGCGCGACCAGCCCCCACCGACCCGCGGCAAACGAACCGCATATCCCGCGGAGCGCTCAGCGGTTGACGGCGGCCCGCAGAATCGCTTGCACGACCACCGGTACGGAGTCCGGATGCAGGTCGAGGAAGAGGTTCGGCTCGATCAACTCCAGCTCCATGACCCGGGGTTCACCGTCGTCACCGAGAACGAGATCCACACGGGCGTACAGGAGACCGGAGTTGTCGGGCACAGCGGCCAACGCCCGCTCGGCGACGGCGAGTTCGGCCGGGGTCGGGATCCACTGTTCGAGGTCGGGATGGGCGACCTTGTCGTCGTCGTACGCCGTACCGGAGGCCAGCACCGCCCCCTTGCGGCTGGCGTGCAGAAGACGACCGCCGAAGAACTGCAGCGCACGTTCCCCGGTGGCGTCGATGCTCCCGATGTACGGCTGCACCATCGCGGTGAACCCCTCGGCGTGCATCCGCGCGAGATGCCGTACGGCCGTCTCCCGCTCCTCGGGCGTGTAGCGCGCGGCGTAACGGGCGCCGGCACCGGAGGTGGGCTTGACGACGTAGTCGTGGTCGTCCGGGAGATCGGGGGCGTCGCCGGGGGCGAGGTAGCGGGTGGGCACCGTGGGGACCCCGGCCGCGGCCAGTTCACCGAGGTACCGCTTGTCCATGTTCCAGCGCAGGACGCCGACCGGATTGGCGACCCGTACGACCTTCCCGCAGCGCTCCAGCCAGCCCGCGAACTCCTCCGCCCGCCAGCTGTAGTCCCAGGTGGACCGCACCACGGCGAGATCGAACCCGGCCCAGTCGACGTCGGGGTCGTCCCAGTAGGCAGGGGTCACGTCGGCCCCGGCTGCCGCCAACTCCCGTACCAGGAGCGAGAGATCACGGTCCCGGGTGGCCTCCGGCCGGGGGTCGTAGGTGACGATCGCGATACGGGCCACGGGGACTCCCTCTGTAAGGCGTGTAACTGCGCTTCACGGCTGATGCCGGATGAAGGCTAACAAGCGCTTGACCTTCACCTTCGGGGAAGCCGCAGCATCGGTGGTGCAGCAAGAACGAGGGACACGGCAGAAACCGGAGTACTCCACGATGAATCCCGACTTCCTGACCATCGGGGCGTTCGCCAAGGCGTGCCGGCTGTCACCGAAGGCGCTTCGGCTGTACGACGAGCTGGACCTGCTCCGCCCCGCCCGCGTCGACCCCGACACCGGTTACCGCTACTACGCACCCGGACAGCTGGAACAGGCCCGACTGGTGGCCTGGCTGCGTCGACTGGGAATGCCGCTGGCCCGTATCCGGCAGATCCGGGCCCTGGAGCCGCCGGCCGCCGCCCAGGAGATCCGCGCCTTCTGGGCCCGGGTCGAGAGGGAGACAGCCGCCCGGCGGGACCTCGCCATGTTCCTCGTCGACCACCTCTCGACACCACCGACACCACCGGTGTCGCCGACATCTCCGACATCGCCGAGGAAGGACACCTCACCCATGGCAAGCAGCAGCCCGCTCGAACTCCGTTACGCCGCCCGCACCGACATCGGCCTGGTCCGCGCCGCCAACCAGGACACGGCATACGCCGGTTCACGCGTCCTGGCCGTCGCCGACGGCTTCGGCCCCGGTGGCGCACCGGCCAGCACGGCAGCCGTCGAGGCCCTGAAGTTCCTGGACGCCGAACCCCTCACCGCCGGCAGCGTCCTGAACCTCCTGGAGGACGCGGTCCAGGGCGCCGCCCAGGCGGTCCGGGACATCGCCGGAACCGGGTACGAGAAGACGGGCGACGAGAAGACCGACGAGATCGGTACCACCCTCACCGCAATGGTGTGGACGGGCTCGCGCCTCGCCCTCGTACACATCGGGGACAGCCGCGCCTACCTCCTGCGCGACGGCGAGCTCTTCCTGATCACGCACGACCACACAGTGGTCCAGTCGATGATCGACGAGGGCCGGCTGACCCCTGAAGAGGCGGAGACCCACCCCCAACGCACCCTTCTCCTCAGGGCGTTGACGTCCGGCCCCGCCTCCCCCGACCTGCGCCTGCACGACGCCCGGCCAGGCGACCGGTACCTCCTCTGCTCCGACGGCCTGACCAGGGCCGTACCGGAGGACACCATCCAGCACCTCCTCACCACGACCCCCGGCCCGGACGCGACAACAGCCGCCCTCATCGGGGCCGCGAACGCGAACGGCGGCCCCGACAACGTGAGTTGCGTGGTGGCGGACGTGGTGCGGGGCGGCGGCGAGGGTCAGACGGTGGTGCGGTAGCCGGTCGGCGCCAGGGTGTGTCCTGTCACTGGCTGCTCTGTTGGCTGGAGGGCTGGAGGAGCTGGTCGACGGGTGCGTAGTCGTCGGTGAGCCACTGGGCATCGCCGATCCAGGAGGTGAGGTCGTCGCCGGTGGCGATCTTCCAGCCGGTCTGCCGGGCGTCCAGCGCCTCCTGGATCGCGCGTAGGTCGACCGGTCGGTCGGAGGCGAGCACCACCAGGTTGCCGCCGTCGGAGCTGGCGGTCGGGTCGAGGCCGATATCGGCGGGTGCGCCGACGAGGGCGACGTGCGCGAAGGTCTCGCTGAGGGTGGCTGCTTCGGCACGTGCGAAGGCCAGAGCGCCGTGATCGATGAGGTTGGCGACGTACAGGCCGTCCTCGTTGAGCACCCGCCGTACGTCGGTCATCGCTTCCACCGTGGTGAGGTGCCACGGCACGCTGACGCCCCCGAAGGCGTCGCCGACGACGAGGTCACGACTGCCTGCGTCCAGTTGCCGCAGGCCGAGTCTGCCGTCCTCGGCGCGAACGTCGATACCGGCTTCTGTTCTCAGACCGAGTTGGTCACGGTTGATGCGAACGACCCCGCTGTCGATCTCGGACACAAGGCTACGGGTTTTGGGCCGCGTGGCCGCGAGGTAGCGGGGAAGGGTGAGTCCGCCGCCGCCCAGGTGGTGGGCAGTCAGTGGCTCACCTTCGGGAAAGGCGGTATCGACCACCGACGCGATGGCGCGCACATACGTGAACTCCAGGAAGGTCGGGTCGTCGATGTCGACGTAGGAGTGCCGCAGGCCGTCCAGGACGAGTGTGCGGCCGCTGCTCCGGTCGGGGTCCGCGACGACCCGTGCGCAGTGGTACTTGGTCTCTGTGTCACAGCTGCCGGGCGCGACCAGGGTGGCGAGGCCGCCGGCAACGACCACGAGGGTGAGGGCAGGGGTGGTGCTCCACCGTCGCGTGCGCCACTCGACCAGCGCCGAGCCGACCACCAGCAGTGCTCCGAGGCCGATCAGGATGCCGCTGACCGGCATTCGCGATATGAGGACGAAGCCGGTGAGGACAGTGCCGACGATGGCGCCGACGGTGCCGACGCCGGACAGTCGGCCGACCACCGTTCCGGTCTCGGCGAGGCTGGTGAGACGCAGCTTGGTCACCATCGGCGTCACCGCGGAGAGCAGCGCGCCCGGCACGAGGAGGGTCAGCGACGCGATCAGCAAGAGCACTGCTGGTGCCCACTCCGCAGCGGTGCGCAGCACGGCGGGGGTGAGTGCCACGATCGCTCCCGACACCCCGAGCGCGGGGCCGATGAGCCGGCGTGGATCGACCTGGTCGGCGATGCGGCCACCCAGCCAGGAGCCGAGGGCGATCGCGGTGAGGGCGATGCCGATCACCATGGTGCTGGTCTCGAGGGTGAGGCCGAGGTAGGGAGCCAGTAGCCGCAGAGCGACGATCTCGACCACCAGGACTGCGGCCGAGGACCCGAACACCAGCACAGCAGCGGTACGGGACCCCAGGCCGTGGTGGCGAGGCGTGTCCTCGTCGACAGGTGAGGAAGACGATCCGGTCACGGGCGACATCCTTGCATGCGGCCCATCCGCAGACAGGAGTTGAGAGAATCGGCCGGTCAAGTTCCGCAAGCTCCGCAAGAGCAACAGCTCAGCCCGGCTGCGAACCGTCGTCCTCCGGGTCCCAGTCCAGCAACCGCACCTTCGCCACCGTCCGCACATGCCGTCGCATCGCGGCGGCTGCCTGCTTGGGCTGGCCGGCCTCGATCGCGTCGAAGATCGCGAAATGCTGGGCCAAGGAGCGGACGGGACGGCCCGGTTGACGCAGGGACTCGTGGCGGCTCTCGGTGATCTGGTCGGCGATCGACCGCATGAACTCGGCGAGAATGCCGCTGTGCGCCGCCGCCGTGACGGCGGCGTGGAAACGGCGGTCGCCCTCCACCCCGTCCGCGCCCTCGTCGATCTCCTGCCCCATGACGCCGAGCGCGGCACGCAGCTCGGCGATGTCCTCGTCCGTGCGGCGCTCGGCGGCCAGTTCGGCGAGCTTGGTCTCCAGTGCCTCACGGGCGTCAAGTACGTCGGGCAGCCGTCGCCGACGCTCGACGAGCCGTTCCACCGGTTCGAGGTCAAGGCTGTCGCGGACGAGATACGTACCGCCTCCGTGCCTGACCTCGACCAGTCCCTGGACCTCCAGGACGACGATGGCCTGCTTCACGGAGGCCCGGCTGACACCCAGCCGGGCGGCGAGGTCACGCTCGGGCGGGAGCCGGTCACCGACTCTCAGGCCTCCCTCAGCGACGTGGTTACGCAGCCGGTCGAGCACCTGCTCGTACAAGCGCGTCTTGGCTCCCACCGGGCGCAATGCGTCAGCCATGCCCTTCCCCCTCACCTCGGCCGCAGCGTAACACCGGGTAGCTGCCCGGGTCGGTGGCCTGTGGACGAGTGGCTCAGTGGTCGAGTGGATGAGTGGCTCAGTGGCCTAGTGGACTAGTGGCTGAACCAATTTGCGTCGGGTGTCTTGACGCCTGCCGAAGCCAACACCCAATGTGGTCCAGCCACTTAGCCAAAAGTGGCTGGACCACTCAGCCACTCAGCCATTCGGCCACTCCGCCAGTCGCCCACTCCGCCACTCGCCCGCTCGTCGACAAGGGACCCAAGGACGGGAGCCCCGTATGTCCGCCGAACTGATTTCGATCCTCGTGCTTGTCGTGGTGTTCGTGATCGCCACGACCCGCTCCATCAACATGGGCGCGCTCGCGTTCGCCGCAGCCTTCGCGGTCGGTGAGCTCGTAGCCGACCTCGACACCGACACGATCTTCGCCGGGTTTCCCGGTTCCCTCTTCGTCGTGCTGGTCGGGGTGACCTATCTGTTCGCGATCGCCCGGGCGAACGGCACCACCGACTGGCTCGTGCACGCGTCGATCCGGCTGGTGCGCGGGCGGGTCGTGCTCATTCCGTGGGTGATGTTCGTGCTGACCGGGGCGCTCACCGCGATCGGTGCGGTCAGTCCGGCCGCCGTCGCCATCGTGGCGCCGATCGCGCTGAGTTTCGCCGCGCGGTACGCCATCAGCCCCCTGCTGATGGGCGCGATGGTGGTGCACGGGGCCCAGGGCGGCGGCTTCTCGCCCATCAGCATCTACGGGACGATCGTCAACGGGATCGTCGAGAAGGAGAACCTGCCGGGCAACGAGATCGCCCTCTTCCTCGCCTCCCTCTTCGTCAACCTCGCGATCGCGGCGGTGGTGTTCGTGCTGTTCGGGGGGCTGAAACTGAGCCGCGGCAGCATCTCCGCCGAGGACGCGGAGGCCGCCGAGGCCACGCCCCTCAAGGGCGCCGACGGGGGCACGGCCACCGAGAACGGCACCGGTGTCTCCGTCCGTGAGAAGGACGCCACCCTCCTCACCCCGGCCCGCATCGCCACCCTCGCCTCGCTCGTCGCCCTGGTCGTCGCCGTGCTGGCCTTCGACCTCGACGCCGGGCTCACCTCCATCACCCTCGCCGTCCTGCTCGCCGCCTGCTGGCCAGAGGACAGCCGCAAGGCCGTCGGCCAGATCGCATGGACGACCGTCCTGGTGATCTGCGGTGTCCTCACCTATGTCGGCGTCCTTCAGGAGATGGGCACCATCACGTGGGCGGGCGAGGGCGTCGGTGACATCGGCGTACCGCTGCTGGCGGCGGTGCTCCTCTGCTACGTCGGCGCGGTGGTCTCGGCGTTCGCGTCGTCCGTCGGCATCATGGGGGCGCTGATTCCGCTGGCGGTGCCGTTCCTGGCGCAGGGGGAGATCGGTGCGGTCGGGATGGTGGCGGCGTTCGCGGTGTCGGCGACGGTGGTGGACGTCAGTCCGTTCTCGACGAACGGCGCGCTGGTGCTGGCATCGGCACAGGATGTCGACCGCGAGCGTTTCTTCCGGCAGTTGCTGGTGTACGGGGGGATCGTGACGGCAGTGGTTCCCGCGGTGGTGTGGCTGGTGCTGGTCGTACCCAACTGGGGGTGACAGCCGCCGCCACGGCACCTGTACGACCGGCGTGACGATCGACGACCAAAGGAGTACGACGCGTGTCCTCTCTCTTTCCCAGCCTGACCGGCGCCCCGGACCGGCGGCCCGCCCTGCGGTTCGGCGAGCGCTCGCTGACATATGCCGAGCTCGCCGCCTCGGCCGGAGCCCTCGCGGCGCGGATCTCCGGGGCGGGCGGCCGGGTCGCCGTCTGGGCGACACCGACGCTGGAGACGGCCGTCGGCGTCGTGGCCGCGCTGCTGGCCGGGGTGCCGGCGGTGCCGCTCAACCCGAAGTCGGGCGAGAGCGAGTTGGGGCACATCCTGAAGGACAGCTCGCCGACGCTCGTACTCGCCGCGCCCGGTGACCAACTCCCGGCCGCCTTCGGCTCGTTGGAGCGCGTGGACATCGGCGTACGGCCATCAGAAGTACCCGGGGCGACGAACGCCCCCGTCCCCGACCTCGAAACTCCCGCCCTGATCGTCTACACCTCCGGTACCACCGGCCCGCCCAAGGGTGCCGTCATCCCGCGCCGGGCCGTCGCCGCCACCCTGGACGCGCTCGCCGACGCCTGGCAGTGGACCTCCGACGACGTGCTCGTGCACGGGCTTCCGCTTTTTCATGTGCACGGTCTGATTCTCGGCATCCTGGGCCCGCTGCGGCGCGGCGGCTCGGTACGGCACCTCGGGCGGTTCTCGACGGAGGGCGTGACCCGCGAGCTGAACGCCGGGGCGACGATGCTGTTCGGCGTACCGACGATGTACCACCGGATCGCGGAGGCGCTGCCCGACGACCCGGAACTCGCCGGGGCGCTCGGCCGGGCCCGGCTCCTCGTCTCCGGTTCCGCCGCGCTGCCCGTGCACGACCACGAGCGGATCGCGGCGGCGACCGGCCGGCGGGTCGTGGAGCGGTACGGCATGACGGAGACCCTGATGAACACGAGCGTCCGCGCGGACGGCGAGCCCCGCGCGGGCACGGTCGGCGTACCGCTGCCGGGCGTCGAGGTGCGGCTCGTCGAGGAGGACGGGGCGCCCATCACGGCGTACGACGGGGAGACCGTGGGTGAGATCCAGGTGCGCGGGCCGAACCTGTTCACCGAGTACCTGAACCGGCCCGACGCCACCGCCGCCGCTTTCACCGCCGACGGCTGGTTCCGCACCGGTGACATGGCGGTGCGCGATCCCGACGGCTACGTCCGTATCGTCGGCCGCAAGGCCACCGACCTGATCAAGAGCGGCGGTTACAAGATCGGGGCGGGCGAGATCGAGAACGCGCTGCTGGAACACGCGGGCGTGCGCGAGGCCGCCGTGACCGGGGAGCCCGACGCGGACCTGGGTGAGCGGATCGTCGCCTGGATCGTCCCCGCGGATCCTCAATCCCCGCCGGACGCCGACGAGTTGGCCAACCATGTCGCCGGCCGCCTCGCACCGCACAAGCGCCCCCGGGTCGTACGCTTCCTGGACGCCCTCCCCCGCAACGACATGGGCAAGATCATGAAGCGGGCCCTGCCCAGTGGCTGATCCAACGACTGGCCCAGTGGCCGACCCACCTACCGACCCAGTGGCTGATCCACTGACCGGCCCAGTGGCCGACCCACTGACCGGCCGAACGCCCGACCGCCTCTCCGCCCGCGAGATCATCGCCGCCCTGTCCGACACCTCCGCCTTCACCGAACTCGCCTACCAGCAGCGCGAGCTCAAGGCCGACGGCCCCCTCTCCTGGCAGGGTTACGACGCCTCGCGCGCCCGTGCCGCCGCCCGCACCGGCGAGGAGGAGTCCGTCGTCTGCGGCACCGCCCGCATCGACGGCACCCCGGCCGTGCTGATCGCCTTCGAGTTCGGCTTCCTCGGCGGCTCGCTCGGCGAACGCACCGGAGACCGCCTGGAGTTGGCGTACACGTATGCGCGCGAGCACCGCCTTCCCGTCGTGCCGCTCGTCGCGACGGGCGGCAGCCGGATGCAGGAGGGCATGCTCGCACTGACCCAACTCCAGCGCGTGGCCCGGCAGTCGGCGCTCACCCGCGAGGCCGGTCTGCCGCAGATCGCGGTCCTCAGGGACCCGACGACGGGCGGCGGCTGGGCGACCCTGGGCGCGGGCGCCGATGTCGTCCTGGCACTGCCCGGCGCCCAGGTGGGCTTCGCGGGCTCCCGGGTCCGGCCGGCCGACGCGGACCCGGCGGCGTACACGGCCGAGGCCCAGGTCGCGGCGGGCGCTGCCGACATGGTCGTACGGCCGGAGGCGCTCCGGGAGACGCTGGCCCTGTGGCTCCGCCTGCTGAGCGTCGGCGAGAGGTCGACGGAGGCCGCCCCGCCACCGCCGTTTCTCGGTACCGCGCTCCTCCCTGCCACCGGCTGGGACGCGGTGCAGCGCGCCCGTTCGCCCCAACGCCCGTGCGCGGACGCCTACTTGGACGCCTACTTCGCCCGGCGTGCCGCGATCAGCGGCGACCGTTGCGGCGGCACCGACGCGGGTATGGCATGCGGGTTCGGGGAGCGCGCGACGGACGGACGGACCGTCGCGTACGCCGCCCAGCTCGGCACGGCCACCCGCCCCGCCGGCTATCGCACCGCCGCCCGGCTGATCCGCCTCGCGGACCGGCTCGGTATCCCGGTGCTGACCCTGGTGGACACCCCGGGCGCGGCCAACGACGCCGACGCGGAGCGCCAAGGCGCGGGCGCCGCGATCGCGGACCTCTTCGGTGCGGTCGCCGCCGCCCGCACCCCGGTCACCACGCTGCTGATCGGCGAGGGCGGCTCGGGCGGCGCCCTGGCACTCGCCGCCCCCGGCAACACCTGGGCCACGCCGGACAGTTACTTCTCCGTCATCGCCCCTGAGCTGGCGGCGGCCATCCTCAAGCGCCCGGAGGGGGCGGTGGAGGCGACGGCGGACCAGCTCCGGATCAGGCCGCAGGACCTGGTGGAGCTGGGGGTGGTGCGGGGGGTTGTGGGCCGCTGAACCCCTCGGCCACCGAACCCTGTTGACCATCGAAGGCTGGGCGTCTTTGGTCATCTTCCGCAACAATGGGATCGGCTGGCACTGGTTCATCGAGGTCACGCACAACGGGGGAGTGAACAGCGCATGAGCGGTACGGACGGGCTGGTGGAGTTCAAAACCGAGGACGGCGCCGTGGTCGTCGTGGAGGGCGTGGACGACGGCTCGGGCGCCCGGCTTGTCTCGCGCGGCGACGGACCGGCCCAGGCGGCGCGTACTTTCGAGGGTGCGCTGGACGGTGTGCGGGCGGCAGCCCAGTCCGCGCTGCGTGTTTTCCGGGAAGGTCCGCTCCAACCCGACTCCGTGGAGATCGAGTTCGGCGTGAAACTCGGCGCGGAGACGGGGGCGATTCTCGCGAAGGGTTCGGCGGAGGGCCACCTGGTCGTCAAGCTGAGCTGGTCGCCGGGGCGGGAGTCGCGGGCTCCGTCGGGCCCGGAGGCCGCCGACCAGCCATGAGCAACGCTGCCTGGCACACCAGGATCGTCTGCGGGAACGAGGTCGGAGCGGGGTTTCTGGTCTCCGCACGCCAGGTACTGACGTGCGCCCATGTGGTGTGGCGGAGCGACACGTCGGCCGTGACGGTGAGTTTCCCGCACTGCAAGGAACTCGGCGAAGTGTCCGCCACCGTAGCCGTGCGTGGCGGCTGGGCGGGCGGCGCCGCCGATCCCGGGGATCTGGCCCTGCTCGAACTGGACCGCGAGATACCTCTCGCCCCGGCCGTCTTCGCCCCGCCCGGCGCCGAGCACGGCAGTCCCTCTCCCGAGTTGGTCGCGTACGGCTTCCCGAGGGGGTACGACGAGGGAATGCTCGCCCAGTACCGGGCCGTGTCGGGCACGCTGATCGCCGATGAGTGGGTGCAACTGGAGGCAACCACGCCGCACGGCCAGGCGTTGGAGCCCGGGTTCAGCGGTGCGGCGGTCACCCTCCCGGACGGACGGGTGGTCGGCATGGTGTCGGCGGTCGCCGGGGCCAAAGGCGTACGTGTCGGCCGGATGCTGCCGACCCGTGTCATGGCCCGCTACTGGCCCGAACTCGGCTCCCTCGTCCCTCCGCCCGGCCACCACCCGGACACCGTGAGCCGGCTGTGCGCACTGGCCCGGCGCGCAGAGGCAGCGGGCCTGGACGTCGATCCGAACCGGTTGTACGTCGATGCCGTGGGACCGTTCGGTCCGCCGCTGCCAGACGGAGGCTTTCCCCGTCTGTGGTGGGCAGCTCAGTACGTCCAGTGGGAGGTCACCGCCCCCGAAGCGGTGACCCGCTTCGCGGACCGGCTGGCTGAACTGCTGGCGCAGCGGGAAGAACCCGCGAACCGCCCGCACTCCCCCGCCCCGGGCTGGTCCCCCATCCTCGTCGAGATCGACCACAGTGGCGCCGGCGGCGACCAGGTCACCGTCGAGGTGTCTGCGTACCGCGACGGACAGCGGCGTCCTGTGGGCACGCGCCGGCTGCCGCGTGCCGTCGTGCGGTCGTACGTCCAGGAGCACATCGACCAGGCGTTCACCCAACTCGCTCCCGGCGCGGACGAACTGGTCGCCTTCGTACTGCCCCGGGAGTGGCTGAACGAACCGGTGGCCCACTGGGAGTGCGGTGTCGAGGACTCCACCCCGCTCGGCTGCGCCTACCCCCTCGTCGTCGCCGACCGCTCCCGGCATCGCAGCGGTGCCGCGCGCCATCGGCTGGCCAAGAAGTGGCAGCGGCTTGACGCGGCTCCCGGCACGGCGCTCCACCGCGTCGAGTGCGGCACCCAGGAGAATCCGGCCGGACTCCGCAAACGGCTGCGGGAGGACGATGCGGGCCTGGCGGGTTTCGCGGCGCCGCCCGGAGTGGGGAGGCCACACTTCGAGGCCGGTCTCAACGCTCCGGTTCCGGTGCTGCTGTGGGCGCGCACCGGCTGCCCGGGTTCCGACCACGACGGGCCCTGCTCCGGCACTGCGTTCCTCGACGGGCTCAGCGCTTTCGTCGCAGGCCTCCCACCGAGCGAACTCCCGCGACACATCATGGAGTTGCGTGAAACGGCGGACGCGGCTGATGCCTCGGACGAGCACTGGGCGAAGGACGTGCAGCTCCTGTGGGACGACCCGCGCTGTTTCCCCGATCCTGCCCCTTCCCTGCACTCTCCCCTCGCCTGAGCCATCGCCCGCATCCCACGGAAATCCTACGGAGAAGAGCCCATGCCCCTGTGGCCCGTCTACACCGGCACCAACGAGCCGCACGACGGCATCTCGACGCTGCCGCCTCCCCCACCCTGGCGGGCCTTCGACGGCGGGCCGGTGCTCGGCGCCCCGGCCGAGGGCGACGCCTCCGCGACCTCTCCCGACCGCACCCACCGCGCCGAGACTTACCGGGCAACCCCGCAGACCGTACAACTGGTCAACGCCGCCCTCTATTTGCGCCGCCCCCTCCTGGTGAGCGGCCCACCCGGCACCGGCAAGTCGTCGCTCGCGTACGCGGTCGCCCGCGAGCTGTGCCTGGGACCGGTCCTGCGCTGGAACATCACCAGCCGCAGCACCCTCCACGACGGCCTCTACCAGTACGACCCACTCTCCCGGCTGTACGCGGCGAGGCAGGCGGCCCAGGTCTCCCCGGCGAGGGCCGGGCTCCCCGAGACCGAGTCGGGCATCGAGGACCATCTGCGCCTGGGCCCGCTCGGCACCGCGCTCCTCCCCTACGCCCGCCCTCGGGCCCTCCTCATCGACGAGATCGACAAGAGCGACCTGGACCTCCCCAACGACCTGCTGAATGTCCTGGAGGAGGGCCAGTACGAGATCCCCGAGCTGGTCCGCACCGCCCGCCACGCTCCCGGCGGCCGCGCCGAGGTGATGATCGACGGTACCGACGAACGTGCCCCGGTCGAGCGGGGCAGGGTCCGCTGCCACGCTTTCCCGTTCGTCGTCCTCACCAGCAACGGCGAACGGGAGTTCCCGCCCGCGTTCCTGCGCCGCTGCGTCACGCTGCGGCTGCGCCAGCCCGACGACACCCAGCTGGCCGACATCGTCCGCGCCCACTTCGACGGCGAGCCCGACGCCTACGCGCAGACCCTGATCAGCCGCTTCCTGTCCCGGGTGGGCGGCGGCGATCTCGCCACCGACCAACTGCTCAACGCGATCTACCTGGCCCGCTCCTCCGACCTGGCCGCGGACTCCCTCGACGAACTGGCGGAGCAGCTGATGCCGTATCTGAGCGAGGCACCGGAAGTCGATGCGTTCTGACGCGGCCGGCTCCCCGGAACTGCTGGCCCGCCTGGCCGACGTACTGGCCGAGGCGGCGGACGGTGTGCGCCCGACTCCGCTCGAATTGGCCGAACTCCTGTGGCTGGCCCGGCACATGGAACCCTCGGCGAAGACACCGGCCGCGCAGGTCCCGGAACGGCCGGACACGGCCGTACGAGAGTCCACGGAACCGGAGTCGATGCCGCGACCGCCTGTTCCGGAGCCGGGATCCTCCCGGTCCTCCGAGCCCCCTCGCGCTCCGCTGCATCTTCCGGCCCCGGCATCGGCCGCCGGGGCGGCGACCGCACCACACGTCTCACTCCTGGCTCCGGCGCCCCCGATGCTGCGCCGCCCTCTCGCGCTGCAGCGCGCGCTGCGCCCGCTCAAGCGCCGTATCGACGCGCCCGTGGGCCGTGAACTGGACGAGCGGACCACCGCCGACCGCATCGCCCGTCTGGGCGCGGACCCCGCTTGGTGGCTGCCGGTCATGCGCCCCGCTCAGGAGCGCTGGTTGCGTCTGAACCTGATCCACGACGCCGGCCCCACGATGCCTGTCTGGCGTCCTCTGATCCGCGAACTGCACACCGTGTTCGCCCAGTCGGGCATCTTCCGCACGGTGGCCCTGCACCGTGCGGAACCCGACGGCACGGTCCGTCACTCCAGCGCGCACGCCCCCGCCGACGGCCGCACCATCACCCTTCTGATCAGCGACTGCATGGGCCCGCAGTGGCGGGAGGGCCCGGTCGGCGCCCGCTGGTACGCGACGCTGCGCCGATGGGCACGCCGAATGCCCCTGGCCGTCGTCCAACCCCTGCCGGAGCATCTGTGGCGAAACTCGGCGCTGCCGGCCGTCCCGGGCCGTCTGTCGGCCCCGCATCCGGCGGCGCCCACAGCGACGCTGACTTTCACGCCGTACGACGCGTCGGCCCTCAATGAGTCGGAGGGCACCATCGCCGGCTCCGCCGTCTTCCTGCCGGTGCTGGAAGCGGGTCCGGACTGGCTGGCCAACTGGGCGTCGCTCATTGCGACTTCGGGCGGCGTGTCATTCCCTGCCTCGGCTGCGCGGCTGAGCCGTCCCCTGTCCGCCGACTCCGGCGACCGTACGGACGTCGCCCGGTTGTCCGCCGAGGACCTGGTCCTGCGCTTCCGCGCCACCGCCTCCCCGGAGGCCTTCCGGCTGGCCGGGCATCTCTCCGTCGGTCGCCCCGATCTGCCGGTCATGCGGCTGGTCCAGGCCGCCCTCGAACCCCGCCCACGACCTCAGCACCTCGCCGAGGTGATCCTCAGCGGCATGCTCACCGAGATCCCGGGCCCGCCGGGCTCGTACGCCTTCCGCCCCGGCGTACGGGACCTCCTGCTGCTCGGTCTGCCCCGTACCGCCCAGGGACGCACCTCGGAACTCCTGGCCCGGGTGGGCGGGTTGATCGACGCACGGGCGGGGACCGCACCGGGCGAGTTCCGGGCGTCGACGCCGGCGTCCTCGGGCCCGGAGACCGCAGTGGACAGCGACGCTTTCGCTACGGTCAGTGCGGACAGTGTGCGGCAGTTGTCAGGTGGCGCCGGAGCGGCCGGGAACCTGCTCGCGGGCCGATATCGCCTGGTCAGGATGACTGGGACCCAGGGCGTCAGCTGGCTTGCGGCAGACACGCAACGCGGTGACGAAACCGTCCTCGTGCAGACGTATCCCGGTCCGGCGCACTGGTTCCGCCTGAGTTTCATGGGCAGGGCCCACCGGCTCAGCCAGGTCCGCCACCCCGGGATCGCTCAGATCAGGGACTACGGCATCGATGGTGAAGTCCCGTATCTTGTCCGCGAGTTCGTTGATGGACGAAGTTTGCTCAGCCGAATGGCCCGGTCCCCGCACGGCCTTCCCGCTGCCGAGCTCATGGGCCTCGTGCCCCCGCTCGTCGAGGCGGTCAACGCTCTGCACGACCAGGACGAGCCGCACGGCGCCCTGAACTCCTCGCACGTCATCATCGCGCAGCGCGGCCCGGTCCTGACCTGCCTCGAAGTCACGTCCGCCCGCCCCGCGAACGGCGCGGACGATCTCCGGGCTCTTGGACGCATCATCCATGTGATGCACCGTGGAACCAGTGGAAGCAGCGCCGGGCATCAACTCCCCCTCCCATTCAAGGACTTGACTCTTCCTGAGCGGCTCGACGCAGAATTGCGTCTCGCAGTCTCAGAGTTGACGTCCAGCCATCTGGACACACAGCTGCTCGGCATCGACCGGCTCCGGCAGCTGCCTTCCCTCCGCGAACGCTCCCGGACCTATTCCCTCCTCGGCCCCCTGCGTGTCGCTGAGGACGGCCACCCCCTGGTCATCGGCTCCCCTGACGAACAGGCGATGCTCTGCATGCTGCTCCTCCAGAAGGGCGAGGCCGTCAGGCATGCCGAACTGGAGGTGGGGATCTGGGGCGACGCCCCCCCACCCGACGCACGTCACCTGGTGAGCACGCACGCCGCCCGCTTGCGCCACATGCTCGGGCCTGACTCCATGGTTACGGTCGAGGACGGATACGCCCTCCACACCAGCACGGACTTCGTCGACGTGGTCCGCTGCCAGCGGCTGGTGACGCAGGCAGAAAGGGAACGTTCGGCGCCGAACGCCATGCTGGCTCGCAGACACGTTGCCTCCGCCCTGGACCTGTGGCAGGGCACCCCCTTGGACGGCGTCCCCGGCCCCGCCGCAGCCGCGGCCCGCAGCCGCCTCCTCCAGCTCCGTCTCTCACTCTCCGCGACGCGAGCGGAACTCGACCTGGAACTCGGCGAGTTCGAACGAGCCGCCACCGACCTTGCCCAGCTCGTCCACGAACATCCCTCCCGCGAGGACTTCCGCCGCCTCCATCTGATCGCCCTCCGGCGGCAGGGCCACGTGGAGGAAGCCCTGGAGGCGTACGAGGAGTACGAGTCCTCCGGCGGGCGCAGTCCCGACCTGCTTGCCCTGGGACGCGAACTGCGCGATGAGCACGAGGAGTTCGGCGATCACCCGGGCTACTCCGAGAGTCACTCGGACGACTCTGCCGCCTCGTCGGCGCTCGGCGCCCCGGACGGCTTCGTCGCCGCGCTGGACGAGTTGCCGGAGGGCCCTTTCCCCACCGAGGACGAGCTGCCGACACACCTCCTCTCCTCCCAGGAGGAGTCGTCCGAGGAGGTCGCCCTCCCCGAGGACGAGGGGCTGGAGAGCGCGTTCGCCACCGAGGACGAGTCCGCCGACCATCCCTACGACTCCCGTGACGAACCTCGGGAGTTCCCCGACGGCTTCGATGGCTTCGACAACTTCCACCTGGAACCTCCGGACGACCTGGACGCCCCCTACGACGGCGATTCCGACGACGACCAACGGAACGGCCCGGTCTACGAGCACGGCATGTATTCGGACGCCCCGCAGGCCCTCCCAACCGCCGGGACCCACCGCACCTGCGCGTTCTACGACTTCGCGGACGGCGCGCAGGAGCCGGACACGCACGCGGCGCTGGGGCGGGCCGTCACGCGGCTGCTGACAGCGAGCGGGCTGAGGGACGACGAGTACGACCTGACCGAGCACCCCGGGGGCTACCTCGTCCTCGCCCGAGAGGGCGTCTCCGCCCTGCCGCTGCTCTCCGCCACCCTGCGTCAGCTCCGCGACAGACTCGTGCAGCCGGCCGGTGTCCGGCTGCGAGTTCTCTTCCGGCACACCGGGGACGAAGGGCTCGACCAGCAGCCCGACCCTGAGGCCGCCCAAGCCACGCTGGACGACTCCGGGGCATACGCCATCGTCGCTGTGACCTCGCCCCTGAGCACCGAACTGGCCGCCGAGAGCGACTCCGCTCCCCTGCTGGAACCCTTCGCCCCGGACCGGGAAGGCCACCGGCCCGCAGGCCGGCACCTGCTGTTTCTCCCACCCAGGACGCTCACCGACGGTACGTCCCGTCCGTCCCCGGTGCTGGGCCCGTACGCTCTGCCTCCCAACCGGGACCAGTTCCCCATGCCCGTCAACAGGACGAGGACCGTTGTCTTCGCCACGCCCGACGGCGAGTTCTCTTCCACGCTCACCCCGGCTGTGCGCACCTACTACGAAGTGATCCTCTCGGAGCACCACACGCCCTTCGCGCTCACCGAGTCCTCCCGGTACGGCGTCTGCGCCTTCACCGCCCGGGGCGAGGTGATGTGGCAGGTCGACGATCCGGTCGAGGTGGTCCGGCACACCACACGACACGCCCGGGAGGCCGACGTACCCGAGCTGTTGGAAGACATCCTGCGCGGGGAACTCCGTCCCATCGTGCCCAACTACCCCCCCACACACGTCGGCGAGGCAGAGCGGATTCTCGAAGAGTGCGTGGGCCGACACGTCGTGCCCGGCTACGCGTCCCGCTGGAGCATCTCGCTGACCACATCGCCCTCGCCCACCGTCCTCACATCCCAGCGAGGCGAACTCGGCATCGCCGACGCCATCACCTCGGCCGACTGCGTGATCCTGGGATTCAACGGCCCTTTGACCAGGCTGCACGGAACGCGAGAGGCAGCCGCTGCGGTACGCGAGCTCGCCCAGCTCCTCGTCGAGCGGCGCGACCCGGACGACGTACAGCCACCACACCCGCTGGAGGGCTACGCCAATCCGCTCGACCTGCTGCGTGCGTTCGCCGACCACGAACTCGCGGGGGAACTGCGCGAGCGGCTGGACGACATCGAGATCCGGGCTGTACTGACCGCCGAGCCCAGGCCGTACGCGGATCTACTGGTCCGCACTCTGCAGGCGAAGGGGGTGGGGATCGCCGTCGTCACCGACCATGCGACGCGCGCTGCGGAGTCCTATCTGCGCGACCGTGCTCTGATGCCCTGTCTGCGCGGCGGCGTGCACGGCCGTGGCACCGATTTGACCCGGCTGCTGCCTCATCCGTACAGCCTGACGGCCGCCCTGGAGCAGTTGGGCACTACCGCTTCCCGGTCTCTCTTCCTCGGCTACTCCGCGACGGAACGGCGGGCGGCTCACTCGCTCGGGTTGCCCTTCATCGCCTTCGCCCGCGATGAGCAGGCGCAGCAGCGGCACAGCACGCCGGACGGCACGCCTCTCCTCGTATCGGGGCTGCTCCCGCTTCTTGTCGCGGCCCGCTCCCGATGACTCGCGGCTTCACTTATGAATTCCTCATTTTAGGCATACAGGATAAATTACCCATTCAGCCGCACCCCACCCGGCCCTCCAGAACAGGCGTCCGCCCCTCTCACCCCCGCACGATGCCAGTGGAGGCCCGCCGATCGGCGGGCCCGTACGGTCTGCGCTCTCGGGAGGATCTGCCATGACCGTCAGTCTGGAACAGCTGCGCCGCTGCCATTTCGCCGTCGACCTCGGGGCCGCGCGGACCCGGGTGTACGTCAAGGGTGCCGGGGTCGTCGTCGACCAGCCGTCCGTCGCCGCCGTGAACACCAAGACCGGGGCGCTGATCGCGGTCGGGGAGTTCGCCGAGAAGATGACGGGACGTACGCCGGACTACATCCGGGTCGTGCGGCCCGTGTCCGGAGGGACCGTCGTCGACATCGAGATGGCGCAGCGCATGCTGCGGCATCTGATCGGTGACAAGGTGCGGCGGACATTGCGCCGCAAGCCGTTCCTGCGGGCCGCCGCCTGCTACCCGCACGACGCCGACCCGCTCGCGCAGCGCGCGGCCATCGAGACGCTCGTCGGGCTCGGTGCCCGGCGCGTCGAGCTCGTCGACACGCTCGTCGCCGCCGCCGTGGGGTGCGGGCTGCCCGTCGAGCGGCCCGAGGCGACCATGGTCATGGTGTGCGGCGCCGCCGCCACCCAGCTCGCCGTTCTCTCGCTCGGTTCGATCGTGACCGCCGAGCGGATTCCGGTCGGCGGGGAGGCCGTCGACCACGCGATCGTGCAGCACCTGCGCCATCAGCACGAGCTGATGCTCCCGAGCCAGTCCGTACGTCCGCTGCAGCTCGCCCTCTCCGGCAACGGGCTCACCCCGCACGGGCCGGTGTCCACCGAGATCCACGGCCGGGACGTCGCCACCGGCCTCGCCCGTTCCGTCCAGGTCGACACCGCCGCTGTGCGCGATGCCATCCAGACGCCGCTGACCGCCGTGCTCGACGGGATCGGCAAGGTGCTGCGGAACTGCCCGCCCGATCTGGTGGCCGACCTCGCCGACCGCGGGATCATGATGGTCGGCGGCAGCGCGCTGCTCCCCGGGTTCGACCAGATGCTGCGGCAGGCCACGGGCATGCCGGTGCACATCGCCGAACGGCCCGACGTGTGCGCCGTACAGGGCCTCGGATACATGCTGGAGGGCAAGATCGCGCCGCTGGTGCTGGATCCGCTGGCCACCTGAACCGGCCACTCCGGCAACCCCCTCCACCCGGATGTCCGGCCACGCGCCCCCGCCCCCGAGCCCTCCTCCGTCTCCCCTCCCGCCCCGTCTCGAAGCCGTACTCGGCATCGGTACCGATCTCGAACTGCGCACCACGCTCCAGCACATCGTGGACGGTGCCGCGGAGTTGACCGGTGCCCGGTACGCGGGCCTCGGGATGGCCGACCCCGGGCACGACGGTCTGGTGGAGATCCGCAGGGCCGATCTGGGGCGGGCCGAACGGGAAGGCATCGCCGTCATCGATGTGCCGATCCTTGTCAACGACGACGAGGAGGAGTTCGGGCGGCTGTACCTGGCCGAGAAGCTCGACGGCAGTCAATTCGGTGACGAGGAACGGCAGTTGCTGCGACTGCTCGCCACGCAGGCCGGGATCGCGATCGGCAACGCCCGCCTGTACGAGACCGCCCGGCAGCGCGAGCGCTGGATCGAGGGCGCGGCCGCCGTCACCACCGCGCTGCTCACCGGTGGGGCCGCCGCCGACGCCCTGATGACGGTCGCCGACCGGGCCCGGCTGCTCGCCGACGCCGCCGCGGGCGTCATCCTCCAGCCGACGGACGAGGGCGGCATGGAGGTCGTGACCGCCTCGACGCTCGACGACTCCGATGACATCGTCGGGACCACCATCGCCCCCGGCAGCCCTGTCCTTGTCCAACTCCTCGGCGGGGACCCGGTGTTCGTCGACGACTCGGCGACCGACCCGCGGATGACGACCCCTGTACGGCACCGGTTCGGGCCGAGCATGCTGCTGCCGTTGCAGGCCGAGGGGCGGCTGATCGGGACCCTCGCGCTGCCGCGCCGGCGCGGTGACCGCCCGTACACCGACACGGAACGGCTCCTCGCCACGCAGTTCGCCTCGCAGGCCGCCCTCGCACTCGTCCTCGCCGACGCCCGGCGCCGCCGTGCCCGTCTCGCGGTGTACGAGGACCGCGACCGGATCGCCCGCGACCTGCACGATCTCGTCGTCCAACGGCTGTTCGCCACCGGCATGATGCTGGAGTCCACCCAGCGACGGGCCGGCGGCGACGAAGCGGTGCGCGAGATCCTCGGGCAGGCGGTCGACGAACTCCAGGCCACCGTCCAGGAGGTCCGTACGACCATTTTCGCCCTGCAGCAGCCCCCGGCCGACGCACCGACGACCTTCCGCGGCAAGGTACTTCGGGAGGCGGCGAGCGCGGCGGCGGTGCTCGGCCGCAGGCCTTCCCTCCACTTCACCGGACCCGTCGAACACCGCGTCCCGCCCCCTGTCGCCGCCCAGCTCCTCACCGCCCTGCGCCGCGCCCTCGCCACCGCCGTACGCCGCCCCGGTGTCACCCGCGTCGAGATCAGGATCGACGCGACGGCGGTCCTGCCGGACGGCCGGAACGGCGTACGGCTGACGGTGTACACCGATGACGGCAACGGCGATGACACAACAGGCGCAGACGCGGGGACGACGGCCATCTGGCAGGCCCCGCTGGGAGACGGCACCCTGTAGGGAGGTCACGGACCGTGGACGGCGGAGGGCAGCCAGTGACGGACACTGACACGCGTAACGGGACGCTCGTGGGCACTCGCGTCGGCATGCGCATCGACACAGGCAGGGATACCGGGAGGGACACCGGCACGGGCACGCTCGTCGAGGCGCGGGTCCGTTCGCGCGTCGGCGTGACCGGGCACCGCTCGATACCGCCCGCCGTCCTGCCGTCCGTACGCACGGGAATCCGGCGCCAACTCCAGGGCGACGAGGAGCTGGAGGTGCTGAGCAGCCTGGCGGCCGGCGCCGACCAGCTGTTCGCGGACATCGCCCTGGACCGGGGAATCCCGGTCATGGCCGTGATCCCGGGTATGGACTACGAGGCCCACCTCGGCGACGCCGCCACGCGTGCCTCGTACCGCCGCCTCCTCGACTCCTGCCGTACACGCGTGAACCTGCCCTTCGAGGCGACCCACGAGGAGGCCTACTTCGCGGCGGGCCGCTGGATCGTCGACCACGTCGACCGGCTGGTCGCGGTGTGGGACGGGCAGCCCGCGCGGGGGCTCGGCGGCACCGGTGACGTGGTGGCGTACGCGCGGCGCACGGGGGTTCCGGTGACGGTGCTGTGGCGGCCGGGGGTGCTGCGCGCCTGACTGGGCCAAAGGGACTCGGACTTGGGCAAGGGGACTCGGACTTGTCAGCCGAGCCCCTCCCCCGCGCGCCCTCGTCCTGGGCGCGCGGGGAGGGACAGGTCACTTGTAGGTGATGTCCGAGGCGCTGTAACGGCAGTGCGTGCCGTCCGGGCCGCTGCCGAGGGACGGCGGTTCGGCTCCGGAGGAGTTGCCCTGGAAGCGCTCGCAGATGACGATCTTCCTGCTGCTGTCGCCGACGACCGTGATCCCCGAAATCGTGGCCGTGTCCCCGTAGTTGGCGTTGATCCCGACCAGTACCTTGCCCGGGCTGGTCGCCCGGACGTTCTTCACCACGATGTGGCGCTCGTACTGCGTCTTGCAGTTGCCGCACGCGCGGACCAGCTTGCCGAAGTCGGCGACCTGGAAGTTCTGGACGGTGAGCGTGCCGGCGCCGTTGAACTGGAAGACCTTGTCGTCCGCGTTCCGCGCGCCGCCGCCGGAGACGAGGTACGTGGCCGAGGCCGACTTGCCCTTGAACGTGGCCGCGTCCTCGCCGACGTCCTCCCACCACACGTTCTGGAGTGTGCAACTGCCCAGGCAGTGAACGCCGTCGGCGGCCGGAGCACCCAGGACCACGTTCTTCAGCACGGCGCCGTCGGCGAGTTCGAAGATCGGGCCCTGGTTCTCGTCCTGGCCGGCCCCGCCGAGGCCACCGGAGCCGAAGAAACGACTCAGGCCACCGTCGTACGTACCCGAGACCTCGATGCTCGCGGTGACCGCCTTCACACCGGCGACAACGGGCCACACGCCCAGGGCCGCACCGCCGGCGGAGTCCGTTCCGGAAGCCGGGACGGTGTGGGCGTCGGCGGACTTGCTCGCCGCGGCGGAGGCGGCGGCAGCAGCAGCAGCTGCCTTGGAAGCCGAGACCGGAGCAGAAACCGACGGTGAGGCGGACGGTGAGACGGACGCCGACGGTGAAGCCGACGCGGACGCCGGACTGCTCGCCGAGGCCGAGGCCGACGGAGGTGTTGTCGGCGACGGCTTGTCCTTCGCCACCAGGGTCCAGCTCTTGGCGCTCGCCTTGTCGCAGGAGTTCTGCTGCGCCAAGGCGCCCTTGATGCTGAGGCACTTGGCGCTCTTGGCGTTGACGAGGTGGTAGGCGCCACCGACCGCGGTCAGTTTCCACACCTGCGACGTGCCGCCGTCACAGGTCTGCTGCTGCACGGCCTTGCCCGCGGAGGCCGATGCGCCCTTGACCCCGGCGCACAGGGCGCCGACCGCGCTCTTGACCGTGAACCCGCCGCCGCTGTCGGCCAGTTGCCAGGTCTGTCCGGCGGCCGAGTCGTCGCACGCGACCGTGCCCAGCTGCGCACCGCTCGCGGTGGTCTCCGTCGCCCCGGTCAGGCACGTGTCGTCCGCCGCGTTCACCAGACGGTAGGTGCCGGCGCCCGGGCTGGACGCGGACGCCGACAACAGCATCCCGCCGGCTACCGCGCCACCGCCCAGGACCGCGATCAGCGCACCGATCAGGAGACCCCTGCGGCCGCTCGTTCTCCTGCGGCGCGGCCTGCTGCGCCCAACTGCTCTCTTGCCCACGTCGTCACTCTCGTTCGGGAGTTCGCCCTGTCCGTTTCGGACAGCCCTTTGTCGCCACCGACGGTGTGGAGGTTGCCGTGGCCACGTAACTTTTGTGTTTCCCGAGTGAGCGTGGCGTGGGAGGGGAGTGAGCGCCGAGTGATCAGTGAGAGGCGCGGCTCCAGCCGGTCGTCCCGGTCATCCCCCGAACCGCACCAGCCAGTCGGTGTGCTGCGGTGACACGACCCGTTCGGCCTCAGCCACCGCCTCCGCCCACCCGGCCTCCGTCACCGTCCTGGTCATCGTGACGCGCAGGGTCTCCAGGTCCTGTTCGACGTGGGAGTGCGCGTACGTCAACGGCCTGTGCCGCCGCACCTCCTGCCACGCCACCCCGGCCGCCGCGCCGGCGCTGAGGAGCCCTGTGACGTCCCAGCCGCCGATCACGCCCATGGCCCTGAGCACGGCGGACAGCAGGGCGAGCAGCGTCAGCGCGGCGGTGACGGAGGACCAGCGCACGGAGGAGCGATGCGACTGCGCGGCCCGGTTCTTGTACCAGACGAACTGCTCGAGTAATCGGTCGCGGAGGTAGATGTCCCGGCGCGCGGCGAAGGGCTTGGCGCGCACGGCCCGCATGGCCGGGGTGATCTGTCCGGCGCCACGGGCGTGGGGCCCGTTGCGGGAGTCCTCCCACCCCACCCGTCTGAGTTCCCGCAGCCGCTCCTCCAGCCGTTCCGCGAACAGTCCGTCGGGGTCGGCGACCCGGGAGTGGAAGGGCCCGCCGTGCACCATGTACTGCCAGGCGAGCGACTTCAGCAGCTCGGCCGCATCACGGTGGGCCCGCCACTGGGCGCGGGCGCGGCGGCGGGCGGTGTGCAGGCCGATCGCTATCGTGACGGCGTAGAGAATCGCCGCCAACGCCGCTGGAAGATGACTGTCGAAACGTTCCGCCAACATCGCCATCGTCGTCGCCGACAGCAGAACCAGCAATTGCCTGCGCACCGCGGCCAAGGACTCACTCTGCCGGCTCAGCGCCCGCCGATCGCTCACCATGAAGAGCGGCGGTAGATCGTTGTCACTCAACGTGACACTGGGTCCCGGAGTCCTGGCGTGCAATTGACTCACCCCCGCGGTCATTGCGCACACAAACGTCCACTCTTCGAAAATCAGAGTATGAAGTCGAACGGCCAATGTCACCCTCGCCGTCGGCCTCCGATATCGTCCGCGTCAAAACCAGGCAACAGCGCGAGGAGCCACGAACCAGCCATGACCCTCTCCTCCCGTTCGGCCGCCCAACTGCGGGAAGTGATCGCGGAGTTGGGGGTCCGCCCCGCCGTGCCCCTCCTCGTGCACGCCTCCCTCGGCGGGACCGGGCTCGGTCCCTCTGTCGTGCGGGACGTTCTGCTGGGTGCGCTGGGGTCCGGTGGGACGTTGGTGGTGCCTGCGTTCACGGCCGAGAACTCCGACACCTCGCGGGCGTATCTGGCGGCCACCGAGGGGATGAGTGAGCGGGAGAAGGCCGCGTTCCGGGCCTCGATGCCGGCGTTCGCGGCGGACAGCACACCGTGCCCTTCCGTCGGCGCGCTGGCCGAATGTGTGCGGACCACTCACGGTGCCGTGCGCAGTGCTCATCCGCAGACCTCGTTCGCCGGACTCGGGCCCAGGGCCGCGGAGTTGCTCGGCCGGCACGATCCGCACTGTCATCTCGGTGAGCGCTCGCCGCTGGCCGCGCTGTACGCGGCGGATGCCCAAGTCCTGCTGCTGCGGGTCGGGTTCGAGGTGTGCAGCGCGTTCCATCTGGCCGAGTACCGGACGACATCGCCCGTGCCCCGGCGTACGTACCGGTGCGTGGTGGGTGAGCGGGGGAACTGGATCTCGTACGAGGATCTCGTCCTGGACGACAGCGACTTCGGCGTGCTGGGGGAACGGCTGCCGCGCGAACTGGTGGTGGAGCGGGAGTGGGCCGGAAAAACGGTCACCCTTTGCGCCATGCGCGCCATCGTGGACCACGCAGTCGATCAGATGGCCGGTGGTCGCCCCGGACTGCCGTAAAAACGGGTCCCGGCATCTCAGCCCGTCCGGCGTTTGAGGACGAGGCCCGTTCAGGGCCGGCAGCAGAGGTCTGGGGGCGCAGCCCTCAGGGATGGGACGGGTAGGGGCGGCGGGGGCGAGAGAACGCCTGGTGCTCCCGCCGCCACCCCTGACCGGGCCCTTACCCCCACCTGCCACACTGTCCGGACCCAAACAAGGAGCAACCGCATGTCCATGGTCGGCAGCCTGCGCAAAGTGGCCCGCCTGGCGCGGCGTGGGCGGCGGGTGGACCTCAGTCACCCCGCCCGTTCGCCCCTCGGCTCGACCGTCGTCAACTGCGTGATCTACCGCGACGGCGTACGCCAGGACACCGCCCCGACCGTCGAGGAGTCCGTCGCCCGCGTACGCAAGCACAACCGCGGCTTTGTCTGGCTCGGGCTGCACGAACCCTCCGAGACAGAGTTCTCTCGCGTCGCCGAACTGTTCGGGCTGCACCCCCTCGCCGTCGAGGACGCCGTCCAGGCCCATCAGCGCCCCAAGGTCGAGCGGTACGGCGATGTCCTGTTCGCCGTGTTCAAGACGGTCTGCTACGTCGAGCACGAGGAGCTCACCGCGACCAGCGAGGTCGTCACCACCGGCGAGATCATGGTTTTCGCCGGCCCCGACTTCGTCGTCACCGTCCGCCACGGCCGGCACGGCTCCCTCGGCCCCCTGCGCGAGGACCTGGAGGCCGACCCGGAGCAGCTCGCCCAGGGCCCTGCCGCGGTACTGCACGGCATCGCCGACCATGTCGTCGACGACTACCTGAACGTCACGGACTCCGTCCAGGACGACATCGACCAGGTCGAGTCGCACGTCTTCTCCCCGCAGAGCCCGCGCACCGCCGACGCCGGCCGTATCTACCAGCTCAAGCGCGAACTCCTCGAACTGAAGCGGGCGGTGGTCCCTCTCGCCCGCCCCATCCATGTGCTGGCCACCGAGTCGATGCCCTCCGTCGAGCCGGCGATACAGGCCTACTTCCGTGACGTGGCCGACCATCTGATCCGCGTCACCGAGCAGATCACCGCCTTCGACGCCCTGCTCGACTCGATCCTCCAGGCCCACCTCGCGCAGGTCACCGTCGCCCAGAACGAGGACATGCGGAAGATCACCGCCTGGGCCGCGATCATCGCCGTACCGACGATGGTCTGCGGGATATACGGCATGAACTTCGAGCACATGCCCGAGCTGCACTGGCGCTTCGGTTACCCCCTCGTCCTCGCCGTCATCGCGACCGCCTGCTTCTTCGTCCACCGCGGCTTCAAACGCAACGGCTGGCTGTGAACGCGGTTCGCCGCCCCTCCGTACCTTCTGTCGAGTCGTACGTCCGCCGTACCGCCCGATCCGGAGAGGCCCCGTGTCCCAGCAGCAACCTCAGCGACGGCCGTCCCGCAGGGGCGTCGCGTTCGCCGCGCTCCTGACCGCCGTCGCCCTTCCCCTGGCCACGGCCTGTACGTCGGACGACACCGCGAAGAAGGCGTCCGCTTCGGAGTCGGCGCCGCCCGCTCCCGTCGCCGCCGTGGTCGCGCCGGCCAAGGTCGAGGTGATCGCCGAGCTCACGGGCTGCGAGGTGAAGATCCGCACCGACGCGAAGGAACTGCGCGAGGGCGTCTGCCAGACCGCCGCCGGCGACTACCTGATCACGACGTTCCCGGCGGAGAAGTACAAGCTCACCTGGCTGGACAGCGCATCCATGTACGGCGGCACGTACCTGGTCGGCACCAAGTGGGTCATCAGCGCGGCCCCGAAGGTCCAGCAGACGCTGCGCCAGAAGGTGGGCGGCACGATCGAGGACCTGAGCGTTCACCGAAGCCAGGGACCCGCCAGTCAGGGACCCACCGGCCAGAGCTCCGACTCGGACACCCAAGGCTGAGCCCCGCCGGCTGTCAGGTGCCGATGACGTACCCGCTGATGACGTACGACTGCTCGTCGTCGATCGCGTCCTTGTCCGGGTCCAGGGTGATCCGTACGGGGTGCCCGTCGGGTGCGTACGACGCCTCCGCCGTGTCCGCGCCGTTGTCCCGGGCCTGGCCCAGCTGGTCCAACAGCCGGCCGATGGTGGGGACTTCCTCGGGTGCGCGCTCGACAGCGCCCCGTCCGCTCTCGTCGAGCCCGACCACGTCGGCCACCTTGCCGTCCCGGACCGTCACCCGGAACCTGCCGACGAGGCTGCGCTCGCCCTCGCTCGACGTCAACGTGTAGACGTACGAGGCGGGTTCCTCCCAGTCCTCCGAGAAGGAGGGGAACGAGGGCGACAACGACGGGGACGGCGAGGTCGTGAGCGCGCCGGACGACGAGGCCCCGGAGTCCTCCCCGCAGCCGACGGCCGTGCACACCAGTCCCCCGACCAGTACGACGGCCGACAGCATCCGAATCCAAGCCATGGCGGCCCCCTCCGCAGGCGAACAACTACTGCTAGGACGCGAACCCGCCGTAAAACGTTCACCCGCGGGCCGAACGCTCTCAGGCCGCGTACCCCGGTTCGCCGGCCGTCACCCCGGCGACCTGCGCGAGAAACGCGTCCACGAGGTCGTACGCCCGCTGCCGTGACTCCTCGTGCCGGGCGCGGGTCTCGGCGATCAGCCGGTCCGGGTCCTCGTCGTGCGCGGCGGCCTCCCGCCGGCCGCCGGAGTCGAGCCACCCCAGCAGCGTCTCCTCGTCGAGCTCGGGATGGAACTGCACCCCGAGCGCCCGCCCCGTCCGGAAAGCCTGCGGGCCGACCGCGCTGCGGGCCAGCTCCACCGCACCCGGCGGGACGACGAACCGGTCGAAGTGCCACTGGAACCACGGCCCCGCCGGAATCAGTTCCGGCACGTCCGACTCGACGACCGTCCACCCGATCTCGTGCCGGGGCGCCGCCTCCACGCTCCCCCCGAGGGCGGTGGCGAGCGCCTGCGCCCCGAAGCAGATACCGAGCACGGGCAGCTCGGCGGCGTACGCGGTGCGCAGCAGCTCCAGTTCGCCGTCGATCCAGGGCGCGACCGAGGCCCTGTCGTACACGGACCAGGGTGCCCCGAGCAGCACGATCAGGTCGTAGCCGGCGGGGTCGGGGAAGGTGAACTCCACGGCGGGCGTGTCGTACCGTTCGGCCGGTACGACGGTCAACTCGTCTATCTCATAGCCGAGTTGGGCGATCCGGTCGCCGACGGGACCGGACAGCGAGACATGGTCGTGCCGTATGACGAGGGCGCGCACAGGGTTCTCCAGTTCTGAACGACATGGTGACGGCATGGCCGGGATCGGGGCGATCAGCCCTTCGCTCGGCGCCCGCTGCGGCGCGGGGCGGGTTCGGCGCCGTCCAGCAGTTCCAGCCGGCGCTCCTCGCCACGGGTCTCGACCTGGACCACGATCTTGCGCAGCGCGTCCGCCGTGGCCCGGCATTCCTCGGCGCTCAGCGGCTCGGCGACGAACGCCTCCTCGGCGTTGAAGTCCGGAAAGAGCGTCCGCATCAGTGTCTCGCCCTCGTCCGTGAGCCCGAGCAGCACCCGCCGCCCGTCCGAGGGGTGCTCGATACGCCGGACCAGCCCACGCGACTCCAGCGTGCGGGCCACCCCCGTGAGCGTCCCCTTGGAGATCCCGGCCTCCTCGGCCACGAGCCGCGTCTCGGTCTCCCCCGAGATCCACACGACCCACAGCACGACGAACCCGGTCCACGTCAGATCCACCCCGCGCAACACGGAGTTCTCGACGTGCTGCCGCACGGCGGAGGCGGCCCGGTGGATGTTCGCGACGACGGCCATCTGGTCGTGCCGGATGGGGATGTCCCCCAACTTGGCCTTGACCAGCTGCTCGGTCTCGACAATCGGTCGCTGCGTCACCGGCGAATTCCCCTCCACGGCACCTGGTCGTTCGGCACCAAATTGTACGAAGGCTGCGCCAAGCGCGCCCCATAGGGGCGCGGGGAACTGCGCGACCAGCCACAAACAACCCGCAGGCGCCCCCTCACATCACATGGCAGACGCTCAACCAGAGACCCGCCGCATCACATCCCGGCAGAACCCACCGACCCCACCCGGATCGTCAATAAACTGCGACGGCTTCACACAAAACGTCGTAAACCCCATCTCCATCTGCTCCGGCACCGAATCCAACGCCGCCCCAAGATCCGCACAGGACCGATCGTCAGGGAACACCACCCGCACCCCGCCGATCATCTCCAGCTCGGAGACATCCCGCCCCGCCTCCTTCATCGCCTCCCCGAGAACCCGCATCTCCTCACCCGTGGGCCGCCCCAGCGGATTGAAGGCGTGCCCGTACCGCACCAGCCGTCGCACCATCGCCGCATGCATCCCGGCCCCGCCGAAGCACAGCCGTGGCCCTTCCGTCCGATACGCCTTGGGCTCGAAGTACACGTTCTCGAACCGGTAGTGCTCACCCTCGTGGGACACCGGCGACGCCTGCCACAGCTTCGCCCAGACCTCCAGGTGTTCGTCCAGCAGCCTGCCGCGCCGGGCGAAGGGCACCCCGAGCGCGTCGTACTCGTCCCGGCTCCAGCTGACGTTGGGCAGCACCATCAGCCGCCCCTCGGAGAGCAGGTCGAGCGTGCCCAACTCCCGTGCCAGCAGCAGAGGGTGGCGCAACGGAGCGATCACGGCCGAGGCGGCGAGCCGTACCCGTTCGGTCACCGCGGCGATCGCACTGAGCAGCATCAGGGAGTTGGGCCAGGGCATGTACGGGTCCTGGTTGCCCGGCAGGGCCCAGTCGCGCGGGTTGCCCATGACGCCGTTCACGCCGGCGTCGGGGCCGAGCACGATGTGCTCGCTGATCATCACCGAGTCGAATCCGGCGTCCTCGGCCTCGCGGGCCCAGCGCACCAGCAGCGGCAGGTCCACGCGCCCGCCGGTCATGGTCCAGTTCTCGCTGAGGACCAGTTGCATACGAGGAGTTGCGGTCATGGCCGTACGCACTCCGTTCTTCGTTCATGGTTCTGCGCTCTCGCCAGTGCTCACGGCACCCGGGAACTTTCTGTTTGAGGTCAAACAATAAGTTCACCGGGCCGGTCCGGCAAGAGCGCGGCCCTCACCACGGCCACCCCACTCACGCCCTCATCACGCAGGGGCCCCAACTTTCCCACCCACACTCTTTCTTGAACTTTCACCCCGGTGACACCTGTCAACGATCAGACTGTCCGACGGCACGGCGAAGTTGAACCGGGCACGCCAACACGACCGCTGCCTCACCCCCCACGCACACCCCGCACCCACCCCACGGTCACCAGGAGCACGCAGTGAAGATCACCTCGCGCGTCCGCAGAGCCTCGCTCGTTCTCGGCAGCGCCGTCGCGCTGGTCGTCGCCGTTCCCGGCAGTGCGTTCGCCGCCCCGCCGTCGGCTCTGCCCGCCAACGCGGACACCCTTGAGACGACGTGGCAGCCGGCCTACGACTACGACACCGACGGCTGCTACCCCACGCCGGCCATCGGCCCCGACGGAACCGTCAACGGGGGCCTCAACCCGTCCGGTTCGGTCAGCGGCGAGTGCCACGACACCTCGGACCTCGACAACACCAACGGCTACTCGCGCGAGAAGTGCAACAACGGCTGGTGCGCGATCATGTACGGCCTGTACTTCGAGAAGGACCAGGCGACGGTGGGCGGCCACCGGCACGACTGGGAGCACGTGGTGGTCTGGGTGCAGGACGGCCAGGCCAAGTACGTCGCCACGTCCGCACACGGCGAGTTCTCCGTCGCCGCCGCCAGTGCCGTCCGCTGGGACGGCAACCACCCCAAGATCGTCTACCACAAGGACGGCGTGAGCACCCACACCTTCCGCCTCGCCGGCTCGAACGACGAGCCGCCGGAGAACGCCTACGGCACCTGGCGGTACCCGGCCCTGGTCGGCTGGAACGGCTACCCGGCGGGCCTGCGCGACAAGTTGAGCGCGTACGACTTCGGGAGCGCCAACTTCGGCCTCAAGGACGCCAACTTCGCCGCCCACCTCACCAAGGCCATGCCGGCCGGCATCACGTTCGACCCGAACGCCTGAGGGACGGGGCGCGCGGCAAAGCGTTGTCCGTCGGCACCCGCGCCGTCAGACCGCGTAGGCCTCCTCCGCCACCTCCGCACGTGAGGTGAGGGCGACGCCGAACAGGTAGGCCTGGGCGACCAGGCCTACCTGCAGTCTCGACTCCAGCTGCAACCTGGCGAGTATGCGCGTCACATGGGCCTTGACCGTGCGCTCGGTGACGAGGAGCAGTTCCGATGTCGCCTGGTTCGACAATCCCCGGCCCAGGAGTACGAATACCTCGAATTCACGGTCCGCCCATTCCCTGAGGCGTCTCCGGCGCGTGCGCGGTCGTCGGGGACGCCGTGGACGACATGCGGATGGCCCGCGCCGCCGGGATGCGGGCGCTCGGAGTGTCGTACGGGGTCACCACGGCAGGGCCGTTGACCAGCGCGGAGGCGGATTCGGTGTCCGAATCCGTACTGGCGCCCGGCGGGGCGCTGGGTAGTCTTCGACCTTCTTTCGATCTTCTGCCGCGATCACTCATCGCAGCTGATCCACTGCACCGAGGCAGTATGCGCCACCAGCGCACCGGTGCGGTGACACCCGTGCCGGCACCGATACCGGCACACAACTGGACGACGCGACAAGGCGGTTACGGAGAAATGACGTCACCCACAACACCGGGGCGGGCGGCGCCGAGGAGTCCCATCGGCGGGCTGGTCACGCTGTCCGCGGCCCAGTTCCTCATCGCGCTCGACTTCTCGGTCATCTTCGTGGCTCTGCCCAGCATGGGCGCGGACCTCGATCTGTCCGCCAGCGCCGTCCAGTGGGTGGTCAGCGCCTACTCCGTCTTCTTCGCCGGGTTCCTCGTCGTCGGCGGACGGGCCGCCGACCGGATCGGCGCGCGCAACATGTTCATCGCCGCGCTGCTGCTGTTCGGCGTCGCGTCGCTGGCCGGCGGTATCGCCGGGGACGCCTCGCTGCTGCTGATCGCCCGCGGCGCGCAGGGTGTCGCGGCGGCGGCACTGCAACCCTCGATCCTGGCCCTCGTCAACACCACCTTCGCACCGGGCCGCGAGCGCACCCGAGCCCTCGCCGTCTGGGGCACGGTCGGCGCCAGCGGGCTGGCCGCCGGTGTCGTCCTCGGCGGGCTGCTCACCACGGTGTCCTGGCGCTGGACGTTCTTCGTGAACCTGCCGTTCGCCATCGTCTGCGCGCTGGCCGCGCCGGGTCTACTGCCGGGCAGAAACGATTCTCGTACGTCGTCCCCGCTCAACGTCCTCAGTGCGGTGCTCTGCACGGCGACCGTCCTCGTCTCCGTGCTGGGGCTCACCCTGGCGGCCGACGTCGGCTGGTCCGACCCGCTCACGCTGGGCAGCATCGCCGCGGCCGTCGTCCTCCTCGTGCTCTTCGTCGTCCGCGAGCGCGGCAGCGCCCAGCCGCTGGTGGAACCCGCACTGCGGGGCACCCGTACGCTCCTCGTCGGCTGCGGCGCCTCCGCCCTCTACATGGCGAGCGTGGCGGGCTCCGAGTTCTATCTCGTCACCCTGATGCTCCAGGGGGGCCGCGGCTTCGAACCGCTCGCCGCGGGCATCGCCTTCCTGCCGCTGGCCGTGTGCATCACCCTCGGCAACATCGTCGCGGGCCGCCTGGTCAACACTCTCGGCGTGGGACGCACGCTGCCGCTGGCGTTCGCGATCGGCGCGGTCGGTCTGGTGCTGCTCGCGGTCTCCGTGCACAACCACTCGTACTGGCTGGCCATCCTGCCCGGCCTGATCGTGAGCGGCCTGGGCCACGGCATGATCTACACCTCGATGTTCGTCGGCGGCACGCGGGACGTGGCCGACGAGAACCAGGGCGTCGCCGGCGCCCTGATGACCACCACCCAGTACGCGGGCGGCACCTTCGGCGTGGCGCTCCTGGTCATCGTCCTCGGCACCGATCCGGACGACGGCACGTTCCTCCTCGCGTTCCTGCTGGCGGGGGCGGTCGCCCTGGCCGGCACGGTCTGGTCGTGGCTGGGCTTCCGCGCCCCGGCGGCGCAGGGCGGCGGCGCGGTGAAGGCCCCGGCCGGCGAACCCGTCGCGGCCGGCGAGGAGGGGCGGACGGCATGACGGCGAGTACGACAGTAACTGACGCTGCGTCACCTTCCGTCGTGTCCAGGCGAGTTGGCGGCCCCTGGATCGGCATCCTTGCGGTGCCCTCATTCCCGGGAGCGGCTTCCGCGCCCAGGGTGCGGTCGTCCCCCTGGAGCGTGAGCTGGGGCTCCCGGTGATCACCGCCAACCAGGCGGTCCTGTGGTACGGGCTGAACCTGGCCGCCGCTCCCGACTCACCGCCGGACACGGCCGGTTCCGATCACGGCAGCCTCTTCGGCCTGCGGCTGCCGACGCCGGACGGGTAAGGGGAGCGAGGGGCTACGGGGCGCGGTGGAGGAGAGGGCGGGCCGGGTCCGGGCAGCCGCATGACGCCCGGACGACCAGCGTCGACGGAAAGCGCCGCACTCGTTCCGGCCCGTAGGGCGTCACCGCGTCCGGTGCCGTGTCGAGGGCCATGTCCACCGCCGTGCGGGCCATCGCCTCGCGGTCGGAGGCGACCGTCGTGAGCGGCGGGTCGGTCATCGCCGCCTCCTTGACGTCGTCGAAGCCCGCCACCGCGAGCTCGCCCGGTACGTCGATGCCCAGCTCGCGGGCGGCCCGCAGCAGCCCGATGGCCTGGTCGTCCGTCGAGCAGAACACGGCGGCCGGCCGGTCGGGGCCGGCGAGCAGGCGCAGCGCCACCTCGTAGGTGTCGTACCGGTTGTAGGGGGCGCGGATGAGGAGCCCCTCGGTGGAGTGCCCGGCGTCCGCCATCGCCTTGCGCCAGCCCTCGACATGGTCGGCGACGGGATCGCCGGCCACGGGCGCCGACTCGGGTCCGCCCAGGCAGGCCACGGCCGTGTGACCGTGCTGGAGCAGATGCCGGGTGGCCATCCTGGCGCCCTCGACGTCATCCGTGACCACGGCGAACTTCCGTACGGACGCGGACTGTTCGTGCATGAGCACGACCCTGGCGTCCAGGCCGTCGAGTTCGGCGGCGGCCCGGTCGCCGAGCCCGAGACTGACCAGGATCAGCGCCGACACCCGCATACCCGAAAAGGCGTGCAGGTAATGGATTTCGCGCTCCTCCTGGTAATCGGAGTTGCCGACGAGCATCATTTTTCCCCGGTCGGCGGCGGCGCGTTCCAACGCGTGGGTGATTTCCCCGAAGAACGGCTGGCGGGCGTCCGGAACGATGAGTCCCAGCAGGTCCGTACGGCGGCTGGCCATGGCCTGGGCGACCCGGTCGGGCCGGTACCCGAGTTCCTTGACGGCTTCGAGCACGCGACGGCGTTTCTCCGTGGAAACGGGCCGGGGGCCATTGTTGACGACGTAACTGACCACCGCGCTGGAAGTACCCGCATGTCTGGCGACGTCGTCGCGTGTCACCTTTGTCACCCGGGGAGTCTACGGGCGTCAAATCCCCTGCTGGGAAGGAAGGTTGGCTTTCGGCCAGGCCCCGGCGGCCGGGCTCTCGCCACCGCCCCCGCCCCGCCCCGTTTCGCCTCGTCCCGGCACGGTCGGGCCCGACGTGTTACGCACCGGAAACCTTGACGATCTCTGTGTAGGGTGCCACGATTCCGGCGCCGCGATGTTTACGTAAACATCGCCCTACGCGAGCACGACGGCCGCTCAGCCCCACCTGGGCTCCGCGACGAACTCAGCCGCCGTCCTTCGAAGTTCCTCGTATGCGAAAGGGCAAGTTGATGCGCAACGTCCTCGGCGGCTCCCGCCCCTCCCCCCGGCTGCGCGCCGCCTTCGTGGCGCTCGCGATCGCCGCGACCAGCGGCACGGCGGCCGCCGCGAGCCCCGCCTCCGCCTCCGCTCCCACGTCCGCCCCCGCCTCCGCCTCCGGTGGGCCGACCAGAGACACGACCCAGTTCAAGGGCGTCAACTGGGCCGACCCGCGCGACAACTTCGCCGACGACCTGCTCCAGCTGTCCGGTCTGTCGACCTCCGACACCTACGCCCAGACGTACGCCAAGTCGAGCCGGATCATCTCGGCGTTCCGCGCGAACCTGGGTGCCAACACCGTGCGGCTGCCGATCAACCCGTACACGGTCAACGGCGCCTACTGGAAGTCGTACCGCGGGGTCGTCGACGCGGCGTCGGACAAGGGCTTCAAGGTGATCGTCTCCTACTGGGAGGGCACGGGCGCCCAGAAGGACGGCTTCATCGACGACACCGCCGCCTACTGGCCCATGTGGGACAGGGTCGTCAAGGCCTACAAGAACGACAAGCACGTCTACTTCGAGCCGATGAACGAGCCGCACGGCTACACCGACACCGAGTGGGCCGACATCGCGGCGAAGTGGCTCGCGACCTACAAGTCGGTGGCGCGGGGCCAGGTGTTCGTCAGCGGCGCCGGCTACAACGACCACGTCACGTCCGTGTGCGCCGACCCGCGGCTGAAGGGCACGTACCTCTCGCTGCACCACTACGGCTTCTGGAAGGAGTACGCGACCTACGACCAGTGGGTGGCCGACCTGAAGGTACGCATCGGTGACTGCGCGAACCGGACCGTCGCCGACGAGTTCGGGGCCTTCATGACCACGGGCCTGAACTACAACGTGCCGATGCCCGACAACAACTTCGTCAACTTCATGCAGGCCGTCACCGACACCTTCCGCGAGCTGAAGATGGGTTCCGTCTACTGGCCAGGCCTGCGCACCGGCGACATGTACTCGCTCCAGACCCTGACGGGCCCCACCGACCGCCCCTGGCTGGCCACCACCAACCAGTCGGGCGCCGACCGCCTCGCCTGGGGCTGGGGCCGCGGTAAGCCGGTCAGCCGCTGACACCGGCGCACCACGAAGAGACGCCCATCGGTCCGTGCATCGACCCCTTGGAGAACAATCCCCGCCTGCGCGGGGGTTGTTCTGGTTTGCAGCGAGCACGTCGGCTCCCCGGTCCTTACGGCCCGGGGCGACAGCAGTACACCAGACGCTGGTCCGGGCGTACATTGCGAGTGTCAGCACGCAACCGGGAGTCAGTGAGCGTTTTCAGCGTTGCCGCTCCAGGGTGAGGACTGCCGCGGCGATTGACGACATTCGATTCGGGCTGCATCGGGCTTTGCGGAAGATCCGCCAGGACTTGAGTCGTGCGACGCCGCGCTCGACCGGTGCCCGTGCGGCGGACAGCGCGCGGTTGACGGTCTGCTGGGTTGGTGTGAGGCCGCGGCCGGGCGGGCGTCTGCCGGGCGTCGTTACCCACGGGCCGGCTCCCATGTAGGCGCGGTCGGCGAGGATTGGTATGCCTTGGCGTTCGCAGATCCGGATGATCCGGTGGGTGCGGGCCGCGGTCAGGTCGTGGGTTCGGCCGGGCAGTGAGGGTGAGATCCACAGCAGCCGGCCATCCGGATCTGTCACCAGTTGCACGTTCACGCCATGTCGGCGGTGCTTGGCGGAGTAGTCGGCCCGGCCGTCGCCTACCCGGTCGCACTCAGCGAGCGTGCCGTCGAGCAGAACGTAGTCCGGACCGGTCTCACGCAGCACCTTGAGCAGGCCGGGTGCACGCTCTGCCAGCAGGCTGCGTCCCCGCCGCCGTCGCGGCGCTCGTCGAGATCGGCCGCTACGAAGTGGCCAAACAGACCCCAGCTACAGACACCCCATGCTTTCCGCCCTCCAGGGAGCGCCGACGATGAGCAGCCTCACTCGGGAGATCCTGCACACCGCAGCGTTGCCAACGCCCAGCCTCGGCAGCCTCCAGCCGGAGCAGATCCGGGGCGTGGCCTGCATCTGGTGCGGTAACCCGCTCGACGACAGCACCATCGACCTCGGCCTGAAATCCGGGACGTTCATGGGCATCGTCGGCACATGGTCACCCAAAGCCTGCGCCGAATGCGTACGCGCTGCCGCTCGCCGGACGTACCCCATCCACATCACCGGCCCTGTCCGGTTCCGCTGGACGAAGGATCTCCCCGTCGGCAAGGCCGCGAACACGGAGAACCGCATTACCGGGGCACGGCTCGTCAAGGATGCGCTCGGCTGGCACATCGCCTTCCGTATCCAGACCCTGGAACCCAGGCCCACCCCGCACGCCGGCCCCGAGGTCGGCATCGACGTCGGGGTGAACCTGCCCCTCGCCCTGTCCGACGGCAACCATCAGGACCACGGGCGTGCGCCCCGGCTCCCGGGCGCAACCGCCGACCGCGACAAGTGGTTGAACCCCGACGAGAAAGCCAAGCTCCTCCGCCTGGAACAGCGGGCCGCACACCGCAAGAGCTTCCGCACACCCACCGAGCGCGACTCGAAGCGGCTGCGTTCCACCTACGACCAGATCAAGCAGCTCCGCGCAAGAGCCACGCGCCGCGCTGTTGACTGGCAGCACCAGACCACCACCCGCCTCGCCCGCCAGTACGGCACGGTCGTGGTCGAAGCACTCACCATCACGAACATGGTCACCACCGCCAGGGGCACCACCGAGAAACCCGGGAAGAACGTCGCCCAGAAGTCCGGCCTGAAGCGCTCCATCAGCCAAGAAGCATGGGGCCGCACCGTGACGATGCTGGCGTACAAGACCGCCCGCCAGGGCGGCACCCTGCACAAGGTCCCCGCCCCAAACACCTCCCGGCGCTGCTGCGCCTGCGGGTTCATCACCCCCGGCAGCCGCAAAGACCAGGCCACGTTCGTATGCAAGAACCCGGACTGTGGATGGAAAGGCAACGCCGACCACAACGCCGCCCGCAACGTCCTTCACCTGTACCGGACGGGCCACGCGCTCGTCCCGGCTGCCGGAAGGGCCGTCGCAAGGCGCACCCGTGGCGTCAAACCCACCACCGCAAGGTAGGCAGGAATCTCCCCCGTTCGCAGGGGAGAGAACTTCAAATGAGCTCCCCGGACAACCAGCTCCCCGGGGTGCGCCTCTGTACCTAGGCCCCCTCCGGGGTGAGGCGGATCAGCAGCACCCCGGGAGTACGCGGCAGTGACACCCGCAGTCCGTCCCCGTCCCAGACCGCCGAGCCGGCGGTCCGGGCGGCCGGGTGCAGGATCTCCGTCCGCACCTCCCGGCCCGCCAAGTGCCCTACCGGGAGCCGCAGTTCGGTCTCCCCGTCACGGCGCCAGACCGAGACGTACGACACCCGGTCACCGGCACCACCCCCGGAGTCGGGCACCCGCATCCCCAGGGCCAGCCACTCGTCCGTCCACCCCGGCAAGCCGAGCGGCCAGAACGGCACCGCCTCCGCGAGATCGCCGCGCAGCGACTTGTACGCGGTCACCGCGTCCCGTACGAGGGCGAGTTGGTGGTCCGACATCCGGTTCAGATGGCCGGAGAGATGGATCCGCCCGAGCAGCGCCCCGCCCAGCGTGAAGTTGATCAGGTCGTCGTCGAACTCGGGCTGCGGGTACGCCCACACGGCACCCTGCTCGGGCGGGACCGCCGTCGGCGCGGCGGCGGCGATCGGCGGGAAGCGGAGCGGGTCCTGCTGGTCGCTGGTGGACTGGAGCTGGGTGACGGCCAGGGTGGCGCCGTCCATCCGCATCCCGCCCGAGGCGCAGTTCTCGACGACCAGCCCCGGATGCCGGTCCAGTACGTCGGACAGCCAGTCCAGGTACGCCTGGGCATGGCCGAGCAGCCCGGCCCCCGGCGCGATGTCCCACAACGGCCCCGGGGCGCAGGTGCCCGGATCGACCGCGATGTTGTAGTCGAGCTTGAGATAGCCCACGCCCCAGTCGCCGACGATCCGGTCCACCGCCCGGTCGAGATGCGCCCGGGCGGCCGGGTGCCGCAAGTCGAGCTGGTGGCGCCCCTGTTCGCTGATACGCACCCCGTCCCGCTGGAAGAAGGCCTCCGGCGGAAGCGTGGCCGCGACCGGGCTGCGCACCCCGACGACCTCCGGCTCCAGCCACAGCCCCGGCACCATGCCGCGCTCCCGGATCCGGTCCAGCACGACATGGATGCCGCCGTCGGGGAAGCGGCCCGCCGAGGGCAACCACTCGCCGACGCTGTCCCACCAGCCCTCGGTGTCGTCGTACCAGCCGGAGTCGACGCAGAAGTACTCGGCGCCGGCCTCGGCGGCCGCGTCGATCAGCGGCAGCAGTTTCTGCGTCGTCGGGTCGCCCATCAGCGTGTTCATGTAGTCGTTGAAGACCACGGGCAGCGCCGAGTGGTCCGGGTGCGGACGACGGACGGCGCGGCGGTACGAGGTCAGCGCGCCCAGCGCGTCGTCGAACCCGGAGCCGAGGGCGAGCGCCCCCTGGACGGTGGTGAACTCCGCACCGGGCGTGAGCCGGACCCGCCACTGGTGCTCGGCGTCCGTCGGGCCGTTCAGGGCGAGATACGTGCCGTGCGCCCGTTCGCCCAGGTCCCAGCGCCAGCCGGCCGGGGACTCGATCTGCCACAGCCAGGCCCGGCCGCCGTCCCGCTCCGTCAGCGCCCCCATCGCCAGGTGGCCGTCGGTGGGCCAGCTGCCGCGCCCGGTGAGCGCGAGGGCGGCCCGGCTGTCGTGCTGGTGGGCGCCGACATTGATGTCGGCGACCGTGTCACGCAGCGGCTCGGTGTACCAACGGCACTCCGCGAGCCAGTCGTTGCGGGCCCGGTGCACGTCGAGGGCGTCGGGGGCGGGCAGATTGCCGAGCAGCAGGCTGCTGACGGACTGGACGACCAGAGGTCGCGTGCCGTCGTTGCGGAGCCGGACGCGGGAGCGCAGCACCGGCAGCCCCGTCGGGGTGGAGAGTTCGACGAACGCCGTCAACCCGCTCTCCGCGTCGTGGAGTTCGAGGGTCAGCCACTCCTGGCCGACGCGGCTGCCGGTGCCGGTGCCGATGTCAGTGCCGGTGCCGATGTCAGTGCCGCTGCCGCTGTCAGTGCCGCTGCGGTGGTCCCGGTATCTCAGCCGGGTGCCGAGGGCCGTGCCGGTGAACCGGGGGCCGGACCAGCCACTGCCGTGCCCGAGGGCGGTCAACTCGACGAGGGGCAGGGCGGATTCGACCTCGCCAAGGGTGGTGTCAGGAGATTCCGGGTCGACGGGGCCGGGGTCGCCGGGGCGCGTGAGCCGGACCATCCGCAGGGTGCCGTCGGCGGCGGTCGCGAACTCGGCCGTCAGCGCCGAATGACCCCAGGTGAGCAGCGGTTGCGGAAGGTCGGGGCCGTTCGTCGATGTGTCCACCGTGCTGGTCAAGGTGCTTCCCCTCCTGAGCCCTCCCTGCCCGTACGCCTGGCGGTACGTCATGCCCGTACGCCCTGCCTGTGCGCCGGAGGCGGCTCGCGTCAGTCGCGTGAATCCATCGTTACGTTCTCTTGACGACTCCTGTGTGACCGGTCACAATCCTGGCATGAATGTGACCGGTCACACAAGGCGCCCGGCGAGCATCAGGGACGTCGCGACCGCAGCCGGGGTCTCGTACCAGACGGTCTCCCGGGTGATCAACGGCCATCCCAGCGTCAAGCCGTCCACCCGGGAGCGGGTGCTCGGGGCCATCGACGAGCTGGGCTTCCGCCGCAACGCCACCGCCCTCGCCCTGGCCAGCGGACGCAGCAGAGCCGTGACCGTGCTCACCGCCAACACCACCCACTACGGCTACGCCTCGATCCTCCAGGGCATCGAGGAGGCCGCCCGCGCCGCGTCCTACGCGGTCGGCATCGGCGTCCTCGAATCGGAGGACGAGACCGCCGTCGCCGCCGAGGTGCGCCGCGCACAGGACGCGAGCGGCGGACTGATCGTGATCGCCTACGATCCGGCCGGCGTACGGGCCCTGGCCGCCGTACCCCCCGAACTCCCGGTCGTGGGCGTGGTCGAGACCCCGGCGAGCCGGCCCGGCGGCGACCGCCCCTGGGTGTGGACCGACGACCGCGAGGCCGCCTACCAGGCCACCCGCCATCTGCTCTCCCTCGGCCACCGGACCGTGCACTACGTCGCCATCCCGTCCAGCACCCGGCGCACCAGCGCCGCCCGCACCACGGGCTGGCGGCAGGCGCTCCGGGACGCCGGAGCGCCGGAACCCCGTCCCGTACAGGGCAGTTGGGGTCCGGCCGGCGGCCACGCGGCTGGCCTGAAACTGGCGAAAGACCCGGCCGTCACCGCGATCCTGTGCGGCAACGACGACCTCGCACTCGGGGTGCTGCGCGCCCTGCACGAGTCCGGCCGCTCCGTCCCCGGCGAGGTCAGCGTCGCCGGGTTCGACGACGCCCCGCACTCCGCCTTCCTCACCCCGTCCCTGACGACCGTACGCCTGGACTTCACCGGCCTGGGCCGGGCCGCGTTCGCCCTGCTGCACGGCGTGCTGGAGGAGTCCGCGCCGATCGCCCCGCACCCCGTCTCCGTACCGGAGCTGGTGGTCCGGGAGAGCTCGGGGCCACCGGCCGCCGGTGACTGAACACCCCCGCCGGTGGCCCAACACCCGCCACCAACACCGCTGTTCCGAGTCCTGCCTGAGTCCTGCTTCCTGAACCGCCCGTTCATGAAAGGCACGTGATGAAGAGAAGAGCTCTCCCCGCCCTGGCGCTGATATGCGCCGTAGGCCTGGCCGCGACCGCGTGCAGCGACCCCACCGCCGGTGACTCCGGCGGCTCCGGCACGGACGCGAAACAGACGGCCGTCGACCCTAACGCCCGCCTGGACGGCGTACAACTCACCATGTGGACCGCGCAGAACACGGTCAACGCGCCCAAGCAGGTCATCGACGCCTTCGAGAAGGCCACCGGCGCCACGGTGGAGACCCAGCCCATCCCGGACCTGTACGAGCAGAACGTCCCGACCAAGCTCGCCTCCGGAGACCGGCCGGACCTGATGTTCTGGCAGCCGTCCATCTCCACGCTGCCCTTCATCCAGCCGCAGCAGAACCTTCTCCCCCTCGACTCGGAGGACTGGGTGTCGAAACTCGGCGACACCGAGAAGACGCTCGGCGTCATCGACGGCAAGCGGTACGCGGCGATCGTCACCAGCCCCGCCATGCTCGGCGTCTACTACAACAAGGACGTCTTCAAGCAGGCCGGCCTGAGCGAGGCCAACTTCCCCAAGTCCTACGACGAGTTGCTGGCCCTCGGCCACACCGTCACCGACAGGACCGACGCGGCCGCCTTCTACGAGGCCGGCGGCGACAAGTGGCCCATGCAGTGGCAGATGCAGGTCCAGCTCACCGACCTCGACGACCAGTGGTGGGCCGACCTGAATCAGAACAAGAAGAAGTGGACCGACCGGGTCGTCGTCGGCGCGATCAAGAAGTACAAGGAGAAGCTGCTCGACGCCGGGCTCGCCCAGAAGAACTACAAGACGGGCACCTTCACCGGACAGGCCGACGCCCTGTGGAAGGGCGAGGCAGGCATGGTCCTCAACGTCACCTCCTTCCAGAGCCAGTTGCAGGCCAAGTACTCCACCGCCGACATCGACAAGAAGATCGGCTGGTTCCCGATCGCCAACTCCTCAGCCACCGGCCTGTATTCGCCCGACCAGACCAACGGCGTCGTCGCCTTCAAGACCGGTGACGAGAAGCGGCAGAACGCGGCGCGGCAGTTCCTCGCCTTCTGGCTCGGCCCCGACTACGCCGACTACATCAAGACGATGAAGATCCCGTCCGTGCAGCCGTCCGTACCGACCCCCGACGGCCTCCCCCAGGCATCGACAGCCCAGGTCGCGGCCCTGCCCACAGCCATCGGGGTGTTCCAGGCCAAGGCGATCGTCGCCCCCGACACCCACCTCTACCTCGCCGACATGATCTACGGCAAGAAGAACCCGCAGCAGGTCGCCCAGGCGATCCAGGACCAGTTCGCGCAGGTGGCCAAGGCCCAGGCCGCGCCCGGCTTCTAGCGGACCGGAGGGCGGGGAGTTCCGATGGCCGACACAGCCATACACACGCGCAAGCGCAAGGACAAACACAAGAACAGGCACAACTCGGCACCTACGAGAGGCGGTTCACAGCGGGTGGGGCGACTGCCGCGCGCCGCCGTGCATCACCCCTGGTGGTTCGCGCTCCCCGCGATCGCCGTCTTCGCGGGTTTCTTCCTGGTGCCCAACCTGCTCAACTTCTACTACCCGTTCACCAACTGGTCCTCGTACCACGCGGACATCGGCTTCACCGGCCTCGACAACTTCCGCACCATCGCCGACGACGGCACCCTGCTCCGCGCGATCCGCACAACCCTGCTGTACGCGTTGCTCGCCGCCCTCTTCCAGAACGGCTTCGGCCTCGTCCTCGCGCTGCTGCTGGAGGCCGACACCCGCTTCAACCGGTTCTTCCGCGCCGTCTTCTTCCTCCCGGTGCTCATCTCGGCGCTCGCCACCGGTTACGTCTTCCAGGCACTCCTCGACCAGGACGGCGCCGTCAACTCCGTGCTGGGTACGGACATTCCGTGGCTGGGGTCGACGACGTGGACGCTGGTCCTGGTCACCGTCATCCACGGCTGGAAGTGGATGGGCCTGTCGATGCTGATCTATCTGGCGGGACTGAAGGGCATCCCCGGCGAGATGCTGGAGGCCGCGAAGTGCGACGGCGCGGGGCCGTGGCGGACCTTCTGGTCGGTGCGCTGGCCGATGCTCGCGCCGGCCGTCACCTTCAACGTCACCACGGCGCTGATCGGTTCGATGAACACCTTCGACATCGTGCAGGCCACGACGGGCGGCGGGCCCGCGGCCTCCACGGAGGTCTTCAACATCTACATGTTCCGCATCTTCGGCCAGGGCCTGTACGCCCAGGCCTCCGCGATGAGCCTCGTCCTCTTCCTGGTCGTGGTCGCCGTCGCGATCCCCCTCGTCGTCGGACTGCGCCGAAGGGAGCAGCTGCTGTGAGCAGTTCTGTAAAAAGTTCTGCGGGTGCCGCCCCCGTCAACTCGGCCTGGCGGTACGGCCGTCCGGCGCTCGTCCTGCTGCTCGCCGGGCTCGCCGTCGGCGTACCGCTGTGGCTGGTCGTCGTCACCTCCGCCAAGCCGCAGGCGGAGGTCATCAGGCCGAACCTGGACCTGCCGCAGCGGTGGCAGCCGGGCAGCAACTACGAAGACGCCCTCAGCCAGGGCGAGATGCTGCGCGGCTTCGTCAACTCCCTGCTCGTCGTGCTTCCTTCGGTGCTGCTCGTACTGATCCTGGGAGCGAGCGCCGCATGGGTCTTCGCCCGCCGGAAGTCGAAACTGGTCTCGGCTGCGTATGCGCTCTGCATCAGCGGACTGCTGCTGCCGCCCGCCGTCATCACCATCGTCATGGAGCTGCGGCAGCTGGGACTCGCGGGCACCCGGCCCGGAATGATCGCCGTCTACACCGGGATGTACCTCTCCACGTCGATCTTCTTCATGACGGGCTTCATCCGCGCCATCCCCGTCGAGCTGGAGGAGGCGGCCCGGATGGACGGCGCGAAGCCGTCCCGCATCTTCCTGCGGATCATCCTTCCGCTGCTCAGGCCGGTGATCGCCACCGCGACGATCATGGTGATGCTCTACGCCTGGAGCGACATCTTCTACGCCTTCTTCGTCCTCGGCGGCGGAGAAAAGGCCACTCTCCCACTCAACCTCTACAAGGTCGCGAGCGCCGAGCTCTACCTCAACAACTGGCATCTCGTCTTCGCGTACGTCGTGGTGATGAGCCTGCCCATGGTCGCCGTGTTCCTGGTGGCCCAGCGAAAGATCGTGTCCGGAATCACCAGTGGAGCCGTCAAATGACTGGAGGCCCAGCAGCGTGAACACCCCCACCCGCACGAGCACGAGCACGAGCACAAGCACAAGCACGCAAACGAGATCCCGCACCCGATCCCGTACCAGAACCGCCTTTGTCACAGCCGTACTTGGAGTCACCGCCATGGCAGGCACCCTCCCCGCAGCAGGCCCCGCGGCAGCAGCCGCCGACCCGCAGCGACTCACCGTCGACCTCGCCGCCTCCGAGGGCCCGGTGATGCGCGGCGCCAACGGCGCGCTGTACGGGCTCAGCGACGACGGGGTGCCCAGCGACGCCGCACTCGCACCCCTGAAGATCACCAGCATCTCGCAGAAGCCGGAGGGCGGCGCCCAGCACCCCAACGGCGACGCGCTGTCCGTGGCCACGTCGTTCTTCCGCAACGGCGGCGGCGAGATCAACGTGATGATGCAGGACATCTACTCCAAGTGGCCGTACGAGGACCTCGGCATCGACGACTACCTCCCCAAGGTCGACAAGATCGCCAAGGAGGTGTCGGCGGACCCGAACAGCGACCGCTTCGTCTACATCCCGTTCAACGAGCCCGACCAGATCTGGTACAACATCGGCGTCGCCGACCAGGCGAAGTACGAGGTCAACCGCGACCGGTTCTTCAAGGACTGGAAAACGGTGTACCACCGCATCCGCGCGATCGACCCCGACGCGAGGATCGCCGGCCCCAACGAGACGGGCTACCACACCCGCCTGATGAAGGACTTCCTCGCCTTCGCCAAGCGCGAGAACGTCCTGCCGCAGGTGCTGACCTGGCACGAGTTGAGCTCCGGCTCGCTGCGTGACTTTCAGGCGCACTACGACAACTACCGTTCGATCGAGCGCGAGTTGGGCATAGCGCCACTCAAAATCAACATCGACGAGTACGCCAACCGCCGCGACCTGTCCGTGCCCGGGCAGCTCGTGCAGTGGGTCTCGATGTTCGAGCGGAACAAGGTGTACGCCAACCAGGCCTACTGGGACGCCGCCGGCAACATGGACGGCAACGTCGTCCGGTCCAACATCCCCAACGGCTCCTGGTGGTTCTTCCGTTGGTACGCGGGCCTCACCGGCGACACCGTCAAGGTGACCCCGCCGCAGGCCAACACCATCGACACCCTCCAGGGCCTCGCCTCCCTCGACACCTCACGCCGCCAGGCCCAGGTCCTGCTCGGCGGCTCCGCCGCCGACTCCGACGTCGTGGTCCAGAACGTCCCCCGGTCCGTCTTCGGCCGCACGGTCACCGCGACCGTCGCCGAGGCCGCCTGGTCCGGCTACGAGGGCCAGCACGCGACGCCGCGCGTCCTCACCCGTACGACGGTCAAGGTGACCGCCGACGGCACGGTGACCGTCCCGCTGCGCGGCCTGCACAAGATGTCGGCGTACCGGATCGTCCTCTCCCCCGGCGGCTCGGGCACCCCGTCCGCAGCGTCCGTCCCCTGGTCGGCTTCGTACGAGGCGGAGGACGCGGCCATCACCGGCGGCCAGGTCTACACACAGGGCACGGTGAACAACGCCAACGGCTACGCGGCGTCCGGGACGAAGGACGTCGGTTCGCTCAACACGGCCAGCAGCAAGGTCGACTTCACGGTGACGTTGCCCACGGCAGGGACGTACGACCTGGCGATCCTCTACGGCAACCAGTCGGGCGCCCCCTCCACCCAGCAACTCTCGGTCGACGGCGGCACCCCGGTCACGGTCACCTACCCCTCCACGGAGAACTGGACCTACCGCGCCAAGAAGGACGTCACGGTCGAACTCCCCGCCGGAACGCACCTGTTGACCCTGTCCAAGGGCGACGCCGAGGTCACCCTGGACCGCATCGACCTGACCGCCCGCACCTCCGCGACGCCCTCCACCTCGTACGAGGCCACCCTGGCGGACATCAGCGGCCGACCGTCCTACGACTACTCCTCGTCCGCCGGCACGGGCACGGGCGCCCTCGTCCTGCGCCCGGGTGATGAGGCCGTCTTCGACGTCTACGCCCCGCGCGACGGCTACTTCACGGTGCTGCCGCGAACCACGGCGCCGGTTCAACTCGCCCTGCACGGTGAGACGGTGACGGCGTTCCCCGGCCGCCCCCTGCGCCTGTACCTGGTCGCGGGCAACAACCGCGTCGCGACGACAGCCAAGCACGCGGCCATCCGCACCCTGGACGTCTCCGGAAACGGCTCGACCACCGGCACACTGTCCTACGAGGCCGCCCAGGCCACCCTCACGGGCGGCGCCCAACTCATCGACTCCGCCCACGCGTCGGCCGGCTCCTACATCGGCCGACTCGGTAACAGCACAGCCAGCACAGCCGAGTTCACGGTGACCGCCCCCAGGTCCGGCCGCCATCTCCTGGTCGTCCACTACGCACACAACGACCGCCGAGACAACGGCCACGCCTACAACACGGACATCATGTCCCGTACGGCGGACATCACGGTGGGCACCGGCGCACCCCAGAAGGTCACCTTCAAGAACACCTGGAGCGTGGACGACTACTGGACGGTCGGCGTCCCCGTCGACCTGAAGAAGGGCAGCAACACGGTGACGTTCGGCAACGCGAGCGCGTGGGCCCCGAACATCGACCGCATCGAACTGGGCCGGGTCATCGGCTAGTTCGCTCCCCCATTCCGCTGAACGCGCCCTGCCCCGGGCCGGATCCCCGTCGGGATACCGCCCGGGGCAGGGCGCGTTCAGTGGCCGGGCATAGGTCGGACCGTGAGGATCTGCTGGGCGTGCCCGACCGGCCCGCTGACGTCGTGCAGGACGGTGCTGGTGAGGCCCTGGCCGGTGGGGCCGAAGGTGACGGTGGTGTCCAGGCCGGTCCAGTGGCCCTCGGGTTGGCGGTGGAGGTGGACGCTCAGGTCGACGTTGGGGAACATCCAGGCGGTGGGCGGCTGTCGTACGGCGATGCCGTTGGCGGCGTCCACGAGGGCGACGTAGGACGCGAGGGGACTGACGGGCTCGCCGGCGACAAGGGCGTGGCGGGTGGAGACCCAGGCGGCCGCTCGGCCCGGCCGGGGTGGTCCGACCAGACGGGCGTCCAGCGAGGCGATGAACCCGCCGGGCCACGTCGGCGTCATCGACCACGGGGAGAGCGCCTCGGGAGGGGTGAGCCGGTCGTCGGGGCCCCCGGCGACGGCGGAGGTGTCGAGGGCGGCGAGGAGCCAGGCACGGGCCCTGACCACCGGGCGCCCGGCTATGAGCACCACGGCTTCGATCAGCTCGATGGTGCGGCCGGGGCGGATGGTCTCCACCCGTATCTCGCACTCGTCGAGGGCGAGCCGGCCCAGGATGTCGTAGCTGAGACGGGCCAGCAGCAGGTCGGTGCCCGGCCGCCCGGCCAGCTGACGGTCGATGGCATGGACGACGAGGCCACCGAGCGGGCTGAAGTGCTGTTCGTCGGGGTCCCAGGCCCCGCCCGCGTGGACCGTCGGCTTGTAGCGGTGTTCGTCGATGCGCTCGTAGTAGCTGCCGGGGGCGGGGGTGCCGGTGTTCAACGGACGTCTCTCCTCGGGCTGTTCGCCGGGCCGGCTGCTCAGAGGGTGCTGAGCGCCACGCTCAGGATAGGTACGAGGTGCTGGGCACCGGCGGTCTCCGTGGGCGTCCGTGTCGGTGAAGTTGATCCGGCCGTCGGCCAGTTCCTCGGACGCGTAGGCCCGATTTCCCTCTAAAAAGACCCCAGGTACTGGTGTCGCTCGTCACCGGGAACCTCATGAACGCCACCGTCACGGACCTGCCACTCAACCAGCCCTTCGAGCTCGTGCGTGACCATGAAGAGGCCCTGCACAGCGGAGTCGTCCTCATCCGAAGGCGGCAGAGCAGCGATTTTCACCAACTGGTCGCGAAGCCAGGGCACATCCCCTTCTTGAATGTCGCCCCCATAGAACACGTAGGAGGTCCAGTTGAATGGGGCGCCGGGGAAGGCCCATCCTCCAGAATAGTGCTCATCGGAATTCTTCGCGATGATCTCCTTCACCATCAACAGCTGGTATCGATCGCACTCCAGCCATCCCCGGACCGACACGTATACAGCCATTACTTCACTCGCCGCTTCAGGTAGTCCATGGCCCATCCGATGAAGCCGTCATCATTGTCCACCACACATGGCCAGCGTCCACATATCGCCGCCACGACGGTATCCGCCACTTCTATCGTCCGATAGTCGACGACAAAAGCGTTCCATCTCCCGATGAGCCCCTCCACGAGGGCGAGTTCATCCGGCTCACCCTCCCTCTCCAACTCCCCCTCCACGTCCGGTTCGATCCAGGCAATGGACCCTGCGTACGACGCAGCGATCCGACCGTCCCGGAAGTCGGTACTGATCCCGTGAGCGAGCAGCCGATCCTGAATCTCTTCTATGACCACATCGTGCGGTACGTACACGATCAAAGAATTCATGGCTTGACCGCGGCCAACAGATCATCCATCGATGGGACACCGATAGCGCCGCGACCATTCACTTCTTTGACGACGCTCGGCCTCAGTTTTGGCCCATAAACAATCACCGGCTTGTCCGTACCCTCCTGGGTTCGCGTCACCTGGGCTCCGGCCCCCTTTCCTGGCCCTGCCTTCACCTGGATAACAGCGTTCTTGAGCTCAACGTCGAAGTCGGTCAATGTGGATCCATCAGGCCGGTTAACCGGGACATTGACGTCGTCAACCAGGCCAGGGTACTTCGCCTCAATCTCATTGGCGACGTCACCCACAAGCGGATCGTCCGACGTAAAGGTTCTCGGCCCGCTGGAAGACCCGGACGATTCGCCGCCGACCTCCGAGAACGCCTTCCCCAGCCCGTCGTTGATGCGCCCGATCCCGTCCCCCGCGCCGACCGCTCCCGTGCCGATCAGGGCTGCGCCGCCCGCGGCGATGGGGGCGCCGCCGATGCAGCCGACGCCGGTGAGACAGAGGGCGCCGCCGCCGACGACGGCGTCTCCGCCGAGGCCCATGAGGAACAGGCTTCCGGCGGTTTCCGCGGAGCCCCACCAGACGTCGGGCTGGGAGAAGATCGCGGAGCCGTAGTCGACGACGGTGTTCGCGGTGTTCGACAGCCAGCCCCAGTGGGAGCCGCCGCCGCTCTTCTTGCCGCTGCTCGTCCTGCCGGTGCTGCTCGTGCTGGCCGTACCGCCGCCGGAGGGGACCACACCGGTGGTGTCAGCTGTGCCGTCCGCCTTCTCGGCGTAGCAGTAGATGGCGGGGTCGCTGCGCTTGTCGCCTTCGTGGCCGCACTTGAGGCCGCCGCACGGATCGGTGCCGGCCGGGTCGGCGAGGGTGGCGGGGTTGTTGTTGCCGTAGGTGTAGCCGTTGAGGAACTGCTGCTCGGCCAGGTTGAGGAGTGGGTCGACGCTGATGAACCGTCCGGTGGACGGGTCGTATTCGCGGGCGCCGAGGTGGGTGAGGCCGGTGCCGGGGGAGAAGCCTGGCAGGGGAGCTTCCATCAAAGTCCAAGGGAACTGCCAAGACCCCACGATCAGTCAGCCACGTCCGGGCAAAAAGAACTGATCGTTCACTTCGATGACAGACACCGGCCATGGCGTCCTACTTGATGACGATCTCGGCCAACTGCAGGCGGAACTTGGCGGCTTCGTCGGAGGCGGGGGTGCCGAGCCTGGTCGCCGTCAGGCGCAGGTAGCGGCCGGTGGTGGAGGTGAGGGTGTAGGTCTGGGCGGCTCCGCTCGGGTTGGCCTGGCCGGTGACGGTGCGGGCGGTGGTGTAGGTGCTGGATCCCTCGGGGCGGGTCTGCATCGTGAAGTCGACGGGGAAGTTCGCCGACCCGCCGCCGGCTCCGGCGGCGTCGGTGCGCGGGTGGAGGGTGACGGAGCCGATGGACCGGTCGGCGCCGAGGTCGACCTCGATCCATACGGGGGTGGCGCTGACGTCGGCGGCGGGGAAGTCGATGCTGGTGAAGCCCTTGGCGCCGGTGACGCTGGTGGTGGTGCCCTCCAGGAGCCGGGTCTTGCCCCAGTCGCCGTTCTCCAGCGTGTAGTTGGCCTTCACGGCCGTCGCGGCGGTCGGCACGGTGAGTTCGGCGAGCTGCAGGCGGAACTTGGTGGACTCGTCGGACGCGGGTGCGCCGAGCCTGGTGGCCTGAAGGCGGACGTGGCGGGAGGTGGTGGTCTTGAAGCCGTACGTCTGCACCAGCCCTTGGGGGTTGGCCTGGCCGGTGACGGTGCGGACGGTGGTGTAGGTGCTGGATCCGTCGGGACGGGTCTGGATCGTGAAGTCGACCGGGAAGCCCGCCGTGCCCCCGCCCGCCGCAGACGTGTCGGTGCGGGGGAAGAGGCGTACGGCGTCGAGGTCCGTGTCGGCGCCGAGGTCGACCTCGACCCAGACGGGGTTCGCGCTGATGTCGGCGGAGGTGAACTCGTTACTGGTGTATCCCCTGGCCCCGCTCACGCTGGTGAGCTTGCCGTCGGTGAGCCGGTTCCTGCCCCAACTGCTGTTCTCCAGGCTGTTGTTGCTGGTCACCGACCGGCCCAGGGCCAGGTTGTCGAGGCGGCCGGCGCCCGTCGCCGCGAACGTCCACGTGCCCGGCTGGACCTTGAAGTAGACGTACGAGGCGTCCTTGCCGTCGTAGGTCAGACCGCTGACGCTGCCCGTTGAGGCGCCGCCGGTGAAGACGGTGGTGCCGTTCGCCTTGACGACGGGCTGGAAGCCACCGTAGGTGGGCACGCCCACCCGGGCGGTCGTCCCGCTCGGCGAGGTGAGCGTCAGGGTCACCTGCGTGCCGTCGCGGGTGATGCCGAAGCGGATGTCGCCCCGGACGGTGGGCACCACGGTGTTGATCTTCGTGAGGGTGCCGGTCTGCGGGATGGCCTCGTACGTCTCCCAGCCCGCCGTGGTGGGGCGGACACCCGCGGCGTAGGCGGACAGGGCGTACAGCGGGCCGCCGTTCCAGGCGTGGTTGTCGGTGCCTTCCGACTTGACCCAGACCTCCCACAGGGTGTGGCAGGCGGGGTCGGCGACCTGGGCGGCGAAGCGGTTGCGCATCCGCTCCTCGGCGACCGTGGCCGCGCCCATCAGATACAGCGCCTCCAGGACGTAGAACTCCAGGTAGGGGCTGGCGTTGAGGTGGGTGCGCAGCACCTCCGTCACGGCCCGGTGGCGGGAGGCGGGGGCCAGGCCGGCGACGACGGCGAGGGCGTTGGCCCGGTCGTCGGTGTCGCCGGTGTAGGCGGGAGAGCGGTACTCGTTCTTCGTGGAGTTCCACAGCAGGGTGTCGAAGTTGGCCTTGATGCTGTCGCGCTGGGCCTGCCATCCGGCGACGTCGCCGGTGTTGCCGCTGAGGGCGGCGAGCTTGGCGGCGGTGTCCAGGGCCAGGTAGTACCAGCAGTTGTTCAGGACCCGGGCGTCGATGTTGCTGCCCCAGTCCTGCCAGTCCCAGTCGCCGCTGCGGTGGGCCACGAGACCGTCGCTGCCCAGGCTCCACAGGTCCAGGTACTTCTTCACCGCCGGGTAGGCGCCGGTGACCGCGCTCGTGTCGCCGGTGTAGAGGTGGAACGTCCAGAACGACCACACCGAGGCGAGCATCTGGTTGGGCAGCTCGGCGGTCCAGATGGTCGAGGGCATCGGGGAATACAGCACGCCCCCGGACTCCTGCCAGGACGCCAGTTGCGAGATGGCCTTCTTGCCCAGGTCGTACGACCTGGTGTCGAAGGTGTAGAAACCTTCCTTCAGCTGGTTGACCACGTCGCCCCACCACTGGGCGCGTTCGCGGGTCGGGCAGTCCATGTAGTTGTCCCGGATGTTGACGTACATGGTGCGCGCGGCCTTGGTCCACACGGTGTCGAAGAGGGCGTCGTCGCTGGTGAACGACCCGGCGAAGTCGGTGTCGTACCCGCTCTCCCGGTACTTGAGCTCGACGACGGTCACGCCCGCCGGGATGGTGTACCGCACGGCGGTGCCGCTCATCCACGACAGCGCCTCGAACTCCTGGACCCCGCCGGTGCAGACGTAGGTGGCACGGACGTTGAAGATGGTCTTCTGGTCGATGCCGACCAGGCCCTTGCCGTCGTCGTAGTGGTCGGTCTGGATACCGATCACGGCCCCGGCCGGGGCGTCGACCTTCAGATACGGCGTGACCTGGATGTTGGACGGCAGGGTGGCCGAGATGGCGGTGGAGCCCTGGCCGGTGGCCGGCAGCGAGGCAGCGTTGGTGTAGGCCTTCAGGCCGGAGTAGCGGAACTGCGGGATCGGCCGCTCGACGAGGCCGTTCCAGGGAGCGACGCCGGCGGCGCCGAAGTCGGTGGGCGCGGTCCAGGCGCTGTCGTCGAAGCCGGATGACTGCCAGCCGGCCATGGCGGTGGCGTTGCGGGCGTCGTAGTAGACGTTCGATTCCGGCAGCCGGAAGTTGACCTGGGCGCCGCTGGTGTTGTTCGAGTAGCCCGGGTGGACCGTGTGCTTCCAGCCGGTGTCGCTGACGATCCGGGTGGTGGTCGAACCGGTCTGGATGTCCGACTGGAACAGCAGTCCGCCCCTACCACTGCTGCTGTGCGAGAAGCCCTGCTTGCCGAAGTACTGCACCAGCAGTGCCACCGTGTTGGTGCCGCTGGTCAGGTACGGGGCGAGGTCGATCTCGTCGTAGTAGGTGTCCGTGCGGTTCGGCCCGCGCTTGAGGCCGCCTTCGAAGACCACGAGGGTGCCGTTGACCCACAGCCAGTACTTCGAGTCGGCCGCGATCTGGGTGACGGCCTCCGAGGGTACGGAGCCCAGGGTGAACGATCTACGGAAGGCCACCCACTGGTTCGCCGAACTGGAGGGTGCCCAGATCCACTTGGCGGTCCACGAGACCGCCGCGGAGGCCGCCGGCGCAAGCCCGGGCAGCACCAGGGCACCCAACGTCGGGGCCAGCGCCACGGCTATGGCCGAGCGCAGAGCGGACCGGCGCGTTACATCGAGCATCGCGGGCTCCTAGGGAGATGTGCGGAAGGGCGGCAGAGGCGTCGGGCAGCCCGGAGCCGGGCAGCCGAAAGGAAGCGGAACAGTCGGCTCCGAGGTTTTGAAACGTTTCAGTCGAGTGTTTGCAGGCGAGATCTTTGTCCTGTTCGCAGCGCCGTGTCAATGGTCGTGCAGTGGGTCGTTCTCGCGAACGACCCGAGTGCGTCAGCGAGTCTTCGCAGTTCGAGAGGGTGGAACACCCAAAACCTCCGCACCCTGAGCGGGTACGGGCATGCGCGCCCGGAGCAAACTGGTCAGTTCCATTGACCTGCTCTCGACCGACATCTATCTTCTGCTCGACCTTGCGAACGACGTTCGATTTTTCGAACCGTAACTCCTCGGCCGCTGCCCGGCATTGCGCCGAGTCCGGGCCCCGCTCTCGACCCCACCCGCACCTGATCACGGCACCCCGAAAAAGACAGGAACCCATATGCCCGCGGTTCTCGGTCGGCTGACGGCGATATTCGTCGCCGCCTGCCTGCTCTTCTCAGCCCAAGTCGTGACCACACCTCAGCGGGCCGCCGCCGCGGACCCGGGTTACCTGATGACGCACTTCATCGGGGAGGGGTCGACCGGTCAGCAGATGTACTTCTCGTACAGCGCGGACGGTCTGAACTGGACCGATCTCAACGGCGGCGGGATGACCCTGCGTTCGACCGTGGGCACGCGTGGGGTGCGCGACCCCGCGCTGGTGCGCTCACCGGACGGCAGCAAGTACTGGATCGTCGCGACCGACCTGTGCATCGACTGCGGGCAGACGTGGAGTCAGTCCATCAACAACGGCAGCCGCAACCTGGTGGTCTGGGAGTCGAGTGACCTGGTCACCTGGTCGGCGCCGTGGCTGCTCAACGTCGCCGGGGCCATCCCCGACGGGCGCAACGCCTGGGCCCCGGAGGCGATCTGGGATCCGGCCGGCAACAACTACGTCCTGTACTGGGCGACGAACACGCCCCTCAACGGCGTGACGAAGCACCGCATCCACTACGCCCGCACCACGGACTTCCGCACCATCACCACCCCGCAGATCTACATCGAGCGCCCCGGCTCCCAGGAAATCATCGACACCCAGATCGTCGAGGTCCCCTCCGGCGTCGGCAACTACCGCTACGTACGGGCCTCCGGCGACGGTCAGATCACCCTCGAAGGCAGCAACTCGATCCTCGGCACCTGGACCGGTCTCGGCAACCTCTCCGGCATCGGGCTGACCGGTTCCCAGGTCGAGGGTCCGATGTGGATGAAGTTCAGGGACCGCAACGAGTGGACCCTCTACCTCGACCAGTACGCGGCCGGGAAGGGATACATGCCGGTCACGACGACCAACCCGTCCGCCTCCGGCACCTACAAGCTCCCCACGTCGGGCACCTACTCCCTGGGCGGCACCAAGAAGCGCCACGGCTCGATCCTGAACCTGACGGCCGCCGAGGACGCCCGCATCCAGGCCCGCTGGGTGAACACCCCGGCCAGGCGGCTGCAGTCCTTCAACTTCCAGGACCGCTACGTGCGGCACGCCAACTTCGACGTACGCATCGACCAGAACGTCACCAACGAGGACGCCCGGTTCCGGCCGCGCCCCGGCCTGGCCGGCTCCGGCACCGTCTCCTTCGAGTCGGTCAACTTCCCCGGCCACTACCTGCGGCACGACGGATCCGACTTCCAGCTCGTGTACAACGACGGCACCGCCCAGTTCGCCGCGGACGCCACCTTCCGCCAGGTCGCCGGACTCGCCGACGCCACCTGGTCCTCCTTCCAGTCGTACAACCACCCCGACCGCTACATCCGCCACTACGCGTACCAGCTGAAGCTCGAAACGGTCACCACCGCGACGGGGCGCAGCGACGCCACCTTCCGACTGACGAGCTGACGAGCTGACGAGCTGAGAGCCCGGCCGGGGTCCGGCCGGGCTCTCTCGTGGTGGGTGGGCAGGGGTCACATCCGGGAGTAGCTCCGGGCGGTGATCGTGTCGAAGGGGAGCCAGAGGACGGGGGCCGCGGTCGGCGGGCTGCCGGGGGTCTCCTGGAGGGTGCCCAGGTCCGTGGCGTTGAGAGCCTGTCGGTAGATGCGGACCTCGTCGAGAGAACCGGTCAGGGGCTGGGTGCCGTCGGGCTTGCCGCCCAGGCGGAACCCGTCCACCGCGAAGGTGTCCGTGGCGGTCAGGGCGCCGTCACCGAGGTTGGCTGTGGCGGTCGAAGAGGCCACGTTGTCCACCGCGATCGTCAGGGAGTCGCCGGAGCGGACCAGGGTCACGTGGTGCCACGCGTTGTCCCCGAAGGCGGCCCGGCTGTCGTTGACGTCCCGGGCCAGGACGCGGGCTCCGGAGGCACCGGTTTCGATGTCGGCGTAGATGCCGTCGTTCGCCGGGCTGGCGCGGAGCCAGACCTGGCGCTCCGTGCTGCCGGCGCCGTAGGCCCACAGGAGTACCTGATCCGACGCGGTCGCCGTCGCGGCGTACTTGAACCACAGCGAGAGGGTGAAGTCGGAGGTCTCGCCCTGGCGGCGCGGTTGCGTCGAGGGAGCCACCGCCTCGGGTGCCAGCGCGAGGCTGGGGCTGTACGGCACCAGGGCCGCGGTTCCGAGCTCACCGTCCAGACGCAGCCCGGTGCCGAGCTCGCCGGCGGTGTCGATGCTCCCGCCGTTCAGCACGTAGGCGTTGTTGCACCAGCCGGAGTGATCAGGGGTCGCGGGGGTGGTCTCGGGGGCGGCCCGGTTCGCCGGGATCACGTACGTGTACTTGATGTCGAAGCTCCAGCGCACCGACATACCCGACGTCGGGGAATTCGCTGCGCCCGTGGCGACCGCACTGCGTTCGTCGGCGCTGAGTGCGTGGTCGTAGAGGCGGAACTCGTCGAGGTCACCGTCGAGGATCTTGGTGCCGTCGGGCTTGGACCCCAGTCTGACGCCGGTGACACCGCTTGCCTTGGCGGCGGTGAGGGAACCGCTCAGAGCGCCGGAGGCGGTCGCCGACGCCTGGAGGACAGGCGTGTCCCCGCCCCAGACGTCGAGCTGAACGGCACTGCCGTGCCGTTGCAGCATGAGCAGATGCCACTGTCCGTCGCCGAAGTCCTGTCCGTCGGCGTCGGTCTCCACTGTCACAGGGGAGCCCGTGTCCGACTGGACCGCGGCCCGCAGCGTCGTTTTCCCGTCGCCCTTGTACATCGCCTGGACCCAGACCTGTGCCGGTGTCGTCGCGGTGGGCCCGTAAGCCCACAGAAGGGCGCGCTGGCTGGTGCCCGCGGCGGAGCCGGAGAACCTGAACCACATCGCGTAGGTGAAATCGCGATCGGCGACGTCCAGCGCCGGTGTGAGCTCCGAGGTGACGCCGGGAAGTGCGGAACTCACCGAGAGCGCTTCGCTGAACCTGCCACTCGTTGTGTCCCGGGGGCCCAGGAGGGTGCCGTCCGTGCAGTTACCGGACTCGTCGTCGGTCCCCCCGATGTTCGTGGTGCTCACCGCGGTGGTCCGGTCGAGGGCCTGGAAGGGCAGCCGCAGCACGAGGTTGTCGTTGGCGGCGGCGTCCGCCGCCGGGTCGGTGGACCCGCTCACCTTGTCGCGGCTGGTGCCGGGGCCGGCCAGCGAGGCCCGCTGTACGGAGGTCAGCGCACCGCGGTACAGGCGGAACTCGTCGATCTTCCCTACGAAGGGGCTGGAGGCGTCGACGGGCCTGGCGCCGATCCGGATACCGGCGACGCCGCCGGTGGGGGCGCTGGAGACATCACCGGTGACGGCACCGGTCGGCACCCCGACGGGACCGTTGTCGACCTGGACGTCGAGCCGGCTTCCGGTCCGGGTGACGGTGACGAAGTGCCAGGCGTTGTCGCCGAACGCGCAGGCGCACGCCGAACTGTCCTTGAGTGTCGCGCGGGCCTGGGCGGTGCCGCTGCTCTGTGCCCAGGCGTACAACTGGTTGGTGTTCCGCTGGGTTCTGAGCCAGACCTGCGGTTCCGTGGTTCCGGTGCCGTTCGACCAGAACAGGATGTGGTCGGGCTCCGTGGCGGGGTCCTGCGCCTGGTACTTGAACCACATCGAGTAGGTGAAGTCACCTGTCCCCGTGCGCAGCGACCGGGCGTACGGAACCTCGGCGTAGCCGCCCGCGGTGAGGGCGAGGTTGTTGTTGTTCCTGGTGGTGTCGCCCGTCTGACGGAGCGGGTCGGTGCTGCTCAGAGCCGCCGCGGTGGAGCTGAGGTAGCCGTCGTTCGCCTGCGGGGAGGCGTCCGGAGTGGTGGCGTCGAGGGCGGGGACCGCCTGTGTCGACGTACTCGCGGGCGGTGACGCGTTGCAACCGGTGGCGAGCTGGCCCTGGGAGAAGCGGGTGAAGCGGATCTCGTTGGCGGAGTAGTTCGCCCCGGACTCGTAGAGCAGGCCGATCTCGTTGTCCGCCATCAGGGCCAGGTCGGAGTAGCCCGCCCGGTCGGGGGCGGTGCTGACCACCTTCACGGCCTCCCACTTGTCTTCGCAGTGCGACCAGATGGTCATCGCGGTCTTCGCGGGCAGGTTGGCCGGGGCGGACAGCAGGACTTCCTCCTTCAGGTTCTTGGAGGCGTCCGCCTGCTGCACCGTCAGGAGCGAGCCCTGGATGTCGCCGGGCGACGGCACGTCACCATCGGCGAACTTGACCTTCAGGGCCCCTTCGCTCGGGGGCATTCCCTGGGTGGTGAAGCTGAGCCTGTGCTCACCGGCGACGCCTTCGTTGCGGGCCGCCAGAAAGACCTCGCCGCCTGCCACCTCGGTCACGCTCACCTCGGAGGGCTTCACACCGGCCGAGTTCAGGCCCTCGGCCGGCGCGGCTTTCCACTCCGGGGCCGTGGCACCCGGGTCGAGGTAGAGGTAGCCGCCGTAGACGTTGTCCCCGGACTGCTGGTGGGCCCCTACGACGAGGCGGCCCTTGTGCGCCCCTTGGGTGAGCTGCACACCGTGGCCGGGGCCGGTCGCGAACCAGCGCGGAACGATGGGAGAGGGGGCGAGGCTGAGGTTCAGCGCGGTGGGAGCGCTCCAGGTGAGCCCGTCGTCCCTGCTCTCCTGCACCCAGGGGATCCGGGGAAAGCTGTGGTTGACCGGGTTGGAGGTGGAGAGCAGGTAGATACGGTCGTTGACCTCGTCGACCACGGGCGCGGGATTGGTCCGGGTGACCGGCGATCCGGCTTCGGTGCCGGCCGGGACCGTGCCGGTTCCATAGGCCCCGGGCGCGGTGTCGCCGGCGGCGACGACCTTGACCGGTCCCCAGGTGCGGCCGTCGTTGGTGGAGCGCCGCACGACGATGTCGCTGTCGCCGCGGTCGCCGCAGGACTGCGTCTTGCGGCCCTCGGCGAAGGCGAGGAGCGAGCCGTCTCCCGTACGGACCAGCGCGGGTATTCGGTAGCAGCCGTAGCCGCCCGTTCCGGCCTGGAAGAGGATCTGCTGCGGCATGTTGCCGATGGAGGAGATTTTCGTGGAGTCGGCGACACCGGCCGCCACGGCCTGGGGCACCACGCCGGGACTTGCCGCCAGGCCGAGAGCGAGGCCGAAGGAGAGGAGAGCGGATCGCCACCGTGGTCGACCCCGGCGGGGCTCGGCGAGGGCCGGATGGACGGCCGGACGGGCGGCCGGATCCGCTGGGTTTCCTGAGATCCTTTTCACCGCGCAAGCGTACTGATTTATTAGTACTCCAGTGCGACTTCGCGATGTGGATGGCCAAGCCACAGGTAGGTCGTCCCTGGTGAACCCCCGCCACCAGGGGACTCACTGCCGGGGCTTTCTCGCCCCGCGGACGTCCGGGGAATGGGCCTAGGCTGTTGCCAGGGCCCGAGAAAACAGGGGAAACAAGGGATCATGGTGATTGGGGACAAGCCCATGTCCGGACGGCCCCGGCCGTCGATGGCGGATGTCGCCCGTCACGCCGGTGTCGCGCCGCAGACGGTTTCGCGTGTGTCCAACGGTCACACCAACGTCGACCCGGCGACCAGGCAGCGGGTCGTCGAGTCGATGCAGGCACTGGGCTACCGGCCGAACGGGGCCGCACGCGCGCTCAAAAGCGGGCGGTTCAACACGATCGGTGTCATCACCTTCACGCTCAAGACGTTCGGCAACACGCGCACACTCGACGCCATCGCCAAGGAAGCCGCACGCGCCAAGTACGCCGTCACCCTCATCCCCGTGTCCGACCCGACCATGGGCAGGGTCTCCGGTGCCTACGACCGGCTCAGCGAGGCAGCCGTCGACGGAGTGATCCTCGTCTTCGAGGCCCACCTCCTGGACGACGCGGAGTTCAGCCTCCCACCAGGGGTTCCGATGGTGGTCGTCGACTCCGACACCGGCCCCGGTTACACGGTGGTCGACACCGATCAGGCCCAGGGCGCCCGGCAGGCGACGGAACATCTGCTGGAACTCGGCCACCAGCAGGTGTGGCACATCGCCGGCCCCCCGACCTCGTTCTCCGCCGCCCATCGGGTCGAGTCCTGGCGGCGCACCCTGCAGAACGCCGGCGTCGTCCCGCCCCCGGTGCTGTACGGCGACTGGACCACCCGTTCCGGATATCAGCACGGGTTGGCTCTGGGGCGACGCCCGGAGGTCACGGCGATCTTCGCGGCGAACGACCATATGGCGCTCGGTGTCATGCGTGCCCTGCACGAGCTCGGCCGCCGGATCCCCGACGACGTCAGCGTGGTGGGGTTCGACGACATGGAGGAGACCCATGCCTTCTGGCCACCGCTGACCACCGTGCGGCAGGACTTCGCCGCGGTCGGCCGGCTCAGCCTTCAGAAGCTGCTGAGCAAGATCGGCCGTACCGGTCCCGACGTGATCGACAAGACCCTGGTCCCGACCCGGCTGGTGGTCCGCGCGAGCACGGGAGCGCCGCCGCCCTCGCCGGGAGGCGAAGAGCGGCGGCGCTGACCGGCACGGGCCCGGCGCAGGTACGCGCCGAGCCCGTGCGGTGTGGATCACTGACTGACTGGCTTACTGGCTCAGCCATCGACTGGCTGACTGGTTCGCTGGCTGACTGGCTCAGCCATCAACTGACTGACTGGTCCACTGGCTCAGCCATCGACCGGAACAGGTCCCGCGTCAGCTCCTGGTCCACTGCTGGTTGCTGCTTCCGTTGCAGAGCCAGACATCGACCGCCGTGCCGTTGCCGGTGCCGCCTCCGGCTGCGTCCAGGCAGAGCGCCGGGTTCGCGACGCTGGTCACGGTGAGGTCCGCGTTCACGTTCCACTGCTGTGCCGCCGCCCCGGTGCAGGCGGAGATGACGACGGGGTCTCCCGCCGTGGATCCGGTGCCTCCCACCGTCATGCACTTGTTGCCGTAGACGGTGACCTGCTTGTCCGCGTCCCAGTTCCAGATCTGGTTGCCGCCGGAGTTGCAGTCCCAGAGGTCGAGCTGGGTGCCGTCGGTCGTGCTGAAGCCGGGTACGTCGACGCAGCGGTCGGAACCGACTCCGCGCAGGACCTCGCCGGGAGGCGCGGGCGGCAGGTCGTTGACGGGCGGGGTCTTGCCGAAGCCGTAGCCCCAGCGCAGCAGGGCGACGCCGGTGGCGCTGTTGTCCACCAGGTTGCCCTCGGCGTCCAGCGACTCGATCGAGTAGGCGTCGTCGAACCTCAGCCCCGGCCAGTAGACCAGGCCCATCCCCTTGCTGCGGGCGGTGTTGGCCACGGCCGCGAGGTACGAGGTGTAGATGTTGCCGTCCCACGCGCCGTAGTTCAGCCCGGTGGTCATCGGGGAGCCGGCCTCGTCGATGATGGTCCGGCCGGCGTACTTGCCGATCCGGGCCTCGAGGTCGGCGACCCAGTCCGCCTGCTGGGTGTGGTCGGCCCAGAAGCCGTAGAAGTGCAGCGACAGCAGCGTTCCGCGCAGTTCGCGGGCCGCGCCGACACCGGTGACGTTGTCGTTGTAGCCGGTACCGCTGATGACCACACGTCCGCGCGGGACGTCCTTGTGCCGGCCCAGCCAGCCGCTGGTGACGGACACCCACTCGTCCAGGGTGTAGCCGTGCGGCTCGTTCATCGGCTCGAAGTAGACCCGCGGGTTGTGCTTGTACTCCCGCACCACGGTGTTCCACATCTTCTGCCAGGCGGCCGTGTCGTCGACCAGCCCGTCCTTGCTGGTGTTGGCCTCCCAGTAGCTGACGATGACCTTGTCACCGGAGGCCGTGGCCGCGTCGATCGTCGCGCGGTACGACTTCCACCAAGTGGTGCCCACGGTCGCCGGGTTGATCGGCAGTCGCAGGGTGTTGGCGCCCAGGTTCTTCTTGAAGCCGCGCACCATGTGATTCGTGGTGCGGTACACCGTGCGGTAGTCGTCGGTCACCTTCAGCCCGCTGGGCACCACGGCGTCACTGGCGTAGTTGTCCCGCGGGTCTGCCCAGTTCACTCCCCGGAAGTCACTGGTACCGCCCTTCGACGCGGGCTTCGCCGGCGCGTACGAGGCGGCGGACGAGTCGGCAGCCGACTGCGCGAGGGCCGGGGCGGGGGCGGTCAGGAACATGAGTGTCGCGCCGAAGCCGGCCATGAGCACACTGGCCAGGCTTCTCGACCTCGTCGGGGTCTTGGTCATGTCGTCTCCAGTGACGGAAATCGCGGAGGGCGGAGTGCGGGTTCGTCACCTGAGCCGAGGCAGTGATGAACCAGGGTCCGGATACGGACACTTGGACCCATATAAACCGGCCATGGTTACGTAACCATGGCCGGACACTGGCACGACGCCCGCCCCGGTGACAAGACCCGTGACGCTTCCGAAACACGCCGGACCCTTTCGCTCCGCAACCACGTCGGGCCGGCGGCGGATGGCAACCACAGTCCGTGCACCCGAAATGGCAGTAACATGCAACTAACTATCCATGGAAGATAATTCTCCGGATGATGAGTGATGGCTGACGCTGACCTGAAGCTGCTGTACCGGGAGTTGGTCTCGATGGAGATCGAGCTGTGGGACGGCATCGAGGGGCGATTGCGGGCCGAGTACGACCTGCCGCTGACCTCGTTCGAGGTGCTGCATCTGCTGCAGCACCGGCCCGGGCGGCGGATCCAGGACATCGCGGAGGAGTTCTCGATCACGGTGGGCGGCACGAGCAAGGTCGTCGATCGCCTGGAGTCGGCGGGCCTGTGCGAGCGACGGGCCAATCCGAACGACCGCCGTTCCTCGATCGTCGAACTGACGCCCGAGGGTCGGAAGCTGGTGGACGGGGCGCTGAAGGTCTTCGAGGAGGAGCTGGAGCTGCGTATCGGGTCGGTGATTCCCGAGCAGTCCGTACGCGAGATGACCGCGCTCCTCAGCACACTGCGGGCAGCCGGCCACACCCTGGACGCGGAGCGGAAAGCCGCCGCGCAGCTGCCGAAGCGGCCCGGCCGCCGGACATCGTGAGCCTCAACGGCGCCACAGTGCCCGTGGGTTGACCAGCCAGGCCGGACGAACACAACCCCGACTCCGGCCCATCAGCCCATGATTCAGTCGGGCCCGAGGCCCAGTCGGCCTCGGGCACCACGGTTTCTAGCCCCAGAAGGCGTCTTCGGCGGCCGGGTCGGCGGAGAAGAGCCACATCTCGGTGATCCTGCCGTTCTCGATGCGCAGGAGGTCGACGCCGTCCATGCTCATCGACGCGTCGCCGCGGCGACCGGCGAAGTGGATGGTGGCGGTGACCAGGTCGCCGTTGGCCATGAGGGCGTGGATCTTGTCGATGGCGAAGGTGCCCTGACTGGCCTCCATCATGCTGCCGAGCATCTGGAAGACGGCACCCTGCCCCTTGTGCTCGCCGGAGAACCGGTTGGCGCCGGGCTGGTGCCAGACGATGTCGGCGTCGAGGAGTTCACCGAGAGCGGCCATGTCTCCGGTCTGGACGGCCTGGAAGTAGGTACGGGCGACGTCGATGTTCACGCTGGTCATGTCGTGCACTCCTCGGGTTCTTGTACGGGGGCGGTGGCGGCCGTTCGCCCAGCAAACCATTTAGATTCCATGGAATCAACTTCCAGAGATTATTGTTCCATGTGATGCAGATCTGGCGGAGGCGGATTCGACAGATGCGACAGAGAGGAAGCCCGTCATGGAACCGGTCGAGATCGAGGCGAAGACCCTGATCCAGAGGTCGAAGACCCCGTCGAACGACTACGTCATCAACCCCTACACCGGCTGCGTCCTGGGCTGCGCGTACTGCTTCGCCTCCTTCGCGGGGCGGCAGTTCGGCCGGTCGGCCAAGGAGTGGGGGGACTACCTGTACGTGAAGAAGAACGCCGTCGACCTGGCCCGCAAGGAGCTGGCCCGGATGCCCGAACACAAGCGCCACGGCACGATGCTGCTCAGCTCGGTCACCGATCCCTACCAGGGCCACGAGACGAAGTACCGGCTCACCCGCGGCATCCTGCGCGAGCTGAAGAGGGTCGAGTACCCGGGCCTGGTCCGCATCCTGACCAAGTCGCCGGTCGTCACCCGCGACATCGACCTGCTCACGAGCCTGCCCCGGGCGGAGGTCGGTATGACCGTGACGACCGCTGACGACAAGGTCAGCCGCTGGCTGGAGGTGCGCGCACCGCTCGCCTCCCGCCGGCTGCGCACCCTCACGGAACTACGCGAGGCCGGGATCCCCACCTTCGCCTTCGTCGGCCCGCTGCTGCCCCACTTCGCCGCCCAGCCCGACCTCCTGGACCACCTCTTCGGGCAGCTCGCCGAAGCGGGCATCACCGAGGTGTTCATGGAGCACATCAACCTCAAGCCGTACATCCGCGAGCGCATGGACCAGGTCCTCGCCGACGAGCCCGACGACGTGCGCGAGGCGTACGTACAGGCCCGCACCAAGGAGCACCGCGAGCGGCTCGACACGATCGTGGCCGGCCTGCTGGCCAAGCACGGACTGGGGCTCCGCTTCGACGAGGTCGTCCACCACGACGACAACGACGCCCTGCGCCAGAGGCTGGCCGGCCCGGCATGAGCGCGTCGCGTCGGCGGGAGGGTCAGGTGACGGCGCCCGGCTCGGGCTCGCGGTCGGGGACCGCCCGAGCCCAGGTGTCCATGGCGTCGAGGACGTCGCGCAGCCCCTCACCGAGAGGGGTGAGCCGGTATTCGACGCGTGGGGGGATCTCCGCGTAGGCGGTGCGGATGACGATGCCGTGGGTCTCGAACTGGCGCAGCCTGCTGGTCAGGGTGTGCGGGCTGATGCCGGGCAGGGCGTCGCGCAGCTCGGTGAAGCGGTGCGGGCCGCGCAGGAGCTCGCGCACGATCAAGGTGGCCCAGGGGCCGTTGAGCAGGACGAGGAACCGGGCGACACCGCACTCCGGGAGACATGGATCGGACATTTTTCGAGAGTAACCCATTAGTGCAGTTGATGTAACTGGTGCACTCCATGCACTAATAACTCCATGACCTACGTGATTCACGGCGCCACCGGCGCCCAGGGTGCCCCCGTCGTCTCCGCTCTCACCGCCGCGGGCAAGTCCGTGACCGCTGTGACCCGCAACGACCACGCCGTCGTGGACGGCGCACGCGTCGTGGCCGCCGCCTACTCCTCCCCCACCGACCTGACCGAGGCCTACCGCGGTGCCGCAGGGGTGTTCGTCCACCTGCCGATCGCCTCGGAAGAGGACCGCCAGATCTTCGCGGGCAACATTCTCACCGCCGTCCGTGCGGCCCGGCCGGCCCGCGTGGTGTTCTCCACCAGCGGTCTCCCCATAGATCCCGCCTTCGGCGGAGCCGCCGCGACACTGGCTGCCGGCCTGACCGACAGTGGCGTGTCCCATGCGGTGATCGCACCCGAGCTGTACCTGGAGAACCTGCTCATGCCCTACGTCATCGACTCGGTCCGTGAGCGCGGTGTGCTGCCCTACGCGATCCGGGCCGACTTCCCTGTCTCCTGGGCCTCCCACCTGGACGTCGCCGATGTCGCCGTCGCCCTGTTCGAGCACCCGGACGTCACCGGCGTGGTCTCCGTCGGCCAGTACCCGGCGATCACCGGGCCGGAGCTGGCCGAGGCGTTCGGCGCCCGGCTCGGCCGGGACGTGGTCTTCGAGCCGATCACCCCCGAGGAGATGCGCACCTCGATCGCACCTCTGATCGGGGACGGCCCGGCCGCTGATGTCGCCGGGGCCTACCAGGCGATGAGTACCATGCCGGGCCGCTCGATCACGCCGGAGACCTCCGCCCAGAAGCTGCTGGGCGTCACTCCCCGGACCGTGCATCAGTGGCTGGCCGACCTCGGCGTCTGACCGTCATCACCACCGGCTTCGGCCGAGTTCGGCCGAGTTCGACAGGCAGCACGTGGCAGGCCGCCCCCGGTCCCGGGGGCGGCCTGCCACGTCACCCGGTGGTGCGAGAGGGACCTCGGTGGTCACCGTGGCGCCCCGGCCGGACCGAGCAGCGATGTCGAGCAGCTCGCGTCCCGCGCCATGGCGTCGCGCATCGCTCGATCGACCATCTGCGGCTCAGCCGCGTGGCCCCGCGCCGTGCAGCAGTGTGTCGATGACGAGCGTGGCCAAGGCGTCGGGGTCCTGTGCCGTGGGGTCCTTGTCCGCGCCGGGCCGGTCGAGGGCTTCGCTGAGGAGTGCGTAGTACACCTGCCGCGTCCAGTCCAGGTCCGTGTCCGGCGCGAGCAGCCCCTCACGCTGCGCCCGGTCCATGAGTTCGACGGTGCGGGTGTCGATCTCCTCCCAGAGGGCGGCCGCGGCGGTGGTGTGGGGCGTGGAGTGGCTGAGGGTGAAGCGCCAGGTGTTCTTGACCCGCAGGACGTTCGCGGTCACCCGGAACAGCGCCACCAGAGCGGGAGCGGCATCAGGGCGGGCTTCCTCGATGGCGTCGACGAGCTGCTGCTTCGCGGAGACGGCGAGCGCTTCCAACAGTGCCTGCCGGTTCGCGAACCGGCGGTGCACGGTGATCCTCGTCAGCCCCGCCGCCTCGGCGATCTGCTCCATGGAGGCGCCGGCATCCTGGGCGAGAACCCGCTCGGCCGCCTCCAGAATCGCGCGCACACTGCGCTCGGCGTCTGCCCGCAGTGCTCGGCCCATGCCTGTCCCCTGTCTACTCGTTCGCTACCCGGCCCCTCGTAGAGGATACGTGAACGCTACGGGTATCCCATTAATTGATTCTTCAATGTTGTCATTTGGAAATTAGCTGATACTTTTATGAAACCGATAGGGGCTGACGCCTATCACAGTGGAGCTTTCCTTTGACAGACCGCGCCGTAGGCCGACGCCGTCGGGCTTTGTTCCTCTTGTTCTTTCTGCCGGGCATCGCCCTGTCGTCCTGGGTCACGCGCACCCCGGATGTCCGCGATCAACTGGGCCTGTCCACCGGACAGATGGGTCTGGTCCTGTTCGGTCTGTCCGTGGGTTCCATGATCGGCATCCTGTGTTCCGGCCGTTTCGTGTCCCGGCTCGGCACCCGGCCGGTCATCGTGCTCGGCGCCCTCCTGATCATCGCGGGCACGGTCGTCATCGGCGTGGGCGGTGCCGTGCGGTCCGCACCCCTGGTCGCCGCGGGACTGTCCCTGTTCGGCGCGGGCATGGGCGGGGGCGAGGTGGCGATCAACGTGGACGGCGCCGACGTGGAGCGCATCACCGGGACCGTGGTGCTGCCCACGCTGCACGGCTGCTTCAGCCTGGGCACGGTCATCGGGGGTTCGGCCGGAATGGCGGCCACCGCCGCCGCGATCCCCGTCCCCTGGCACATGGCCGTGGTCGCCCTGGTCGCCACGGGGATTCTGGTCCACGCCCTGCGTGCCGTTCCCTCGGGTACCGGCATCAGCGCCGCGCCGCCGACACCGGGTGCCGGTGCCGGTGCCGGTGCCGGTCCGGCGCAACGGTCCAGGCCTCAGGTGTGGAAGGACCGGAAGCTGCTGCTGATCGGCGCCATCGTGCTGGCCATGGCGCTGGCCGAGGGCGCCGCCAATGACTGGCTGCCGCTGCTCATGGTCGACGGCCACGGCCTCGACGCCACGATGGGCTCGCTCGTCTTCGTGGGGTTCGCGGCGGCGATGACGCTGGGACGCTTCAGCGGCGGGTTCTTCCTCAACCGTTTCGGGCGGGCCGCCGTCGTGCGCGCGAGCGCCGTCTCCGGTGCCGTCGGACTCCTCCTGGTCATCTTCTCCGACAACGTCGCCGTAGCCGCGACAGCCGTACTCTTCTGGGGACTCGGTGCCTCCCTCGGTTTCCCGGTGGCCCTGTCGGCGGCGGGCGACTCGGGCCCCGACCAGACGGCCCGCGTCTCACTGGTCGCCATCATCGGCTACGTCGCCTTCCTCGTGGGGCCCCCGGCCCTCGGGTTCCTGGGCGACCACTACGGGCTGCGCTCGGCCATGCTGGTGGTGCTGGTGTTCGTCGCCTCCGCCATCCTCATCGCTCCCGCCGCCGACACCCGTGACCGCGCCTCCACCACGCCGGACCTGGCCCCGCGCACGCCGTCCAGCACCGATCCCGCAGGGCAACAACACCAAGGAGACCGCTCATGAGCCCGCAGGAAGCGTCCGGCACGATCGCTGTCCTCCTCCCCCGCGACATCCCCCAGGCCGACCTCATCGCCTTCGCGCAGGAAGCGGACGACTACGGCTTCGGTGAACTGTGGGTCGTCGAAGACCTCGGTTACCGCGGTGGACTTGTCCAGGCCGCCACCGTGCTGGCCCGCACCCGCCGCATCCGCGTCGGAGTCGGCCTGCTGCCCGCCGCGGCCCGCAACGTCGCCTTCACCGCGATGGAGGTGGCCACGCTGGCGCAGCTTTACCCCGGCCGCCTGGACATCGCGGTCGGACACGGCATGCCCGACTGGATGCGCAGCGTCGGAGCCTGGCCCGCCAGTCCTCTGACACTGCTGGGCGAGTACATCCGCACGCTCAGGACGCTGCTGGCAGGCCGGACGGCCGACACGGACGGCCGTTACGTCAGGCTCGACGGAGTGCGCCTGGACCCGTCGGTGCTCCCCGAGGACGTCCCCGACGTCTTCGCCGGCGTTCGCGGGCCCAAGTCGCTCGCCCTCTCCGGTGAGGTGGCCGACGGAACCCTGCTCGCCGAGCCGGTGTCACCCGAGTACGTCCGCCAGGCCCTCACCAGCATCGATCCGCGGCGTCCGCACCGGATCACCGCGTACAACATCACCGTCGTCGACGACGACCCGCACGCCGCCCTCTCCGCGGCACGGCCCGCCCTGCAGCCCTTGGGCGATCCCGACTGGGCGCCCCACATCGTCCCCCTCGGCTTCCATGACGAGCTCGCCGCGCTGCGCCGCACCAGCAGGGACGCGCAGGAGTTCGCTCAGGCGATCCCCGAGGAGTGGGCGCACCGGCTGGCCCTGACGGGCACCCCCGACCAGGTCCGTACCCGCGTACAGGACCTCTTCGAGTCGGGCGTCACCACCGCCGTCCTCAGTACGGTCGGCCCCGACCACCGGTCCGCGCTCGCCGGCCTGGCCAAGGTCCTCTGACCTCTGGCGACGCCTGGGGGCGCGTACACACGCCGTCACCGCGCGCCTCCGCAGTGCCGCAGGTGCGCACCGCGGACAGCAACCAGCAGCCGTCCAGCGGCAGTTGAACGGACCCCGAGGAGATATCCGGGGTCTCACGAGCATCCGGCGAGCGCCTCGCCCCTCGTTCCGGGCTCACTCGCAGCCCTCGCGGAAGCCGGCGACGGCTCGCGTGTCCGGCAGCGCCGATCATCCCTTAACCCTCCGTAGGGGATACGTCCACGCTACGAATAACCCATTAAATGATGCTTCACTGTTGCTATTACTGGACTACCTGATACATTGATGAAACCGATTGGGGTTGCTGAAAACAGGCCCCTCACCGGCAACGCCCACGCGTTCCCATGAATCAGGAGCCCAGAATGACGACGACACGACCGGTGGCCCTCGTTACGGGTGCGTCCTCCGGCATCGGCAAGGCCGCCGCTCTCGCGCTGGTGGCGGCGGGCCACGACGTGGTCGGCACCAGCCGCGACACCGCGCACGTCACCCCGCTCACAGGCGTGACCTTCCTGGACCTCGACGTGACCAGCGACGCGTCGGTGACCGCCGCGGTCGGCGAGGTCATCGACCGGTTCGGGCGGATCGACGTCCTGGTCAACAACGCAGGCATCGGCGCGGCGGGCGCCGCCGAGGAGTCCTCCGCCGCGCAGGCGCAGGGTCTCTTCGACATCAACGTCTTCGGTGTCATCCGTATGACCAATGCCGTCCTGCCGCACATGCGCGCTCAGCGCAGCGGGCGCATCATCAACATCTCCTCCATCGTCGGTTTCATGCCGCAGCCCTACATGGCCGTCTACGCCGCCTCCAAGCACGCGGTCGAGGGCTACTCGGAGTCCGTCGACCACGAGGTCCGCGAGTACGGCGTACGGTCCCTGCTCGTCGAACCCGCCTGGACGAACACCGCGTTCGACGCGGCCAGCGTGCGGCCGGACCAGCCCCTGGAGATCTACGCCAAGCAGCGCCACGTCTTCGAGGAGTACATGGCCGGTGCGGTCAGGGACGGTGACGACCCCTCCGTCGTCGCCAAGGAGATCGTCGCGGCGGCGACCGGCGCCAAGCCGAAACTGCGCTACACCGCCGGTGCCATGACCGGACGCGTCCGCACCATGCGCCGCGTCGTCCCCACCCGCGTGTTCGACCAGCAGCTGCGCAAGCTCAACCACCTCCCCGCCTGACGCCCCTCGCCCCTCGCCCCTCGCCCCTCGCCCCTCGCCCCTCGCCCACCACAGAAAGCGAAGCCCGCCATGAGCACCTATCTGGCCGACACGGCCGAGAACCTCACCGTGGAAGGCCCCTCCGCGACCTTCACCTACCGCCGCATCGGCCGGCGCGGCGGTGTCCCGCTGGTCCTGCTGGGCCGGGTCCGGGGGACCATCGACTGGTGGGACCCGGAGCTTCTGGAGCACCTGGCCGCCGGCCATGACGTGATCGTGTTCGACAACGTCGGCACCGGCTACACCACCGGCACCCCGCGCGACTCCGTCGAGGGGCTCGCCGACGGCACCGTCGAGTTCGTCGAGGCCCTCGGCCTGGCCCAGGTGGACCTGCTCGGCTGGACCCTGGGCGGCACCGTCGCCCAGCACACCGCCCGCACCCGGCCCGACCTGGTCCGCAAGCTGGTCGTGGCCGCCGCCAACCCGGGCGGCACGGTGCCCGGCGCGCCCGACCCGGACCCCAAGGTGCGGGCCACCATGACCAAGCCCGAGGTCACCGGGGACGACCTGGTGTTCCTGTTCTTCCCCGAGACGGACACCGGACGCGCCGCCGGGTACGAGCACCTCGCCAGGGTGGCCACCCGGCTGGCCACCGGACGCCCCGACGTGTCCGAGGCAGCGGCCATGGGGCAGATCGCCGCGATCGGCAAGGACGCGGCGATCCCCTTCGACCAGGTACGGGCGGACCTGGAGTCCATCAAGCAGCCTGTCCTGTACGCGACCGGCATGCGGGACGCGATGATCCCCGCCCTCGCCTCGTACACCGCCGTCCAGCACCTCACCGACGCCACCCTCGTCGCCTACAGCGACGCCGGGCACGCCTTCCTCTTCCAGCACGCCAAGGACTTCGCCGCCCAGGTGACGGCCTTCCTCGCCGACTGAGCGACGCTGCGAAACCGTCAACCTAGGAGCTTCGTCGGGCAGTTGACCAGCGTCCCGGCACGCCGGGAGGTCACACCGCTGGAATTGTTCTTCGACCTGGTCTACGTCTTCGCGATCGGCCAGCTGTCGCACCAGCTGCTGGCCCACCCGACGTGGACCGGCGCCGCCCAGACGCTCGTGCTCCACCTCGCCGTCCAGGTGTGATCGCCGACCTCACCGTCGACGGGGCCGCCGACGCCCTGGTGCAGGCCGCGCTGGACCGCCGGGGCCGCGTCGACGTGCTGGTGAACAACGCCGGCATGACGTCCGTGGCCTCCGGCGGGGACGCGGGCGGCGACGTCGCCGAACTGTCTCTGGCCGACTGGGAAACGGCGCTGTCGCGCAACCTGACCACCGCGTTCCTGATGTGCAGGGCCGTGGTGCCGATCATGCGGGCGGCCCGGTACGGCCGTATCGTCTCGGTCGGCTCCACCACCGGCGCGGTCAGCGCGATGCCGGGGCAGGCCACGTCCACGGCGGCGAAGGCGAGGCTGTTGGGGCTGTCCCGGGCGCTCGCCCTTGAGGTGGTGGCGTACGGCGTCACCGTGAACGTCGTGGCCCCCGGCTATGTCGCGACCGGCTCCCAGCTGGAGTTCGAGGCAGCGGCCGCCGCTGCGGGCCCGATCGGACGCAGCGCCACACCGGACGAGATCGCGGCCTGCGTCATGTTCCTGGCGCACGAGTCGGCGTCGTTCGTCACCGGATCGGCGCTCGTGGCCGATGGCGGGCACGGGCTTCCCGAGACGTGGCCGCGACCGTGAGCCTCGTGTCCGGTGCCACACGGTTTCCCTCGCTGGACGATCGATTCGATCGCCATCGGAATGAAATCGACGGCGGCATGGGCATATTGCGCGTGAAACAATCGCATGCTTAGCTGTTCGCGCACCTAGGAGGTGAGCGTCCTGGACGACATCGACCGGGCCATCCTGCGCGAGCTGCAGACCGACGGCCGCATCCCCTACGCCGATCTCGGCCCGAAGGTCGGCCTGTCGGCGTCGGCCGCCCGGCAACGGCTGCAGCGGCTGATCGACACCAACGCGGTGCAGGTCGTCGGTGTCACCGACCCGATGGCCATGGGCGGGCAGGCCATGGCGCTGCTCGGGCTCGGCATCGACGGCGATCCGCGAGCGGTGGCCGACGAGCTCTCACGCCACGACGAGATCGTCTACGCCGTCCTGACCGCCGGCACCTTCGACCTGTTCGCCGAGGCCGTCTGCCGGCATCCGCGTGACCTGCTGGACTTCGTGAACGACGTCGTGCGTCCCATCGAGGGCGTGACAAAGGTCGAGAACTTCCCCTACTTCGGGATTCACACGCACCGGTTCTTCTGGAACGTCGGCTGAGCGCGAGCGCGGGCGCCGCTTGCCGGTGAGCCACGACCAGGCCCGTACGCCCTGTACACGTCGCCTCCGTCGCCCGGTCCACCCCATACGGACCGCGGACAGACGCGTCATGCGCACCGTCTCGGCCACTCCACCGCACCCTCTACCCCCGACTGCCGAGGACGGACGTCATGACGCACCATCAGCCGCGCACCGTCGACTTCTTCGCACGCGAGGCCCTCGCCGCCCCTCAGGTGACCCCGGACCAGGCCCGGCGCATCGCCGCCGAGAGCTTCGGGATCGCCGGGCGTGCCGAGCCGCTGGGCAGCCAGCAGGACGCCAACTTCCTGCTGCGTCAGGACGACGGAACGCCCACGGCCGTACTCAAGATCGCGAACCCGGCGTTCAGCGCCACCGAGACCGACGCCCAGGACACGGCCGCCGACCTGATCGCCGCCGCACACCCGGACCTGCGCCTGGCCACGGTCCTTCGTACGCCAGACGGCGCCCCCCAGACCGCCACCGTCCACACCGACGGCGGCCCGGCGACGGCGCGGTTGCTGCGCTACCTGGACGGCGGGACCCTGTCGGGGCCACGCCACCTCTCGCCGCGCACCGTCGCCGCCATGGGCCGCGTCGCCGGTCGTGTCAGCACCGCGCTGCGTACCTTCCGCCACCCCGGCCTCGATCGGGTGCTGCAGTGGGATCTGCGGTACGCCGACCGCGTCGTGGGCCTGCTCCTGGAGCACATCCCGGAAGCGGCGCGCCGCTCCGCTGTCCTGGCAGCGACGGCCGAGGCGTGGACAGCGGTGGAGAAGGTCGGCGATCACCTGCCTCGCCAGGCCGTGCACCTCGACCTCACCGACGACAACCTGGTCCGCTCACCCGACAGCCGTGTCCTCCTGCCCGACGGGATCATCGACTTCGGTGACCTGACGGCGAGTTGGGCGGTGTGCGAACTCGCGGTGACCCTGTCCTCGGTACTGCACCACGACGGCATGGAACCGCACCACGTGCTCCCTGCCGTCCGCGCTTTCCACCACGTCCGCCCGCTGTCCGCCGAGGAGGCGGCGGCCCTGTGGCCGCTCACCGTGCTCCGGGCCGCCATCCTCGTCGTGAGCGGGCGGCACCAGGCCGCGGTCGACGCGGACAACGCCTACGTGGACGGCAACCTGGACCAGGAGTGGCGGATTTTCGAGCAGGCCACCGCCGTGCCGTCCGCGGTGATGACCGGCCTCATCCAGGAGACCCTCGGCCTGGCCGAGCGCCAGGCCCCCGCCCCGCCGCCGGTCGAACTGCTGGTGGCAGAGCCGGTGCTCGCCGATGTCGCCGTACTCGACCTCTCCACCGAGGCCGACACGATGGACCACGGAGCCTGGTTGGAGGAGAACACCCCGGACCGCCTCGCGGCTGCTCTCCTCGCCCAGGGAACCGCGGCGGTGGCCACCCGCTACGCCGAGCCGCGGCTCGGCGCGGCCAGGGCGCTGTCCCCCGGCTCACCCGCGACGATCGCCACCGGCATCGACCTCTGGCTCCTGCGCCCGACCGCCCTCCAGGCGCCCTGCGACGGGGAGTTGCTCCACACCGCACCCGGCCACGCGGTACTGACCTGCCGACCGTACGTACTCCACCTGACCTTCACCGACGCCGTCCAGCCCGGCCCGTCCGCAGGAACGCCAATACGCGCAGGCGACGAGCTGGCCTCCCTGCCCGCCGGCGCGCACGTACACGTCTGTCTGCGTCAGCCCGCCGCCCCGGCCGTCCCGGCGCTGGTCAGACCCGAGTACGCCGCCGGCTGGCTCGCACTCACCGCCGATCCCTCCGCGCTCATCGGTACGTCCGCCACCGGCGCCCGGCCGCAACCTGACCTGCTCGCCCGACGCGACGCCACGTTCGCGACCGTCCAGGAGCACTACTACGACAACCCGCCCCGGATCGAGCGCGGTTGGCGGCACCACCTGCTCTCCACCGACGGACGCTCCTACCTGGACATGGTCAACAACGTCACCCCACTCGGCCACGCACACCCCCGCGTGGAACAGGCGGTCGCACGGCAGTTGCGCAGGCTCAACACCAACTCGCGCTTCCACTACGCCGCCGTCGTGGAGTTCACCGAACGACTGGCCGCGCTGCTGCCCGACCCGCTGGACACCGTCTTCCTCGTCAACTCCGGTTCGGAAGCGGTCGACCTGGCGATCCGCCTGGCCACCGGCGCCACCGGCCACCCCGACGTCCTCGCCCTCCGTGAGGCATACCACGGCTGGACCTACGCCTCCGACGCCGTCTCCACATCGATCGCCGACAACCCCAACGCCCTTGCCACCCGGCCGAGTTGGGTCCACACGCTGGACTCACCCAACTCCTACCGGGGACGCCACCGCGGCGAGAAGGCGTCCGCCTACGCGCCCGAGGCCGTCCAGGTCATCGACGACCTCGCCGCGGCCGGCCGGCCGCCGGGCGCCTTCATCAGCGAGCCGTACTACGGCAACGCGGGCGGCGTCGCCCTGCCCGACGGATACCTGGACCAGGTGTACGAGGCGGTGCGCCGCCACGGCGGCCTGGCCGTCGCCGACGAGATCCAGGTGGGCTACGGCCGTCTGGGCACCTGGTTCTGGGGGTTCGAGCAACAGCGGGTCGTCCCCGACATCGTGTGCGTCGCGAAGGCCATGGGCAACGGCCATCCCCTCGGCGCCGTGATCACCTCCCGGGCCATCGCCGCCGCATACCGCGACCAGGGCTACTTCTTCTCCTCCACCGGCGGCAGCCCCGTCTCCAGCGTCGCCGGGCTCACCGTCCTCGACACCCTCCGCGACGAAGACCTCCAGGGCAACGCCGTACGCAACGGCGCCCGCCTCCAGAGCGGGCTCCGCGCCCTCGCGCACCGCCACCACATCATCGGCGCCGTCCACGGCTCCGGCCTCTACCTCGGCGTCGAACTGGTCCGCGACCGCGCCACGTTGGAACCCGCGACGGAGGAGACAGCCGAGATCTGCGACCGCATGCTCGAACTCGGTGTCGTCGTCCAGCCCACCGGCGACCACCTCAACATCCTCAAGATCAAGCCGCCGCTGTGCATCGACTCCACCGCCGTCGACTTCTTCACCGGCACCCTCGACCGCGCCCTCACCGAACTGGGCCACCACGACGGAAGCGACCACGCCCACTGATCAGCTCCTCGGCCGCCCGGCCGCCCGGCCGCCCGGTCGCCGTGCATCGGCACCTCTCCCCAGCGAGACTGTCCCGCGCTGCCGACGTCCCGCTGACGGCCGGGGGCCCACGAGAGCGGACCGGTTCGCCCTGGCGGATGACACGGTCAGGCGCCGGGGATGGTTTCCGACGACATGGCCGCTGCCTGGTTTCTGCACATGTCGATCATGCGCGAGTTCCTTCGCCGCCCCCGCCTCACCGGAGCCGTCGCCCCCAGTTCCGCCACGCTCGCGCAGGCCATGGCGGCCGGCCCGGACCTGGAACACGCGGACGTCGTGGTCGAGTTGGGGTCCGGCACCGGCGCGATCACCGAAGCGATCGTGCGACGGCTGGCTCCGGGCGCGCGGCTGGTCGCGGTGGAACTCAATCCGCTCTTCGCCCGCCGGCTCGCGGACCGGTACCGGGACAGTTCCGCCGAGGACCTGGCAACACTCGTCCCCCACCCGGTCGACGTCATCGTCTCCGGTCTGCCGTGGACCGTCATGCCGTACGAACGGCAGTGCCGGATCCTCTACGCGGTGGCCGGCGTACTGCGCGAGGACGGCCGGTTCAGCACCTTCGCCTACGTACACGCGGCATGGACACCCCCGGCCCGCCGGTGGACGGACTGTGAGCCGCGCCCTCGGTGATCTGCTCAGCGCAGATCAGACAGGCTGAAGCTCTCCCGAGCGCCACCAGCTTCCCCACCCACGAGCAGCGAATTCGGCCCGTCCAGGCCCCCCACACCCGAACAACCTCGCGCGGGTGAGACCCATTCGCCCCGGCCACCTCCCCATCGGGTCAGACCGTGAACTCCCGGATCACCACGTTCCGGAACACCGCCTGCCCGTCGATCGTGAACAGCGCCAGTGCGGTGTCGGACGGGTCGGGGAAGGCCTCGGTCGAGTGCACGTACCGGCCGTCGCCGACGAACATCTCGACGGACGTGCGGTCGACGAGGATCCGCAGGCGGACCGTGCCGGCGGACAGGTCGAACGGCGTGCGGCTCTCCTGCCAGCGGCCGGAGGTGTCAGGGCTCACGGTGTAACCGCGGTTGACGAAGGCGTAGTCGCCGTAGACCCCCGCGTCGATGTGCCGCCCGCCGTCCGACGACCGCCGCAACTGGAGGCCGGCGCCCACCAGTTGGTCCCAGGTGATCTCACAGGTCAGCTCGTACGCGGTACCCGTGTAGTCGAGCGGTCGTGTGCCGTCGACCGTGATGTCGCCGAGGTCCACCGTGCGCGACACATGGTCGTCCAGGGCCGCCACCGGCTGGGACGCCAGGTAATACGTACCCGACGCGTGCTTCAGTCGTACCTCGCGGACGATCGAGTCGGTGCCGTTGAAGCCGTCGCACTCGATGGTGGGCGTGGTATTCGCATAGTCCCAGTGGTTCATCCAGCCGATCGCGTACCGCGCGTCCGGGTCCAGGACCCCGCTCGCGTCACGTTTGTCGAAGGTGACCGCCGCGTACCAGTCCCAGCCGTGGTCCAGCCACTGGGGATCGGACGCGTCGGCGGTGAAGGTCGTACCGTCGAAGGAACCCGTCCAGTACGCGAACGTGCTCGGCAGCCCGGAGCCCTTGCCGTTGGCGCTGACGCCCAGCACCCACTTCCAGGTCCCGTCGTCCGCCCTGATCCGGAACAGGTCGGGGCACTCCAGGACGCCGATGCCGCCCCTGATGAAGCCGCCGACGTACGTCCACGCCTTGAGGTCGGCGGAGTGGTAGAAGCCGACCTTGTCGTTCTCGGCGAGCAGCATCACCCACCGCCCGCGCTCCTCGTCGCGGATCACCTTGGGGTCGCGGAAGTCCCGTACGCCGGGGTTGGGGAGGACCGGGGCGGTGCCGTGGTTCGTGAAGGTGCGGCCGTTGTCCGTCGAGTAGTACAGGTACTGGGCCTGGGTGACGTCGTCGGGCGCCATGGTGGCGAGGACGATCACCGCGCCCGCGCCGAAGCCCGCGGTGTTGCCGGTGTCGACCACCGCCGAACCGGACCAGACATCGCCGTTGGGGGTGGTGTCCTTCGGCACGGCGATGCCCCGGTCGGTGAAGGAGACGAGGTCGGTGCTGGTGGCCAGGCGCCAGGCGGTGCCGGCCGTCGTGCCGCCCGTCGAGTAGTCGGGGTTGTAGAGGTAGTAGTAGTGGTACTCGCCGTCGATCCAGACCGGGCGCTGCGGGTCGTTCATCCACTGGTCGGGGACCGTGAAGTGGTACTCGGCGCGGTAGCTGCCCGTGCACGCGGCCGTCGCCTCGCGGGCCGCCGCCATCGCCGGTCTCCCGAGGTCCGGCAGCAGAACGCCGGCGGCGCCGACGGCCGAGACCGTCAGCAACGACCGCCTGGACAGTGTCTCCCCCGGGGTCTCCCCCAGGCCGAGCGAACTCCTCTTCATGCCATGCATCGTGCGGCTCCCTTCCCCGACGTCGTCGTCGGGACACGGCTCATGTGGTCCGGAACCGTATACCTAACTCGTTAAAGGTCAAGCCCTCGCGCACCGGCTGTTCCCGTAACTTCCCATCCGTGCACGTCCCTTGACAGCACCGCAGGGGGGTTCTCATCATCATGAAATCAACTTCGACTAACACGAGTTAGGCTCACCGATGACCGACTCGCTCCCCTCCCGACGGGCCCTGATGCGCTACGGCGCGTACGGCGCCGGAGCCGCCGCTCTCGCCGGTGTCGCGGCCGGCTGGGACCGCCTCACCGCCGCCGACATCCCCGGCCGCGACGACGGCTCGCTCGTCATCGCCACCCTGGGCTCCGCCTTCAACCCCGAGGCGCAGCGCGCCCTGCGCGACGGATTCCGCGAGGCCCACCCCGACATCAGGATCCGCATCAACCCCGTACAGGCCTACGACTGGTCGGACTTCTTCTCCAAGATCCTCACCCAGATCGCCGCGGGCACGGCACCCGACCTCGTGTACGTCGCCACCGAGGGCGTGCAGCTCTTCGCCCAGCGGCTCGGCGTACCGCTGGACAGGTGGGCGAAGCGGGACGCGGCCGAGCTGCGCACGTACTTCGCCGACGTCCATCCCTCGCTGGTCGAGTCGATGATGTACGAGGGGAGCCTCTACCAGCTGCCGGTCGAGTTCAACGCGGCCGACATGTACCTCAACAGCCGGGTCCTCGAACGCGCGGGTGCCGAACTCCCCGACGACGACTGGACCCACGACGACTTCACCACCCTGCTGCGGGCGATGAAACGCAGCAACGGCGACCGGTTCACCCCGTACTTCTGGACCAACCGGCTGTGGGGCGGAGTGGTCCCCTGGCTCTTCGCCAACGACACCAACCTCCTCACCGAGTCCAAGGCCCCCGGCGGCGACTGGCTCTGGAACTCCTTCTATCCCGAGGCACAGCGGCGCGGCCGGGGCGGCGGCTACCGGTGGACGACACCCCTGGCCGACTCCGACCGCGTCGCGGAGGTCTACGACTACCTCTCCTCCCTCGTCCAGGAGGACCTGTGCACCCGGCCGGAGGGCGGCGACGGCCGCAACCTCGTCGGCGTCTTCTCCACCGGCCGCGTCGGTGTCACGCCCGCGGGCGGCTTCTGGGCGGGCGGCCTGCACGAGGCGGGCATGAAACCGGCCGACTACGACGTGCGGTACTTCCCGCGTTGGCGTGCCCGGCGTCACCAGTTCGGCGCCGCCGGGTACGCGATGCTGCGCACGTCGACGATGCGGGACGAGGCCTGGGAGTTCATCAAGTACACCGCCCGCAAGGACGTGATGACCCAGCTCTTCGCGGCCAACCAGACCACTCCGGCCCGCCGCTCCATGCTCGACGAGGCCCGCTACCGGGAGACCGGACCGGCCCACTGGCAGGTCTTCTACGACACCCTCGACAAGATCCCCACCACCGGCCCGATCCCGGCACCGCCGCAGGTCAACGAGGTCGAGCAGCTGCTGATCAAGCACACCGGAACCGCCCTCGCGAGCCCCGGCGCGGTGCGTCCCGCGCTGCGCCGGCTGCAGGGGGACCTGGAGAAGGCCATGGAGCGTGAACTGTGACGAACACCGAGATCAGGCCCGTGGGACCGGAGCCCGCCCGCACCCGCAGGAGCCGCAGGAACCGCGGGACCGGTCGGACCCGTAAGGCCTCCGAGTCCACGGCCGCCACCACCATCCGCACCCGGGGCACCCGCCTCCTCGCCGTACTGTTCCTCGCGCCCACCGTCGTCGGCATCGTCGTCTTCACGGTCGTACCGATCGTCGGCTCGGTCGTCCTCAGCTTCTTCCAGTGGGACGTGATCGACGACCCGCGGTGGGCCGGAGCGGCCAACTACCGGGAGATCCTGACCGATTCGACGGTCCTCGTCTCCTTCCGCAACACGCTCGTCTTCATGGTGCTCGCGGTCGCACTCCAGTTGCTGATCGCGCTCGTGCTGGCGATCGCGGTGAACGGCCGGATGCCCAAGTGGCTGCGGTCCGTGTTCCGTTCGGCGTTCTTCTTCCCGCTGGTGCTGTCCGCCGCGTCCATCTCGGTGGTGATGAAGTACCTGTTCAACCAGGACTTCGGCCCCGTGAACTGGCTTCTCGGCACGGTCGGTATCCCCTCGGTCCCCTGGCTGACCTCGGAGAACGGGGCGATGGCGGCCGTGGTCCTGGCGTACGTCTGGCAGCAGTTCGGCTTCTCGTTCCTGCTGTTCGTCGGCGGCCTGAACAACATCCCGAAAGAGGTGCACGAGGCGGCTTCGCTGGACGGCGCGAGCGGGGTGCGCAAACACCTCGCCATCACCCTGCCGCTGCTGTCTCCCACGCTCCTTGTGGCGTCCGTGGTCGGCATCATCAACGCCCTCCAGGTCTTCGAGCAGCCGTACGTCCTCACGGCGGGCGGTCCCGGCGACTCGACGCGCACGGTCGTGATGGTCATCTACGAGACGGCCTTCGAGCAGCTCCGCTTCGGCGAGGCGTCCGCCGTGGGCGTCCTGCTCTTCGCCGTGATCATGGCGGTCACCGCACTCCAGTTCCGGCTCAGCCGGCGTTACGTCCACTACCAGTGAGCCGGGTGAGTCAGATGAGTACGAGTTCCCTCTCGGGTACGACATCGGGTTCGGTATCGAGTCCGGCATCGGGTCCGGCATCGGGTTCGATGCCGGGTTCGATGCCGGGTCCCCGCACGAGCCCCACCGCGTCACGCGTACGGCACGGCCTGGCACCCTGGGGCCGGATCGCAGCCCTGGCGCTGTGCGCCCTGTTGACGCTCGGCCCGGTCATCTGGACGGTGTCGACGTCACTGCGCACGCCGGCGGAGTCCTTCGACCTGCCGCCGAAGATCATCCCCACGGACCCGACCATCGAGGCCTACCGCGGGGTCTTCGACCAGATCGACGTCTGGCTGTACGCGCTGAACTCCACCCTGGTGACCGCGCTGATCGCGGCCGGCCAGATGATCACCGCGGGCCTGGCGGGCTATGCCTTCGCCCGCCTCGAATTCCGCTTCAAGAAGGCGCTGTTCGCGCTGGTCCTGGCCACGATGATGGTGCCGTTGCAGGTCACGATGGTCCCGGTCTTCCTGGAACTGAAGACGCTGGGTCTGACCGACACCCTGCTCGGCCTCATCGTCCCGGCCTTCCCCACGGCCTTCGGCACCTTCCTGATGCGCCAGTACTTCATGGGCATGCCGAAGGACCTGGGCGAGGCGGCGATGATCGACGGCGCGGGTCCGTGGCGCGTCTTCCGCTCGGTGTACGCCCCCTTGGCGGCCCCCGGTCTCGCCATCGTCGGCGTACTGGCCTTCAACTACCACTGGAACGAGTTCTTCCGGCCGCTGATCCTCGAAACCTCCACCGAGAACCTCACGCTGCCCCTGGGCCTGGTCTCCCTCCAGGGCAACCTCGGCACCGGCTCGATCTCCGTCGTCCTCGCCGGGGTCGTCCTCTCCATGATCCCCGCCGTCGCCGTGTTCGTCGTCGGCCAGCGCCCTCTGCGCGAGGGCATCACATCCGCAGGAGTCAATCGTTGAGTTCCGTGAGCCGGTCGCTGGTAGAAGAGACCGACGCCGACAGCCCGCGATTCAGGGTCCGCCCGCCGGCCAACTGGATGAACGACCCGAACGGCCCGTTCCGCTGGGGCGATCGATACCACCTCTTCTACCAGCACAATCCCGACGCCCCCGTGCACACGAACGTCCACTGGGGCCATGCCTCCAGCCCTGACCTCGCCCACTGGGACGACCACGGAATCGCCCTGCGCCCCACGCCCGACGGCCCGGACGAGGCGGGCTGCTGGTCCGGCTGCGTGGTGGACGACGGTGGTGTACCGACAGCGGTGTACTCCGGGATCGACCACGACCACCAGGGCCTGAGCGCGATCTGTCTCGCCGTGACCGAGGACGACGACCTCCAGAGGTGGAAGCAACTGCCGGTGCCGGTGGTCGCCGGCCCACCACCCGGCCTGGACGTGACGATGTTCCGGGACCCCTTCGTCTTCCGCTTCGCCGGACGTCGCTGGGCGCTGATGGGCGCCGGCCACGCCGACGGCACCCCGTCCGTCCTGGTGTACGACTGTGAGGACCTGTACGACTGGCGGTTCGCCGGGGTCCTGCTGGACGGCCGGGACCCGGCGGCGGTCCGCGCCTTCGGCAACCGGGCGATCGGCTGGGAGTGCCCGCAGTTGTGGGCGACCCCCGGGGGCGACTGGGTGCTGGCGGTGGCCCTCTGGGACGGCGACCCGCTGAGCACGGCTTACCTGACAGGGCGTCTGATCGAGCCCGGGGAAGGGGAGTTGAGGTTCGCAGCCGGTACGGGCGGCGGCCCGCTGGACCTCGGCCGTGACTTCTACGCCCCCTCCGTCCTCCAGGACACGGAGTCCGGCCGCGCCCTGCTCTGGGGCTGGTCCTGGGAGTCACGCCCGCCCGAGGAGGTGGACCGCGCGGGCTGGTCCGGCGTCCTCACGGCACCCCGGGTGATGGACACCCACGAGGACGGCACGCTACGGGTCGTACCGGCTCCGGAGCTCGAACTCCTGCGAGCGGCCGTCCCGTTCACGACCGCACCAGGACCGCGCCGGCCACTCCCCCAGGCGTACGACCTGCTGGTGACCGCCCGTTCGGCGGCGACCGTGAGTCTGCTGCGGGCCGCGTCCGGAGCCGAACTGACCGTGCGACTCGACCCGGCGTCCGGCACGGTGACCCTGGACCGCACGGCCTGGCCACGCTCCCGCCCGGACGGCACGGCCCCCCTGGTCCTGCCGACCCCGCCGGGCGAGACCCTCACCGTGCGGATCCTCGTGGACGGCTCCCTGCTGGAACTGTTCGCGGGTGACCGGGCGACGGCCACGGAACGGGTGTACCGACGCGGCGACGACATCGCGGAGCTGACCGTGACGGGGACGGACGTCGAGGTCACGGGCTGGGAGCTGGTCCCACCGAACCCCGCGTGACGACGGGGCACTCCAGCCGCCGGGTGGTGACCGGCGGCGCGATCCGGCTGTCGATGGCGTCCAGGAGCAGGCGGACGGCCGTCTCTCCCATCGCGCGATGGGGCAGCGCGACCGTGGTGAGGGGCGGGCTGAGGAAGGCCGCCATGTGTTCCTGGTCGTCATAGCCGACGACGGACAGCTCGGCGGGCACGTCGAGGCCCAGCCGCGCGGCGGCATGGAGGACGCCCGCGGCGACCCGGTCGTTGTAACAGACGATGCCCGTGGGCCGCCGGTCGGCGGGAACACCGTCCAGCAGCCGCAGCGCTCCCTCGTACCCGGCGGCGATCTCCCCTCCCGTCCGTACGATCCAGTCCTTCTCGGCGGTCAGCCCCACCGTCCGCAGCGCGTCCCGGAAGCCGCGCAGCCGTTCCGCGGTCGCGATGTCGTCCAGACCGCCCACCAGCGCGACACGGCGGTGGCCCGCGTCGAGAAGGACGCGCGCGGCGCTGCGGCCACCGGCCCGCTCGGCGGGGATGACGGCCGGGAGGGAGCCGTCCTCGGGGAGACAGTTGGCGAACACGGCGAACGTGCGGTGCAGCCCTTCCGGGACCCGGGCGCGGCGCAACGACAGCGCGGCGTAGATGATCCCGTCGACCCTCCGGTCGAGCAGCTCGGCGACAGCCGCGTCCTCGGCGACCGGGTCCTGCCCGGAGTCGACGGTGAGCACCAGGTGCTCACTGCGCCACGCCATGTCCATGGCCCCGCGCAGCAGCCGCCCGGCGAACGGCGAGGTGGCGATCTCGTCCGTGACCAGACCGATCACGGCGGTACGACTCCGGCGCAGGCCACGGGCGACCGCGTTCGGCCGGTAGCCGAGCTGTTCGGCCGCCTTGCGGATCTTCTCCTGCGTCTCGGCGGAGAGGTTGCCCTGGGCACGCCCGTTGAAGACGAAGGACACGGCCGTGTGCGACACCCCGGCAAGCCGGGCGACATCCCGCGAGGTCGCCCGCTCAGCCCTGCCACCCCGCGTCTCCTCGACCCCGCCCATGCCTCGTCCCCACCGACTTCGCCTGATCAGGCAGAGCCTACCCGCGGGCGATGTCACGGAGCCCGCCGCCGCAGACCGAACGGGACACGGCGGTGGAACAGTCGCCGACGGCGGTTACGACGATCAACAGGAGAGAATGATATGTGAGGGGAATGTAAAGACAAGGGGGCAACTGTGGGAGCGGACGGGGTAGTTGGGAACAGCGGGAACGGGGCTCCGTTGCTGGGTCGCTCCGTCGAACTGGCCCGGCTCGACGTGCTGCTCGACCGTGCGGCAGACGGCGCGCACGGCACGGCACGAGGAGTTCCGTGACAGCGGCCGATCCCGGCTCGTCGACATCACCGGTGAGGCCGGCATCGGCAAGAGCCGGCTGCTCGGCGAGGTCTGTGCGCGGGCGCGACGCCGCGGAGAGCCACCAGAAGCGCCCTGAGCCTGGTCCAGGTGCCCTCGGCGGTGACCGGTGAGCCTCGGCGAACCGGTCACCGCGGTCTCGGCAGGGAAGCCGCCTACCTGACGTCGACGAAGTCGCCGGGCACCGTCGCGGAGCCGGTCGTGAAGGTGCCGTCGAACACGAAGCGGTAGTCGCCGTCGACGCCGGCCTTGGTGGTGGTGCTCAGGGCGCCGGTCCTGCTGGTCTTGATCGTCTTGAGGGTGGTGTAGGTGCTGCTGCCCTTCTTGCGGAACTGCAACTTCACCGGCTGGGTCGCGTATCCCGTGGTCTTGCCCGTGGACCAGTCGGCCCGAATCAGCTTGCCGGTGACCGTGATGGTCTTGCCCTTCTTCACCGGCTCCGGGGAGGCGTTGACGCTCAGCTTGGCGGCACGCTTGATGCTGGCCTTGGCGACGTCGTCGTCGGCACTGGCGTTCGCGTAGAGGTCGTAGGCGCCCAGGAAGAGCTTCCAGGGCCCCGCGATGCCGTTGCCGTCCTTGAAGGCGACCGCGGGGTCGATGGTGAATACCGTCTTGCAGCTGTAGCTGTAGCCGCCTTCGACCGGCGTCTCCGTGCAGGTGGGGTATTCGTCCGACTCCAGGGCGCCCGTGATGGTGTCCGTGCTCGAACTGTCGGTGCCCTGCCACAGGAACGCCTGGGTGATGGCTACGCCTTCCACGTCGAAGGCGGTGAACGTGACGGGAACGGCCTTCTTGCCCGCGACGCCGAGAACGATGTCTTTGCCCTTGTTGACGACCCCGTTCTTGAACGTGGTGCCGCCCAGCGCGTCCTGCGGCCGAACGCTCGGCTGGACGCTCCGCGAGGCGAAGGCTCTGAGATCCGTCGCCGCCCCAGGGCGCTCCGCTGCCTGGGCGGCGCCCGGAAGAACGAGCGCCGAGAGGACGAGGGCGCCGGAAAGGACAGTGGCTGTGGTGTGCATACGCATGTGATTCCCCCAGGGTGAGGTCGGGCGGCCCTGCCGAACTGACGTCATGGCAGGGCCCGTTGATGTGGTGAGGAGGTCAAGAGGCAGGTGCACGCCCGTATGGGGTGGAAGGGGCTCAGGACGTGGGAGAGCGGAGGACGTCGTCGATGTCGAAGCTGTAGTCGGGCGTCGGGTAGACGCTGGTCGGGTAGAGGTCCGTCGGCTGGAGCCCGGTGCGGGTACGTCGGCCGGGTCGGCGGTGGGCTTGCCGTCCGGGCTGCACACCTGCGGTGCCGAGGGCTCGGACAGTTCGTAGTCGGCGACCCGCTGGGACCGGAAGTCCACGGTGGCGCTACCCCAGAGGTCCTCTTCGCCGCCGACCTCGACCTCCTTGGGCAGTTCCTTGCTCGTCAGCGGCTTGCCCGCGCATAACAGAAGCGGCCCGGCGATCAGCAGCGACAGCACCGCCAGGTTCAACGGCCCGGACCCATACCCCCACCACCGCCGGCCTGACGCTCTTCGGCATCTGCGCTTTCACGCTCGGTGTCGTCATGAAGGCAAGAAAACGGCATACGTGTCAGGGACACATCGGTAGGAGTACGTAATCCATGTACGTATGTGCCATCGCCGCCCGGCCGCCGCACCCCTGGACACGGCCGGGCGCCGGCGTGCCCGCCCGGTACTCGACTGCCGCGTCGGGGACAGCAGCCCTTGCTGTGCAACCTGCCGTTGGAACAACACGGACCAGCCTGGAGACACCGTCATCTCGGCCACGGCCACGGCCACGGCCACGCCCGTCTCGGCCACGGAGCTACGCGGACACCGCGACCACGTGCTTGCCCGCGACGCCACCACGCTCGAACGCTTCGTGCGCTGCGGCGATGTCCGCGAGCGGGTACACGCTGTGGACCACCGGGCGCAGCGCACTCGACGTGACGTGGTCGGCCAGCTCGCGCAGCACGGCGCTGTCCGGGTTGGCGCTGAAGGTGCGGATGCGGCGGGAGCCGTACACGCTCGACGCGGCGATCGCGGCCAGGGCGCCGGCCGACAGGCCGACGGTGACCATCCGGCCGCCCTTGGCCAACCGGCTTCGGTAGCAGTGCAGTTCCGAGCCGACGGTGTCGACGATGACGTCGAACGGTCCGATCCGGTCCGAGGCGGTGGAGCCGTAGTCGAGAACTTCGTCGGCACCGAGGTCCGTGAGCAGTCGGGCGTCGCGGTCCCGGGCCAGCGCGGTGACGTGGCCGCCCAGCGCGTGTGCCAGTTGCACGGCGGCTGTGCCGACTCCGCCGGCCGCGCCACGCACGAGGACCCGTTCCCCGCCCGCGAGGTGGACGCTGTCGCGCAGCGCGATCAGCGCCGTGGCGCCCGCCACGACCAGGGAGGCCGCGTCGACCGGCGAGATGCCCGGCGGGGCCGGCGCGATCCGGTCCGCGGGGACCACGACGTACTCGGCCGCCCCCGCGGTGGTGTGCCGCTGACGGGGATGCACCATGCCCCACACCCGGTCCCCGGCCCGGTAACCCCCGACATCGGCGCCGGTCTCGACGACGACGCCCGCGAAGTCCAGCCCCGCACCGATCGGGAAGCGGCGCCCCGACACCATCTTCAACTCCCCCGCGCGGACGATCACGTCGTGTCCGTTCACGCTGGACGCCTCGACCGACACCAGGACCTCGCCGACATCGGGAGCGGGGCGGTCGACATCGTTGATCCGCAGGACGTCCGGTGCACCGTAACTCGTCATCTGAGCGGCCTTCATGTCGCTGTCCTTCCGTGGTCGGCGGGTGTGGAACCGATACTGGTCCCTGCTCGCGACATCACGGTCGTTCGCCTTTTCCTGGGACTGACAGACCCACCCTCACAAGCGGCGACCGAGGCATACTGGCGCCGTGACCGACGCCCCCACCGCGCTGACCGACGACCCCCGACGCGAACTCGCCGAATTCCTGCGGACCCGTCGGACCCGGCTGCGGCCGGAGGACGTCGGCCTCGAACCCGGCCCGAGGCGGCGTGTCGCCGGGCTGCGGCGTGAGGAACTGGCCCTGCTGGCGGGGGTGAGTTCGGACTACTACCAGCGCATGGAGCAGGGACGCGACGTACGGCCCTCAGAACAGGTCCTGGATGCCCTCGCGCGCGCCCTCGACTTCTCCGCCGAGGAGTGTCGGCACCTGCACAGCCTCGCCGCCGCCGCGCGCACACCGGCCCGCGCCCCGCGCCGGTACGAACCGGAGGAAGTTCCGGACACCACACAGCGGTTGTTGCGCGCGATGCCCTCGCCCGCGCTGGTCGTGGGACGCTACCTGGACGTACTGGCCTGGAGCCCGCTGGCCGGCGCGCTGCTGGGCGAGTTCACCCGGCTCCCGGTGACGGAGCGAAATCTGCTCTCGCTCCTGCTGCACCCGGAGGCCGACCAGACCTGCCCGGAGCAGGCCGCCACCGTCGCCGAGCTGACCGCAATGCTGCGCGCACAGGTCGCCGCCGATCCGGGGCACCCGCGCGCCGTGGAGCTGGTCGGCGAACTCGCGGTCCGCAGCGACCAGTTCGCGACGCTGTGGGCCCGCCACGACGTGGAGGAGACGACGCGCGGCCGGATGCGCGTCAACCACCCCCTGGTCGGGGAGCTGAACCTGGACTGGGACGCCTACCCGCTGCCGGGCACTCCCGGCCCGATGCTGATCGTCTACACCGCCGTCGACGGCGGCCCCGACGCCGAGCGGCTCCAACTCCTCGCCGGCCTGCTCGACGCCCGCTGACCCAACGCAGAATCCACCCCGTGGGCTCTCCCGGATGGCGCGAATCCCACCCAAAGCTCCCGAAACAGGATGAGCTGCGGCGATGTCGCCGTATGCGAGGAGCTCGACGGGGGTCTGACCACGCGAGAGCGCGCCCCACGGTATGACCGCATGGCGTCCCGTAGCCGGATGGCCGGTCGGCCGTCGCGGTGTCGCGGTGTCGCGGGAGGCGCACCTCGCGTTCGTCGTGACCAGGCAACCGCGCCGTGAGGGGAACACTGATGGGGCAGCAGGAGATGACCGGAGCCCACACCGACGGCGGCACGGCCGTGACCGGGGCGGCCACGGAGTTCGAGCCGGACGTCATGGACATGCTCGTGGAGACACTGCGCCGTGCGGTCAGGCAGGAGTTGTCGGCCGTGGGGACGGACACCCTGCAGGGGTCCGCTCCGCTGGTCGTGCTGTCCGCCACCCGTCGTATCACGCCGCCGAGGCGAGCGTGGCAGCTCGTCGGGGTGGCCTGCGCCGCCGTCGGTGTCCTGACCTTGGGACAGCGACTTGGCACATCGATCAGCGAGAGGCCGACAGCATGAACCGGCCCCAGGAGATCAGGCTCGTGCGTCTCGCTGCCTAACTTCCTTGAGTACTCCGGCCACCGTGGCGAAGTCGTTGTCCACGTGGAGGACGGTGTGTCCGTGGTGGACCGCGGTCGCACACACCAACAGGTCGATCGCTCCTGCCGCGCGATGCTGGCCACGCTGGGTCAGTTTGTATTGGGCGGTGTCGACCCAACGCCAGGCATTTTTCGGAACGGGAGAGAGCAGGCAGAGTGCGTCCAGCTCCTCCGCGAGCTCGTCCCGGTGGGACGGGCTGGTTGCCGAGTAGAGAAATTCGGCGCGTGTCGGCTCGCAGAGGTGGAACACCCCGGCGGCGATGTGTCCCTCCCAGGGCGGCAACGCACCGGGGGTGCGGAACAGATGCCACAGGGCGGAGGTGTCGAGCAGGTATGTGATCACTCGAAGGCCTCGCGTCGGGCTCGCTTGCCTGCGTCATGCGCCGCCGCGGCCTGCTCGAACTCGCCGCGTGCACCGCGCGCGGCCAGCTTCTCGGCGGCATCGAGGCGCTTGATCCGTGCCACGTAGTCCCGCAAGGCCGCGTTGACCGTCTCCTTCTTCGTCGTGACACCCATCAGCCGCATGGCCTCGGCGAGTGCCTCGTCATCGAGATCAATCTGTGTGACGGACATCGAGCACCTCCAGCATCCATGATGTATGCCATCAAGATACATCACCAACATTGGAGCGCTCCACCGCTCAGGACCGGCTGCCGGAGGCGGTGGGGCGACGCGGCCCACATGGCGTAACGCCACCAGCACCGCTCGCTACGGCGACTTGACTTGGTCCGGACTCACCGAGGCTGAGGATCCTGTGCCAACGCGAACAAAGACAACCGGCCGGGTACGGTCACCGCACCGGCCTCCTTCACGATCTTGGTCGTTCTCTGAGGATCAGCCGGCCGCTCTCGTATCCAGGCACCGACTCCGACGCCGACCGGAGCGCAGACCACCCTGCGCGGACACTTCCGGGCATCGATGTCCTCACGCACCACCGGGCCGACCACCCACCGAGGCCCGCACCAACACCAAGCCGGTTCATCCGAGCAGGTCAGCGGATTGCAAGCCGCCACAGACCGCTCCGAAACCGAACTCGCGAGCAGCGGATCCAGTCCGTCCAGGCAAAGTTGACGCTCCGACACCCAAACAAGGACGTTTCATCAGCTCAGCCCACGACCGGCGGATTATGAGTCCTTTGAGGATCTTTTCCGCTGGCCAGGAGAGATAAGCAGCGTCGGCCCCTGTCCGTCTTTGTCGGCCTGTTCCTATCCTTGCGTCCCGAACGCGTCCACGATGGACGGCCTCAAGCACGTGGGGCCGTTTCCGCCAGCCCGGAAAGGCGTCTCGGCCCCACCCGCAGCGGATTCCCCTTCCGACGCGCAGCGCCACGAAGGCAACGCTGCCTCCCCCGCAGCCGACGGGGAGAAGGTGCCGAAAGCCGAGACTGCCGCGTCAGACAGCTTCGCCGACGAGGAGGCCCAGCAGGACGATGTCGAGCGCGCCTGTGAGTCGCTGGTGGAGGTCGAAGGGGGCTGGTTCCTCTCGGATCCAGCGCAGGATCGCCGTGAAGTAGCAGGCGGCCAGCAGTTGTCCGGCCTGGTCGCAGTCGACGTCCGCCCTGATCTCCCCGCGCTGCTGACCCTGTTCGACGATCCTGGCGAGTTCGATCTCCAGAGACGGGTCCTGGAGGAGGCGGCCGTACCGCGCGGAGGCGTCCATCAGGACGGTGGTCTCGGCGCGGGAGGCAGCGTTGAGGTCGGCCATCTCCTTCAGGTAGCGGCGCAGCCGGTCGCCGACCGGCAGGTCTTCGGCGTGCTGGGAGCCGAGGATCTCGTTGACGCCGGCGCGGCGGCGGGCTCCCCATTCTTCGAGGAACCCGACCTTCTGTGAGAAGTGGTTGAAGACAGTGGCCCGGGCGACGTCGGCGGTTTCGGCGATCTGGTCCATGGTCGTCGCCTCGTACCCCTGGGCGACGAACAAGTGCAGCGCCGCGACGTAGAGCCGGTCGCGCACCTGCTGTCGCTTGCGTTCCCGGCGTCCGGCGGGCGGTGCTGCGGGCGTGGACACCAATTCGCCTCCTGCCTCCGGGATCTTCATGGCCGTCAGTACAGCACATGGCCGCAGGGGTATTGACGCCACCCCACCACCTTCTTAGATTAGCGGCCATTGATGGACTCCAGTCCAGCAATGTACTCAAGTCTCGCTATCTGACGCGGGGCAAGAACAGGAGGCAACGTGGCTTCCGTGATATTCCGGACAGGTCGTGTCGAGCTCGGACACGGCTGTTACGCCTGGATCGCGGGCGAGTCCGGATGGGGCATGAGCAACGCCGGGCTGATCACCGGCCGGGGCGAGTCACTGCTCGTCGACACCCTCTACGACCTGCGGCTGACCAAGAACATGCTCGACGCGCTGACGCCGCTGACCGCGACTGCGCCGATCGCCACCGTGGTCAACACCCATGGCAACGGCGACCACTGGTTCGGCAACCAGCTCGTGGCCCACGCCGAGATCATCGCGGCCCGCGGATCCGTGGCGGACATGCGCCAGGTGGGCCCGGCCGAGATGCTGGCGCTGACCGGCATGGACAGCCCTGCCGGACACTTCGCGCGACGGATCTTCGGCCGCTTCGACTACGCCGGCATCGAACCCGCCCTCCCGAACCGGATCTTCGACGGCGAGACGATCCTGGACATCGGCGGCACCGAGGTCCGCCTCATCGACGTGGGCCCGGCGCACAGTGCCGGGGACACGATCGTGCACGTGCCGCAGGCCCGGACCGTCTACACCGGCGACATCGTCTTCGCCGGAGCGGCGCCGGTCGTCTGGCACGGCCCCTTCACCCGCTGGCTCGCCGCCTGCGACCTGCTGCTCGGCCTTGACGCGGACATCGTCGTACCCGGCCACGGCCCCGTCACCACCAAGCAGGCGGTCCGTGAGATCCGCGACTACCTCGAACACGTCCATGAACAGGCCACCGCCCGCTTCACCGCCGGCATGCCGGCCCTGGACGCGGCCCTCGACATCCGCCTCGGCCGCTTCGCCGACCTGCACGAGAGCGAACGCCTCGCCGTCAACGTGCACACCGTCTACCGGGAGCTCGACCCCACCCTGCCCCCACTCGACGGCCCCGGGCTGTTCGGCTGCATGGCCGAGCTCTGCCCACGCGTCTGACGACGCCCCCGCCTGCCCTGACGAGGCCCCACCCTCCGCGACCGGCGCACCGCCCCTCCCGATGCGCCCAGCTCCCCGCCGTCCCCTCGGGCCGTACGTCCCGCCAACCCTTCCAAGGAGGAGACATGGTCTCCACCCCTGCCTACGACCCACCCGCCGCCCCGTCGTCCGATACCCCACCGGCCGCCACGGCACGCCACACCGGCACGATCATCGCCGCCTGTCTGGCCGTCTGCCTGGCCCAGATCGGACTGGTCCTGCCCGCCGCGATCAACGGCGTCATGCAGCGCACCCTCCAGGCGTCCGGCGGAGAACTGACCTGGATCAGTGACGCCTTCCTGGTGCCCGCCGCCGTCCTCGCGCTGACCTTCGGCGTCGTGGGCGACCTGTACGGCCGTAAAAAACTGGTGGTCGGCGCGGCGCTGCTGTCCGCCGTCGGCTATCTGGTGTCAGCCACCTCCGACTCGGCAGCCCAGCTGATCACCGGTCAGGCGATCTCCGGCATCGGGGCCGCCGCGCTCTTCCCCGCCTCCCTGTCGATGATCATCGCCATCACGCCGACACCGGCCGAGCGGGCCAAGGGGCTGGCCTCCTGGACCACGGCCCTGTCGCTGGGTGCCCTGATCGCCCCGCTGATGTCCGGCGGGATCGTCGAACACGTCTCCTTCCAGTGGGCGTTCGGCGTGACCGGCGTGCTCGCCGTGATCACCGCGGTGGGTGCCTGGCTGCTGGCATCCGAGTCCAGCGCCCCCGAGGGCCGCTCGCTCGACTGGCCGGGCCAGATCGCCATCGCCGTGGCCATGCTCGCCCTCCTGTACGGCATCATCCAAGGCCCGTCGGACGGCTGGGGCTCGGCACCCGTCGTCGCGTGCTTCGTCGCCTTCGCCGTGTTCATCGTCGCGTTCGTGCTGGTGGAGAGCCGCAGCGCGGCCCCGATGCTGCGCCTGGAGCTGTTCCGCATCCCGGCCTTCGCCGCGTCGGCCGCGATGGCGGTGATCGGCATGTTCGGCTTCCTCGGCGGCGCGTACGACCTGAGCATCCGCCTCGGCGTCATCCAGCGCCAGAGCCCCTTCCAGACCGCGGTGCCCTTCCTGGTCGTCCAAGGCATCACCCCGTTCATCTGGCCGCTGCTGGTCCGCCTGCTGCACCGCGTCGGCCCCGGCCCCATGCTCGTCACCGGGTTCGTCTCGCTGGCCGGCGCCCAACTGTGGCTGCGCGCGGTGCCGATCCACGAAAGCGGCCTGATCCCCCTGCTCGGGCCGCTGGTGCTCAACGGTGTCGGCTTCGGTCTGGTCGTCGCCGCCATCACCGCCGCTGCCGTCAACGTCGTACCGCCCACCCTGACCGGCATGGCCAGCGCCACCACCAGCCTGGTCCGCGACCTCGGCCAGACCCTCGGCCCGGCGGTCGTCGGCGCCGTCGCCCTCGGCATGGCCACAAGTCAGCTCACCGGCAGCCTCGCCGACGCGGGCCTGACCCCCAAGGAGCACGGCATCGCCTCCGCCGTCCTGCACGAGGGCGGCCCGCTCGCCCTGCACACCGCCGACCTCGGCCCGCTCAGCGCCAAGCTCGCCCCGTACACCACGGACGCCCTGGCCCACGGCTACAACAACGGGCTGATCCTCACCGCCGTCGCCTGTATGGCCGCCGCGGTGATCGCCGCCGTCTTCGTCGGCTTCCGGCCCGGCGGCACACGGCCGGCCGAGGCGGAGGGGAGCCCGGCATGAGGTTCGCGACCTTCGTCCACGACGGGAAACGGCAGCCGGGGACCGTCGCCGGCGACCAGGTCCACCCGTTCGACCACCCCGTCGAACTGCTGGATCTGGTCATGGAGGGCGAGCAGTCCCTGCGCGCGGCAGGCGAACGCGCCCTGACCGGCTCCCTGCCGCTGCCCCTGGCCGACGTACGGCTGCTGCCGCCGCTGCGACCGCCGACCGTACGCGACTACATGACCTTCGAGAGCCATGTCGCGGGCATCGCCCAGGGACACGGCGACACCGTCCCCGACGAGTGGTACGAAGCCCCCGCGTTCTACTTCACCAACCCGTACGCGGTGATCGGCGCCCACGACGACGTGCCCCTGCCGCCGGGTTGCGCACGCTTCGACTTCGAACTCGAAGTGGCCGCCGTCATCGGCAAGGCCGGCCGGGACCTGACCCCCGACCAGGCGCGCGAGCACATCCTCGGCTACACGATCCTCAACGACTGGTCCGCCCGCGACCTCCAGGGCCGCGAGATGAAGGTCAAACTCGGCCCGGCCAAGGGCAAGGACACCGCCACCACCCTCGGCCCCTGGCTCGTCACCGCCGACGAACTCGAACCCCACCGCAACCCGGAAGGCTTCCTCGACCTCGCCCTGACCGTCCAGGTCAACGGCGAGACCGTCGGCCAGGACCGACTGGCCAACATGGCCTGGACGTTCGAGGAGATGGCGGCGTACGCCTCCCGCGGCACCTGGATCCGCCCCGGCGACGTCCTGGGCTCCGGCACCTGCGGCAACGGCGGCTGCCTGGCCGAACTCTGGGGCCGCAACGGCGCCTTGGAACCCCCGCCGCTGGCCCTCGGCGACATCGTCACCATGACGGTCGAGGGCATCGGCACCATCAGCAACACCGTCGTCGAGGGCGTCGCCCCGATCCGTCTGCCATCTGCCCGCCGCAGGGGATGACCCCCCGCACTCGTGGGGGCGGGCCGGAACGACGGCCCTCCCCCGCCTGATGCCTCCGCCCCTGAACAACCCGCCTCTGGCAAACCCCGGTGCCCGGCACAGTGCCCGGCACCGGGAGAAAGGCATGAACAACGTGGACAAGGTCATGGCCTCGGCCGCCGACGCGGTCGCCGACATACCGGAAGGGGCCTCGCTGGCGGTGGGCGGCTTCGGGCTGTGCGGCATCCCCACCGTCCTCATCGACGCCCTGCACGCCCAGGGCGTCGGCGGACTGCGCGTGGTCTCCAACAACTGCGGCGTGGACGGCCAGGGGCTCGGCGTCCTGCTGACGGCCGGCCGCATCACCCGGGTCACCGGCTCCTACGTCGGGGAGAACAAGGAGTTCGCCCGCCAGTACCTCGCCGGTGAGCTGGAGGTGGAGCTCACCCCGCAGGGCACCCTCGCCGAACGGCTGCGCGCCGGCGGCACCGGCATCCCCGCCTTCTACACCCCGGCCGGCGTCGGCACCCAGGTCGCCGACGGCGGACTGCCCTGGCGCCACGGCCCCGACGGCAGCGTCTCCGTCGCCTCCCCACCCAAGGAGACGCGGAAGTTCCGCGGCCGCACGTACGTCCTGGAGGAGGCCATCACCACCGACTTCGCCCTCGTGCGGGCTGCCCGCGGCGACCGGCACGGCAACCTCGTCTTCCACCACAGTGCCGCCAACTTCAACCCCCTGGCGGCCATGGCGGGCCGGATCACGATCGCCGAGGTCGAGGAACTCGTCGAACCCGGCGCCATCGACCCGGACGCCGTCCATCTGCCCGGCATCTACGTCGACCGGATCGTGGGTCCCGTCCCCGCCGACGACAAGGGCATCGAGAAGCGCACCATCCGCACGGGTGGGGAGCGGCACTGATGGCCTGGACCCGCGACCAGATGGCGGCCCGCGCCGCCCGCGAACTGCCCGACGGCTCCTACGTCAACCTGGGCATCGGGCTGCCCACCCTCATCCCGGGCCACCTCCCGCCCGGCGTCCGCGTGGTGCTGCACTCGGAGAACGGCATCCTGGGCACCGGCCCCTACCCGTACGACGACGAGGTCGACCCCGACCTGATCAACGCGGGCAAGGAGACCGTCACCGTGCTGCCCGGCGCCGCGTTCTTCGACTCGGCGCTCTCCTTCGGGATGATCCGCGGCGGCCGCATCGACGTCGCCGTACTGGGCGGCATGCAGGTTTCCGCAACCGGCGACCTGGCGAACTGGACCGTACCCGGCAAGATGATCAAGGGCATGGGCGGTGCCATGGACCTGGTGCACGGCGCCCGCCAGGTCATCGTCCTCATGGAACACACCGCCAGGGACGGCACACCGAAGATCGTCGACGAATGCACCCTCCCGCTGACCGGGCAGGCGTGTGTCCACCGGATCATCACCGACCTCGCCGTCCTCGACGTCACCTCGGATGGCCTGTCCCTGGTCGAACTGGCCCCTGGAGTGTCCCCCTCGGACGTCCGCGAGCGCACCGGAGCAGACGTTGCGCAGCACCCCGGTGGCCCACCGCCGCACCGCACGCACCCTGCCGCCCACAGCGAGACGACGTAGGGCGATGGCCCCCAGGCAGCCATGTCCGATTACCTGTGTCCTGCCGGCGTCCCGAACTCAGCGTCCAACCGCTCGTACAGGCCACCTGCGGCTCTCTCCGGCGGCGGGCCACACGTCTGCGCAGGTCAGAGCCATTCGAACTAACGCCGACTGCAACGGAGTCGAACTCACGAGCAGCGGATTCAGTCCGCTCAGGCAGAGTTGACGCCCCGACACCCAAAAATGAACGTTTCCGCAGGTCAGAAGCCTGCCAAGGGCACCGAGGTGGGGCGGGTGGGACTCGAACCCACGGCCGGCGGATTATGAGTCCGCTGCTCTAACCGGCTGAGCTACCGCCCCATTACGGCGCGTCGCGCACATTTGTGCGCGCCGTCTGCCGCAGCATAGCCGCTCATACGATCTCCTGCTTCGGATGGTCGACTTCGCATGACCATGAGGACCTCGGCGCGCCTCGCGCGGTTCCCCCGGGCATGAAAAAGGACCCCAACGGGGTCCTCGTCCAAGCGCTCTCCCGACTGGACTCGAACCAGTAACCTGCCGGTTAACAGCCGGCTGCTCTGCCAATTGAGCTACGGAAGACTGAAGCTCCCCCGACTGGACTTGAACCAGTAACCTGCCGATTAACAGTCGGCTGCTCTGCCAATTGAGCTACAGGGGATTGCCTCGTTGCATCGAACGTACCTCCCTGGGTATTCGCCAGGGGGCGTGCACTCGCTGCGACACATACATTAGCGCAAGCAGGGGGGTGCTCCGCCAATCGGTTCCCCGCACCGCACGCCAGGAGCGGGAACCAGCGGCAGGCGCTCGTCCCCCATCCGTCACTCCCGTCACTCGCTTCCGCACACTCACTCAAGGAAAGGTGGCCGTCATGCGCTACCGGCTCACGTTCGTCGCCGGACTGACTCTGGGATACGTGCTGGGCACGAAGGCCGGGCGCGAGCGCTACGAGCAGTTGAAGAAGTCCGCCCGGCAGATCTCGCAGAACCCGGCCGTCCGCAACACCGCGGAGTCGGCCGCGCTCCAGGGGCGGGAGTTCGCCGGCAAGGCGTTCCACACCGTGAGCGAGAAGGTCGGCGAGCGGGTCCCCGACTCCGTGGCCGGCCGGGTGCGTTCCCTCCGTGAGCGCAACGCCACGGGCAGCGGTGAGGACGACTGGGGAACCAGCAACACCTGACTCCGAAGCCGATCCGGGAGTGCTGCGCGACCCGGCCACCCGAGTGTCGGCATGACCACATCTGCCGCTCCCGCACGCCCCTGGGCTCCGACAACACTCCGGTTGCCGCTCACGGATCATCGACCCGGCGCGTTCACCTCTCCGCGTACGGCAGAATTTTGGCCATGGGGATAGTCGCCGGGTTGGACAGTGCGCCCGATTTCACTCGTATCGTCGTCTGCGACGCGGACACGGGGTCCGTGCTGCGGCAGGGCTATGCGCCACATCCGATGGAAGGCGCCGAGGGCGGTAGCGGCGGGCGGCCCTCCGATGTCGATCCGCAGGCCTGGCTGCTGTCCCTCGGGGAGGCGGCCGGCGGGGGGCTGCTCGAAGGTGTGCAGGCCATCGGTGTGTCCGCGCAGCAGAACGCGGTCGTGCCGGTCGACGCGCAGGGCAACACCGTACGGCCGGCCATGGTCGGCGGGGACAAGCGGGCGCAGGTCGCGGCGGCCGATCTGATCGACGCGCTCGGCGGGCGTGAGGCGTGGGCGCAGGCCGTGGGGTGTGTGCCGCAGGCCGCGTCCCCGGTGACCAAGCTGCGCTGGCTGGCGCGGAACGAACCGGAGGCGGCGCAGCGGACCGCCGTACTCATGCAGGCGCACGATTGGCTGGTGTGGCAACTGCTCGGGCGCCCCGTGCGGCGGACGACCGATCGGGGCGGGGCCTCGGGGACGGGGTACTGGTCCGCCGCCATGGGGACCTACAGAGGCGATCTCGTCGAACTGGCGCTCGGGCGGCAGGCGATGCTGCCGGAGGTCCTCGGGCCCTCCGATGCCGCCGGTACGACGCCTGAGGGGCTGCTCATCTCCGCCGGGACCGGGGAGACCATGGCCGCCGCCTTCGGGCTCGGGCTGGGGCTCGGGGACGTCGTGGTGTCGCTCGGGGCCTCCGGGTCCGTGATGGCCGTACATCCCGAGGCGCTCTTCGACTCGTCCGGGATGATCACCTCGCTGGCGGACGCGACCGGGCTGCATCTGCCTGTCGTGACGACGCTGAACGCCGTACGGACGCTGCGTGGGACCGCCGAGCTGCTCGGGCTCAGTGATCTGGAGAGTCTGTCCGACCTCGCGATGAAGTCGACTCCCGGCGCTCATGGGCTGGTCATGCTGCCCTATCTGGAGGGTGAGCGGACGCCCAACCTGCCGCACACCGCCGGGACGATCGCCGGGCTGCGGCGCGAGTCGATGAAGGCCGAGCATCTGGCGCGGGCCGCCTTCGAGGGGATGCTGTGCGGGCTCGCGGACGCGCTGGACGTGCTGCGGGGGCGCGGGGTGGACGTACAGCGGGTGTTCCTGCTCGGGTCGGCCGCCGAGCTGCCCGCCGTACAGGCCGCGGCGCCGCCGCTGTTCGGGGCGCAGGTCGTCGTACCGCAGCCCGCCGACTACGCGGCCATCGGTGCCGCGCGGCAGGCCGCGTGGGCGCTCGGGGTGTCGCAGGGCACGCTCGACCCGCGTACCCCGCCGGCCTGGCAGGGGGCCGCCGCGCAGGTGCTGGAGCCCGGTGAGGAGCTGGCGGTGGGGCAGGCGGTGCGGCAGCAGTACGTGTCCGTGCGGGAGCAGACGCATCCCGGGGCGTTTCGTACCTGATCCGTACGTGATCCGTGGCTGAGCCGTAGGTGAGCCGCCGAGAAATGTGCTGCTGTTGAATTAATCGGTTGAAGTAACACGGGTGGAGTGTTCGACGATGGGGGCGTGGGGCACCCCCCATCGTCCGTCACGGAGTCCGTCACGGACACACCGCCGACTCCGAGAGATTCAGCGTGCTCATACGACTTCTGCGCACTTACCTGAGGCCCTACAAGAAACCCATCGGCCTGCTCGTGCTGCTCCAGCTCCTGCAGACCTGCGCCACCCTCTATCTGCCGACGCTCAACGCGGACATCATCGACGACGGTGTGGTGAAGGGGGACACGGGCTACATCCTGCTCTACGGCGCCGTCATGATCGGCATCTCGCTGGTGCAGGTCGTCTGCAACATCGGTGCCGTGTACTACGGCGCCCGTACGGCGTCGGCGCTCGGCCGGGACGTACGCGCGGCCGTCTTCGACCGTGTGCAGTCGTTCTCCGCGCGCGAGGTCGGGCAGTTCGGCGCTCCCTCGCTGATCACCCGTACGACCAATGACGTCCAGCAGGTGCAGATGCTCGTGCTGATGACGTTCACGCTGATGGTGTCGGCGCCGATCATGTGCGTGGGCGGCATCGTGCTCGCGCTGGGCCTTGATGTGCCGCTGTCGGGTGTGCTGATCGCGGTCGTGCCGGTGCTGGGCATCTGTGTGACGTTGATCGTGCGGCGGCTGCGGCCGATGTTCCGGTCGATGCAGGTACGGCTCGACACCGTCAACCGGGTGCTGCGCGAGCAGATCACCGGCAACCGGGTCATCCGTGCCTTCGTCCGGGACGAGTACGAGAAGGACCGGTTCCGGAAGGCGAACCACGAGCTGACCGAGGTGTCGCTGGGCACCGGGCGGCTCCTCGCGCTGATGTTCCCGATCGTCATGACCGTCGTCAACGTGTCGTCCATCGCTGTGGTGTGGTTCGGGGCGCATCGCATCGACAGCGGCGGGATGGAGATCGGGGCGCTGACCGCGTTCCTCGCCTATCTGATGCAGATCGTCATGTCCGTGATGATGGCCACCTTCATGTTCATGATGGTGCCGCGCGCGGAGGTGTGTGCCGAGCGGATCGAGGAGGTCCTCGGTACGTCGTCGAGTGTCGTACCGCCGGTCGCCCCGGTGGTCGAACTGCGGCGGCACGGGCATCTGGAGATCCGGGGGGCCGGGTTCCGCTATCCGGGCGCCGAGGAGGCGGTCCTGAAGTCCGTCGACCTGGTGGCGCGGCCCGGTGAGGTGACCGCCGTGATCGGGTCCACGGGCAGCGGGAAGTCGACGCTGCTGGGGCTGGTCCCCCGGCTGTTCGACGCGACCGACGGGGAGGTGCTCGTCGACGACGTGGACGTGGCCACCGTGGAGCCGAGGCTGTTGGCCAGGACGGTGGGGCTGGTGCCGCAGAAGCCGTATCTGTTCGCCGGGACCGTGGCGAGCAATCTGCGGTACGGGAATCCGGACGCGACGGACGAGGAGCTCTGGCGCGCTCTGGAGGTTGCCCAGGGCAAGGGGTTCGTGGAGCAGTTGGACGGCGGTCTCGACGCGCCGATCGCGCAGGGCGGTACGAATGTGTCGGGCGGTCAGCGGCAGCGGCTCGCCATCGCGCGGACGCTGGTCCAGCGGCCCGAGATCTATCTCTTCGACGACTCCTTCTCCGCGCTCGACTACGCCACGGACGCGGCCCTGCGGACGGCGCTCGCGCGCGAGACCGCCGAGGCGACCGTCGTGATCGTCGCCCAGCGGGTGTCCACGATCAGGGAGGCCGACCGGATCATCGTCCTCGACGGTGGCCGGGTCGTCGGCACCGGCCGCCACCACGAGCTGATGGCGGACAACGAGACCTACCGCGAGATCGTCCTGTCCCAGCTCACGGAAGCGGAGGCCGCCTGATGGCCGGGCCGATGGGGCGCATGATGGCCGGAGCCGGCCCCGACCAGCACTCGATGGACTTCAAGGGGTCCACGAAACGGCTCCTTGCCCAGTTCAGGCCCGAGCGGGCCACGATGTACGTGATGCTGCTCGCGGTGTTCGTGAGCGTGGGCCTGTCGGTGGTGGGCCCGAAGATCCTGGGGCGCGCGACCGACCTGGTCTTCTCCGGCATCATCGGACGGCAGTTCGAGAGCGGTACGACGAAGGCCGCGGTTCTCGCCGGTATGCGGGAGCGTGGCGAGGGCGGCATGGCCGACATGCTCTCCGGTACGGACTTCACGCCGGGCAAGGGCATCGACTTCGGCGCGGTGGGTGAGGTGCTGGGGATCGCGCTGGTCGTCTTCGTGTTCGCCGGGTTGCTGATGCTGGTCGCCACGCGGCTGGTGAACCGGGCGGTCAACCGGACCGTGTTCCGGATGCGCGAGGACCTCCAGGCGAAGCTGTCGCGGCTGCCGTTGTCGTACTTCGACAAGCGGCAGCGCGGTGAGGTGCTCAGCCGCGCGACGAACGACATCGACAACATCGGGCAGACGCTGCAGCAGTCGCTGGGGCAGCTCATCAACTCGCTGCTCACCATCGTGGGTGTGCTGGCGATGATGTTCTGGGTGAGCTGGCTGCTGGCGCTGGTCGCGCTGGTGACCGTACCGGTGTCGTTCTATGTCGCCACGCGCGTCGGGAAGCGGTCGCAGCCGCACTTCGTGCAGCAGTGGCGGACCACCGGGAAGCTCAACGCCCACATCGAGGAGATGTACACCGGGCACACCCTGGTGAAGGTGTTCGGACGCCAGGACGAGTCGGCGCAGCAGTTCGCCGAGCAGAACGACGCGCTGTACGAGGCCGGGTTCAAGGCCCAGTTCAACAGCGGGGTCATGCAGCCGCTGATGATGTTCGTGTCGAACATCAACTACGTACTGGTCGCTGTGGTGGGCGGGCTGCGGGTCGCCTCGGGTGCGCTGTCGATCGGTGACGTGCAGGCCTTCATCCAGTACTCGCGGCAGTTCTCGATGCCGCTGACGCAGGTCGCGTCGATGGCGAACCTGGTGCAGTCGGGTGTCGCCTCGGCGGAGCGGGTCTTCGAGCTGCTGGACGCTCAGGAGCAGGAGGCCGATCCGCTGCCCGAGGTCCGGGTCCGGCCGGAGGAGCTTCGGGGGCTGGTGGCGCTGGAGCATGTGTCGTTCCGGTACGAGCCGGAGAAGCCGCTCATCGAGGATCTGTCGCTGGTGGTCGAGCCTGGTCAGACGGTCGCCATCGTCGGACCGACCGGGGCCGGGAAAACGACGCTGGTGAATCTGCTGATGCGGTTCTACGAGGTGTCCGGTGGGCGGATCACTCTCGACGGGGTGGATGTGGCGTCCATGTCCCGGGACGAACTCCGGGCCGGGATCGGGATGGTGCTCCAGGACACCTGGCTGTTCGGGGGGTCCATCGCGGAGAACATCGCGTACGGGGCCGCGCGTGAGCGTGAGGTGACGCGCGGGGAGATCGAGGACGCGGCGCGGGCGGCTCATGCGGACCGTTTCATCCGTACGTTGCCGGACGGGTACGACACCGTGATCGACGACGAGGGTACGGGGGTCAGTGCCGGTGAGAAGCAGCTGATCACGATCGCGCGGGCGTTCCTGTCCGATCCGGTGATCCTGGTGCTGGACGAGGCGACGAGTTCGGTGGACACGCGGACGGAGGTCCTCATCCAGAAGGCGATGGCCAAACTGGCGCACGGGCGGACCTCGTTCGTGATCGCGCATCGGCTGTCGACGATCCGGGATGCGGACACGATCCTGGTGATGGAGGACGGGGCGATCGTGGAACAGGGGGCGCACGGGGAGTTGTTGGGGGCGGACGGGGCGTATGCGCGGTTGTACAAGGCGCAGTTCGCGGAGGCGGTGGCCGAGGTGGATTAGGGGCGGGTCTCTTTCGCCCCCGCCGCCCTTACCCGTCCCATCCTCGGGGGCGCTGCCCCCGAACCCCCGTATCGCGCTGAACGCGCTCGTCCTCAAACGCCGGACGGGCTGGATGGTGCCGGCCTGCGCTTGGGTTTTCAGCCCGTCCGGCGTTTGAGGACAAGGCCCGTTCAGGGCCCGAGCGGGGGCTGGGGCGGCAGCCCCAGGGATGGGACGGGTAGGGGCGGCGGGGGCGAGGAAACTCAGTCCAGATAACCCCGCAGCTGGTCCGCGAACGCGTGGTCCCTCAGTTTGTTGAGGGTCTTGGACTCGATCTGGCGGATGCGCTCCCGGGTGACGCCGAAGATGCGGCCGATCTCCTCCAGCGTGCGCGGGCGTCCGTCGGCCAGTCCGTAACGGAGTTGGACGACCTTGCGTTCGCGCTCGCCCAGCGTCGACAGGACCGCCTCCAAATGCTCCCGCAGGAGCAGGAACGCCGCCGACTCGACCGGCGAGGTGGCGTCCCCGTCCTCGATGAGGTCACCGAGCGCCACATCGTCCTCCTCGCCCACGGGCGCGTGCAGCGACACCGGTTCCTGGGCCAGGCGCAGCACCTCGCTGACCCGCTCGGGCAGGAGGTCCAGGTGGGCGGCGACCTCTTCCGGGGTCGGCTCGTAACCGCGTTCCTGGAGCATCCGGCGCTGGACGCGGACGACCCGGTTGATCAGCTCGACCACGTGGACGGGGACGCGGATCGTGCGGGCCTGGTCGGCGAGGGCGCGGGACATGGCCTGGCGGATCCACCAGGTCGCGTACGTCGAGAACTTGTAGCCGCGCGCGTAGTCGAACTTCTCGACGGCGCGGATCAGGCCCAGGTTTCCCTCCTGGACGAGGTCGAGCATCGTCAGGCCGCGGCCCACGTACCGTTTCGCCACCGACACGACCAGGCGCAGGTTCGCCTCGATCAGGCGGCGTTTGGCCATGCGGCCCATGACGACCAGTTTGTCCAGGTCGAGGGCCAACTGGCTGTCCAGGTCGGAGGCGAGGCGCAGTTTCTCCTCGGCGAAGAGGCCTGCCTCGACCCGGCGGGCGAGGTCGACCTCCTCGGCCGCGGTGAGCAGCGGGATGCGGCCGATCTCGCGCAGGTACTGGCGGAACAGGTCGGAGGAGGGGCCACTGTTGTCGGCGCGGGCGGGGGTGCGGCGCGGCGCGACCGTTTCGACCACTTCCACGGGCTCGATCGGCTCGACCGGTTCTGCAAGTTCGACCGGTTCCAGGGGCTCCGCGGTCTCGACCGCGTCTGCCGGGGGTTCGTCCGGCTCGGCCGACTCGACCGTCTCCGGGTGGTGCGCGGCACGGCTCTGCGGGGGCACGGCCGCGATGACGTCGGCGACGTCCGTGATCTCGGTCTCGGCGTCGGGCTCCGTCGTGTCCGTACTGATCTCGGTACTTACGGCGGTACTGCTGTCGGTCTGGGTGAGGGTCTGGGTCTGCACGGGGGCGACCTCCAGGATGATCGCTGCTGAGGCGTACGGCAGCGGTACTCGGGGGGCGGAATGGGCGGCCTCGCCGCTGTCCGTCCCGTACGCGTTGAGCGGAACCGCGGGGGTGTCGGACCCGTTGGGGACGGGTCGGCCGCGCTCCGAGGACTCAGGCACCGGAACCCAGTGTGGAGTACGACACATCGCCGCCACGAGGGGCGTGCGACGACTTTCTAGGTCCGTTCCGTGACCACGTGGTTACCGTCACGGGAAACCGAGTGCTTGTTCGGGGCCCGACCTGGCACGATCGCCGTGCGGCCGGTTCTCCCACTCGGCGCACGTCCTCGAAACGCACTTCACCGTCCGCCGCGGAAACTCCGCCGAGGCGGAACGGCTGGGCCGCCGAGCGACCGCGGCCGGTTGCCGGCCCAGCCGGTACTCACCCTGACGCGTTCCCCGTCGTCCCCGTCGTACGCCGCCGAATCGGCCCGGGTGCCGGGAAGTGGGCGGTCCTCAGAGCGCCGACGGGCCCTGGTCCTGGAGGGCCTGGTCGTACTGCTGGAGTACCCACAACTCGTTCAGCGCGGCGGCCAGTTGAGCCGGGTCTCCGTGGGTGCTCAGACGGGTGTGGGTGATCTGAACCTCGCGGATCCGGCGTTCCACCGCTCTTCGGCGGACGGTGACCAGCACATCGCCGGCGTACACCTCGTCGACCGTTTTGCGCATGATCGCCTCGACGGCGAGCTCCGTCACCATCGCGCGGACCACGTCGTCCGGGGCCGTCTCACGGACCCGGACCAGATACTCCTGGGGTTCCTGGGCGCCGAACTCCGCGCCGCCCGCCTCCATGATCACCTCGCGTACGGCCGCATAGGGGGCCGCCGTGAACTCGTCCACGCCGTACGCGTCGAAGGCTGGGGAGACCAGGTCGGGGCGCTGGAGGGCGAGTTTGAGGAGTTCACGCTCGGTGGCGTAGACCGGGTTGCGCAGGTTCAGGGCGGGGCCTGAGGGGCCGCCCGCTCGCGCGTTCTGCTCGTACGGGGGCCGGCTCTGCTGTCCGGTGGGCGCCGGGCCCTTGCCGCCCCGGTCCCGGGCCCAACGGGCCAGCTGGGCCACCCTCTTGACCACGAACTGGGTGTCCAGGATGCCGAGCAGGCCGGCGAGCTGTACGGCCACCTCGTGCTGCGCACCGCTGTTCTTGATGCGGGCCACGATCGGGGCGGCCTCGTCCAGCGCCGCCGCGCGGCCCCCCGGGGTCTCGAGGTCGTAGCGGGCGGCGATCTGACGGAGGGCGAACTCGAAGAGGGGGGTGCGGGGTTCGGCGAGTTCGGCGACCGCCTGGTCGCCCTTCGCGAGGCGCAGGTCGCAGGGGTCCATGCCGTCGGGCGCGATCGCGATGTACGTCTCGGCGGCGAACTTCTGGTCGTCCTCGAAGGCGCGCAGGGCCGCCTTCTGGCCGGCCGCGTCGCCGTCGAAGGTGAAGATCACGCGGGCCGAGCCGTTGTCCATGAGGAGGCGGCGGAGGATCTTGATGTGGTCGGTGCCGAAGGCCGTGCCGCAGGTCGCGATCGCCGTCGTCACACCGGCCAGGTGGCAGGCCATCACGTCCGTGTAGCCCTCGACGACGACCGCGCGGCTCGACTTCGCGATGTCCTTCTTCGCGAGGTCGATGCCGTACAGGACCTGGGATTTGCGGTAGATCGCCGTGTCAGGGGTGTTCAGGTACTTGGGGCCGTTGTCCTCCTCGTACAGCTTCCGCGCGCCGAAGCCGACGACTTCGCCGCCGATGTCGCGGATCGGCCACATCAGGCGGCCCCGGAAGCGGTCGATGGGGCCGCGGCGGCCTTCCTGGGCGAGGCCGGACAGGAGGAGTTCCTTGTCCGAGAAGCCCTTGCCGCGGAGGTAGCGGGTGAGGTGGTCCCAGCCCTGGGGGCTGTAGCCGACGGAGAAGTGTTCGGCGGCCGACTGGTCGAAGCCGCGCTCCGCGAGGAACTTGCGGCCCGCGTCCGCCTCGGAGCTGGTGGCCAGCTGCTCCACGTACCACTGCGCGGCGATCTTGTGGGCCTCGACCAGGCGGATGCGCTCGCCGCGCTGGTGGGAGGGGTTGTAGCCGCCCTCCTCGTACCGCAGGGTGATGCCGGCCTGGGCGGCCAGACGCTCGACGACCTCGGAGAAGGAGAGGTGGTCGACCTTCATCACGAAGGCGATGGTGTCGCCGCCCTCCTGGCAGCCGAAGCAGTGGAAGAGTCCCTTGCTCGGGCTGACCTGGAAGGACGGCGACTTCTCGTCGTGGAAGGGGCAGAGGCCCTTGAGGTTGCCGCCGCCCGCGTTGCGCAGCTGGAGGTACTCGGACACGACGGCGTCGATCGGGACCGCGTCCCGAACCGCCTTCACGTCCTCGTCGTTGATCCTTCCGGCCACGCAGTGATTCTACGGGGGCGGACTGACACTCCTGACAGCCACAGGACGGTCGTGGCGGCTAGGGGACGAGGCTGTCCAGCGGTACGTGCGGGTCCGCCAGTGCCTCCGTGTCCACCTGGGCCCGGGAGCGGATGAGCTGCTGGATGGGTTCTGTGACGTCCCACACGTTCACGTTCATCCCGGCCAGGACCCGGTTCTCCTTCACCCAGAAGGCGATGAACTCGCGCTTGCCCGCGTCTCCCCGGATCACCACCTGGTCGTACGAGCCCGGGGGCGCCCAGCCGGAGTACTCCATGCCCATGTCGTACTGGTCCGAGAAGAAATAGGGCACGCGGTCGTACGTCAATTCACGGCCCAGCATCGCGCGGGCCGCCGCCGGGCCGCCGTTGAGGGCGTTGGCCCAGTGTTCGACGCGCAGCCTGGTGTCGAACAGGGCGTGGTGGAAGGCGGCCACGTCGCCGGCCGCGTAGATGTCCGGGTCGGAGGTGCGCAGGCGTTCGTCGACCGCGATGCCGCCGCCGTGCGCGCGGTCGGCGAGGGTCAGCCCGGCCGCCTCCGCGAGCGCCGTGCGCGGGGCGGCGCCGACGGCCGCCAGGACGTCGTGGGCGGGGTGTTCCTCGCCGTCGTCGGTGCGGGCCGCGAGGACCATGCCGTCCTGGCCGGTGATCTCCGTCAGCCGGGCGCCGAAGTGGAAGCGGACGCCGTGCTCGCGGTGCAACTCGGCGAAGAGGTTGCCCAGTTCGGGGCCCAGGACCGAGTGCAGCGGGGTCGATTCGGGCTCCACGACGGTCACCTCGGCGCCGTACTCACGTGCCGCCGCCGCGACCTCCAGGCCGATCCAGCCGGCGCCGGCGATCACGATGTGGCCGTTGTCGCGGCCCAGGGCGGCCAGCACGCCCTTGAGACGCTCCGCGTGGGCCAGGCGGCGCAGGTGGTGGACGCCCGCCAGGCCGGTCCCCGGGATGTCGAGGCGGCGCGGCTCGGCGCCGGTGGCGATCAGCAGTTTGTCGTAGTGGACAAGGGTGCCGTCGTCGCCGAAACGGACCGTCTTCGCCGTACGGTCGATGGCGTCGACGGTCTGGCCGAGGTGGAGTTCGATGTCGTTGCGGGCGTACCACGCGGGTTCGTGGACGAAGACGCTGTCGCGCTCCTCCTTGCCGAGGAGGTAACCCTTGGAGAGCGGGGGCCGCTCGTACGGGTGGTCGCGTTCGTCGCAGATCAGTATCACGCGGCCGGTGAAGCCCTCCGTCCGGAGCGTCTCGGCCGCCTTGGCGCCGGCCAGTCCGCCTCCGACGATGACGAATGTCTGATCCGCGTCGACCACTTCATGCCTCCTCGTAAGGGGTGCCGCGTGCTGCGCGTGCCTTGTGTTGCGTGTGCTTCGGGTGCTGCGCGTGCCTGCTGTTGCTCGTTCCTTGTGTACGGATGCCCCGTGGGTGCCGTCACATGGGGAGCCTCCCGCACGGAGTGTGATCGGGGAAGGGGGTGTGGCCCGATCAGGCCACGCAGGGTCACATCTGTGTCATATGCGGCTCTGTGTCATATGCGGCTCTTCAGGCTCGCGTGCAGCGAACGCGCCGAGGCGTCGGTGAGGGACGCGATCTGGTCGACGATCACCCGCTTGCGCGCACGGTCGTCGGCTGCCTCGTCGAACAGCGCGCGGAACTGGGGGTCCAGACCGTCCGGGGCGCGGGCGGTGAGTGCCTCGGCGAGTTCGGCGACGACGATGCGCTGGTCCGCGCGGAGCCGCTCCTGTTCGGCGCGCTGCATGACGTACCGGTCGGCGACGGCCTTGAGGACCGCGCACTCCAGGCGGGCGGCGCGCGGGACGACCAGTTCGGCCACGTACCGGGTGAGCCTGCCGGTGCCGTACGCCGCGCGCGTGGCGCCCTCGGCGGCCAGGCAGAAATGGCCGATGAGCTGGCTGGTGGCGTCCTTCAGCCGGGCCTGGGCGACCGCCGTGCCGTCGTAGCCGTGCGGCCACCACTCCTGGGCGAGGAGGCGGTCGAGGGCCTCGGCGAGTTCGGCGGGATCGGTGTCCGCGGCCACGTACCGCCCGGTCGCGACGCGGAAGATCTCCTGGCGCTCGGGCTCCGCGTGCAGGGCTTTGGGGTCGATGTGGCCGGCGTGCAGGCCGTCCTCGACGTCGTGCACCGAGTACGCCACGTCGTCCGACCAGTCCATGACCTGGGCCTCGAAGGTCGCCCGGGTACCGGGGGCGCCCTGGCGGACCCAGTCGAAGACCGGCCGGTCGTCGTCGTAGACGCCGAACTTCGGGGAGGCCGGGTCGGTGGGGTGCGCGCCGCGCGGCCAGGGGTACTTGGTGGCGGCGTCGAGGGTGGCCCGGGTGAGGTTGAGGCCGACGCTGACGAAGTCCTCCGACTCCGGAGGCTTGATGAAGCGCTTCGGTTCGATGCGGGTGAGGAGCCTGAGGGACTGGGCGTTGCCCTCGAAACCGCCGCAGTCCGCCGCGAACTCGTTGAGTGCCTGTTCGCCGTTGTGCCCGAAGGGCGGGTGGCCCAGGTCGTGCGAGAGGCAGGCCGCCTCGACGAGGTCGGGATCGCAGCCGAGGGCGGCGCCGAGTTCTCGGCCGACCTGGGCGCATTCCAGGGAGTGCGTGAGGCGGGTGCGGGGGCTGGCGTCCCAGATCTGGCTGCGGGTGCCGGGCGTTACCACTTGGGTTTTGCCGGCGAGCCTTCGCAGGGCGGAGGAGTGCAGTACGCGGGCGCGGTCGCGTTGGAAGGCGGTGCGGCCTGGGCGTTTGTCGGGTTCCGTGGCCCAGCGGGCGAGTGCGGGTGGGGCGTAGCCGGTGGGGGTGGTGGTGTCTGTGCTTGTGCCTTCCATGGTTCGACAGTAAGCGCAGGTACTGACAATTTGGGGGTGTGTGTCTCGCCTGCGCGTCTGCCGGGTGTTTGTTGGGTTGTGTTGCGGGTGCCCGCCCGTTGTGGCTTGTCGCGCAGTTCCCCGCGCCCCTGTCAACTACAACGCCGGCGCCAGTTCTCGGGTTGCCGATGTTTCGGGGGCCGCGATCGTCTGGTCGTACCTGTGCAGGATCAGGCGGGCCATCGCCGGGTGGGCGCCCAGGGGGGCCGCGGCTATCCAGGGGGCGGCCTCGGCGGACTCCGTGGCGAAGCGGCCGGGGGCGGTGAAGTACGAGGCGACGGCGATGCGGTGGCGGCCCTTGGCGGCCAGGGCGCGGATGGCGGCGGGGACGGTCGGTGCGGCGGTGGTGGCGTACGCGGGGACGACGGGTACGCCCAGGCGTTCGGCGAGGAACTGGGCGGTGCGGCGGGTGTCGACGGCCGAGTCGGGGTCGCGGGAACCGGCGGCGGCGAGCACGACTGCGCTGGACCGGCGCTGCGCGTCGGTCATCCGGGTGCGCCAGCCGGCCTCGACGAGGCGGGCGTACAGGGTCTCCACGAGCAGGGGGTGCGGGCCGAGCGGGGCGGCCACGCGCGTGCGTGCCGGTGCGGCCGCGGCCATCTCCGGGATGTCCTGCTTGACGTGGTAGCCGCGGCTGAGCAGCAGCGGTACGAGGACGGCCTCGGCGGTACCGAGGGCCGCGAGCGTGTCCGGGAGCAGCGGCTGGTTCAGCTCGATGTGACCCAGGCGCACGGGCAGGTCGGGGCGCTGTTCGCGGACGCGTTCGGCGAGCGCGCTGACGGTGCTCAGTGCGCGCGGGTCGCGGCTGCCGTGGGCCACGAGGACGAGTGCGGGCGGGGCGGGGCGACGGCTGCCGTCGAGCGAGACGAGGCTGAGCTGGCTGCCGAGCTGGCTGGTGATCCGGTCCATGATTTGCGCCGTACTGTCGAGGTGGGCGCCTCCGGACGGCCGGGGGCCGACGGGGCGGAGCGGGGGCTGCGAGCACTGCGTGGGCTGCGTGGGCTGCGTGGGCTGCGTGGGCTGCGTGAACTCGTCGCGAAGAGGGTTCGTCGCCGTCATGTACCGATCGTGACGGTACGAGGTTGCCACGCCGTTGCGCAGGAATGACGGGTCTTTTCCGGGGGTTCACGGTGGGGTGCCAGGGGTGTGTGAGGTGGCGTGACCTGCGGTTATCCGTTACGGAGTGAAGCTGGTCACGCCGGGGGCGGCGAACCGGGGCGGGGCCGGGCGCGTCTTTCATGATCGAAGGCCGTCCGTCGGGGCGCCTGGGGAGGGACTGTCCGATGCGTCGTCCGAAGGCTCGGAGCTTGCGTGTGTCCGTACGTCTGCCGCGTACCCGGGTGGGGCAGCGGCGGGCCGTGCAGGTCGTGATGCTGCTCTGCGTGCTGGCGTTGCTGCCGGCCACGTGGATGTTCGTCGCCGCGGGCGATCGGCTGCGCGATGTCTCGGACGCGCCGCGTACCGATGTCGCCGTCGTCTTCGGTGCCGGGCTGTGGGGCGGGGAGCCGTCTCCGTACCTCGCGAACCGGCTGGACGCGGCGGCGGAGCTGTACCGGGCGGGGCGGGTCAAGGTGGTGCTCGTCACCGGGGACAACAGCCGGGAGGAGTACGACGAGCCGGATGCGATGCGGGCGTATCTGACGCGGCACGGGGTGCCGGACGGGCGGATCGTGAGCGACTACGCCGGGTTCGACACGTGGGACTCCTGTGTCCGCGCGAAGAAGATCTTCGGGGTCGACCGGGCCGTGCTGATCAGTCAGGGGTTCCATATTCGCCGGGCGGTCGCGTTGTGCGAGGCGGCGGGGGTGGAGTCGTACGGGGTCGGGGTCGAGGCTCGGCATGACGTGACGTGGTACTACGGCGGGGCGCGGGAGATCTTCGCGGCGGGCAAGGCGGCGGTGGATGCCGTGTTCAAGCCGGATCCGCGGTTCCTGGGGCCGGTGGAGGTGGGGGTGGAGCGGGCGTTGCGTGGGTGAACGCGGGGGATTTTCGCCCCCGCCGCCCCTACCCGTCCCATCCTCGGGGGCGCTGCCCCCGAACCCCCGCTCCTCAAACGCCGGAGAGGCTGAACAACCAGCCCGTCCGGCGATTGAGGACAAGGCCCGTTCAGGGCCGTAGCAGGGGTCTGGGGGCGGCAGCCCCCAGGGATGGGACGGGTAGGGGCGGCGGGGGCGAAGAACCTCACCGTCCGCTGTCCGCCCCCGGGAGGCGCCCGTGCCTGGGGCGTAACGGGGTGCGTTCCGGGGTGTAACACGGTCGACGCACGCTGGGCTGTATGGAGACCACCGTGACGCCCACGCACTGCCCGTACTGCGCCCTGCAGTGCGGCATGAACCTCACGCCGGTCGCAGGCGGGGGCGTCGCGGTCTCCGAGCGCGTCGACTTTCCGGTGAACCGGGGCGCGCTGTGCGGCAAGGGGCGTACGGCACCCGCGCTGCTGTCGCCGTCGGTGCGGCTGACCGAGCCGCTCGTCCGGCGCGACGGGGAGCTCGTGCCCGCCTCCTGGGAGGAGGCGCTGGACCGCGTCGCCGAGGGACTGACCCGCACGCGTACGGAGCATGGCCCGGACGCGTGCGGTGTCTTCGGCGGGGGCGGGCTGACCAACGAGAAGGCGTACGCGCTCGGCAAGTTCGCGCGCATCGTGCTCCGGACCTCCCAGATCGACTACAACGGGCGTTTCTGCATGTCGTCCGCCGCGGCGGCCGGGAACAAGGCGTTCGGGCTCGACCGGGGGCTGCCGTTCCCCATGGAGGACATCCCGAAGACGGGGTGCGTCATCCTCGTCGGCTCCAACCTCGTCGAGACCATGCCGCCCGCGCTCCGCTATCTCACCGAACTCAAGGAGAACGGCGGGACGTTGATCGTCATCGATCCCCGCCGGACCCGTACCGCCGAGCAGGCCGATCTCCATATCGCGCCGCGCCCCGGCACCGATCTCGCCCTCGCCCTGGGCCTGTTGCACCTGATCGTGGCCGAGGGGCGCACGGACGAGGCGTACATCCAGGAGCGGACGAGCGGCTGGGAGGAGACCCGGGCGGCGGCGATGGCCCACTGGCCGGAGTACGTCGAGCGGATCACCGGTGTGCCTGTGCCCCAACTCCGGGACGCCGTCAGGATGTTCTGCGAACCGTCCGCCGCCATGGTGCTCACCGCGCGCGGGCCCGAGCAGCAGTCCAAGGGGACCGACACGGTGGGCGCGTGGATCAACCTGTGCCTGGCGACGGGACGTGCGGGGCGTCCGAACTCCGGATACGGGTGCCTGACCGGGCAGGGGAACGGGCAGGGCGGGCGTGAACACGGGCAGAAGGCCGACCAGTTGCCCGGCTACCGCAAGCTGACCGACCCGGAGGCGCGGCGCCATGTGGCCGGTGTGTGGGGCGTCGACCCGGACTCGTTGCCCGGGCCCGGGCTGAGCGCGTACGAACTCCTCGACGCGCTCGGCACCGACATCCACTCCCTGCTGCTGATGGGCTCCAACCCGGTGGTGTCCGCACCCCGGGCCGCGCACATCGAACAGCGCCTGAAGTCACTGGACTTCCTCGCCGTCGCGGATGTCGTGCTGTCCGAGACCGCCGCGCTCGCCGATGTCGTCCTGCCGGTCACCCAGTGGGCCGAGGAGAGCGGCACGACCACCAATCTGGAGGGGCGGGTGCTCCTGCGCCGGCAGGCCATCACTCCCCCGGACGGGGTCCGCAGCGACCTGTACATCCTGCACCAACTCGCGGCGCGTGCAGGGGTGGAGAAGGGGTTCCCGGTCGACCCCGAGGAGGTCTTCGAGGAGCTGCGGCGGGCCAGCGCGGGCGGGATCGCCGACTACTCGGGGATCACCTACCAGCGGCTCATCGAGGAGAACGGCGTCTTCTGGCCGTGCCCGGCCGAGGACGATCAGCCGCAGGACGACCAGCTTCAGGACGCCCGGCCGCAGGCAGTGCATCCCGGCACGCCCCGCCTCTTCCTCGACCGGTTCGCGACCGACGACGGGCGGGCCCGGTTCGTCCCCGTGGTGTACCGGCCGCTCGCCGAGGAGCCGGACGCCGAGTACCCGGTGCTGCTGACCACCGGGCGGGTCGTGTCCCAGTACCAGTCCGGGGCCCAGACGCGGCGCGTCGACGAGCTGAACGCCGCCGCGCCCGGACCGTTCGTCGAACTGCACCCGCGACTGGCCGCCAGGCTGGGGGCCGGCGAGGGGGACGCCATCACCGTCGTGTCGCGGCGCGGGCGGGCCGTGGCGCCGGCGCGGATCACCACCTCGATCCGCCCCGACACCGTCTTCATGCCCTTCCACTGGCCGGGCGAGGGCCGGGCCAACACGCTGACCAACCCGGCCCTCGACCCGACCTCACGGATGCCGGAGTTCAAGGCGTGCGCGGTACGGCTTGAGGTTGCCGTACAGGGCTGACGTCGCCCTAGGCCACCGTCAGGACAGTCGCCGCGTCCGCTCCGTACGCCGCCAGCTCGGCCTCGGTGAAGTCGCGGGGCTCCGTGAAGCCGAGGCCGACGACGGCGACGAGTCTCGTGTCGTCGTCCGGGGCGTGGACGGGCAGCGTGAGCGAGCCCCTCGACTGTGCGGCGCGGCCCCCGGCGACGGCGACGCCGGTGGTGTCGGCCTGGAAGTCGGAGACGGCCACGGGCGCCCGGCGCTCGGCGGCGGTGCCGGCCATGCCCTTGCCGAAGGGGATGGTGGCCGTGCCGTTCTGGACGGACGCCGGCAGGTTGTGGGCGGCGACCAGCACGATCTCGCCGTCCGTCCCGGCGGGTTCGGTCAGGTGGACAGAGCCGACGAAGCCGCCGTTGCGTGCGACGAACTCGGCCAGCCAGACGGCCACTTGGGGGCGCGCGTTCTTCAGGACGGTCTCATTGAGGGGGACGGCAGTAGCTGTGTTCGTCATGTGGGGGTACTCCTCGCTACCGATGGACGGTGTTACCAGGTGACGGGCAGGGTGCGGACGCCGTGAACGGCGCGGCCCTCGTGGGCGGACACCTCCGCCGGGGCCGTCAGCCGTAGGTCCGGCAGGCGGCGGAACAGGGTGGGGAGGGCGATCTGGAGTTCGGCGCGGGCGAGGGACTGGCCGAGGCAGTTGTGCAGGCCGTGGCTGAACGTCAGGTGGTGCTGGGTGTCCCGGGCGATGTCGAAGGTGTCCGGGTCGGCGAAGGCGCGCGGGTCCCGGTTGGCGGCCTGGAGCGAGACGACGACGCCTTCCCCGGCCCGTACGGTGACGCCGCCGATCTCCACGTCCTGTGTGGCGATGCGCCGTATCCCGATGTGAACGACCGTGAGATAGCGCAGAAGTTCCTCGACCGCTCCCGGCACCAGTTCCGGATCGGCGCGCAGGGAGGCCAGTTGGGTGGGGTGGGACAGCAGCGTCACCACGCCGAGCGACAGCATGCTGGCCGTCGTCTCGTGGCCCGCGATGAGCAGCATCACGGCAAGTCCGGCCGCCTCGGCGGCGGTTGCCTCGCCGGTGGCGACGCGTTCGGTCGCGAGCCTGCTCAGCAGGTCGTCGCCGGGGTCGGCGGTCTTGGCGGCGAGCAGCTCCATGAGGTAGCCGAACAGGGCGCCCCAGCCCGCCCGCATCGCCTCGGGTCCGTCCGTCACGGTGGCGAAAGCAGCGGCGTTCCGGTGGATGAACTCCCGGTCTGCGTATGGGACTCCGAGGAGTTCGCAGATGACGAGCAGGGGCAGCGGGAGAGTGAAGTGCTCCACCAGATCGGCGGCGTTCCCCTTGGCCATGAGGTCGTCGATCAGACGGTCCGTCAACTGCTGGATCGACGGGCGCAGTTCCTCCGCGCGGCGGAAGGTGAAGTCGGGGATCAGCATCCGGCGCAGCCGGGTGTGGTCGGGGGCGTCCATGGCGAAGAGCTGGCCGGGGGTGGGGGGCGGCGGCGTCGGCTGGAGACCGGGGAATCCCTCCCGGCGGTTCTCCGAGCTGAAGCGGACGTCCGACAGAACGGCGCGGGCGTCCTCGTGCCGGGTGACCAGCCAGGGGGTGTTGCCGCCCCAGAGGGCGATCCGGCTGATCGCGCTCTGCTCGCGCAACAGGGCGTACTCCGCGGGCGGGTCGAGCAGGGCGGTGCGCCGCATGGGCAGCCTCGGGAAGGTGCTCTCCGGCATGGTCGGCGGCTCCGGCATGGTCGTTGCGTCAGGCATGGTCGGTGTCTCCGGTGGGGGGCAGTCCGGCGAGCCTCAGCAGCAGGCTCTTGACGTCGGTGGCGGCGATGGCCTCGCTGCTGTGCTCCGGTTCTGAGCACAGGAGTACGGGGCCGTGGTCGGGGTCGGCCGGGAGGCGGCCGTGGCTGCCGCGGACGCCCGCCGGGTCGAGCGGGACCGTCTGCATGCGGTAGCGGAACCCCAGCTTCTTGCGGGCGAGTTGACCGGCCGCACGCAGTTTCACGTTGGGGACGGTGTCGTCCCACAGCAGTTCGGCGGGGTCGTAGCCGGGCTTGCGGTGGATCTCGACCTGGCGGGCGAAGTCGGGGGCGCGGTCGTCGTCCAGCCAGTAGTAGTACGTGAACCAGGCGTCGGCCTCCGCGACCACGACCAGCTCTCCCGAGCGCTCGTGGTCCAGACCCTGGGCCGCCTTGCCGCCGGAGCCCAACACCTGCTCCACGCCGTCGAGTTCGTTGAGGATCTTCGCGACCTCCCGTACGTCGGCCGGGTCCCGTACGTACACGTGCGCCACCTGGTGGTCGGCGACGGCGAAGGCGCGGGAGGTCCAGGTGTCGAGGTACTCCATGCCGTCCTGGGTGTACACCTCCAGCAACCCGGCCCGGCGCAGGGCGCGGTTGAGGTCGACGGGGCGGGAGACCGGGGTGATGCCGTACTCGCTGAGGGCGACCACCGTGGCTCCGGCGGCGAGGAAGTGGTCGATCAACGGGCGCAGGGCGTCGTCGAGTTGGCGGGCCGCGCGAATGGACGCCTCGGACTGGGGGCCGGAGCGCTGGGGTTCGTAGTCCATTTCCGGGATGTAGACGAGGGTCAGGTCGGGGTTCTTCTCGTCGAAGATCTGGCGGGCGGCGCCCAGGATCCACTGGGTGGAGGGCATGCCGGCGTTCGGGCCCCAGTAGGTGAACAGGGGGAAGGGGCCCAGGCGTTCGGTGAGTTCGTCGTGCAGGGCGGGCGGCCAGGTGTAGCAGTCGGGTTCCTTGCGGCCGTCGGAGTAGTAGACGGGCCGCGGGGTCACCGTCCAGTCGACGTCGGCGCCCATGGCGTACCACCAGCAGATGTTGGCGACCGTGTAGCCGGGTGCCTGCTTCCGGGCCGTGTCCCAGATCTTCTCGCCGCCGACGAGGGCGTTGTGCTGCCGCCAGAGGAGTACCTCCCCGAGGTCGCGGAAGTACCAGCCGTTGGCCACCGCTCCGTGGGTGGAGGGGAGTTCGCCGGTGAGGAAGGTGGACTGGGCGGTGCAGGTGACGGCGGGGAGTGTGGTGCCGAGCCGGGCCTGGAAGCCGCGGTCGCCGAGGGCGGCGACGGCGGGCATGTGGCGCAGGAGGGCGGGGGTGAGGCCGACGATGTCGAGGACGACGAGTCGGTTGGCGTTCGGGATTTCGGTCATGAGTGGTTCCCTGTGGCAGTCATGAGTGGTCCTCTTTGAGGCCGAGGTCGGTCAACCGGTCGCGGGCCCAGGCGAGTTCGGCGGCGATACCGGCGGCGAGGTCGGCGGGCGGGCGGGGCAGCACGGACCAGGTGTAGGTCTCGACCTCGATGTGGTCGCAGATCGCCGTCGGTCCGCCGAGGAGTCCGGCGAGTACGCCGGTGAGCGCGCCAGTGGTCGTGCGCAGCGGCGGTTCGGGCGAGGCGTGCAGCGGGGCGTGGAAGTGGGTGCGCCAGGGGGCGGTGCCCTCCGGCAGCGCGTCGGTGTCGAGGGCGTCCGGGAGGTCGTCGACGCCGACGACTGTGCCGTCGGCGACCGTTCGGGTCTGGTGCAGGAACCGTCGTTCGGCCAGTTCACGCAGGGCGGCGCGGGCGCGCGGGTCGGCCGGGTCGGGGGCCTCGACCGCGCAGGACGCCTGGAGCTTGACGACGGGCAGCCCGGCGTCGGCGAGGCGGCCGAGGGCTTCCCCGGGTTCCTCGAACTGGACGGCGAGATGGCAGGCGTCCAGGCAGACACCGAGATAGTCGCGATCCACGTCGGCGAACTCCCGTACGGCCTGCGTGGTGTTCTCCACGACGCACCCCGGTTCCGGTTCGAAGCCGACGCGGATACGGCGGCCGGTCTCCGACTCCAACTCCCTCAGCCTCACCGCCAGTTGATCCAGTGCGCGGCGGGCCCTGTCCGCGCGCTCGCTCTCCCACGGGGTGCGCCAGCCGAGCGGGAGGGTGGAGACGCTGCCTCGTCGGGTGTCGTCGGGGAGGAGGGCGGCGAGGACGCGGGCGCAGTCGAGGGTGTAGTCGAGGCGGGCCGGGTCGGCCCAGTCGGGGAGGTAGACGTCCTTCTTGACGACCTCGCGGTGGAACCCCTCGTACGGGAAGGCGTTGAGGGTGACGGTCTCCAGGCCGCGCGCCGCCAGTTCGGCCTTGAGGGTCGTCAACGCTCGCTCGTCAGCGGCGAGTTCGGTGACGGCGGTACGGGCCAGCCAGAGGCCGATGCCGAGCCGGCCGACGCCGAGCCGTTCCCGTACGGGTTCGGCGTACGTGGCGAGCTGGGCGACGACCCCGGCGAGGTCCTCGGCCTGGTGGACGTTGCTGCAGTACGCGAGGTGGACGGGCGTGCCGTCGGGGTGGCGGAAGCGCACGGGCGGGTCACTCTCCCCCGCGCCGGATGGAGTTGCCCGCGAACGACGACGTGTCGTCCGACTTCGGCTCACCGTCCGTGTCGTCCAGGTCGAGGCGTCCGCTCTGGCCGTAGAACGCGACGGGGTTGCGCCACAGGACGCGGTCGACGTCGTCGTCCGTGAAGCCGTCGGCGAGCATCGCGTCACCGGTCTTGCGGGTCTTAAGGGGGTCCGAACTGCCCCAGTCCGCCGCCGAGTTGATGAGGACGCGGTCCAGTCCGTGCTCCTGGAGGATGCGGACCATGCGGTCCTCGCTCATCTTCGTCTTCGGGTAGACGGAGAAGCCGGCCCAGCAGCCGCTGTCGAGGACCATGCCGACCGTCAGCTCGTTCAAGTGGTCCAGGACGACGAGTTCGGGGGCGATGCCCGACTCCCGTACGACGTCCAGGGTGCGGCGGGTCCCGGCCGCCTTGTCGCGGTGCGGGGTGTGGACGAGGGCGGGCAGACCGTGCTCGACGGCGAGTTGGAGCTGGCGGGCGAGGACCTCGTCCTCCTCCTTGGTCATCGAGTCGTAGCCGATCTCACCGACGGCGACGACCCGGTCCTTGGCGAGGTAGCGGGGCAGTTCGTCGAGGACGGGGAGGCAGCGCGGGTCGTTCGCCTCCTTCGGGTTGAGGGCGATCGTGCAGAAGTGCTGGATGCCGAACTGGGCCGCCCGGTACGGCTCCCAGCCGAGCAGCGAGTCGAAGTAGTCGTAGAAGGATTCGGGCGAGGTGCGGGGCTGGCCGAGCCAGAAGGCGGGCTCGACGACGGCCCGGACCCCGGCCGCGTACATGGCCTCGTAGTCGTCGGTGGTGCGGGAGCTCATGTGGATATGGGGGTCGAAGATGCGCATGGTCACACGGTTTCGTCGGGGGTGGGGGTCGTGAAGGCGCGTGCGTGTACGACGTGCAGGAGAGGGGCGATGTCTTCGGGTACGGGACGTCCCGCCGCCGTCCGCTCGCGTGCGAAATCGCTGAGCATGCGGGCGAGTTCGGCGTCGGCCCGGTCGTCCAGTCCGGCGACTCGGGCGAGTGGGATCTCGCAGAAGACACACTTCAGGACGGCCTGGCGGTACTCGTCCGCCGGGAGGTGGGCTGCCGCGTAGGGGCCGAGTGCGGCCTCGATCAGCGTGTTGTCGTTGCCGCGCAGGGTCTGCCGTACGAGGTCCAGGAACCGGCCGGTTCCGTCCGCGTCGACCTGTGGCAACGCCCTGAGGACGGCCCGTTGTTCGGCGGGGTCGCCATAGCGGTGCAGGGCTGTCACCTCGTCCACGAGGGCCTGGTCGCGCAGCGGCAGCGCGGCCAGGAGCAGGGCGCGGGCGGCTTCGTCGACGGTCCGCCCGTCGGGCAGCGGGGCGCGTCCGCAGTGGCGGCGGACGGCGGGGAAGAGCGTGCGGATGCTGCTGGGGTCGGCACCGATCCTGGTCAGGGCGGTGTCGAGCCAGACGCGGGCTTCGGGAGCGAGCGGAAGGAGGGGAAGGAGGGGAGCGGGGGGAGGGAGGGTCGGGTCGGAAAGCGGCATGGTGCGGTTCCAGAAAGGGAGTTGGAGAAAGAAAGGGGGCAGGAAGGGGCAGGCGAATGGCAGAAGGTGATCGCCAAATGCCCGTAGGCAGATACCGAAAGGGCTGGAGTGGTCCGGCTGCTCAGGAGGGGAGCAGGCTCCGTGCCTCGGCCCGGCGCAGGAACTCCAGGGAGCTGCGGGCGATGTCGGGCGCGTCCAGCGCGCCGCCCTGGATCTCGACGGACACCAGGCCACGGTGTCCGAGGTCGGTCAGCGCGGCCAGTACCGGCGGGAAGTCGATCTCGCCCGCGCCGAACTCCAGATGCCGGTGGACACCGCGGACCATGTCCTCGATCTGGACGTTCAGCAGATGCGGCGCGGCCAGCGCGACGCAGTCGAGAAGTGACGGCTCCTCCACACAGTGGGCGTGTCCAATGTCCAGAGTGACGCCGAACAGCTCGTGTCCGCCGAGCAGTTCACGCAGCCGCAGACACTTCGCGACCGTGTCGACGAACATGTGCGGCTCGGGTTCGAAGGCCAGCGCGACCCCGTACGCCTCCGCCGTCTCCAGCGCCGCCCCGACGCCTGCGGCCAGCCGCCGCCAGGCCTCCGGTTCCGGTACGTCGTCCGGGGTCGGTCCGCTGCACAACTGGACGCTGGGCGAGCCGAGTTCGGCCGCGACGCGCACGGCACGCCGCAGCAGGTCGACGCGGCGCTCCGGTTCGCCCGACATCAGGGTCGGCTGGTGCTTGCCCCAGGGGTCGAGGAAGTAGGGCGCCCCGGTCTCGACCGTGACGGTCAGCCCGAGCCGCGCCAACTGCTCGCGTACGCGGGCGACTTGGCGGTCCAGGTCGTCGGCGTACGGGTCGAGGTGGTTGTGGTCGAGGGTGAGGGCGACGCCGTCGTAGCCCAGGTCGGCGAGGATGCCGAGCACGTCGGAGAGGCGGTGATGGGTGAACCCGTTGGTGCCGTAGCCGAATCTCAGGCCCATGGTCCCTCCTTCACCTCGCCCCAGGTCGTACGGCTCGCTCGGCTCAGCTGTCTCAGGTGGGCCAGGCAGGTCAGGTGGATCAGGTGGTGGCTCATGTCGGGGACACCCGTCTTGCCAGGCGCTGCGCCACCGGGTGCAGGGCACCCAGGAGTGCGGCGGCGACGGGCGCTCCGGCGCGCGCCGTGAGCGCCGCCTGCAAGGGGACCATCGCGAGGATGCCCGCCCCCACGGCACGCCGTACGGAGTTCGCCCGTGGATCGCGTATGGCACGCGCCTGGGCCATTCCGTACGTCCCCAGGTAGGCGAGAACTCCCGCGGAGGCGACGGCTGTTCGGGCGACCGCGTCGCGGGGCATGGCCCGCCGGGGCGGCAGAACGGCCGGGAGTACGGCGGGCAGCACCGTCGACAGCGCGGTGGCCGACGAGACGGCCAGCGTCGTGGCGGGCAGCCGCGCCGGGGCACCGGAGATCTCGTGGCGGCTCAGGGCGGTGATCGTATAGGTGTGCACCCCGGTGAGAAGGGCGGGGACGGCACCGCGGGCGAGGGCGCCGGCCGTGCCGCTCCCGCGGGACCCACGGGGCGGAGGGTTGCCGCCGCCTGCCACCGCGCCCGCCAGCACGTCGAGCGCCCGTGCGCCCGCCATCGCCGCCGGACCGGCCGGAGTCGATTTCAACTTCAGGTCGTACGCCCATATCAGCGCCGTCAGCGGCAGGGCGACGGCGAGTCCGCGTCGGCCGCCCGACACCGCGGCGAGGCCGAGGCCGGCGCCGGTCAGGCCGGTGGCGACGGTCAGCGCGGTCCGGCGCGGCACCCGGCCGGAGGGCACCGGACGTCCGGGGCGCTCGACCGAGTCGACGGCGGCGTCGGCGTAGTCGTTGAGGGCCATACCGGCCCAGTAGAGGCAGACGGAGGAAGCCATCGCGCCGGCCGTCCGGGGGCCGAGGGGACGGCCCGCCGCAGTCGCGCCCGCAAGGATGTCGCCGGGGACACTGAGTGCGGCTGGGGCCCGGACGAGGGCCAACAGGTCGGAAAATGGGGGTAGTTGAATCTTGACTGATTGTTGGGGTAGTCGGGAACCGGCGTGGGGAATGTAGTTCCGGTCACTCATGGCCCCATCATTACCGAAAGTATTTGAAAACTAATACTACGAAATGATGATGCTGCTTGTGACGAAGGTGACAACAGAAGATCTTGACGTGCCCTTCCCTAGGGGCACATGGAGGCGGTTCAGCGACGCGCGCGCCAGTTCCCGCCCCCGATGAGCTTGCCCTCTGCCCGCAGCCGTACGACCACGGTCGGACCGGCGACGTAGACCCAGGCTCGTACGGCGGTCCCGTCGGCGCGTGTCACGTCCCGCGCGACGCGCTCGTACAGGTTGCGCGGGTCGCCCGGCGCGAACCCCTCCAACTCGTCGAGGGCGTGCAGCAGTCCGGCGTACTCCCCCGGCAGCGCGTCGACCAACTCCCCGTACACCACTCCCCCGGACTCCTCGACGGCGTACGGATATCCGGGCCCGTCGTACAGCACCGCGTCCGCGAGCCGGCCCGGCTCCTCGGACCGGATACGGCCGCGCAGGTAGCGGTCGTGGTTGGGCTCGCCGGGGCGGAGGGTGCCGTAGACGAAGAAGGGGAGTCTCACTCGCCGGTCTCTCATTCGTGTGGGTGGGGAAACGATTCTCGCCATAAGTCGAGGTGAACGTGTACGCGCCCTGGACACGGCATGTCATGAACCCCTAAATCTGAGCGTTCACCGCCGCCTTCGTCCCCCCAAGGAGCCCGATGACATCCCGTCTCGCCGCGGCCGGCGTAGCCGCCACCACCGCCGCTCTTCTCGCCGCCGCGCTCTCCCCCACCGCCGGCGCGGCCGACAGACCGACCCGGGACACCGCGATCCGGAACGCGGTCACGGCACTCGTGGACCAGGCCGCCCACCTGGGCCTGACCTCCGCGCAGGACACGACAGTCCGGGACGTCATCATCGACAAGGACGGTGCCCAGCACGTCCGTTACGACCGCACCTACCGTCAACTGCCCGTCCTGGGCGGTGACTTCGTGGTCCATCTGGCCCCGGGCGGTGCCTATCGCAGCGCGAGCCGTGCCACGACCCGCCCGATATCGCTGTCCACGATCCGCCCCTCGGTGTCCGCCCCGAAGGCCGCGGACCTGGCCACGGCGGCACTGCGCGCGGCGAACCTGGGCGAGACGCTGAAGAAGATAACGTCCAAGCCGGAGCTGGTGGTTGACGCCCTGCACGGCGCCCCGAAGCTGGCCTGGCGTACGAACGTGGTGGCGCAGGACACGCTCGGCAACCCGGTCGCCCGCACGGTCGTCACCGACGCGCGCACCGGCGCCCAGATCGACGCCTGGGACAGCATCGAGACGGCGACGGGCGACGGGCAGTCCCTGTACAGCGGCACGGTCCCGTTGGAGACGACGGTGTCGGGATCGACGTACCAGCTGAAGGACCCGACGCGCGGCAACACGTACACGGGCGACGCCGAGAACGGCACCGATCTGTGCATCCTCGGCATCTGCATCATCCGGGCCCCCGCGACGCTCTTCACGGACGCGGACAACCACTGGGGCACGGGTACGACGGCGGACCGGGCAACGGCGGCCGTGGACGCGCAGTACGGCACGGACGAGACGTGGGACTACTACAAGGACAAGTTCGGGCGCGCCGGCATCAGGGGCGACGGGGTCGGCTCGTACAACCGCGTGCACTACGGCACCAACTACAACAACGCCTTCTGGGACGACACTTGCTTCTGCATGACGTACGGCGACGGTGACGGGACGCAGTTGGGCCCGCTGGTCTCGCTCGACGTGGCCGGCCACGAGATGACGCACGGCGTCACGTCCGCGACGGCGGACCTGACGTACTCGGGCGAGCCGGGCGGCCTGAACGAGGCGACGTCGGACATCTTCGGCACGCTGGTGGAGTTCAACGCCCTCAACTCCACTGATGTCGGGGATTACTTGATCGGCGAGAAAATCGTCAGGTCGGGCTTCGGCCGTACGGCCCTGCGCTACATGGACCAGCCGTCGAAGGACAACAACTCGGTGGACTGCTGGAGTTCGAGCACCGGGAGCCTGGACGTCCACTACTCGTCGGGCGTCGGCAACCACTTCGCGTACCTGCTCGCGGAGGGCAGCGGTACGAAGACGCTCAACGGCGTCAGCTACAACTCCCCGACCTGCAACAGCTCTTCGGTCACCGGCATCGGCCGGGACAAGCTGGGCGCGATCTGGTACCGGGCGCTGACCACGTACATGACGTCCTCGACGAACTACGCGGGCGCCCGCACGGCCACGCTGAACGCGGCGCGGGATCTGTACGGGGCGGGCGGCACGGAGTACGCGGCGGTGGGCGCGGCTTGGAGTGCGGTGTCGGTGGGCTAGCGGGCCGACGGGCCACGCGAAGGGCCGGCCCCGGGCTGAAGCGCCCGGGGCCGGCTTCGCGTGTGTCAGGGGCGCCAGCCGTTGGGGACGCGGCCCTGCTGCACCTGGTCGGTGCCGCTGCACTTCCCGTCGTCGGAGGCACCCCAGATAACGATCGTGTCGACGTCGTTCGCCCAGGTGCCGCGGGCGCTGACGGGGTGGGCGTAGGTGCCGAGGTTGACGGCGGTGTCCGCCGGGATGCAGAGGTACGCGTCCGGGGAGGGGCCCGTGTCGAGCAGCCATACAGAGTCGTTACGGGTGTTGGCGACCGCGTCCGCCTCGTTCTGTATCGAGGGCGGCAGGTTCTGGTAGCCGACGCTCTGGAACCGGCCGATGATGCTGCCGTTGGCGTAGGAGCCCTCGTACAGACACATTTGCGGGGCCGAGCAGCCGTGCATGCTGGCAGCGGCGGCGGGCGAGGCCAGCAGCGGGGTGAAGCTCGCGGCCAGTCCGACGGTGAGCAGGGTCGATGTCAAGGCGCCGGGCAGTTTCCTCATGGGTGTCTCCTCGATGATCTTTTGGGGTGGGGCCCCCGCGGCCATGAGCCACGGAAATCTTCGGTACGGCACCTACCGGATTTCGGAATTCCGAGCCCCGGTCAGTCGTCCTCTTCTGCCGACAGGTCGCGAATTCTTCGGGCTGATTACACGGCGCCCTTTCGCTTTGTTCGCTTTCTGGCGGCCTGGACCAAAAATTACGTGGCGGACCGAAAAAGGGCATGTCACGCGATCACGTGACAGCGCCGCAGCCCCCGTGCTCATCTGCGTCTTTGCCCCGGCGGCAGGCTCCATGGCCGCGTGACGGCAGCGGCGAGATGTCGCACATGCCCCTGTCGGTCCCGCTCGTGTTGATCTAAGCTGGGAAGCGAGTCTCATCGACCTGCGGGGGAAGCATGGTGAGGAATGGGGTCGATTTCCTCACGCCTCTTGGGGGAGGCAGGAATTCCTTTAGTGGAGGAAGTGTGTCGGTGCCCGGGCCGGCCCAACTCCAGCTTCGGCGCAAGTCCGCACGCCTGTCCGCTGTCCTGAGAGCAGTCAGCGCCGTCGGGGCGAGCGTGGTCGCCGTGGTCGGTTTCGCACCGCCGGCCCGCTCCGCGTGGGTGGCCGTCGCGGTCGTCGGACTACTGGTGTGGAGTGGCCTGTTCACCGTTCTGATGTTCCGGCCGGAACCTCGCCCTTGGCTCTGCGCCGGTGACACCGCCGTCGTCGTGGCGCTCTGCCTGGCGCACGGCAACCTCGCCCCGGCCGAGGTCCTGGGAGCGAGCGCGGGCAGCGGATGGATCGACGTGGTCGCCGGCACCGGCATCTTCATCGCGCAGTTCGGTCTACGGCAGCCCTTGGCGATATCGGCGGCGATCGCCATCGCCGTGGCCTACGCGGTGGGCACCCCCGGCATCCCGGACGCCCCCGTGATCATGGTGCTCCAGGGGCTGCTCGCCGCCGCTCTCGTGGCCCTGCTGCGACACGGAGCGCGCAGGGCGGACCTCGCGCTGTCCGAGGAGGCGTCGGCACGCGCGTCTGCCGCGGCCCGGTCCGCCGCCCGCTCCGACGAACTGGACCAGCAGCGGCTGTTGCACGACACCGTGCTCGCCACGCTCACCATGGTGGGGACCGGCAGCATCACCCGTGACTCCGCCGCGCTGCCGGAGCGGGCCGCGGCCGATCTGGCCGTCATCGAGGACCTGCGGGCGCACCCCGGCGCGGCACGCGATGTGGCGCACGAGCCGGCACCGCTGGATGTCGCGCTGCGCACCGTCGTACTGACACACCGCGTCGGACTCCCGTCGCTGGACGTCGAGTTCGACGTACCGCCGCTGGATCTTCCCCACGAAGTCGTGGTGGCCCTCTCGCAAGGGGTCGCCGAGGCCCTGACCAACGTGGCCCGGCACGCGAACACCCGTACTGCCCGGGTCACCGCCCGGCGCGCCGGGGAGGGCGTCACCGTCGAAGTCCGGGACAGCGGAAGTGGGTTCGACCCCATGGCCGTTCCCTCGCACCGGCGCGGCCTGCGGGAGTCGGTCCACGGCCGGATGCGTGCCGTGGGCGGCAGCGCCCTGGCGGACTCGTCCCCCGGCGCCGGTACCCGGGTCGTGCTGAGGTGGGAACCCTGAGCGCCGCCGGCATGGCCAACGGGATGGTCGCCACCCGTTTCGCCATGGCCGTCAATATCGGGCTGGTGGTGATCGTCGGCGTCTGGCACCTGGGTCTGGACACTCTGCTGATGCTCAGGGGCTGGCAGGAGTACGAGCCGCAGGCCGCGGCCGCGGGCTCCTGGCTGGCCCTCGCGGTCATCCAGACGGTCGGTTCGATCCTGCTGCTGCGTTCCGCGCTCGGCGGACCCATCGCACGATGGCTCGCGGGGGCGGCGCTGGCCACCGGCGTCGTCGCCACCGCCACGTACCCGGCGGGCGGCATGATCAGCGAGGTGAGCTGGGCGTGGAACACCGTGGGCTGGTTCGGCGTACTGCTTCTGATGCAGCGTCCGCTGTGGGAGCTGGTCGTCCTGCTCGCCGCCAACACCGCTGTCACGGTGGGATTCCTGATCGCCGACGGCGCGCTGGACCAGGTCATGCTCTCCCGTCTGCTGGCCGTGATCCACACCACCGCCGGTGTCCAGTTGACCTTCGCCTACCTGGCCCGGCAGCTCAACGCCGGTGCGAGGGAGGCCACCGAGGCCGCCGCGGGCCAGGCGGAGCGACTCGCCCGTGCGACCGCCGACGAGACCGTGCACGCCGAGCGCCGGCGCCGGTACGAGTACCTGCGCAGCAGAGTGGAACCGCTGCTGCACGGTCTGGCGGAACGTCAACTCGACCCGGGGGACACCGTCGTACGCCACCGTGCCGCCGTGGAGGCGGCACGTCTGCGGAGGCTGTTCGTGGAGACGGACGACACCCCGCACCCGCTCCTGCACGAACTGCGGGCCTGTGCCGATGTCGCCGAGCGGCGTGGCGTACGCGTGACCCTGCTGAGCTACGGCGACCTGCCCGACCTGCCGACATCCGCCCGCGGGGAACTCGCGGAAGGGGCCCTGCTGGTCCTGGCCGCCGCCACCACCCGAGCGCGGGTGACCGTGGTGACGACCCCCGAGGACGTGGTGGTGAGCGTCGTGGCCGACGCCCCGCCCCAGACACTCGTGGAGTCGCCGGGGCCACTCACCGTGTCCGCTGTATACGACCAGGAGGAGGATCAGTTGTGGTGGGAAACCCGATGGCCCGTACGACCGGCCCCCTGACCGTTGCCATCGTCGACGACCACCCGGTCGTCATCGAAGGCATCCAGACCTGGTTGTCCGAGGAGCCACGGATCACGGTGGGGCACACCGGCGAAGCCGCGGAGGTGGAGCCCGGTGTCGCGGATGTTCTGATCCTCGACCTGAATCTGCACGGCAGACTCGTCATCGGCGACATCGCCACGCTGGCCGCGGCGGGTCAACGGATCATCGCCTTCTCGCAGTTCACCGAACAGCGGGTGGTGCTCGAAGCGCTGGAGGCCGGCGCCTGCGACTTCGTCGCGAAGAACGAAGGACGGGCGCACCTGGTGAACGCGGTACTGGCGGCGGCGGGCGACAGGCCGTACGTCACGCCGACGGCCGCCGGGGTCCTCGTCGGAGATCGCGGCGCGAGCAGACCCAAGCTGTCCTCGCAGGAACGTACCGCGCTGCTGTGGTGGTTCCAGTCCATGTCGAAGGCCTCGGTCGCCCGGCGCATGGGGGTATCGGTTCACACGGTGGACGTGTACATCCGCCGGGCGAGAGTCAAGTACGCGCAGGTCGGCAGAACCGCCCCGACGAAGGCGGACATGCTGGCCCGGGCGATCGAGGACGGCTTGGTGAAGCCCGACGACATCACGGGCTACGAGTCGGCGGCGGTCGGCGTGGGTTGACCGTGCGAGGCCACCGGGTCGTGTGCTGCGTCGGTGAAGCGGGATACGTATGGTTGACCTCGGGCCTTAAGTTGAACCCTGCACCAACGCGTCCGCTGCGACCGAGGAGACGATGCCGCCATGTCCGAACCCGAACCGAGTTCCGAACAGAGAATCGACACCTCGGTACCGCACTCGGCCCGGATCTGGAACTACTGGCTGGGCGGCAAGGACAACTACCCGGTCGACGAAGCCGCCGGTGACGCGTACACGGCCGTCTTCCCCGGCATCGTGACGATCGCGCGCAGCAGCCGCGCGTTCCTGGGCCGTACGATCCGCCATCTGGCCGGGGAGGCGGGCATCCGCCAGTTCCTGGACGTCGGCACGGGCCTGCCGACGGTCGACAACACGCACGAGGTCGCCCAGTCGGTCGCCCCCGACGCGCGCATCGTGTACGTGGACCACGACCCGCTGGTCCTGACCCACGCCCGGGCGCTCCTGACGTCGACCCCCGAGGGTGCGACGGACTATATCGACGCCGAGCTGTACGACACGGACCGCATCCTGGCGTCGGCGGCGAAGACGCTGGACCTCACCCGCCCGACAGCCCTGATCCTGAGCGGCATCCTGGGCCACGTGGCGGACTACGAGGCGGCTCGCGGAATCGTCCGCGACCTGATGGCCGGCCTCCCGTCCGGCAGCTACCTCTCCCTGAACGAGGGCTCGCGCGGCACGGACCCCGCCTACGAGCAAGCGCAGGACGCGTACAACGAGACGGGCGCGGTGCCGTATTTCCTGCGGCCGGTGGACCAGATCGAGGCGTTCTTCGAGGGGCTGGAGCTGGCGGCGCCGGGCGTCGTCTCGGTGCCGTTGTGGAGGCCGGAGACGGGGAGTGCGGCGACGGCCGTGCCCATCGGGCAGCACGGCGGGCTGGCCCGGAAGCCCTGACACGATCTGTTCCGGCGCGCCGAGAAACGGCTACTGCCGTGGCTCGGCGCGTCGGCGGATTCGGTCCCGGTCCCGGTCCCGGTCTCGGTCTCGGTCTCGGTCTCAGCCCTGCTTGGGGGCTGCCTGCTGGACCACTTCGAAGGACCACAGCGTCGATCCGGACGCGGCGGGCTTGGGCTGCTCCCCGCCGGGGCCCGCGGGGCGGTGCGCCGACTGCATCGGGCCCGACATCCACTTCTGGAAGTCCTCCTCGCTGCGCCACCGGGTGTAGACCATGTAGCTGTCGGTGCCCTCAACGGGCCGAAGCAGCTCGAACCACTCGAACCCGTCCGACCCCTCGACAGCCCCGGCACGCGACGCGAACCGCTTCTCCAGCACCTCGCGCTGCTCTGCGGGGACGGTGAGTACGTTGATCTTTACGATGCTCATGAGGCCCATCTTGCCGCAGGGCACTCACCGTTTCGCGCGGGGGCGGTGACAGGCGAGGGGCACGACGGCTCCTGCCGGTTCGCCGACTGACGTACGCCCACGCCTGCGTCCACGCCTGCGTCCACGCCTCGTACGACGTCCAACTCGCACCAGACCAGCTTGCCGACGGTCAGCTCGGTCACGCCCCAGCGGTCGGCGACGGCACCGACGATCAGCAGGCCTCGCCCGAACATCTCGTCGGGGGCGGCTTTGCGCGGGCGCGGCAGTAATTCGCCCCGCGGGTCGGAGACGCTCACACGTACGGCCTGTTCGGTGAGGGCGAGTTCCACTCGGAAGAGACGGTCGCGAAGACACCCGTGCAGTACGGCGTTGCCGCCCAACTCGGAGACCAACAGGGCGGTGTCGGCGGCGAGTTCGGGGTGGCCCCATTCGGAGAGGAGGCGGTGGGCTCGGCGGCGGGCGAGGGTGACGCTCTTGGGGAAGGGGGTGTAGTCGAGGCGGTCGTGGTGGAGGGGGGCGTCTTCGGTCATGGGGGTCGCTTTCGGGCAGGGGGAGCTGGGCCGTTCGACAAAACTGGCGCCGCTCTGCGATCGATTCACCACGGACGGTAGCGGCATGTCGCCATGTGATTCAACCTCCACCTGGAAGATATCCACCAATCGTGTTTGCCAGCCCGTCCAAGCACCCAGCAGACTGACCGCGCACAGCACCGAAGGAGCAGTCAGGTGACAGTGAGTCAGGCACGACAGGGGAACAGCACAACCAGCGTTCTGGGACGCAGACTTGGGGCCGAACTCCTCAAGCTCCGTACGACGGCCGGCCTCACCCAGCCGCAGGCAGCGAAGGCACTCTCCGCTTCCACTGCGAAGGTCGCCAAGCTGGAGGGCGGGTGGGTGCCCGTTCGGGACCCTGACATCCGGGCCCTGTGCGAGCTGTACAACATCCATGATCTCGGCAGGATCGGCGGGCTTCTCGAACTGGCGAGAGTCGACCGGGAGCGACGCAAGGCCAAGGGCTGGTGGGACGACTACTCCATCCCCGGCGTCATGCAGGAGTACGTCACGCTGGAGAGTGCGGCGACGGCCATCAAGGTGTGGCAACCAGGGTTCATCCCGGGGCTGCTCCAAACGCCGGAGTACGTAAGGGCCTTGAGGAAGAGTCCGGCAGCCACAGCGGCAATCAAGGGGGGTCAGCCCGACGAGGAGTTCATCGCGGCGCGGCTCGCCCGAAAGCGCCGCCTGTCCGATGACCCGCCCCTGTCACTGCGGGTGGTGATCTATGAGGCCGTTCTCCGCAACTTCCCCGGCGGCGCGACAACCGGCGTCGGTCAACTCGAAGAGCTCCTCAAGGTGGCCGACCGGCCGAGCGTCGACCTCCGAGTCTTCCCGTTCTTCGCCGGTACGCACCCCGGCTTGAACGGCTCGTTCAACCTCATCTCGTTCGCAGCGCCCGGGGCCATGGACGTCGTCTACGTGGAGGCTCCCTTCGCCCAGCGCTGGGTGGAGGGCGGAGAGGCCGCTGCTGCCTACGATGAGTTGTTCGAGAAGATCGCCGAACACTCCCTGGACGAACGGGAGTCGGTGGCGTATCTCCACAAGCTGCGCAAGGAACTGTGAGCCGTGCCTGAATTCGAGTACCGCAAGTCCAGCTACAGCGACCAGACCGCCGAGTGCGTCGAGGTCGCCACCAACATCCCCACCACCATCGCGATACGCGACTCGAAGGATCCTTCGAGCTCGCCCCTCCACGTCCACCCCACCACCTGGGAGGCGTTCCGCACCGCTGTCACAGACGGATTGCCAAAGGGTTAACTTCGAAGGCGTGCGTAGATCACCCGGCTGATCGCTAGCCCATAGACGATAGTGGGGACCAGCCCGACAACGAGGAACAGCCCGCCTGGAATCATCAGCGCTTCCCACCTGAGTTGGCTGGGCAACAGTGCATGTCCGGGTCGTGCAGCGTCGTAGAGCACGGTGACATGGTCGCCCGGCGACAGATCATCTGGGGCCTGGCCGACGTTATCGATGGACGCCCGCATGTTGTGGCCGCCGGTCAGGGCCACGCTGACGAACTTAGCGCTCTGCTTCAGCTGCGGCTTGTTGTAGTCGGCATCGACCACTACAGCCGGAACTTTCTCGGCGTCGTCGAAGTGCAGTCGTGCAGCCACGTTGTCCAGGCCGAAGACGACGCCCACGGCAACAAAGAGCAAACCAAGTGTCAGAGCCAGCGTGTATCCGATGGCTCTGCGGCTTCTTTTCGCTCCCTGAGATCTATGGACACGCCCGCGGCCCACGCCAACGATCTTGTCGCCCCGCTGACCGTCTTGCGTCACGGCTTCCCCCCGTCTTCCTCCCCGCCGGAGACCATCAGGAGGCCGACCAGACGGCCATCGTCGGTCACCGAGATGCCGGCGACGGCGTCAACGGGAACCGTGCACCCGAGTTTGCCGCCAGGGCCGCGAAAGCGCCGACCCATGGGCCACGAAACGGTCGACTGCACGACGCCCCTCTCATCAGGGGGATCGCTATTCTCCCCCTGTACATCGGATGATAGTGACGACCCCGTCGAGCCACGGCGCCGCCGCCGACCCGTTGCGCACTCGTGACATATCCGAATTCTAAGGGCACCACAAGGGCTGCGAATGAAATTCCATTAGCAACCCTCGCACTATCTCACACGAGCATTGACACGGATCCTTCACCCGACACCGAGTGTTTCGTGGATTCGCGCATCAACGTCGCGGACGATCTCAATGAATTCTCCTTCTTCAATTTTCGGCGGATCTCCGGCCAGATGAGACATCGACACCGCGGTCAGCACAGATCCATACCTTGCCCAGTAGTACCACTCAGTACATCCAGACGCACGGTTCCCGTCCAAGCAGATCAAGCGGGTACTCTCGGCGTACAGACCTTCAGGGGCATCGACAAATTTGGGCTTCCAAGGCCACGTTTTAGAGTGGTACTTCTCGGGCGACTGGGCATCAAAAACTTCTTTCGCAAAACTCGCATCCCCGTAAAAGCCGACGAAATGATAGAGGGTGCACTCCGCAGTAGTGTTCCCCAGCCGCGAGTTCCACTAATTCGTCGCATGCAATGTTCGAGAGTCACCTCCGGAACCCGCCACATTCTTTTGGGTTACATATTCACCTCCACATCTATCGTCCACGATCCCTTCAAAAGGAAGGACCATTGCCTCTAGTTTGATGTCGGGCTCAGGAATAGAACCACGGTCCCTGCACCCGGCGAGTACAAAAACTAGCAACAACATCACGCCAGTCGATGCGACACCACCGAATCGGCCTTTCCTTACGGGATTACTTTGTATTCCCACGGGTCACCTCCCCCGGCAACGCCTTGCCATTCAGGTACGGCGTCCACGATCGCTCTATGAAGATCCATTCCCACATTGATCGAAATATCGTCACCGCCACCGGAACCCGACTTCCCAACGGCTTCACCCCCCGCATGTGACGCCGCAACCAGCTCGCCTTTACCGAACCCTGCCGCACGCCCCACGTAGTCGTAATGGATGTTCGACCAGACATCAAAGAGGATCTTCCCTCCATGCCCGTTACCGAGGATGTCAGTTCGAAAATCCGAGGATTCCAGGTGGAAGCACTCAACCAGTTCCCCCTTGCGATCCCATTCACCCCCGATCTGGCCAGATAGCCGAATTCAGCCAGCGCTGTCGCATACCCGAATACACCCTCACTTACCCTGCTCACCACTACCCCACCCCTAGTTCACATGGTTCGCACAGCTAACGGAATGACGCATGCAGCAACCAAGGGAAGTCAAGGAAATATCAAAGGGATCAGAACACTCACGCGCGACATAGACCCCAGGAGCCAACAAAGGGGAACGCGCCAGCACTTGATGATCTTTCACCCTCACACGGAGGGCAGAACATGCACGCCATACAAACGGCGCGATCATGACAGAATCCGCACACCATCCGGCCGTCGACGCCGGTCTTTTTTCAGGGGGAAAAGTCCAATTGACCAGGTTCGGGCGCTTCGTTGTGGCAGCGGCTCTTGTCGCGGTCCCGCTGATCGCAGGCTGCCAGGAAGGCGGCGATGCGGATGTGTCGGCATCTCGCGCAGCATCCGTATCGGCGCGGCCGGCGGCATCGCCGTCGTCGTCCGCGGATCATGGGAAAACTCGCGTAGAGGTGTTGAATGACGCCCGTTTCGCGACGAAGGCCTTTGGTGGGGATCTGTTGATCCACAAGGACCCCCTGAAGCGCGAATGTGTCATCCACGCCACGGCTCTGTCCAAGGACATCCCCGGGAAAGATGAACTGCTGCGCATTGTCGGCCGGTTGGAGCTACGAGGATGGCAACTGGACGGTGAGGCATCCATGACGGAAGGAACCTTCCTCAAATCAGGCAAGTGGTCGATCACCATGGGCGTGGGGCCCATACCCGACGAGGCCAAGACGCAGGCGAGCCCGAACACCGGGGCCCTAGCGTTCTCGGCAACCAGCGCGTGCACCTCGCGCACGCCCGCACCCTCCACGTCGTAGAACCGGGACCCCTCTCCTCCCCCACCGTTCCGCCCTACAGCTCCACCCGCCGCCCCACCCCGATCTCCTCCGCCTCCTGGTCCGACACCACCGCGAACGCCCCGCCCGGTACGCCCGGCAGCGCGGCCACGCGTGAGGCGACGGCCAGGAGGACGGCCTCCGGGGCGCCGGTGACGAAGAAGACGTGCGCCCCCTCGTACTCCTCGCTCTCGTCGTAGTCCTCCGCCTCCTCCAAGTCCGCGAGGAAGTCGTCGATCCGGTCGATCCAGGGGAAGGGGTAGGAGCCCTCGGGAGTGCCGGGGGTTTCCGCCAGGGGTACGTGAATCTCGACGATGGTGTCCATGGCGGTCATCATCACTGGTCGTCGAGCTGTGGACACGCAGCCCCCAGCCCCAGCCCCAACCCCCGGCCCCCACCCCGATCCCGTACGTCCTACCCGCCGTACGCCCAAGTCGCGCGCCCTTGCCTCAACACCCGGCCCCACCACACCACCTGATCCAGCATCACCTTCGCAGCCGCGTCCGGGCCCGACCCCGCCCCGTCCTTCAGGCGCCCCTCGTCGTCGAACGACGCGCCCGCGTTGTGGAACGACACCGTGTCCCGCACTGTCGTCGCGTGGAGTTCTGCGAAGACCTGGCGGAGGTGCTCGACCGCGCGCAGGCCGCCTGCCAGGCCGCCGTACGAAACGAAGGCGACCGGCTTGGCCTGCCATTCCGTGTAGTGCCAGTCGATGAGGTTCTTGAGGCCGGCCGGGTAGGAGTGGTTGTACTCGGGGGTCAGGACGATGAACGCGTCGGCCGACGACAGCTTCGGGGTGATCCCGGCCAGGTGGTCCTTCGTGCCGGTGTCGGACGCGAACGTCGTCGGGAGCGCGGTGTGCGCCACGTCCACGATGTCCGCCACGAGGTCGTCGCGCTTCCCGATCCGGTCCAGCAGCCAGTCGGCCACCACGGGGCCGAACCGGCCCTCGCGGTTGCTGCCGACGACGACCGTCACACGTACAGGCTCAGTGGATGTCTCTGGTGTCTTCATGCGGCACAGCCTCATACCTCAACCTTTCTTCAGGTCAAGTCCCGTTCCCGGCTCCGGCCCGGTCACCCGTTCACACCCCCGACCTCCGTCCTTCGGGTTCTTTCCGCGGCGCTCCGGCCGTACGGCGATGACCTGCCCGGATGTCGATGCGCGGGCCGGTTCCGGGTGGCCGGCGCCACCCGTTCACCGTATTTCTGACGGGGCATCAGCAAGCGCGTCCGGGACTGTGCCACTTACCTCGGTAGCAGAACACCCCGCTCGCAAGCTCTCGGAGGACCAAGCCCGATGCGACGTACCGCCGCCGCCCGTCTGCTGACCGGTACCGCGCTCGCCGTCGCCCTCACGGGACCGGTGGCGGTCGTCGCCGCGCCCGCGCACGCAAGCACCGGCGGCGCTCTGGAGGTGTACCCGGGGACCGTCACGCCCGGTACCCAGGTCACCGTCAACACGACGGCCTGCGGAGCGGGCGGTACCGCAGCCGGTGACGCCAGTGCGGTGGGCGCCGGGGCCTTCGTCCTCGCGCCCAGTACGCACCCTGAGGACGCCGTCGGGCAGTTCCGGGTGCCGCCGGGCGCGCAACCGGGGACGTACGAGATCGTCGCGCGGTGCGATGGGGACGAGGACGGAGGTGGGCGGCTCGTCAGCGGTGATCTTGTCGTCACGCTGACCTCGACCCGGCCGCCCGCGCAGCCCAGGGGGAGTGTGAAGACGGGGGTCGGTGGCGCGCTCGGTCCCGACCCCGTGCAGACCGCGGCCGGCGTGGCGGCTCTCGCCGTCGCCGCCGCGGGCGGTACCTGGCTCCTGCATCGCCGGGCGAGAGGCGACGGGATCTGACGGACACCCTCCGCTGTCCGTCCGCCGGTACCGCACATCCCCTCCCCCTCCGGGCCCGACGCCCCTCGCGGCCCGGAGGGGGCCGGGGCGCAACACCTGGGGGAATCACCAAAGTGAAACAGGGGGCATGGCTTCCAGGAGGTTCGCGTGCGCAGATTCCCCAACCTCGCCATAGCCGTCCTCAGCGTCGCCGCCCTCCTCTCCGGCGCCTGGCTGGTGCGCGGCGGCGGCGAGACGCACTCCCCGCCGCAGCCGTCCGCCGCCGAGGCCCGTACGGAGTCGGCCGCGCCGGAGCCCGCCGCCCCCGCGCTCCCGCCCTCCCCGCCCCTCCGCATCCGCATCCCCGCCGTCCACGTGAACGCCCCGCTGATGGGCCTCGGCCTCACCCCCACCGGCAGCCTGGACGTGCCGCCCGCCGAGCGCGAGGACCTCGCCGGCTGGTACGAGGCCGGCACGGCCCCCGGCGAGACGGGGACCGCGATCGTCGCCGGGCATGTCGACAACGCCGACGGACCTGCCGTCTTCTACCGCCTCGGCGCCCTGAAGAAGGGCAGCGGGATAGAGGTCGAACGGCGCGACGGGAGCACCGCGCTCTTCACCGTCGACGCCGTCGAGGTGTACGACACGGACCACTTCCCGGACGACAAGGTGTACGGGGCCGCGGAACGGGCCGAGTTGCGGGTCATCACCTGCGGTGGCCGTTACTCACCCCGGACGGGGTACGAGGGGAACGTCGTCGTCTTCGCCCATCTCACCGGAAGCGGCCGCTGAGCGCCTCCACGCCACCTGCCTCCCTGGGGGCTCCCGGGACTCCCTCAGCGAGGGGCTGTGACCAGCACTTTCGCAGCCGACGTCAGTCCGTGTAGTGGTACCGAGCCTTGAGGATCTTGACCTGTTTGTCGTCGGCCCGGTAGACGAGGCGGTGTTCGTCGTCGATGCGTCGCGACCAGTAGCCGGACAGGTCTCCCTTGAGCGGTTCGGGCTTGCCGATGCCGTTGAACGGGTCGCGCTGGATTTCGCCGATGAGGCGAACGACGCGGCGCACCATCTTGCGGTCGGTTTCCAGCCAGTGCTGGAAGTCGTCCCAGGCGGCCGGGTCGAAGTTGACGTCTCTCACTCCTCACCGGCCAGTTCCTGGAGTTCTTCCAGGGTCTTCGTGATCCCTGTCTGGCCCGCACGGTCGCGGGCGACGGCCTCCATGAGGCGGCGGGCGTTGGCCGGCGAGCGCAGGAGGTAGATGGTCTCCTGCCAGGCGTCGTAGTCCTCTGCGGACATGAGTATGGCGTCGCCGTTCTTGGAGTGGATGCGTACGGGCGCGTGGTCGTCGTTGACCTTCTTGATCAGGGGAAATAGGTCCCTGCGTGCCTCGCTTGCGGTGAGCGACATAACGACATCCTCTCTCAGCTGGTACTTAATACCGTACCGGACTGGTACGGAAATCCGTACGGGAAGCACGGCGTGATACGCAGGGCGATGTCGCGGTGGCGACGGACACCGACGCGGCCCCTCACTTCTGGCTAAGCCACCCATTCCTGATAGCCCATGTTCGCCACCAGTGCGAACACCACCACCAGCAGCACCACCCGGACGAACCCGCTCCCCTTCTTCAGTGCCGTACGCGCCCCGACCGTCCCGCCGATCAGGTTGAAGACGGCCATCAGCGCGGCCAGCTGCCAGTACACCGTGCCCTTCCAGGCGAAGGTCGCGAGGGCGCCCGCGTTGGTGCAGCAGTTGACGATCTTGGCGGTGGCGGAGGCGGTGACCAGGTCGAGGTGGAGCAGCGCGGTGAGCGCGAGGACGAGGAACGTGCCCGTGCCGGGGCCGATGAGCCCGTCGTAGAAGCCCAGGCCCAGGCCGGCGAACCCGATCGCCGCCAGGGCCCGGCGCGGGGTGACCGGGGTGATCGCCGGGGCCGTACCGAAGGCGGGCCGGAAGATCACGAAGGCGCCGACGCCGACCAGGACGACCATGATGACCGGCTTCAGAACGTCCGTGCTCAGGCCGGCCGCCACGAACGCCCCGGCCGTCGACCCGGCGAGCGCCGCGATCCCGATGCGTACCGCCATGCGTACGTCCACCGGCGCCTTGCGCGCATAGGTCACCGCGGCGCCCGTCGTGCCGACGATCGCGGTGGCCTTGTTGGTGCCGAGTGCGTACTGCGCCGCCGAGGACGTGTCCGGCAGCCCCAGCAGCAGTACGGGGAGCATAAGGAGGCCTCCGCCGCCCACGACCGCGTCGATCCAGCCTGCCGCCAGGGCGGTGAGGCAGAGGGCAACGACCATGGTCAGCGATATGTCGGGCATGATCGCGACCCTATGGAGGGGGTAGGTGCGGGCACCATGGATTTCTGGAACCTTGAGGATCTTCAGAGGTTCGGAAGGGGTTCGGAAGGGGTTCGGCGGGCCTGGAGTCGGGCAGGTAGCGCAGGTCACACACCTCACAGCCGCCCGGCCGCGCACCCACCGAACCCTCACACCCCGCTCGCGCCTCTGCTGAGGGAAGCGTGCCCCCCGGGAAACAGACGTGATGCGGCCGGGTAACACCGGCAACGCACGCTGCTGTACATGACCTCGAATGCGCGTGTGGTGGTGATCGGCGCCGGGCTCGCGGGCGTACGGCTCGCCCGGCGGCTCGGCGAGCTCGGTATGTCCGCCTCGGACGTCGTGCTCGTCGGCGAGGAGGAGCACCGCCCGTACAACAGGGTGCTGCTCGCCGAGGTCCTCGCCGGGCGGTACGCCCCCGAGGTGATCGCCCTCCCCGCGCCGGACCAGCTGGTCCGTGCCCGGGCCGAGCGGGTCGACCGCGCCGAGCGGACCGTGCACTGTTCCGACGGGTCGTCGATCGCATACGAGACGCTGGTCCTCGCGACCGGGTCGAACCCCGTACTCCCGCCGCTGCGCGGACTGTTCACCCCCGACCACGAACTCCCGGAAGGCGTCCACGCGTTCCGCACCATGGACGACTGCCTGGGCCTGTCCAAGGCCGTACGTCCGGGGGCGCGGGCCGTCGTCATCGGCGGCGGGCTCCTCGGTGTCTCCGCCGCCCGCGCACTCGCCGTACGCGGCGCGCAGGTCGTCCTCGCCCAGCAGGGTGAGCGCCTGATGGAACGTCAGCTGGACCCGGGCGCCTCCGAGTTGGTGCTGCGGCACCTCAAGGAGCTGGGCGTCGAGGTGCACACCGAGTGCCGGGTGCGGAACGTGCGCTGCGTCGGCGGCGCGGTCCGCTCGGTCGAGCTGGCCGACGGGTACACCCTCGGCGCCGACCTCGTCGTCCTGGCCTGCGGAGTCCACCCCCGGGTGCGGCTCGCTCAGGACGCGGGGCTCGCCGTCCACAAGGGCGTCCTCGTCGACGACGAACTGCGCACCTCGGACCCGCACATCCGCGCCCTCGGTGACTGCGCCCAGCACCGGGGAACGATCTACGGGCTCGCCACCCCCGCCCTCGAACAGGCCAATGTCCTGGCCGAGTTGATCGCGGGGGAAGCCGGCGGGGCCGGGGACACCGACGCCCGTTACACCGGCACCCGTTCCCTCACCCGTCTCACCCTGACCGACTTCACCGCAGCCAGCGGCAACCCCTTCGACCTCGCCGCCTTCGGCGAGCCGACCCCCCGCCCCGGCGACGACGTCATCCAGCTCGCCGACGCCACCCGGGGCACCTACCGCAAGGTCGTCGTCCGTGACGACCGGCTGGTCGGCGGGGTGCTCGTCGGTGAACTCGGCACCGTCGGCGCCCTCGCACGCGCCTGGGAGGGAGCAGAGCCGCTCCCCACTGACGGCGGCCCCCTGCTCCACCTGCTCACCAACGATGGAGGCTCCTAATGACCGCCACTGATGGGGCCACCCCCACGATCGTGCTCGTCGGCCACGGCATGGTCGGCCAGCGCTTCCTCGAAGCCCTCGCCGAGCGCGGCCTGACCGCCGCCCACCGTGTGGTCGTGCTGTGTGAGGAGCCGCGTCCGGCGTACGACCGCGTGGCGCTCACCTCGTACTTCTCGGGCAAGACGCCCGAGGACCTGTCGATGACCGACATGGCTTTCATCGAGGAACACGGCATCGAGCTGTACATCGGTGACCCGGCGGAGTCGATCGACCGCGAGGCGCGCAGGGTGACCGCCCGCTCCGGTCTCGTCGTCGACTACGACGTCCTCGTCCTGGCGACCGGCTCCTACCCGTTCGTGCCGCCGGTCCCCAACAAGGACGCCGAGGGCTGCTTCGTCTACCGCACGATCGACGACCTCCTCGCCATCGAGGAGTACGCGAAGACCCGTACGACCGGTGCCGTGGTCGGCGGCGGTCTGCTCGGTCTGGAGGCGGCCGGTGCCCTGAAGGGGCTCGGACTCACCTCCCACATCGTGGAGTTCGCGCCGCGCCTGATGCCGGTGCAGGTCGACGAGGGCGGTGGCGCGGCCCTGCTGCGCACCATCAAGGACATGGGTCTGAGCGTCCACACCGGTGTGGGCACGCAGGAGATCGTCGTCGGTGAGGACGGCGCGGTCACCGGTATGAAGCTGTCCGACGGTTCCGAACTCGCCACCGAACTGGTGGTGTTCAGCGCCGGTGTCCGCCCCCGCGACCAGCTGGCCCGCGAGTCCGGGCTGACGGTCGGCGAGCGCGGCGGCATCGCGGTCGACGAGCAGTGCCGTACGGTCAACGACCCGCACGTCTTCGCGATCGGCGAGTGCGCGCTGGCCTCCGACGGCCGGGTGTACGGCCTGGTCGCCCCCGGTTACGAGCAGGCGGAGACCGCGGCCGCCGCCATCGCCGCGGACGAGGAGGCCGAGGAGCTGACGTTCACCGGCGCCGACCTCTCCACCAAGCTGAAGCTGCTCGGCGTGGACGTGGCCTCCTTCGGCGACGCCCACGGCACCACCGCGGACTGCCTGGACGTCGTCTACTCCGACTCCCGCTCGGGTCTGTACAAGAAGCTGGTCATCGGCCGCGACGGCAAGCTGCTCGGCGGCATCCTGGTCGGCGACGCGGACTCGTACGGCACCCTGCGCGCGTTCACCGGATCCGTACCGCCCGTCTCCCCCGAGTCGCTGGTGCTCCCGGCCGGCTCGAGCGGTGGCGCCCAGCTCGGCCCGTCCGCACTCCCGGACGAGGCGGTCATCTGCTCCTGCCACAACGTCACCAAGGGCGCGATCCGCGGCGCGGTCACCGACCACCAGTGCACGACCGTGCCCGAGGTGAAGAAGTGCACCAAGGCCGGTACGGGCTGCGGCAGTTGCGTCAAGGTACTGGGCCAGCTGGTCACCGCCGAGCTGGAGGCCAGCGGCGTCGAGGTCGACAAGGGCCTGTGCGGCTGCTTCTCGCAGACCCGCGAGGAGCTGTACGAGATCGTCCTCGCCCTGCGCATCAACACCTACCAGGGCCTGCTGGACCGCTACGGCCGTGACACCGCCCAGGGCGGCGACGGCTGCGACATCTGCAAGCCGGCGGTCGGCTCGATCATCGCCTCCCTCGCCCCGACCATCGGCGCGAGCGGCTATGTCCTCGACGGCGAGCAGGCGGCGCTCCAGGAGACCAACGACCACTTCCTGGCCAACCTCCAGAAGAACGGCTCGTACTCGGTCGTCCCGCGCATCCCCGGCGGTGAGATCACCCCCGAGGGCCTGATCGTGATCGGTGAGATCGCTCGCGACTTCGGCCTCTACACGAAGATCACCGGCGGTCAGCGGATCGACATGTTCGGCGCCCGCGTCGAGCAACTCCCGCTGATCTGGACCCGGTTGGTGGACGCGGGCTTCGAGTCCGGCCACGCCTACGGCAAGTCCCTGCGCACGGTGAAGTCCTGCGTCGGCCAGACCTGGTGCCGCTACGGCGTCCAGGACTCCGTCCGCATGGCGATCGACCTGGAGCTGCGCTACCGGGGGCTCCGCTCCCCGCACAAGCTCAAGTCGGCCGTCTCCGGGTGCGCCCGCGAGTGCGCGGAGGCCCAGTCGAAGGACTTCGGCATCATCGCCACCTCCAACGGCTGGAACCTGTACGTCGGCGGCAACGGCGGCGCCACCCCGCGCCACGCGGACCTGCTCGCGCAGGATCTCGACGACGCCGAACTGATCAAGCTGATCGACCGGTTCCTGATGTTCTACATCCGCACCGCCGACCGCCTGGAGCGCACGTCGACCTGGCTGGACCGGCTCCCCGGCGGCCTGGACCACGTACGCGACGTGGTCGTGGAGGACTCCCTCGGTATCTGCGAGGAGCTGGAGTCCCTGATGACGGACCACGTGTCGCACTACGCCGACGAGTGGGCGACGACCATCAACGACCCCGAGAAGCTCTCCCGGTTCGTGTCCTTCGTGAACGCCCCCGACACCCCCGACCCGGTCGTCGGCTTCGTCCCCGAGCGCGACCAGATCAAGCCCGACCTGCCGCTGCTGTCCATCGGCATGCGCCCTGCTGAAGACGTCCTGGAAGGAAGCGCCCAGCGATGACCCTGGCCCCCGAGACCACTGACCTGAAGGTCCAACTCCAGCTGGCGGACGGCTGGTTCACGGTCTGCGACCTGAGCCATCTCCTTCCCGGCCGTGGCGTGGCGGCGCTGCTGCCCGACGGAAACCAGGTCGCCCTGTTCCGCGACCGAGCGGGCAAGCTGTACGCCATCGACAACCGTGACCCGTTCGGCGGCGCGGCGGTCCTCTCCCGCGGCCTGCTCGGCTCGAACCAGGGCCGCCCGTTCGTCGCGTCCCCGCTGCTCAAGCAGCGCTTCGACCTGGAGTCGGGACGCTGCTTGGACGACGACACGGTGAGCGTGGCGACGTACGAGGTGCGGACCTCGTAGGACGCCTGCCGCTTGATGCTCGACAGCGCCGGCTACGCCTTCAGTCCGTCGTACGTCACCCCGGTGAGCTCCTCGGACGCGGACCAGAGGAGTTCGCCGGCACGGTCGTTGAGCGTCCAGGAAGCCCGCCAGGACTTCGCGGGCGAGCCGCGCCACCCCAGGAACGAGGGGCCGATGAACGCGTCGGGCCGTACGTCGGGTGCGGTGGCCGCGTACAGCGTGGGCAGGGCGCCCGCCTCGGCGGACTGGGCGAAGTACCGGTTGCCGATCTCCATGAACCGTTCGGCGCCCTTGCGGCCCTGCATCTTCGGTGCGGCGGTCTGGAGGTTCGTGGCGGCGTACCCGGGGTGCGCGGCGGCCACCACGACGTCGGAGCCGATCGCGGCCAACTTGCGCGCCAGCTCGTGCGTGAAGAGCAGGTTGGCCGTCTTGGACCGCGCGTACGCGGTCCAAGGCCGGTAGTTGCGCTCGCTGTTGAGGTCGTGGATGTCGATGTTGCCGAGCGCGTGGGCGGTGCTGGAGAGGTTCACGATCCGGGCGCCGGGCGTACCGAGCAGCGCCGGGAACAGCAGCCCGGTGAGCGCGAAGTGCCCGAGGTGGTTGACCCCGAACTGCGTCTCGAACCCGTCCGCCGTCGTCCCGTACGGCAACGCCATCACGCCCGCGTTGTTGACGAGCAGATCGATCCGCTCGTACGGCCACGTGGCCGCGAACTCCCGTACGGAGCCCAGGTCTGAGAGGTCCAGCCGACCGAACTCGGCGATGGCGTCCGGCACTTCGGCCATCAGCCGGTCGATCGCCTCGTTCCCGCGCGCCTCGCTCCGGCACGCGAGCACCACCCGCGCCCCGCTGCGCGCCAGTTCCCGCGCGGTGACGTACCCGAGGCCGCTGTTGGCGCCGGTGACGACGGCCGTGCGGCCACTCTGGTCGGGGATGTCCTGTGCGTTCCAGCCCGACATGTCGGGGTTCCCTCCATCGGCAGATCGGCAGATCCAGGTACGAGTCCCAGACTGCGCCGGAAGGGCCCCGATGGCCAGTCCGCTGCGGGTCGGCATCGATTCTGGCGCCCCCAGGGCTCAGGGCTTGCGGCCCACGCCGCAGAAGGCGTCGACGGCTGTCGCGGGAGCGGCCGACCGGGAGTCCGGGCGCCACTCGGGTACCTGGACGACACCCGGGTCCACCAGGTCGAGGCCGTCGAAGAACCCGGCGATCTCGCCGATGCTGCGCACGTAGTACGGCACGGCGCCGCTCGCGTTGTACGCGTCCGAGGCGGCGATCATGCCCTCGCTGGTGGCGGTGCTGTCGCTGATCACCAGGTGGCTGCCCGACGGAAGGCCGGCCATGAGCCGGTTCACCAGGTCGCGCGCCCGGTCGTACTCGGCGACATGGCCGAGCGTGTTGAGGATCATCAGGGCGACCGGCTTGGAGAGGTCGAGGGTGTCCGCCGCCGCTTCGAGGACGGTCTCGGGCGCGTACAGGTCAGCGTTCAGATAGACGGTCCGGCCCTCGGGGGTGCTGCTGAGCAGGGCGTCCGCGTGGGCCAGCACGATGGGGTCGTTGTCGACGTACACGATCCGGGCGTCCCGGGCGGCGCGCTGCGCCACTTCGTGGGTGTTGTCGGCGGTCGGCAACCCGGTCCCGACGTCCAGGAACTGACGTACGCCTCGCTCGTCGGCCAGATACCGGACGGCGCGGCCAAGGAAGTGCCGGCTCGTGACCGCCACATCGACGAGACCGGGGAAGATCTCCTTGATGTGGTCCCCGATCTCCCGGTCGACCTCGTAGTTGTCCTTGCCGCCGACGAAGTAGTTCCAGAAGCGGGCCGAGTGCGGCTTGGAGGTGTCGATGTGGGCGCGGGGGCGGGCGCCGGTACCGGCTGAGGGGGTGGGGTCGTCGTCTAACACGGCAGGGCCTCCGATGTTCCGGTGCTGATGATCAGAGACCAACGTAGGTGAACTTGTGTGCCCCTCCGGGGAGTTGTGAAGACCCGCGTTCACACACCGCATGGTTCCGGCCACACCCTTCTCAGCGCAGGAGCGGTGCGCGCTCCGCGTGGGCATGCGCGTAGGTGTCGGGGACGGGTCCCGTGTCCAGGTAGAACCACTCGGCGTCGGGGCCCGGGCGCGGCGGCATCAACGTCCCCTCGATCGGGTCAGGAGAGGCCGTCTCCGCTTCCTTCGCCTCCGAGCCCGGCATCAGCAGTTCCACCTGTGTCCCCAGCCCTCGCTGCTGGGCGGCGAACTCCTCGACCTGGTTGCGACAGGCGTGGTCCAGATGGGTCACGCCGGTCAGGTCGAGGCAGATGCGGGGCTTGCCCGACGCGGCAGCCGCCTCCAGTGCCTCGATGACCTGCGGCAGCCGCAGGAAGGTGGCGTTGCCCGCCATGACGACCCTGGCGACGCCGTCGCCGTCGTCGCCGTCGAGGTCCTGGCGGATGACGGTCCGGGACATCCGCAGGGCGGCCAGCACCACCCCGGCGGCGAGGCCGATGAGCACACCCTCCAGCAGCGCGGTCGCCACGATCACCAGCGTGGTGATCGTCATGACGGCGAACTCGCCCCGGTCCTGGCGCCACATCTTCGGGAACTCCTCGGGCGCGAACAGCTTCCAACCGCTGTGCACGAGGACTCCGGCGAGCACCGAGATCGGGATCAGCGCGAGTACCTGCGGCAGCAGCAGCGCGAAGGCGAGCAGCCAAAGGCCGTGCAGCGTACGGGAGATGCGGGTCGTCGCACCGGCCTGCACGTTGGCCGAACTGCGCGCCACCACCGCCGTGATGGGCAGCGCGCCGAGCAGTCCGGCGACCGTGTTCCCGGCGCCCTGGGCGACGAGTTCGGCGTTGTAGCGGGTGCGCGGCCCACTGTGCATACGGTCGACGGCCGCCGCCGTGAACAGGCTCTCCGCCGAGGCGATGACGGTGAAGGTGAGGATCGCGGTGAGGATGCCGAGGTCGGCCAGACCGGCCAACTGCTCGGTCCCCAGCACCTGTACGGACGACAGCAGGTTGCCCACCTGGAGTGTCTTCACATCCACGCCCGGCAGCGCGGCGACACCGATCCCGATCCCTACGGCGACCAGCGCGGCCGGGACCTTCTTGACCGGGCCCGGCATCTTCTTCCAGAGGAAGCTGAGCACGATGGTGACGACACCGAGCGACGCGGCGATCAGCGCCTGGGGATTGGTCAGGACGTCCGCGAGCAGTCCGGGGACGCCGGCGATGTTCTCCAGCGGGGTGCCGGGGGCCTTGGAATCGGACATCGGGTACAACTGGCCGAAGATCAGGGGGAGTCCGATGCCGGCCAGCATGCCCTGGACGACGGCGAGCGAGATGGCCTGGAACATTCGGCCGAGCCGTACCAGGCCGAGGATGATCTGGAGGATCCCCGACCCGAGCACGATCACGCCGAGCATCGCGACGCCGAACTCCAGGACGGTCTCCGCGACCAGCGCGGCGAGTCCGGCGGCGGGCCCGCTGACCTGGAGGGTGCTTCCCCGGGCCGCCCCGACGACCAGCCCGCCGATGACCCCGGAGATGATCCCCAGCTCGGCGGGCACCCCGGACGCGACGGCAACACCGATGCAGAGCGGCAGCGCCACGAGGAAGACGACGAGGGATGCGGTGATCTCCGTACCGAGGTTGACGCGCCCGGCTCCTCCTGCTCGACCGGCTCCTCCGGCTTGCCCGTCTCCTCCGGTTCCTCCGGCTTCCCCCGCTCGTCCGGGAGCCGAACTCGGCTTGCGCAGAGAGGTGGTTGGAGCCGGAGCCTTCGGCCGCGTACGGGTACGGGTGCCCAGCGCATGGCGGGCGTGCTGACCGCTCATGCGGCGTGCACCCGGAAGCGGTCGTCGTCGTCCAGTTCGTACAGCCGACCGGTGTCGATCTCGTAGTACCAGCCGTGCAGCCACAGCCGGCCCGTGTCCAGCCGCTGCCGCACCACCGGGTAACTCCCCAGTACGGCAAGCTGGTTGACGACATTGCGCTGCGCCACCTCGGGCAGCGTCGACGGGTCGTCGGAGGACTCGGTGAGCACCGGGGCCAGTTCGGGGCGGGCCAGTTCCAGCCAGGCGTCCACGCCGGGCAGCGCGGACAGGTCGTCGCCGGACTTCAGCGCGCCCATCGCTCCGCAGTGGGAGTGGCCACAGACGACGAGATGCTGAACGCCGAGCACCTCCAGTGCGTACTCGATGGTGGCGGCCTCGCCGGAGGCCACGCCGTACGCGCTGTGCGGCGGGACGATATTGCCCGCATTCCGCAGCTCGAATATCTCGCCGGGCCGTGCGCCGGTGATCAGGGCGGGTATGACCCGCGAGTCCGAGCAGGTAATGAACAATACCTCCGGACATTGCCCTTCGGCCAGTTTCCGGTATTCGCCGCTCTCGAAGTCCACATGCCGTTTGAACGACCGGGCGCGGTCCAGTAACGCCTTCATGTTCCCTCCAGCGAGCGTCCGACACAGGGTGCCTGACATGGGGTTTTGCCTGCCACCATGAACGCTAGAGGAGCGTTGGCCAGAGGAAGGTTAGAGGAACACTAAATCGGGACCAGGTTTCCCACAGTTTTCGGACGGACACTCCCGCTCGGACCCGTGAGGGGCTTTTCACATTGGCCTGGATCCGCTCGGCACGGGATTCGGACGTCTTGTAGCGTGTCGACCTCAGGAATTCATGGGCGCCGTGGGAGTGGGAGACAGGACGTATGGGCGTACGGGTGCTGCTCATCGAGGACGACGAGACGATCGCCGAACCGCTGGCCGAGGGCCTGCGGAACTTCGGACTGACGGTCGTGCACGTCGCCACCGGCGCCGAGGGGCTGAGAGGGCCGCACGGCGACGTCGTCCTGCTGGACCTGGGCCTGCCGGACATGGACGGCATCGACGTGTGCCGGGGCATCCGCCAGACCTCCGAGGTCCCGATCATCATCCTCAGCGCGCGCGGCGAGGAGGCCGACCGGGTCCTGGGCCTGGAACTCGGCGCCGACGACTACTTGGCGAAACCATTCAGCCTGCGGGAACTGGTGGCGAGGGTGCGCGCGGTGACCCGGCGGGTACGACGTCCGGAACTCCCGTACGCCCACGACCCGAACCCGAACCCGTACCCGTATCCGACGACGGCTCAGGAACCGGTCGCCGTCACGTCCGAGGTTCCCGTGTACGCGACGTACGAGGTTCCGGTGCCCGCGCCTCCCTCATCCGCTGCCTCATTCGCTCCCGCGCCCACTCTCCCATCGACTGCCTACGAGACGGACCAGGCACACCAGGCGTACGAGGCATACGAATCGTTCGACTCGTACGCCTCGCAGGATGCGCCCCCCGCACCCGAGCCGGCCCCATCCCCCGGCCCCCTCGTGGTGGACCGGCGCACCCGTCAGGTGTGGGTCGGCGAGACGACCGTCGCGCTCACGCCCAAGGAGTTCGAGCTGCTGGCGCTGCTCTCCGAGGACCCGGGGGCCGTGTACTCGCGGCGGCAGATCCTCACCCACGTCTGGGACACCCACTACCAGGGGCCGACCAAGACCCTGGACGTCCATGTCGCCACGCTGCGCCGGAAGTTGGGCAACCCGGCGTGGATCCAGACTCTGCGCGGAGTCGGTTTCCGACTCGCCGTACACACCCCCGGGCAGGGACAGGGGCCGAGAAGGCCGGGCTTCGGCCTCTCCGAACCACCCGAGGCCGCGGCCTCATGACCCGCCGTCTGCTGCTGAGTTACCTCAGTCTGGCCGCCCTTGTGCTGCTCGGCCTGGAGATACCGCTGGGCATCGTCTATTCACGGGCCGAGCGGGAGCGGATCGTCAACTCCGCCAACGAGGAGGCCGAGTCGGTGTCGGCGTTCGCCGCACTGTCCCTGGCGGCAGGGCGTTCGGACGAGCTGGCCGCTCGGGCCGCGCACTGCGCTCAGCGGATCGGCGGCCAGGTGTTCATCGTCGATGCGAGTGGTCGACTCATCGCCGCGTCACACCAGTTGGCGGACGCGGGGGAACAGGAGCTGGCGGCTCGCCCGGAGGTGGCGGCCGCGCTCGACGGCACGGCGACGACCCATGTCCGTACGTCCACGATCGGCGGGGTGCAGTATCTGTCCGTGGCGTCTCCGGTCGGTCAGGAGACCGGAGAGGTGGAGGGCGCGGTACGGATCACGCTCCCCACGGAGATGGTGCAGGCCCATGTGCAGCAGGTGTGGCTGCTGCTGGCCGCCGTCGGACTCGGGGTACTGACCGCCGTGGCCGTCGTGGCGTTCGCGGTCGCGCGCTGGGCCGGGCGTCCGATCCGTGAACTGGAGCGCGCCACCCACGAGTTGGCGAACGGCTGCGCGGCGACGCCGGTGGCGGTCACGTCGGGCCCGCCCGAAGTGCGCAGTCTGGCAGCCGCGTTCAACCGTACGGCCGCCCGTCTCGCCCATCTCCTCGCTTCCCAACGGGCGTTCGCGGGCGAGGCCTCGCACCAGCTGAAGACTCCGCTGGCCGCGCTGCGGCTGCGTCTGGAGAACCTGGAGCCCGACATCGCCCAGCACGCCCGGGGGAGCCTCACCGCCGCGATGACAGAGACGGACCGGCTGGCCCGGATGGTCGAGGGGCTGCTGGCGATGGCACGGCTGGAGGAGGATGCCGCGATCCCCGGCCCGGTCGACCTGGTCGGCGTCTGCGCGGAACGGCATGGGACGTGGGCCCCGTTGTTCGAGCAACAGGCGGTGTCACTGGTCCTGTTCACGGACGGTTCGGGTCCCGTGGGCCCGGCGCTGGCGGTGCCGGGAGCGGTGGAGCAGATCATCGACAACCTGCTGTCCAACGCGCTACGGGCCTCGCCGGCCCACAGCACGGTGGCCATGGAACTCCGCGCGTCCAGCCCTTCACCCCTTCGCCGCCCGCATCTCCCGCATCTCCCTCACCTCAACCACCGTGAGAACCGGTCCACTTGGATCGACCTGCACATCACGGACGAGGGCCCCGGTATGACGGCGGACCAACGCGGCCGCGCCTTCGACCGCTTCTGGCGTGCGCCCGGCGCCCCCAAGGGCGGTACGGGCCTGGGCCTGGCCCTCGTACAGCGGCTCGCGCTCGCGAGTGGCGGCGAGGCGAGTCTGCGGGAGGCGGCAACGGGCGGCCTGGACGCGGTGGTTCGGCTGCCGTTGCCCCAACGGATGCTGCAGGGGCAGGCGTTCGGCGGCAGGACGGGCACGGGCGAGGGACAGGGCCCGGAGGTACGGCGACGGCAGGCGTCGGCGCTGCGCGCGTAAGGCAAACGTCTGCCGGCCGGGCCACCATGAACGACCGCCAACCCGACATCGCGCGTACATGACAATTCCACCCCGCCGCCCTAGGGTCCCTGACGTCACGGCACGTCAGGCCACCCCCCTTTGGAGCGAGAGTGGACGCACGAGTGAACGCACACGTGGAACGCCGTACCCTCCTGCGCGCCGCCGTCATCGGCGGTTCGGCGGCCGTCTTCGGCGGCACCCTGTGGCGCGGCGCCGCCCACGCGGCCCCCGCCCAGCCGGGCACCGGCCCCTACGGAGCCCTCGCCGCGCCCGACGCCAACGGCATCAGACTCCCCGCCGGCTTCACCAGCCGCGTCATCGCCCGCTCGGGCCAGACGGTCACCGGAACCTCGTACACCTGGCACAACGCCCCGGACGGCGGCGCCTGTTACGCCGACGGCACAGGCTGGATCTACGTCTCCAACTCGGAGATCAACCCGTCGGGCGGCGCGAGCGCCGTGAAGTTCTCGTCGACCGGCGCGATCACCTCCGCGTACCGCATCCTCTCCGGCACACGCCAGAACTGCGCGGGCGGACCCACCCCGTGGAACACCTGGCTGTCCTGCGAGGAGGTGTCGTTGGGATACGTCTACGAGACGGACCCGTGGGGCACGAACGCGGCGACACAGCGCCCGGCGATGGGCCGCTTCAAGCACGAGGCGGCGGCAGCGGACCCGGTCCGCAAGGTCGTCTACCTGACGGAGGACGAGACGAACGGCCGCTTCTACCGCTTCGTTCCCACGACTTGGGGCAACCTGTCGTCCGGCACCCTCCAGGTCCTGGTCGCCGGTACAGCCACGTCAGGCTCCTACACCTGGACGACGATCCCCGACCCGGACGGCTCCCCGACCACCACCCGCACCCAGGTCTCCGGCTCCAAGTCCTTCAACGGCGGCGAGGGGTGCTACTACGCCGACGACAAGGTCTGGTTCACGACGAAGGGCGACAACAGGGTCTGGCAGCTCAACTTGCTGACCAACACTTACGAGTTGGCGTACGACGACTCCCTGGTCACATCGGGCACGGCCCCGCTGACCGGCGTCGACAACATCACCGGCACCTCCTCCGGCGACCTGTTCGTGGCGGAGGACGGCGGCACCATGGAGATCTGCGTGATCACACCGGACGACGTGATCGCCCCGTTCCTGCGCATAGACGGCCAGTCGGGCTCGGAGATAACGGGCCCGGCGTTCTCCCCGAATGGCAGCCGCCTGTACTTCTCCAGCCAACGGGGCACGAGCGGCAGCTCCTCGGGCGGGATCACGTACGAGGTGACGGGCCCGTTCCGCTCGTAGCGTCGCCGTACGCGTGCTGCGCACCGGTGTTGATGTCAGTGGTGCGCAGTACGTTGCGGTCATGGGCGTTTACCTGGTCGATGTCGGTGCGGAGGAGTGGTTCGGTGAGGACGAGGACGAGGGTGGGCGCGCGAAGATCGCCGCGGGCCTGAACGCGGAGCTGGTCCGCCGCGGCCTGCCCCGGTACGACTCCGTACCCGCGGCGGCGGACTTCGTACGGGGCTCGGGCCGGTCCTTCGAAGAGAAACTGGTCCCATCCATGAACAGCTTCCTCACGCTGTGCAAGGCGTACCTCTCGGAGGCGGAGACGGATCTGCTCTGTGGCTGGTCGGTGCTGGTGCCGGTGTCCCTGGACGAGGAGATCGAGTTGCCGATCGAGTCCTCGTACTCTGACTCGACGTTGATCGTGGGCGCCCCGCAAGTCCTGGCAATCGCCGAGAAGTTGGCGACGGCGGTCGAACTTCCGCCCGAGGCCCCGGAGATGTGCGACAACCTGGATCTGACCAGCTGGTTCCTGGACGGGACGGCGGAGAAGCTGGCGGCGACCCGGCCAGGCCCGTGGGGCGAGGATCTGAACGCTGCCTTCTATGTCGCCCTGTACTTGCGCGCGGCGCAGCACTCGCTCAGACGGGGGTGCCCGATGATCTACACCTGACCGACCGGACGTGGGCCGTCCTCGGGCTGTCGGCCTCTGCCCTGAACCTCACCCGCTACGTCTTCACCGACCCCCGTGCCCGCACCTTCTTCGCTGACTGGGACGACGTTGCCGACGAGCAGGCATTCGACCTGTGGCTCGCCCCCTCCATCGAGAACTCCGAGTGGTTCAGCGCGGAACTCGCACCCCTCGCCGGCCCCGACCTGACCCGGCATGTCGTTCCGCAGCGTGGGGTCCTCCGGCTCGACCATCCAGCCGGACCGAAGCTCCGTCTAGTCCGCGAGACGCTCGAACTCCCTGCGGAAGCAGAACAGTTGATCGTTTTTCTCCCCGAGGATCAGCAGACCGCACAAGCCGTCGAACAGCTCCGCCACCGGCCCCGGCACGGCGCACTCCGGGCCATCTCCTGAGCACGAACAACAAGAGCGCGGCACCCCCCGCACAGGGGTGCCGCCCATCGGCCAGCTGCATGGGCTCGTCGTCGATGAAGAACGCACGCCGCCGGACGATCACCGATGTTCCCGTCGGCGTCCCAAGCCGCTCCGCGATCTCGGCCGGCGCCGGAACCCGTTCCACCGACAGGATCTGCTGTCGCCCTCGTAGCCCCTGCGCCTCCGCCTCGGCGGTGAAATTGCTCACGCCAGTGGAGCGCCGTTCACGGAAGTTAGCCCCGGTCGTCCGCAACCGCACGCTGGGCTGCGAACGTACGAAAACGCCCCTGCCCTGTTCGCTGATCAGCAGACCGTCAGGCTTGAGCAGGGACAATGCCTTGCGCACCGTAACGCGGGTCGTGCCGTACTGGTCCTTGAGTTCGTTCTCCGACTTCAGCTTCTCGCCCTGAGCCAGTTTCCCCGTGGCGATCGCCGCCCGCAGGTCGTCGGCGATCCGGCGGTACGGAGGAAGATCTCGGTCCGGCATCTACGTCACCTCGGGTTCGGCTGGACCAGGCAAAGCTAGGCGAACGCCCACCCGCTCCACCGCTCGACCCGAATGGCCACAACAGGACCCTGGGGAGGCGAGTCCCGGTACTGGTCGTACTTGTCACGCAGCAACTCCACCGCACGGTGCCGCTCTTGGCCGTCCTCCAGCACTTCCCCGCGGCCATCGGCGCGAGCCCACCACAGGGTCGACCAGTCCGATGCGTAGTGGTCGACCAGGACCGTGACCGAGGGATTCTCCCGAATGTTCCTGAGCCTCCGCAGCTGCCCCGTGCTCTTGGGCTTGTGGTCCACCGCGAAGTACACGACGTCACCCAGGACAGCGAAGGTCACCGGCACGGCGTGGGGCACCCCGTTGACATCGGCCGTCGCCAGCCGTGCGACAGGTGAGCCGACAAAGCGTTCCCGGGCGACGAGCGGGGGGAGTTTCATGCACTCACGGTAGAGCCGGATGGCCCACGCCCTTGCCGCTCGACTGCAGGCGAGCGGCCGTATCGCCGGCGGCCCGGACTTCAGCGGCGCTGGACGGACGGCACGTAATTCGGAGGCCGCGACAGGGTGGCGCTGGCAGGATGCCGCCATGGGGAACACACGTGCGTGGCCCGTGTTGCGGACCACGGATCTCGCCGAGGCATTGAGCCTCGCGGAAAAACTGCTCTCCGTCGCCTCCTGGCACGATCCGAGCGGTTGCTCCTTGGATGCCTGGGCGCACAGCGATGACGACGTGCGGCGTCTGACAGAAGCCCTGCCGGGTGTGCGGGTCGAGCCGTTCGGGAGGGACGGCGCCGCCCTGCCCGCGAACCTGATCCTGGAGGTCACCTCATTCGCCCAGGCGCGTGAAGCTCTCGGAATCTGGGCGGGCATCAGCAGGTGTCACGTGGTCTGGGACGACATGAAGTGGCCGCCTGTGCCAGAGCTCGGGCTGGGCGAGGAGTACAGGTACGCCGAGTTGCAGGTCGCGTGCAACAGTCACACCATCCACTGTGAGGAATGGGCGGCCGAACACACCGTTTTCGTCCACACACGCGCCGGGGACGACGAGCGGCCCGCCTGGTTGGCGGCACAGGTCGGCTCACGAGTTGTTGGGCCCGTCGAGTTCGGTTGGTAGCGCAACGCGCGAACGGACCGCACCGGCACGAGCGCAGCGAAAGGGCGGCACTCCCCGCACAGGGGTGCCGCCCTCTCTCGTGCTCCGGAACCGCTGCCGTGTCGGTGAGGGTCGGGGTGACAGGCAACGGGTCCGGCGTCTGTAGTGCCGGGTCTGAAGTACCGGCTACCGGTGATCACTCCCCGCCGAAGACGAAGCCGCCCGCCCCGCCTCCAACCGCGCCACCGGAATCCGGAACGGCGAGCAGCTCACGTAGTCCAGCCCCACCTCGTGGAAGAAGTGCACCGACTCCGGGTCACCGCCGTGCTCGCCGCACACGCCCAGCTTCAGGTCAGGCCGCGTCGCGCGCCCCGCCTCCACCGCGGACTTGACCAGCGCGCCGACGCCGTCCCGGTCGATCGTCTCGAACGGGGAGACGCCGAAGATGCCCTTCTCCAGGTAGGCCGTGAAGAACGAGGCCTCCACGTCGTCCCGGGAGAAGCCCCACACCGTCTGGGTCAGGTCGTTCGTGCCGAAGGAGAAGAACTCGGCCGCCTCGGCGATCTGGCCGGCCGTCAGAGCAGCTCGCGGCAGCTCGATCATCGTGCCGATCGCCAGCTTCAGTTGCGTGCCCGTCGCCGCCTCGACCTCGGCGATGACCTGGTCGGCCTCCTCGCGGACGATCTCCAGCTCCTGGACGGTGCCGACGAGCGGGATCATGATCTCCGCGCGCGGGTCGCCCTTCGCGTTCTTGCGCTCGGCCGCGGCCTCGGCGATGGCACGTACCTGCATCGTGAACAACCCCGGAATCACCAACCCCAGGCGTACACCCCGCAGCCCCAGCATCGGGTTCTGCTCGTGCAGCCGGTGCACCGCCTGGAGCAGGCGCAGTTCGTTCTCGTGCGGGTCCTTGCGGGACTCGGCCAGGGCTACTCGTACCGACAGCTCGGTGATGTCCGGGAGGAACTCGTGCAGCGGCGGGTCGAGGAGGCGGACCGTCACCGGCAGGCCGTCCATCGCCGAGAACAGTTCGACGAAGTCCTGCTTCTGGAGCGGGAGAAGCGCCTCCAGGGATTCCTCGCGCTCGGCGTCCGTGTCGGCCAGGATCAGGCGCTCCACGAGCCCGCGCCGGTCGCCGAGGAACATGTGCTCCGTACGGCACAGGCCGATGCCCTGCGCGCCGAACCGCCGTGCCCGCATCGCGTCCTCGGCGTTGTCCGCGTTGGCCCGGACCCGCAGCCGGCGCTTCCGGTCCGCGAAGGCCATGATCCGGTGGACGGCCTCGACGAGTTCGTCGGCGTCGTTGGCGCCCGCGTGCATCCGGCCCTCGAAGTACTCCACCACCGGGGAGGGGACCACCGGGACCTCGCCGAGGTACACCTTGCCGGACGAACCGTCGATGGAGATGAGGTCGCCCTCCTCGACCACGTGACCGCCCGGGACCGTCATCCGGCGGCGCTTCGTGTCGACTTCCAGTTCCTCCGCGCCGCACACGCACGTCTTGCCCATACCCCGGGCCACCACCGCCGCGTGTGAGGTCTTGCCACCACGGCTGGTCAGGATGCCTTCGGCCGCGATCATGCCGTCGAGGTCGTCGGGGTTGGTCTCCCGGCGGACCAGGATGACCTTCTCGCCCGAACGCGACCACTTCACCGCGGTGTACGAGTCGAACACCGCCTTGCCGACCGCCGCACCCGGCGAGGCCGCGATGCCCCGGCCGACCTGCGCGACCTTCGACTCCTCGTCAAAGCGCGGGAACATCAGCTGCGCCAACTGGGCGCCCGTGACGCGCTGGAGCGCCTCCGCCTCGTCGATGAGGCCCTGGTCGACGAGTTGCGTGGCGATACGGAAGGCCGCGCCCGCCGTGCGCTTGCCGACGCGTGTCTGGAGCATCCACAACTGGCCGCGCTCGATGGTGAACTCGATGTCGCAGAGGTCCTTGTAGTGGTTCTCCAGGGTCTCCATGATCTGCATCAGCTGGTCGTACGACTTCTTGTCGATCTGCTCCAGCTCGGCGAGCGGGACCGTGTTGCGGATGCCCGCCACCACGTCCTCGCCCTGCGCGTTCTGCAAGTAGTCGCCGTAGACGCCCTGGTGGCCGGAGGCGGGGTCGCGGGTGAAGGCGACTCCCGTGCCCGAGTCGGGGCCCAGGTTGCCGAAGACCATCGAGCAGATGTTGACCGCCGTGCCGAGGTCGCCCGGGATGCGTTCCTGGCGGCGGTAGAGCTTCGCCCGGTCCGTGTTCCAGGAGTCGAAGACCGCGTGGATCGCGAGGTCCATCTGCTCGCGCGGGTTCTGCGGGAAGTCGCGGCCGGCCTCGGTCTTGACGATCTTCTTGAACTTGGTGACCAGCTTCTTGAGGTCCGCGGCCTCCAACTCCGTGTCGACCGTGACCTTCTTGGCCGTCTTCGCCGCGTCCAGCGCGTCCTCGAACAGCTCGCCCTCGACGCCGAGGACCGTCTTGCCGAACATCTGGATGAGGCGACGGTACGAGTCCCAGGCGAAGCGCTCGTCGCCGGCCTGCTTGGCGAGGCCCTGGACCGACTTGTCGGAGAGGCCGATGTTCAGCACCGTGTCCATCATGCCCGGCATCGAGAACTTCGCCCCGGAACGGACGGACACGAGAAGGGGGTCGTCGGCCTGGCCGAGCTTCTTGCCCATGGCCTCTTCGAGGGCCACGAGGTGTGCGCTCACCTCGTCACGCAGTGCCGCCGGCTCGTCGCCACTGTCGAGGTACGTCTTACAGGCCTCGGTGGTGATGGTGAAGCCCGGAGGCACCGGAAGGCCGAGGTTGGTCATCTCGGCGAGGTTCGCACCCTTTCCGCCGAGAAGGTCCTTGAGGTCCCTGTTGCCCTCGGTGAAGTCGTAAACGAACTTCACGCCCTCAACGCTGTTGCCCGTCGAAGCTACGTGGGGATCTTTGTTTTCCGACACGGGTCCCAACTCCTTGAGGACGCGGTGCTGCCCTGACGGCGAGGAACATACCCAGATCGAAGGCGTCTGGGTACGTCCACTCGCGTGTCATGTGCCCGTAACCAACCGTCCGCCACCAGATCGAAAGTCAAGGCTTGGCAAGCAGTGGAGGCGCCATGTTTTCACTTCTTGAAGGCAGTACGCGACCCGGACGGACTCATGCCCATTTTGTCGCTCAAATGAGCAGCCTGCAACACTTCTGAGTTTTATCGATGAACGATCAAAGGGTGGCACTCAGTGCCACCCTTTGAGAAGTGCAGCCGTCCATGATCCGCTCATCTGAGCGTGACCCCTATCAAGGGTGGTGAGAATCACGCACTGAGGAGAGCCCGGATTTCACCATGCGGACGCCGACCCGCAGCAGAAACACCGCCGTCACAGGCTCACGTATTCCCTCGCTCACACCCCGAGCGCCGCCAACCGCTCCTCCACCCGCTCCGGCGCGTACAGGTACTCGACGACCATCGCCCCGGCCCCCACCAGCCCCGCCCGCTCCCCCAGCCTCGACGTCACCACGTCCAGATGAGCGGTCGACCTCGACAGTGCCCGCTGGTACAGCAGCTCCCGTACGCCGGTCAGGAACGGCGTGCCGGCCAGGTCGCCCGCGATCATCAGCACGCCGGGGTTGAGCAGCGTCACCACCGTCGCCAGTACGTCCCCCACGCTCCGCCCCGCCTCCCGGGCGAGCGCGACCGCCTCCGGGTGCCCGGCCGCGAGCAGGTCCCGTACGTCGGAGCCCGACGCCGCCGGCACCCCCGCCTCGACGAGTCGGCGGGCGACGGCGCCACCACTGGCGACGGCGGCCAGGCAGCCGTACGACCCGCACCGGCACAGCGCGTCGGCGCCCTGCGGAACGCGGATGTGCCCGATGTCCCCGGCGCCGCCGTCGATGCCCCGGAAGACCGAACCGCCGACCACCACACCCGCGCCGATACCCGTCGAGACCTTCACCAGGACGAAGGCCGAGCAGTCGGGGTAGCCGGTGCGCTGTTCGCCGTACGCCATGAGGTTGGCGTCGTTGTCCACCAGTACCGGGATCGTCGCGGCGACCGGCTCGTCCGTGTGTTCGGCGAAGGCGCGGGCCAGGCGGGTTCTGATGTCGTAGTCGTCCCAGCCGGGCATGATCGGCGGCTGGACGACACGGCCGGTGTCGGTGTCGACCGGGCCCGGTACCGCGAGGCCGATGCCGCAGACCGCGGAGGGGCGGTGGCCGGTCTTCGTGAGGAGTTCCGCGAACCAGCGGCCGAGGTCGCCGAGTACGGCGTCGGGGCCGTCGTCGACAGCCAGGGTGCCGGAGTGTTCCGCGAGGAGCTCACCCGTGAGGGTGAGGACGGCGGCGCGGGCGTGACGGGTGTCGAGGTCGGCGGTGAGGACGACGGCGTGGTCGTCGTCGAACTCCAGAGTGATCGAGGGGCGACCGCCCAGCGGTGAGTCGACCGGGCCCGAGGCACCCTCGCGCAGCCAGCCCGCGCGGAACAGCCGGTCCAGGCGGTGGCCGACGGTCGCGCGTGAGAGACCTGTCACCTGTTGCAGGGCACCGCGAGTCGTGGCGCGTCCGCTGCGTACCAGTTCGAGCAGATCGCCCGCGCTCGCCTGAGCACGACTACTCATGCGCACCCCCTTGTGTTTCTCAAGCTTGCATTACATATTGAGTTTTGCGTGTTAAATAGACGTAACCCTACGGTAGCCACTACCGAACTGGCAGGACGAGCGTCTTCGGGGAGTACCGAGTGGACCGCACAACCCAGCTCACCGCCCGTCGCACGGGGAACGTGGACCCCGTACGCACCACTTCCTCACCTCGCTTTCCCGGCCATGGTGAGGTACCGGGCCCGGAGGGCGTTGTATACGATCCGGCGGAGCGCGCCGGCTCTGTGCACATCAGGGCAGCCGAGATCCTCGACGGCAACTGGACGGGCGTGTCGACGGTGCCCTCACGGGGCCTGTATCCGCACCAGTGGTCCTGGGACTCCGCGTTCATCGCGATCGGCCTGCGGCATCTTTCGCCCCTGCGGGCGCAGACGGAACTGGAGACGCTGCTGTCCGCCCAGTGGGCCGACGGGCGGATCCCGCACATTGTCTTCAATCCCTCCGTCCCGCTCGACGCGTATTTCCCGAGCCCCGACTTCTGGCGCTCCTCGACCGCGGGGCGCGCTGCGGGCGCCCCGCGCACCGTACAGACGTCCGGCATCGTGCAGCCACCGGTGCACGCGCTGGCCGTCTGGCTGGTGCACCAGGCCGACCCCGGGCTGTCCCGCTCCCGTGGCTTCCTCGCCCGCGCCTACCCGGCGCTCGCCGCCTGGCACCGCTATCTGCTGCACCGCCGCGACCTGGGCGGGGGCGGCCTCGCGTCGGTCGTGCACCCCTGGGAGCAGGGGATGGACAACAGCCCTTGCTGGGACGCCCCGTTGAGCCGTGTCACCCCGGCCCCGGCCCGTTCCTTCCGCCGCGCCGACCTCGATCACGGAGCCGCCGAGGACCGCCCGACGGACCTGGACTACGGGCGGTACGTGCGACTCGCCGCCGACTACCGGGACGGGGAGTATGCGGACGGCGCCGGCGAGTTCGCCGTCGAGGACCCCTCCTTCAACGCCCTGCTGATCGCCTCGGAACACGCGCTGGCCCGGATCGCCCACGAACTGGGCGCTACGGGGACGGCCCGGGACGCCCGCGCGGAACGTCTGACGGCGGCCCTGGTGGAGCGGCTGTGGGACCCGGCGGAGGGCATGTTCTTCTGCCGTGATGTGCGCGGCGGTGCCCTGGTGCCCGAGCGCAGCGTCTCCGGGCTGATCCCGCTGCTCCTGCCGACGCTCCCCCGGGACATCGCCGCCACCCTCGTGCGCACCGCGCGCGGGCCGCACTTCGGGGTCGGCGGCGCCGCCCGCCTCGTACCGTCCTACGACCTGCTCGGCGAGGCCTTCGACCCGCACCGCTACTGGCGCGGCCCTGCCTGGTTCAACACGGGGTGGCTGGTGGAGCGCGGGCTGCGGCAGCACGGGGAGCGGGCGTACGCCGACGAGCTGCGTACGGCGTTGGTGGACACCGCCGACACGTCGGAGTTCGCGGAGTACGTGGACCCGTACACCGGCGAGGCCTGCGGAGCCCTCGGCTTCAGCTGGACGGCGGCGCTCACCCTCGACCTGCTCCACCAGCGGCCCGCCGACGGTGTCGGCGACATCAGCAACATCGGCGACATCAGTGTTTTCGACTTGAGCGATGCGCGTGACAAGGGAGGGGACCGGGGATGACGGACCGGCATCATCTGCTCGTACACGGCGGGACGTTCGCGGCCGTGAGCGACGGCGGGGACATCAGCGGAGTGCGCGGCGGCAGCCAGCCCGACGGGTTGTTCGTGCGCGACGCACGGCACCTGAGCCGTTGGCAGCTCACCGTCGACGGCGCTGTGCCCGAGACACTCAGCCCGGTCGCGGACGGGGACACCGCGCACTGTGTGCTCGTACCGCGCGGGGGCCGTCAGGAGCCGCCCGCCTACACGCTCTTCCGTGAACAGGCCGTCGGGGACGGCGCGTTCGTCGAGGCGCTGCGCGTGACCAGCAACCGTCCGGTGCCGGTGACGGTCCGGATCGCGGTCACCGCCGACGCCGACTTCACGGACCAGTTCGAGCTGCGCTCCGACCACCGGACGTACGTCAAGTCCGGCGCCGTCCGCAAACGTGAAGTCCTCGACGACGGCGTCGAGTTCAGCTACCGGCGCGGTGAGTGGCGCTCCTGTACGACGGTCACCGCCGAGCCCGCCCCCGACGCCGTCGAGGAGACGGGCACGGGCGCCCGGCGCCTCGTCTGGACCCTGGAACTCGAACCGCACGGCTCGGCGGAACTGGCGATGCGCGTCGCGGCCCGCCCGCACGGGGCGACGAGTGAGCCGATCGTGCCCGCCTCGCCCACCGCCGCGAACGACCAACTCCTCGCCCTGGAAGGGGAGTTCGTCGAGGGCGTCGCCTTCCCCACCGGCTGGCCGGAGCTGGCGGCGGCCTGCGCACGCGGCCTCGCCGACCTGGCCTCCCTTCAGGTACCCGCGACCGGACCCGACGGCGAGGAACTGCGCGTACCGGCCGCCGGCGCCCCCTGGTTCCTCACCCTCCTCGGCCGCGACGCACTCCTCACCTCGCTCTTCGCACTCCCGTACCGCCCCCAACTGGCCGCCGCCACCCTCCCCGCGCTCGCCGCGACCCAGGCGACCGAGGTCGGCGCGGACTCCGTGGCCCAGCCGGGCAAGATCGTGCACGAGGTACGGCACGGCGAGCTGGCGCACTTCGGGCAGGTGCCGTACGGGCGTTACTACGGCTCGGTCGACGCGACCCCGCTGTTCCTGGTGCTCCTCGGCGCGTACGTCGAGCAGACCGGCGACACCGCCCTGGCCCGCCGTCTGGAGGCCAACGCCCGCGCGGCGATCGGCTGGATGCTCGACCACGGCGGGCTCACCTCCCGTGGCTATCTGGTCTACCGGGCCGACCAGGGCGGCCTCGCCAACCAGAACTGGAAAGACTCCCCCGGCGCCATCTGCTCGGCCGACGGCACCCGCGCAAGCGGCCCGGTGATGGCGGCGGGGGCCCAGGGTTACGCGTACGACGCGCTGCGCCGTACCGCCCAACTGGCCCGCACGGTATGGGACGACGAGACGTACGCCGCCCTCCTGGAACAGGCGGCCGACGACCTCCGCAACCGTTTCCAGCGGGACTTCTGGATGCCGGAGCACTCCTTCCCGGCCCTCGCGCTCGACGGAGACGGCAACAAGGTCGACGCGCTCGCCTCCGACGCGGGCCATCTGCTCTGGTCGGGACTGCTCGACAAGGAGTACGGCGAGAAGGTGGGCCGGCGCCTGGTCGAGCCGGACTTCTTCTCCGGCTGGGGCGTACGGACACTGGCCTCGGGCCAGTTGGCCTACCACCCCCTCTCGTACCACCGGGGCTCGGTCTGGCCGCACGACAACGCCCTGATCGCGCTGGGCCTCTCCCGGTACGGCCTGCACGACGAGGCCCGTACGGTCGCCCACGCGCTCGTCGACGCGGCGACCGCCACCGGCCACCGCCTCCCCGAGGTCCTCGCCGGCTACGCCCGCGACACCCACGGCGAGCCCGTGCCCTACCCGCACGCGTGTGTACGGGAATCCCGGTCGGCGGCGGCTCCGTTGGCGCTGCTCACGGCGGTCGGGGGCGCCTGACAGGACGTACAGCAGGACGTGTGGCCGGTCACTTGGTGAGGCGTTTGCCCGGTGTTTGCCGGGTGCTTGGCGCTCCGCGGGATATGCGGTTCGTTTGCCGCGGGCCGGTGAGGGCTGGTCGCGCCCCGCGGTGGAGCCGCAGATCGACACAGCCCCGCGCCCCTTTGGGGCGCGCGTTGCGCACCCGACTTCACCAGGACTGCTTTGGGCGCGGCGGCTGAACGCAGGCCGGGGGCCCGCCGTACGGGATGGTGACGGACTTCGGCTCCCACGCCGGGTCCGCCGCTCCTGCACGGCCACACGGAAGGATCTTCGGGGTGCCTCTGTTCACGCGCAACATCCCAACGACGGACGCCACCACCGAGGAACCTTCGTCCGAGACGGCAGCCGAGCCGGTAACCGAGGCTGCTGATACGGCGGTTGAGGAACCGGCAGCCGAGGAGCCCCCGGTCCAGGAAGCAGCAGCCGAGGGCACGCCGGCCGAGGAAGCCTCCGCAGCCGAGCCCAGCAAGCCCACGCGGGCCGCCGAAGCTGCCAAGCCCACAGGGGCCGCCGAGGCCTCGGACACCACCGAAGCCACCGAAGCCAGCAAGCCCGACGAGCCCAGCAGGCCCGCGAAGGCCGCCAAGCCCGCGCAGGTCGACGAGGCCAGCAGGCCCGCCGAAGCCGCCGAGCCGACGGAGGCCGCCGAAGCCAGCAAGTCCACTGAGCCCGACCAGCCCGGCAAGTCGGCCGAGCCCCAGGAGTCCACCGACCTCACCGCACCCGGGGACGCGGCCAAGCCCGACTGGCGCACCCGGCGTCCCACCGCCGCCCGTAACCTCCGCTGGGCGGTCACCGCGCTCTCCGTGCTCCTCGTGATCGGCGCCCTGCAGATGCCGAACACCCTCGGCAATCTCAGGATCTCCGAGTTCTTCCGGCTCCCGGCGGAGGCGATCGTCGGGGCCGTCGTGCTGCTCGCGATGCCGCGCCGGCCGCGGGTGATCGCGGCGGCGGGCATCGGCGCGTTCCTCGGTGCGCTGACCGTGCTGAACCTGCTCGACATGGGGTTCGTCGAGTACCTGGGCCGGCACTTCAACCTCGTGCTCGACTGGCAACTTCTCGCCGACGCGCAGTCGTACCTCACCGACACCATCGGCACGGCGGGTTCGATCGCCGCCACCCTCGCCGTGATCGCGCTCGCGCTGCTCCTGCCCGTCGTGACAGCCCTCGCGACCGTGCGGCTCAGCGGCCTGCTCGCCCGCAACAACACCGTCGCCACCAAGGCCACGCTCATCGCCGGCACTGTCTGGATCACCTCCATGTCCCTCGGCCTCACGATCGGCGGTGTGCCGATCGCCTCGGACCACACCGCCGGGGTCGTCAAGGTGCACGCGCGGCGGGCCAGCGACACGTTCCGCGACGAGGCGGCGTTCGAGAAGTTCGCCAAGAAGGACCCCTTCGCCAACACGCCCGGCGACCAGTTGGTGCCGGACCTGCGCGGCAAGGACGTCATCGTCATGTTCATCGAGAGCTACGGCCGCAGCGCGATCGAGGACCCGGTCATGGCGCCCGGCGTCGGCAAGACGCTCGCCGACGGCACCCGGACCCTGACGGATGCCGGGTTCGCCGCGAAGAGCGGCTGGCTGACCTCGGCGACGTACGGCGGCAGCAGCTGGCTCGGCCACTCCACGTTCCTGTCGGGCCTGTGGATCAACAACCAGCAGCGTTACAACACCCTCGTCAACAGCGACCGCCTCACCCTCACCGAGGCGTTCCGGCGGACCGGCGACTGGCGGACGGTCGGGGTGATGCCGGGCGTGCAGAAGCGGTGGCCGGAGGAGGAGTTCTACGGCCTGGAGAAGAACTACGAGTCCAGGGATCTCGGCTACAAGGGACCGAAGTTCAGCTGGTCGACGATGCCGGACCAGTACACGCTGGAGGCCTTCCAGCGCCTGGAGCACGGCAGGAAGAGCGACAAGCCGCTGATGTCGGAGATCATCCTGACCTCGAGTCACCAGCCCTGGGCGCCGCTTCCTGAGACGGTCCCGCAGGACCAGCTCGGCGACGGCTCGGTGTTCGAGGACATCCAGAAGGCGGGCAAGGACCCGAAGGACGTCCTCTACGACGAAACCCAGGCCAAGCAGGAGTACGGCAAATCGATCCAGTACTCGGTCACCAGCGTCGTCGACTGGCTGAAGCGGTACGGCACCGACGACACCGTTCTCGTCTTCCTCGGCGACCACCAGCCCATGTCCCAGGTCAGCGGCCCCAACGCCAGCCGTGACGTGCCGATCTCGATCGTGGCCAAGGACCCGAAGGTCCTGGACAAGATCACCGACTGGAACTGGTCGGACGGCCTGCGCCCCACCGACGAAGCCCCGGTCTGGAAGATGAGCGCGTTCCGCGACAAGTTCCTGACGGCGTACGGCTCCACCGTTCCTAGAAACTGAGCGGGAGTGAGTCCTGTTGCCAGGGCTCATGCTCAGCCGCGTGTCCCGAACGGTGTTGGGCACGCTGGTTCTCCGCTGTGACCGCATGGCCGGTCGCCGCCCTCGGGGGGCTGGTTCCGTTCCGTGTTCGGCGGAGTCCCTCACGCCCCCGGGTGCCCGATTCGGCCTGGACGTTCCGATGCCCGCCACCATCGCTCTGGTGGGTGCGGGGCGGTTTCGTCCGTCGCCGGACCGGGTGCCCGAGGGCGCGCCTTCCGATCGCGATGCCCGCCACGTCATGGCGGGTCATCGCACGCTTCTTGTTGGCCAGGGGTGTCTTCCAGTGCTCGGCGCCCCACTTGGAGGTGTACGCCGGGTCGACGGCGACCAGGGCCAGGCCGTGCTCGGCGGCCATGTTCACCAGCCGGGCCTTGACCTTGCCGGTGGGAATGCCGTGGATGAGCTGGCGGAACCGCTTCTTGCGGCCGAACTTTTCGCGGGTCTTCCCGTCGGAGAAGTCCAGGTCCTCGACGGCGATCGCCCGCACGCCGATCCGGGTGGCCCAGCGGAGCAACTGGCTGAGCGCGTGCCGCAGCTGCGCGTCGCGGTGGTCCGCGCTGCCGGTCAGGTCGTACCAGAAGCGCTGCGGGTCACCGACCGGGTTGCCGTGCTTGTCGAGGCGGTACGCGGCGAAGTGGTCGGCGTTCGTGTCCACCCCGATCAGCCCGCCAACGCGCGCCGCCTGCAGGGGGATCGTCTGGACGGCAGGCCGCTTCCAGGAGGCAGTCAGGTACCAGCGGCCCTTGAGTACGTCGAGGTGGATCTCGTACGCGACCGCACGGTTGTGGGCGACACGGTCGGCCCACTCCTCGCCCCGGTACTGGAACATGACGCGGCTGGTCACGACGTACCGGCCGCGCGGGCTGTTGGCCAGGTGCTGAAGCGGCTTGGGCAGCTTGATCGAGACCTCGCCGTCCGGACTGACGCGGATCGTCTCGTTCCCGAACCGCTTCCCCGACTCGCCGTCCGCGCTCAAGAACCAGCGGGCCGCCTCCCAGCGTTCCCGCCATCCGGTCTCGGTGAGCTGGGCGGCGGCCAGGTTGTGCCGGTTGTTCGCGAGCTGCTTCCCACCGCGCACCACGTGCACCCGACCGGTCGCGATGTCCTCCTGAACGGCCGCGAGGCGGGCCTTGAGGATGTGCAGTCGGCGGGACTTGCGGAACCACTCGCCTTGCGACCGGTAGCCGCCCGGCTTGCTCTTGGTGCCCTTCTCCCCGACCGGGAGAGACAGGCGGTGCACGAGCATCCGGATGCCGTCGGCGAGCTTGTCCCGGTGCGCGAACTGGCCGCGCCGGGCCAGGGCGTACTGGTCGTGGGTGCCCTTCGTGAGGGAGCCTGCCCACCGCGACGACGACTGTGCGGTCAGGTCCTGCTTGCGGGCGGCTCAGGAGTCGTTGGTGCGCTCGAAACCGGCCCGCGAGTACAGGGCGAGGTCAGCGCCGGCGAGGCCGCCCATGTGGGCGCCGACCAGGCGCAGGACCTTCTCGTCCTGGGGTGTGAGGTCCTTGAACCGGTCACGGATCGCGACGCCCGTCGCCTCCTGGACCACGAACGGCTCCCGGACCGCACGCAACGGCTTCTTGCGCTCGTTCACTCCGCGGCCGCCTCCAGCGCCTTCTGCGCGCGGTTCCTCGCCGAGCGGCGGCCGTACAGGCGGGCACAGAACGAGGTCAGCACTTCGGTCATGTCGCGGACCATGTCGTCCTCGACCTCGCCCTCGTCGAGGATGACGAGGCGGCGGCCGTGCGCGGCCAGCGCGGCCTCGACGAGCTCGACGTTCATCCGGCCCAGGCGGTCCTTGTGCTCGACGACCACCGTCATCACGGCCGGATCGGCCAGCAGGCGGCGGACCTTCGCCCGCGCACCGTTCATGCCCGAGGCGACCTCCGACTCCACGCGGACGACACGGTGCCCGGCCTTCGCCGCCCACTCCACGAGCCGGGCCGCCTGCCGCTCCAGGTCAGCCTTCTGGTCGTGGGAGGAGACCCGGGCGTACAGGCCCACACCACCGACGACATCGACGGCCTGGTTGGCCTCGATGTTCACCAGGATCGTGCGCGGACCCACCCGCATCGCGGGCACCGGCAGCGTTCCCTCACGGAACCAGCGACGCGCGGTCTGCGGATGGACACCCTGGGCCTTCGCCCACTCGGTCAGATTCACATTCCCGACGGTAGAAGGCACTCACCCGTGAACGCTAATAATCACTCACACTTCACTAGAACGAGTGCAGTTCAAACCCCTAGGACAGACAGACCAGAACAGTCGGAACAGTCACTGAACAGGCACGAGGGAGCGAATCAGCCCCCGGACGTGTCCAGTTCGGCGTCCTCGCTGATGCCCGCGCAGTCGTACGGGTCCTTCAGCCAGCCGTCCGGCAGCACCACCCGGTTGTTGCCGGACGTACGGCCGCGGGGGCCGTCGGCGCCGAGGGGCCAGGGCTGGTCGAGGTCCAACTCGTCCAGCCCGGAGCGGAGTTCGGCCAGCGACGAGGTGATCGCGAGACGCTTGCGCATCTCGGAGCCGACCGCGAAGCCCTTCAGGTACCAGGCGACGTGCTTGCGGAAATCGATGACCCCGCGCGCCTCGTCCCCGATCCACTCGCCGAGCAGGGTGGCATGCCGGACCATGATGTCGGCGACCTCACGGAGCGACGGGCGCGCGATGTCCTCCGTACGCCCTTCGAACGCCGCCACCAGGTCCGCGAACAGCCACGGACGCCCGAGGCATCCGCGCCCGACCACGACCCCGTCGCACCCGGTCTCCCGGACCATCCGCAGCGCGTCCTCGGCCGACCAGATGTCGCCGTTGCCGAGGACCGGGATCTCCGGCACGTGCTCCTTGAGGCGGGCGATGGCGTCCCAGTCCGCCGTGCCGCCGTAGTGCTGGGCGGCGGTGCGGCCGTGCAGGGCGATGGACGTCACGCCCTCCTCCACCGCGATACGGCCGGCGTCGAGGTAGGTGATGTGGTCGTCGTCGATGCCCTTGCGCATCTTCATGGTGACCGGGAGGTCCCCGGCGCCGGACACCGCCTCGCGCAGGATCGCGCGCAGCAGGTGCCGCTTGTACGGGAGGGCCGAGCCGCCGCCCTTCCGGGTCACCTTCGGGACCGGGCAGCCGAAGTTGAGGTCGATGTGGTCGGCGAGGCCCTCCTCCGCGATCATGCGGACGGCCTTGCCGACGGTCGCCGGGTCGACGCCGTACAGCTGGATCGAGCGCGGCTTCTCGGTCGCGTCGAAGCGGATCAGCTGCATGGTCTTCTCGTTGCGCTCGACCAGCGCCCGGGTCGTGATCATCTCGCTGACGAACAGGCCCTTGCCGCCGCTGAACTCCCTGCACAGGGTGCGGAAGGGCGCGTTCGTGATCCCGGCCATGGGGGCGAGGACGACGGGCGGCCGCACGGTGTGCGGGCCGATCTGGAGAGGGGCCGCGGGTGCGGTCACGGGCGTGGACATTGGCCCATTCTCTCGCACCGGATGGAGTACAGCCAAAGTCATTAGTTAGCCGTACTATGGACCGCATGTCCGAGCTGAGCCCCCACCGCCGCATGCTGGTGCTCGCGATCTGCTGTATGAGCCTGCTGATCGTGAGTCTCGACGTCACCGTGCTCAACGTCGCGCTGCCCTCCATGGAGAGAGACCTCGACGCGAGCGTGGCCGGTATGCAGTGGGCGCTCGACTCGTACACGCTGGTGCTGGCCTCGCTGATGATGCTCGCCGGTTCGACCGCCGACCGGATCGGCCGCCGCCGGGTCTTCAAGACCGGGCTGGTGCTGTTCACGCTCGGCTCGGTGCTCTGTTCGCTCGCCCCGAGCCTCGACTGGCTCATCGTGTTCCGCATGATCCAGGCGGTCGGCGGCTCGATGCTCAACCCGGTCGCCATGTCGATCATCACCAACACGTTCACCGACCCTCGCGAGCGGGCGCGGGCGATCGGGGTGTGGGGCGGGGTCGTCGGCATCTCCATGGCCGCGGGCCCGATCGTCGGCGGCCTGCTCGTGGACACCGTCGGCTGGCGCTCGATCTTCTGGATGAACCTGCCGGTGGGTATCGCCGCGCTCCTGCTGACCTGGCGGTACATCCCCGAGTCCCGGGCGCCGAAGGCCCGCCGCCCGGACCCGGTCGGCCAGCTCCTGGTCATCGCGCTGCTCGGCTCGCTGACGTACACGATCATCGAGGCGCCCGGTTCCCCGGCCACGCACACGCTCGGCCTCGCGGCGGTTGCCCTGGCGGCGCTGCTCGGGCTGCTGTACTACGAGCCCCGGCGCGCCGAACCCCTCATCGACCTGCGGTTCTTCCGGTCGGCGCCGTTCAGCGGGGCGACCGTGATCGCGATCAGCGCGTTCGCGGCGCTGAGCGGGTTCCTGTTCCTGTCGACGCTGTATCTCCAGAACGTGCGGGGGCTGTCCGCACTGCACGCGGGTCTGTGGATGCTGCCGATGGCGGTCATGTGCTTCGTGTGCGCGCCGCTCTCGGGGCGGCTGGTCGGCAGCCGGGGGCCGCGGTTCTCGCTCCTCATGGCCGGGACCGCGATGACCGCGAGCGGGGTCTTCTTCGCGGCCTTCGACGCGGAGACGTCGAACGTGACACTCGTGATCGGGTACTTCCTGTTCGGCCTCGGTTTCGGCTTCGTCAACGCGCCCATCACCAACACGGCCGTCTCGGGCATGCCGCGCGCCCAGGCCGGGGTGGCCGCCGCGGTCGCCTCCACCAGCCGCCAGACCGGCGGCACGCTCGGGGTCGCGGTGATCGGCGCGGTGCTGGCGTCGGGCCTCGGCTCGGGCCCGTACAAGGAGGTCTTCGCATCGGCGGCGCGGCCCGGCTGGTGGATCATCGCGGGCTGCGGGCTGGCCGTACTGGTCCTGGGTGCCGTCACGACCGGCGGCTGGGCCCGGCGGACGGCGGAGCGGACGGCCGGACGGCTGGTGGACGAGGCCGACAGGGCCACGGACGCGGGTGGGGGCGGGGAGACGGGCGCACGGGACGCGGCGGGGGCGCGCACGCGGATGTGAGCGGTTGGTGTAACTCCTTGCCGATGATCACCGTTGTGGATCATGCAAGGGCTCCATCAACTCCACCAACTCGAAGAGGGCGTGGCCGATCGTGGGCGCAGCCGGGTCGCGGCGAACGGTCGGATTCCCCGTACCGGCGACGAGTTTCGTGGGCCGGCGCCATGAACTGGCGCAGGCCAGGCGGATGTTGACGACCACCCGGCTGCTGACGCTCACCGGCCCCGGCGGGGTCGGCAAGACCCGGCTCGCGGGGCGGGTGGCGGAGGGTGCCGTACGGGGCTTCCCCGACGGGGTCCGGTCGGCGCCGCTGGCCGCCGTGCGGGACGGCGCGCTGGTGCCGCTCGCGGTGGCGGACGCGCTCGGCATCCGGGACGAGACGGGACGGGCGCCGCTGGAGTCGGTCGTCGAGCATCTGCGCAGCAGGCGGCTGCTGCTGGTCCTGGACAACTGCGAGCACGTGTCGGACGCCTGTGCCGCGCTGGTGGCCGCCGTGCTCGCAGGGACCGAGGGTGTCCGGGTCCTCGCCACCAGCCGCCACCGGCTCGGCCTCACCGGGGAACAGCTGCTCCCGGTGGCCCCGCTGGCCACCCCGGCCCCGGGGGACGCCCTCCAGGGAACGGAGTTCCCCGCCCTGCGCCTGTTCGCCGACCGGGCGGCGGCCGTGGCTCCCGGCTTCGAGATCACCGACCACAACCGGGCCGCCGTGGCCCGCCTCTGCCACCGCCTGGACGGCCTCCCGCTGGCCATCGAACTGGCGGCCGTACGGATGCACGCGCTGGGCGTGGAGCAACTGGACGAACGCCTCGGAGAGCGCCTCGGCGACCCCTACCGCCTCCTCACCTCCGGCAGCCCGGCCGCCCCACCCCGCCACCGGACCCTGCGCTCAGCCATGGACTGGAGCCACGACCTGTGCACCCCCGCGGAACAGCTCACCTGGGCCCGCCTGTCGGTGTTCACCGGCACCTTCGACCTGGCGGCGGCGGAGGCGGTGTGTACGGGGTCCGGTGTCCTGGACGCCGTGGCCGGGCTGGTGGAGAAGTCCGTGCTGGTCAGGGAGGAGGGTGAGGGTGACCGGGGCGCCCGGTACCGGATGCTCACCCTCCTCCGTGAGTACGGGCTGGAGAAACTGGAGGCGCTCGGTGCCGCCGGGGAGACGCGGCGGCGGCTGTGCGGGCACTTCGTGCGGCTCGCCCAGGAGCATGAGCGGAGCTGGTTCGGGCCGGATCAGCCCGGCACCCTGGCCGGGCTGCGCGCCGAGCACGACAACCTGCGCGCGGTGCTCGACTTCTGTCTCACCACCCCCGGCGAGTCCCCGCGCGGGCTGCGTCTGGTCGGCAGCCTGTGGTTCTACTGGATCGCGCGCGGCGCCTGGGCGGAGCTGCGGCACTGGTGGCAGCGTCTGGCCCGGCGCGAGGGCGCCCGCCCGTCACCCGAACTGGCCCGCGCGCACTGGGCCGCCGCCCTGATCCCGCTGGTCCGCAGCCGCACCAGCGCCGTGCTGCTGGCCGGCGCCCCGCACCCCCCGACCCTGGCCCCGCACGAGATACCGGACGTCCGGCCACTGGCCGACGTCCTGGGCGGGCACCCCGGGAGTTCCGGCGACGACGAGGGACGGCTCCTCGCCTTCCACATCCTCAGCCGGGTCGAGATGGCGGCCACGCTCACCTTCCACGGCCGGCCCGAGCGGGCGGTGCCGCTGTGCGCGGACGCCCTCGCCGTGTGCGAGGCGTACGGCGAGCAGTGGGTCCGCTCGTACGTCCTGGGCGCGCTCACCACCGCCCGCTGGGCCCTGGGCGAGCACGAGGCCGCCACCGAGAGCGCCCGGCGCTGTCTGCGGCTGCCGTACGTCACCGGTGAGCCGCACGCCGTCGGCGGCACCCTGGAGCTGCTGGCCGTCGTGACCGCCGCCCGGGGCGACGCCGAGCGGGCGACCGTGCTGCGGGGCGCGGCGCACCGCATCCGCTACGACCTCGGCCACGCCCCGCCGGCCGGGCAACCGCAGGGGGACCACCTCCCCCCGGCTGAGCGGCAGGCCCGCGAGGCGCTGGGCGACGGCGGGTACGTCGAGGCCCACCGGCGGGGTTACGAGCTGTCGGCCCGGGAGGCGCTCGCCTACGCACTCGGCGACAGGACCCGGCCGGGGTCCGGGCCGCGCACCGCGTCGCGAGCCGGCCGTGGCGCACGGCCCGCGCCCCCCGTCCCCGACACCGGACTCACCCGCCGCGAGCTGGAGGTGGCCGCGCTGATCGCGTCGGGCCTGACGAACCGCCAGATCGCGGAACGGCTGGTGATCTCGCGGCGTACGGCCGAGGGGCATGCCCAGCGCATCCTCGCCAAGCTGGGCTTCGCCGCCCGGAGTCAGGTCGCTGCCTGGTTCAGCGGCCTGCCCCGCTGACCGCGTCCCCTGTCTCTCGCCACACCTGTCCTCCGGCCTGCGCCGCGTCCGTCCGGAGCCTCAACTGCCGTACGTCGTCGGAGCCGAGGCCCCGCAGAACCGCTTCGAGGATCGGTCCGCAGCGGACGTCGAGGGTGTCGCCGTCGGGCATGCTGCGGGCGAAGTCGATCAACTGCCAGGCGGCGTGCGCCTCCATGTAGAACAGGTCGGTCAGGTCGAGTTCGTAGCGCAGCGGGGTGGGACCGGCGTACTCGCGGTGGCTCAGCAGTGCGCGCAGGGTGGCGGTGAACTCCTCGCGGGTGCCGGGGTCGGCGGAGCCGGCGATCCGCAGACCGCCGTCGGTACACGACACTTCGAGCGCGTCGAGGTGGGTCATCACCTGGAGCGGGTGGACCGTCCGCATCGCAGCCACCAGGTGGTCGGTGTACTGGTGACGGCTGTACCAGCACATCGCGGTGAGCCGGGGATCGACGAACAGCGGTTCCATGAAGGCCTCGTAGTCGAGCAGCTGGTCGTCGCTGACGCCCGCGCGCGGCCCCCAGGCCATGTCGGCCCCGACCCGCAGCCCGGTCCGCCCCTCGGCCTTCGCCTTCTCCAACTCGCCGGAGTACAGCCGGAACTGGCGTTCCCGGGAGAAGCTGCCGTCGGGGACGTACACCGCGGTGTTGCGGGCGATCTCCAACTGCCCGCTCCGCAGGGCGGTTTCGGCGTGTCCGGTGCCGCCGTCCAGCCGGGCCAGGGCGTCGTCGTCACCCACGTCGGCCGGGTCGAGGACGACCATCACCTTCTCGCCGCGGGTCAGTCCGGCGCGGGTGTAGGCGGTCAGTACCTGCCAGTGGGCCTGGGAGTCGGGGACATCCAGGCACGCGTGGTCGCCTGGCCGCAGCGCGTCCACGGAGATGCTTCGGGCGGTCGTGTGTGCGTGCTCATGTGCCTGCTCAGCTGCGTGTTCCGTCATCGAGAGCGCCTCCCCAGGTGTCGTTGATCCACTCACGACGGTAGGGAAACGCCTGCGCACACTCCGGACGCCACTGCCAACACCCCTGATCGAGAACGAAATTGCCCACCGGTGATCGGTTCCTCGACCGGAACGGACCAGCTGAGCCCCTTTCCCGACCGCTCGGTGTACGCGGTATGCACCTACGCGGTACGGGACTGGGTGGTAAGCCACTACGTGGTACGGGACTCCGCCTTGCTCGACTCCTCGCCCACGACCATCGCGTGCAGCTTCTCCAGCCGCTCGCGCGTCTCGTCGTCCGACGGGACCATCGTCACCAGGCGGGTGCCCAGCTCCGGGGCGAGCCACAGGTCGGTGTGGTCGACGGTGAGCAGGCCGACGTGCCGGTTGCGGAACTGTTTGGTCTTGCCGACGGCGCTGATCACTTCGTACCGCTCCCAGATCTCGCAGAACTCCGCGGACTCCGCACGCAGCCGCTTCAGCATCAACTTCCAGGCGGGTTCGCCGAGATGGGCGGTCTGCTGGACCCGGAGTTTGGCCGCCATCACCCGCATCGTCTCTTCGAGCAGGACGACCGACGACCGCCACTCCTCGTTCGTGAAGACGAGCAGCAGGAGGTTGCGGTCCTCGGGCGGTACGGCGTCCAGGTCGCCCATGAGACGGCTGTAGGTGCGGTTGTACGCCTGGATGTCGTACCGGCTGTTCTGGATGCAGGCCGGGACGGGGTCGAGGGCGCGCAGGAGTTCGCGCAGGGCGGGGGTGATCGCCGGGCAGCTCGCGGCGGGCGTGGGGTCGGCGGTGCCGGCCAGCTGGAAGAGGTGGGCGCGTTCGCTCGGGTCGAGGCGGAGCGTGCGGGCGAGGGCGTCGAGTACCTGTTCGGAGACCTGGATGGCACGGGCCTGTTCGAGCCACGTGTACCAGGTGACGCCCACGGCGGAGAGCTGGGCGACCTCCTCGCGGCGCAGACCGGGCGTGCGCCGGCGCGGACCGCGTGGCAGCCCGACCTGCTCGGGGGCGATGCGCTCGCGGCGGCTGCGCAGGAAGACGGCGAGTTCGTGCCGCCGGATCTCCGAGCCGCGCCGGCCGGACCGGTGCTGTGCGACAGTTTCCTGGCGGGTCGTCGTGGTCACGGTCCCACTCTCCCTCTCCGCGAACTCCCCGCGGACCCTGTTTCCGGGTACTCCTGGTACCAGGATAAAGACACACTGGTACCACCTTCAGGGAAGGCGGACCCTGGTCGACGTGACCGAAACGAGCACCTCACCCACCGCTGCCGTCCGCTCCCCCACGGGACCACCCGTACTCGGCGGGCCCGGCCTGTTCACGGTGCTGCTCGGCGCGGCGCTCCCTCTGATCGACTTCTTCATCGTCAACGTCGCGCTGCCCACCATCGGCCGGGACCTCTCGGCGAGCGAGACCGTCCTCGAACTGGTGGTCGCCGGCTACGGGGTCTCGTACGCCGTCCTGCTCGTCCTCGGCGGGCGGCTCGGCGACCTCTTCGGCAGGCGCCGGCTCTTCCTGGTCGGTATGGCGGCCTTCGGGGTCACCTCGCTGGCATGCGGCCTGGCGCCGACGGCGTGGACGCTGGTGGCCGCCCGGATCGCACAGGGCGCGGCGTCGGCGGCGATGCTGCCGCAGGTGCTCGCGACGATCCAGTCGGCGACGGCGGGCCCGCGGCGCGCGAAGGCGATGAGCCTGTACGGCGCCACAGCCGGCCTGTCGATGGTGGCGGGCCAGATCCTCGGCGGCGTGCTCGTGGCAGCGGACATCGCGGGCACCGGCTGGCGCTCGGTGTTCCTGGTGAACGTGCCCGTGGTGCTGCTCGGCCTGGTCCTGGCGGCCCGGACGGTCCCGGAGACCCGCTCACAGCACCCCGAACCGGTGGACGTCCCCGGCACCGCCCTCCTCGCCGCCTCCCTCATCACGCTCCTCGTCCCGCTCACCGAGGGCCGGGCGGCGGGCTGGCCGCTGTGGACCTGGCTGGCCCTGGCCGCGTTCCCGTTCACGGCGGCGGCGTTCTACGCGGTCGAGCGCCGCGCGGACCGTGAGGGCCGTACTCCGCTCGTACCGCCGACTCTCTTCGCGCTGACGTCGCTGCGGCGGGGCCTGGTGATGATCGTGCCGTTCTCGATCGGCTTCAGCGGCTTCATGTTCGTGATCGCGGTGGCCCTGCAACGGGGCGCGGGCCTCGGCCCCGTGCAGGCCGGGCTGGCCCTGGCGCCCATGGCGGTGGCGTTCTTCGCCGTCTCCCTCGCCGGGCCGCGGCTGGTCGCCCGGTACGGCACCCGGGTGGTCACGGCGGGCGGCCTGATCCAGGGGGTGGGCGTCGCTCTCATCGCCGTCACGGCCTGGCGTTCCTGGCCGGACCTGGGGCTGGTGGAGCTGCTGCCGGGCGCGGCGGTAGCGGGGGCGGGGCAGGCGCTGCAGCTTCCTCTTCTCTTCCGGATCATCCTCTCCGAGGTCGAGCCGGCCAGGGCGGGTGTGGGCAGCGGGGTCATGGTCACCATCCAGCAGTCCGCCCTGGCGCTGGGCGTGGCGACCCTGGGCACGCTGTTCCTCTCCCTGGCCCCCGGGATGGGTATGCGGGACGCGCTGGTGACGACGCTGGTCGTGCAGGTGGCCGGCATCGCGCTGACGACGGTGCTGAGCCTGCGGTTGCCGCGGAAGATCGGGTGAGCGCTCGTTTTGGGGGGTCGGGGCGGAGTTCTGCTTTCGGGTGCGGGAGCGCTGTGGCTTGTCGCGCAGTTCCCCGCGCCCCTGCCGGGAGCGCCCCTGCCGGGCCGCTCACGGATCTCCAGGGCCACGCCGGTCCCCAGCCCCGGCCCCGTGTCGTCGGGAGCGAATAGTACTGAGAGCTCGGGGCGGACGGTCTGCCTTCGGGTGCGGGTGCGCTGTGGCTTGTCGCGCAGTTCCCCGCGCCCCTGCCGGGAGCGCCCCTGCGGGGCTGCTCCCGGATCTCCGGGGCCGTGCCCGTCCCCCGGCCCTGCGCCCCTTCCCGCCTCGTGCCCGTCCCCAGCCCCGTTTCCCTCTCACTCCGTGCGCAGTGCCGTTGCCGTGCGGGTTCTGGCTGCCCAGGCTGCGGGGAGGAGGGCGCCCAGGGTGGCGATGGTGACGCCGGCCAGGATCAGGAGGGCCAGGTGCCAGGGGGTGTAGACGTCGAGGACGGAGGATGGGAGGTCGGTGCCTGCGGCGTGGCCCATCACCGGGAGGACGAAGCCGTGCAGGGCGTAGCCGGCGGGTACGCCGATCAGGCCGCCGAGGACGCCGATGCCGGCCACCGAGGCGAGTACGAGGCTCACCGTCTGGCGGGGTGACATGCCGAGGGCCTTGCAGACGCCGAGGTCGTGGACGCGCTCCCGGGTGTCGAGGACCACGGAGTTGAGGACGCCGAGACCGGCCACGGAGACCAGCATGAGGGTGAGCAGTGCCGCCATCGAGTTCAGGATGATCACGAAGTTGTCCTGCTGCGAAGGGGCGTTGGCCATGGCGTCGCCGCCCAGCGGCTGGACCACGGCGGCGAGCTTCGCGGCGTACTCGGCGGGCTGGACACCCGGAGCCACCTCGACGAGGAACATCCGGGGCTGGGCCGCGGGGAAGTCGGCGATGTTCCCGTGGAGTTGCATGCCGCCGTCCGACGAGTCGAAGGCCACGCCGACGATCCGCAGGGTTCGGGTGTCCCCCTCGTAGGTCACCCGCACCGTGTCACCGATCTCGCTCCCGGTCCGTTCCAGGAAACCCGAGCCCACCACGACCTGTCCGGCGCCGTCGAGCCAGTTCCCGGAGAGCATCTCGTAGCTGCCGGAACCCAGATCCCCCTGGTAGAGGCTGACCGGTACCGAGCCGGTGACCCCGGCCACGGAGGCGTCGGCGTGGGTCATGCCGTAGTACGAGGCGGTGCCTTCCTTCGCCTCGACGGCGGCGCGTATGCGTACCGAATCAGCGGCCGGGGCCTCGGTTTTGCCCTCGTCGGGCCGGGGTCCGCCGCCGCCACCAATACCAGCACCGCCACCAGCACCGCCACCGCCACCGCCACCGCCGCCGCCGCCGCCGCCGCCGAAGACCATGACCTCGGCGCTTTCCTCGGGGTCAGCCGCTGCGCTGACCGCCGTCAAGGACGCCGTCAGCCCCACGGCGAAGGTCGCCGCGACGGTGCCGAAGGCCACCGCGAGCAGCATCGCGGCCGTGCGGACCGGGTGCGCGAAGGGGCTCGCGAGGCCGTATGTCACCGCTCTGGGCAGCGGCAGCCGGCCCGCCGCCCGGTGCGCCCACTGGCCACGGCCCGTGCGCGGGGCCCGGCCCACCGCGATGGCCTCGACCGTCCGCAGTCGCCCGGCGCGCAGCGCGGGCACCAGCGCGGCGGTCCCGACGACCAGCAGCGCGGCGCCCGGCACCACGACGTTCACCCACCAGGTCACGCTCAGCGTGGCGGTGCCGTACGCCTGCTCGGTGTCGTCGAGGAGCGGTACGGCGAGCAGGTTGCCGAGGACGACGCCCAGCCCGATGCCGACGGCGGCCGGGATCAACGCCTGGGCCACATAGGCCCGTACGACCTCGCCCGGGGTGAAGCCGATGGCCTTGAGGATGCCGATCCTGCGCAGACCGGTGCCGACCGCGCCGCTGGTCACACTGCCGACGATGATCACCGACATCACGATGCCGAGGACCCCGAAGGCGACGAGGAACGGGATGGTCGGCGCCGCGCCCTGGTCCGCGTCGCGCTTGGTGTCCAGGTAGGACTGGCTGCCCAGCAGCGCCCCGGACGGCACGGCCGCCGCGAGCTGCTTCCGGGCGTCGGTGAGCTGTTCCTCCGTGCCGGCCGAGTCGAAGCGGTACAGCATCTGGCTGGTGAGCGGGGTGTCCGCCGATGTCAGCGCCCTGGCCTGGGCGGGGGTCGTCCAGGCAGCGGCGGTCCTGCTGACCGACAGGGCGAAGCCGACGATCGTCAGGGTCGGGCTGTCCGCCGCGTCGGAGGTCCTGAGGGTGGAGCCGAGTCCGAGGCCGGGCCCGGAGAACGACGAGTCCAGCACGATCTCGCCCGGTTTCGCCGCCCACCGGCCGGACTTGAGGTCCAGATCGTCCACGTCGGCCTGCGGACCGGACCGTCCGACGAGCGTCAGCGTCGGCAGGTGCCCGCCCGCCGAGTCCACCGGCTTGATCGTCGTGGTGGGGTAGGGCCCCGCGCTCGCGGTGACGCCCGTCAGTTCCCTGGTGGCCTCCAACTGCGCCGCACTCGTTCCGGCCGGATCGAACTGGACGGTCAGATGCGCGCCGTGCTGCTGCGTGAACGCGCGGTCGAAGGGCGCGTTCGCGGCGACGATCAGCGACCCGGCGACCACCGCCGAGGCCACGGCCATCATCGTGGCCACGGCGATCACCACGGTCTGCACCCGCCTCCGGCCCACTCCGGACCGTACGACCCGGCCGAGCGCACCGCCGGTCCTGAAGCCGAAGCCGAAGCCGTTCAACGGGCCGCCCCCGCCCGGGTGTCGAGGGCGAGGTGACCGTCGACCAGGTGGATCGTGCGGCTCGCACACGCCTCGGCGAGCGCCAGGTCGTGGGTGACCAGCACGATGGTCTGGCCACCCCGGTGCAACTCCACCAGCAGCTCCCGTACGTCCTGGCCCGACGCGCTGTCGAGGGCGCCGGTCGGCTCGTCGGCGAGCAGCAGGGCGGGGCGGTTGACCAGCGCCCGGGCGACCGCGACGCGCTGGCGTTCGCCGCCGGAGAGACGGCCCGGATAGGCGCGGGCGTGCTTCTGGATGCCGAGCACCTCCATGAGCTCCCCGGCGCGGGCGGCCGTCTCGCGCCGTGCGGTGCCGGTCAGTTGGGCGGGAAGCTGGATGTTGTCGGTGACGGTGAGATCGTCGAGCAGGTTGAAGAACTGGAAGACCATGCCGATGTGTTCACGCCGGAACCGGGCCAGCGCGTGCTCGTTCAGCTCGCCGAGCCGTCGGCCGGCCACGGACACGGTTCCCTCGGTCGCCCGGTCCAGGCCCGCGACGAGGTTCAGCAGCGTGGACTTGCCGCTGCCGGAGGGGCCGGTCACGGCGAGGGCCTCGCCCTGTTCGACGGAGAGCGTGAGCGGCCCGAGCGCGGGCCTGCCCGCGCTGTCGTAGCGCTTGGCCACGCTTTCCAGTTGGATCACGTGGCTCGTGTTGGCATGCAACATGAACTCGCCTGTCCCTACGGTCGGTTCGAGCGGAGAAGTTGCCGGACTCCGCGAACGTAGGGCCGGGCGTCGACGCCGCGCGTCGGCCGCGACACCTACGTCCGGCCCTCCCCGCGGAGGACTCGGACCAGGGGTCATCCCTGCGAAGTACGCCTGAGGGACGGCTTGTTGAGCCGTTCGTTCGGAGGGAACGCGGTGCGGGGCACCCGCCCCCACAATGAGCCGATGGAGACGCCGATGGAGACGGAGTACCGGCGCGCGGAACACTGGCGTCAGCAACTGTGGGACGCGCTGCGCCCGGAGCCGAAACCCGCTCCGCTGTCGCGGCGGGCGGTGTACGCCGACCTGGCGCTGGCGGTCGTGCTGACGGTCGTCGCACTGATCGTCGCCGCGCGCTATGCCGGAGACGGTCCGGTGCGGTTCGTCCCGAAGACCGAGTACGGGAGCGGCGGGGCCACGTACGGGATCCCGCCGCCGCCCCCGCCCCCCGTACCCCGTCCGTCGGTCATAGGGGAGGACGGGGCCTCCGTCGCGCCCTGGCCGCTGGTCTTCCTGTCGGCGCTGCCTCTGCTGGCCAGGCGCCGGTATCCGCTGGCGGTGTTCGGGGTGGTGCTGGGCGCGGCCGCGGCCATCGGCGACCACGCCTCCTGGATCACCGTGCTGACCTGCGTCATCGGCGCCTACAGTGCCGTCAAGCACAGCCGTTACCGGGTGGGGGCCATGGCCGCGCTGGTCGTCGGGGCGGTCCTGGCCGGCGTCGCGTTCCAGCAGGCGGCGCCCTCGCTCCCCGGCTGGTCGAGTCCCGGGGTCGTGCTGCTGGTCGCGGGGGTGCTGGCCGGCCTCGTCGGGTTCTGGCAACGGCGGCTGGCGGCCGGCCGGGACCGGTTCACCCGGTTGCAGGAGGCCCAGGAGAAGGCGATGCGGCGGGCCGTGGCGGAGGAGCGGGCGCGGATCGCCGCCGAGCTGCACGACGTGGTGACCCACAATGTGAGCGTGATGGTGATCCAGGCCGGGGCGGCACGCAAGGTGATGGACGCGGCGCCCGAGCGGTCGAAGGAGGCGTTGCTGGCCGTCGAGGCCGGGGGCCGCGCCGCGATGGCCGAACTCCGGCATGTGATGGGCCTGTTGGCCGCCCCGGACACCGGTGGCGCCCAGGAGACCCCCACCGACGGTCTGGAGCCGCAGCCCGGCCTCGACCGGCTCGACGCGCTGACGGAGCGGGTGCGCGGCGCCGGGACACCGGTGGTCGTCGCGGTGTCGCTGCCGCCGGACCCGTTGCCGCCGGGGGTGGACCTGACGGCGTACCGCGTGGTCCAGGAGGCGCTGACCAACACGATCAGGCACGCCCCCGGCGCCGAGGCCTCCGTCCAGATCGGCTGGACCGGCGACCGTCTGCACATCGAGGTCAGCGACACGGGCACCACGGCCGCCGGCGACAGCGACAACGGGACCGGCACCGGGACCGGCACCACCGGTCGCGGCCTGATAGGCCTGCGCGAACGACTGGCGGTGTACGGCGGCGAGCTCACCGCCGGCCCGACCCTCAGCGGCGGCTACCGCATCAGAGCCGACGTCCCGTGGCGGACGCCGTGACCCACGACCAGCCACCGCTGCCACCCCTGCGGGCCGTCATCGCCGACGACCAGGCCCTCGTCCGTACAGGCTTCGGGATGATCCTGGCCGCCGACGGCATCGAGGTGACCGCCGAGGCGGCCGACGGCGCGGAGGCGGTGGCCGCCGTACGCAGTACCCGGCCCGATGTCGTCCTCATGGACATCCGGATGCCGGGCATGGACGGCATCGAGGCGACGCGGCGGATCCTCGCCGACGACGCCCCGGAGGCCGGGGGAACCCGGGTCGTCATCCTCACCACCTACGACCTCGACCACTACGTGTACGCCGCCCTCACCGCCGGCGCCAGCGGCTTCCTCCTCAAGGACGTCACCCCCGAGCACCTGGTGGCCGCCGTACGCCTGGTCCGGTCCGGCGACGCCCTGCTCGCGCCCGCGATCACCCGCCGCCTGATCGAACGCTTCGCCCACCGCCAGGAGCACCCGCGGCCCGCCCGTCACGCCGACCTGTCGGGTCTGACCCCCCGTGAACTGGAGGTCCTGCGTCTGCTGGCGACGGGCCTGAGCAACGCCGAACTGGCGGAACGCCTGTTCCTGAGCCCGACCACGGTCAAGACGCACGTCGGCCGCATCCTGTCGAAACTGGACCTGCGCGACCGGGTCCAGGCGGTCGTACTCGCCTACGAGACGGGCCTGATCGCCCCCGGAACGGACCTCTGAGCGCCCGGGGACCGTCTCAACTCTTCACACAGTCGCCCCCTGTTGATGTTGCTCTTGCTGCACACTCCTAGCTGCACGCATCCCCTGGACGGCGGAGAGGTCATGTTGCAGGCCAACACGAGCAAGGTGAGCCGCTGGGACCAGCACGGACGGGAGCACGTCGTACACGTCCAGCGCACCGGGGCACACCGCGTCATGAGCTGCGACACCTGCGGCTGGCGGAAGAAGGTCCAGTTCCTCCCCTGGCTGAAGGCAGAGGAACACCTCGCCGAGGAGCACCAGGCGACGGTGGACCCGACGGCAGGCTGACGACACGATGACAAAACCCCGGCCCCGTCACGTCTGTTGAGTCCGTGACGAAACCGGGGCACCGAAAAATCCCGGGGCGAGTGTCGCGCCCCTTTTAGGGGCGCGGGGAACTGCGCGACAAGCCCCCACCGGACCCGCAGCAAACAACCCACGCCCCCGGCGGAGCCACTAGCAACCGATAAGACGCTGAGCCAGGTACCCCTCGATCTGGTCCAGAGAAACCCGCTCCTGCTTCATCGAGTCGCGCTCACGAACCGTCACCGCGTTGTCGTCCAGCGTGTCGAAGTCGACCGTCACACAGAACGGCGTACCGATCTCGTCCTGGCGCCGGTAGCGGCGGCCGATCGCGCCCGCGTCGTCGAACTCGATGTTCCAGTTCTGCCGCAGGGCCGTCGCCAGACCCTTCGCCTTCGGGGACAGCTCGGGGTTGCGGGACAGCGGCAGCACCGCGACCTTGACCGGCGCCAGACGCGGGTCGAGCCGCAGGACCGTGCGCTTCTCCATCTTGCCCTTGGCGTTGGGCGCCTCGTCCTCGAAGTACGCGTCGAGGAGGAACGCCAGCATCGCGCGGCCGACACCGGCCGCCGGCTCGATGACGTACGGGGTCCAGCGCTCCTGGGCGTCCTGGTCGAAGAACGACAGGTCCTGGCCGGAGGCCTTGGAGTGGGCGTTGAGGTCGTAGTCCGTGCGGTTGGCGACGCCCTCCAGCTCACCCCACTCGTTGCCGCCGAACTGGAAGCGGTACTCGATGTCGGCGGTGCGCTTGGAGTAGTGCGAGAGCTTCTCGGCCGGGTGGTCGAACCAGCGCATGTTCTCCTCGCGCATACCGAGGCCGGTGTACCAGTTCCAGCGCTCCGCCATCCAGTACTCCTGCCACTTCTCGTCCTCGCCCGGCTTGACGAAGAACTCCATCTCCATCTGCTCGAACTCACGGGTGCGGAAGATGAAGTTGCCGGGCGTGATCTCGTTGCGGAACGACTTGCCCATCTGGGCGATGCCGAACGGCGGCTTGCGGCGCGAAGTGGTCTGCACCTGCGAGAAGTTGGTGAAGATGCCCTGGGCGGTCTCGGGGCGCAGGTAGGCGACCGAGCCGCTGTCCTGGGTCGGGCCGAGGTGTGTGGAGAGCAGGCCCGAGAACTGCTTGGGCTCGGTGAACTGGCCCTTGTTGCCGCAGTTGGGGCAGTTGATGTCGGCGAGGCCGTTCTCCGGGAGGCGCTTGTGCTTCGCCTCGTATGCCTCCTCCAGGTGGTCGGCGCGGTAGCGCTTGTGACAGGAGGTGCACTCGGTGAGCGGGTCGGAGAAGGTCGCGACGTGACCGGAGGCCACCCAGACCTCGGGCGCCAGGATCACCGACGAGTCGATGCCGACGACGTCCTCGCGCGACGTCACCATGTAACGCCACCACTGGCGCTTGAGGTTCTCCTTGAGCTCGACGCCGAGCGGACCGTAGTCCCAGGCTGCCTTCTGGCCGCCGTAGATCTCGCTACAGGGGAAAACGAAGCCACGGCGCTTGCTCAGGCTGACGATGGTGTCGATCTTGTCGGCGGCCACGATGCTCTCTTCAGTACGAACGGACGGCGCGAATGCTTCAGGTTACCGGCGGGGGCCGCCCCCCAATCAAATCGGTTCCGGCCCCATGCCCGAAAGGCCCGCTTGTTGACAATCGTTTCCAGAATCATTGAAAATGACTGTCATGAACGTACGACGACTCATATCGGGCACCGCGATCGCGGCGGCCACCGCGCTCGGCCTCGGCGCCCTGTCCGCCTGCTCCTCGGATTCGAGCGCTGCCGACCAGAACATCACCGGGCAGCTCGACGTCGTGGCGTCGTTCTATCCGATGCAGTACCTCGTCGAGCAGATAGGCGGCAGGCATGTCTCCGTCAGTACGCTGACCGAGCCCGGCCAGGAGCCGCACGACCTGGAGATCAGCGCCAAGCAGACCGCGGACCTGCAGAAGGCCGACGCGGTCCTGTATCTCAAGGGTCTCCAGCCCGCCGTCGACGAGGCGGTGTCGCAGTCCGAGGCGAAGACGAAGATCGACGCGGCGACCCTCACCACCCTTGAGGACCACGGCAGCACCGAGCACAGCCACGAGGGCGAAGAGGCGCCCGCCGAGGAGGAGTCCTCCGGTCTCGACCCGCACGTCTGGCTGGATCCGGTGAAGTACGCCGAGATCGCCGACGGGGTGTCCGCCGCCTTCCAGAAGGCCGATCCGACCAACGCGGCGGAATACAAGCTGAACACCAAGGCGTTGACCGCGAAGCTGACCTCGCTCAACACCGCGTTCGAGGACGGCCTGAAGAACACGGCGTCGAAGGTGTTCTTCACCAACCACGCCGCCTTCGGCTACCTCGCCGAGCGCTACGGCCTCACCCAGGAGGCCATCGCCGGCGTGGACCCGGACAGCGAGCCGAGCGCCGCGCGAATGAAGGAGCTCCAGGAGGAGGCGAAGGCGGACGGCGTGACCACCGTCTTCTACGAGACACTGGTCTCCGACAAGACCGCGAAGACCCTCGCCAAGGACGCGAACCTCAAGACGGACGTCCTCGATCCGCTGGAGGGCATCACCGAGAAGTCCCGGGGCGACGACTACATCGCGGTCATGGAGGCCAACCTCAAGGCGCTGCAGACAGCCCTGGGAGCCAAGTGACCCGCACGACCGTTACGGAGGAACCGTGAGCGAGCCCGTCATTTCCCTGCGCGGCGTACGCGCCGAGCTGGGCTCGCGCCCTGTCCTTCGGGGCATCGACCTCACCGTGCGCCGCGGTGAGGTCGTCGCGCTGCTCGGCGCCAACGGCTCCGGCAAGTCGACCGCGATCCGCACGGTGATCGGCCAAGTGCCCATCAGCGAGGGCGAGATCGAGCTGTTCGGCGTCCCCCGCAACCGCTTCACGGACTGGCGGCGCGTGGGCTACGTACCGCAGCGGACGACCGCCGCCGGCGGCGTACCGGCGACGATCACGGAGATCGTCGCGTCGGGTCGGCTCTCCCGTGCCCGCTTCGGCATGCTGCGCAAGGCCGACCACGAGGCCGTACGGCGGGCCATCGCCCTCGTCGGCCTGGCGGACCGCGCGAAGGACTCGGTGAACGCCCTCTCCGGCGGCCAGCACCAGCGCGTACTCATCGCCCGTGCCCTCGCCGCCGAACCCGAGCTGCTGATCATGGACGAGCCGATGGCGGGCGTCGACCTGGCGAGCCAGGAGGTGCTGGCCCGCACGCTCCGGGAGCAGGTCGCGGCCGGTACGACGGTGCTGCTCGTGCTCCATGAACTGGGCCCCCTGGAGCCGCTGATCGACCGCGCGGTCGTCCTGCGCGACGGCTGCGTGCTGCACGACGGCCCGCCCCCGCAGGCGGTGGGCCAGCACGCCCTGCCCGGCCACGACCACGTACACCCGCACGCGGCTCACGACGCCGAACCGATCCGGACGGGACTGCTGAGCTGATGGGACCGCAGAGCTGATGGAATTCCTCGACTACGCCTTCATGCAGCGGGCGCTGCTGGCCGCCGTACTCGTCGGTATCACGGCCCCCGCCGTCGGCATCTACCTCGTGCAGCGCCGCCAGGCCCTGATGGGGGACGGAATCGGCCATGTCGCGATGACGGGTGTCGGCCTCGGTTTCCTGCTGAACACCTCGCCGGTGTGGATGGCGATGGGCGTCTCCGTGCTCGGCGCGATCCTCATGGAACTCATCCGCTGGTACGGCAAGACACGCGGCGACATCGCCCTCGCGATGCTCTTCTACGGCGGTATGGCCGGCGGCGTGATGTTCATCAACCTCGCGCCGACGGGTTCCAACGCCAACCTGACCTCGTACCTGTTCGGCTCGCTCTCGACGGTCAGCGAATCCGACGTGACCGCGATCTGCGTCCTCGCGGCTTTCGTGGTGTTGGTCACCCTCGGTCTGCGCCGGCAACTCTTCGCCGTCAGCCAGGACGAGGAGTTCGCCCGGGTGACGGGCCTGCCGGTGCGGGCCCTGAACCTGCTGACGGCGATCACGGCGGCGGTCACGGTGACCGTCGCGATGCGGGTCGTCGGGTTGTTGCTGGTCAGCGCGCTGATGGTCGTTCCCGTCGCCGCCGCCCAGCAGCTCACCCGGAGTTTCGCGGCGACCTTCGCGGTCGCCGTCGCGATCGGAGTGTCCGTGACGATCGGCGGCACGGTGACCTCGTACTACCAGGATGTGCCGCCTGGTGCGACGATCGTATTGCTGACGATCGGGGTGTTCATCGCGCTGACCGCGCTGGCGACCCCGCTGGCCCGCCGCCGAGCCCGTGCGGCGACCGCCGCGGAGACGGCCCCGGACCCGGCGGAATGTGTGATTCCGGCCAGCCGTGAGGGGGCCGACAAGGCCGGTGTCTGACCGCGCACAGTCCGGACTGGCACAATGGCCCGGCAATGCGCAGACGTGAGGAGACAACGGTGACGACGGCCGGCCCGCCCGTTAAGGGACGATCCACCCGCCAGCGTGCCGCGGTGGCGGCGGCGCTGGACGAGGTCGACGAGTTCCGCAGTGCCCAGGACCTCCACGACATGCTCAAGCACAAGGGCGACTCGGTGGGGCTGACGACCGTCTACCGCACCCTCCAGTCCCTGGCGGACGCCGGCGAGGTCGACGTCCTGCGTACGTCGGACGGCGAGTCGGTGTACCGGCGCTGCTCCACCGAGGACCATCACCATCACCTCGTCTGCCGGGTCTGCGGCAAGGCGGTGGAGGTCGAAGGGCCGGCCGTGGAGAAGTGGGCGGAGGCGATCGCTGTGGAGCACGGGTTTGTGAACGTGGCTCATACGGTGGAGATCTTCGGCACGTGTGCGGAGTGCTCCGCGGTTGTGCAGAAGTAGGTTCGGTTCGTTGCTTTCTGCGGGTGCGTTGTGGCTGGTCGCGCAGTTCCCCGCGCCCCTTAGGGGCGCGGCATCGCACCGGAATCCGCCAGGCCCCCTCGATCGGGCAGGCGGCTTGTCCGGTACCTTCGCGCGGTGGCAGTTGGCAGCGAGACAGAAGATCAGCTGAGCGGCGCCTCCCTGGGGCGGGAGTTTCGGTGGTTGTGGGCGGCCTACGCCACGAGTCTGTCCGGTACGTGGTTGGCGTTTGACGCGTTTCCGTTGATCGCGGTTCTCGTGCTGCAGGTGGGGCCCGCGCAGGTGTCGTTGCTGGCCGCTGCCGGGCTGGCTGTCGGGGCGGTGGTGGCGGTGCCGCTCGGGCCCTGGATGGAGTTCCGGCGGAAGCGGCCGGTGATGGTCGCGATGGACCTCGTCCGGTGCGGGGCGATGCTCAGCATCCCCGCCGCCTACGCGCTCGGCGTGCTCTCCTTCTGGCAGCTCGTGGTGGTGGCCGTCATTGTCGCCGCTGCCGACATCACCTTCACCGCGGCCAGCGGGGCCTGCCTCAAGGGGCTCCTGCCGCCCTCCCAACTCCTCGTCGCCAACGGGCGGTTCGAATCCACGATGTGGACCGCGAGCGTGGTCGGGCCACCGCTGGGCGGGGCCGCCATCGGCCTGCTCGGGCCGGTGACCACGGTGGTGGCGAACGCGGTGAGCTTTCTGCTGTCGGCGGCCGGTATCCGGGCGATGGGTGGGCAGGAGCCTCGTCCGGTACGGGTGGAGGCGCGGGCCGACGGGTGGCGTCCGCGCGCCGGTGACCTGGTCGACGGGTGGCGGTTCATCCTGGCCGATCCGGCGCTGCGGCCCCTGTTCCTCAACACCGTGCTGGTCAGCGGGCTCATCATGGCGACGGCGCCACTGATCGCCGTCCTCATGCTCGGTAGCTTCGGCTTCGCGCCCTGGCAGTACGCGCTCGCCTTCGCGGTGCCCTGCCTCGGCGGTCTCATCGGTTCACGCCTGTCCCGGCCGCTCGTGGCGCGGTACGGCCGGCGCAGGGTGATGCTCACCGCGGGGACGCTGCGGGTGTGCTGGCCGATCGGGATGGTGTTCGTGCACGGCGGCACGACCGGGCTCGTCCTCGTGATGGTCGTGCAGTTCGGGCTGATCACGAGCATGGGCGTCTTCAACCCGGTGTACGCCACCTACCGGCTCCAGCACACCCCGGCGGACCGGGTCGCCCGCACCCTCTCCGCCTGGGCGGTGTCCAGCAAGCTGACCGTCGCGGCACTGACGGCCCTGTGGGGGCTGCTGGCGGCCCTCACGACGCCCCTGACCGCCGTCGGTGCCGCGGGCGTCCTGATCCTCGCAACTCCGCTGCTGCTGCCCCGCGACGGAGACTGACGCACCGAGGCCTGCCTGGGGGCACTGGGCACACACCGACTGACTTGTCCCGCAAAAGATCTTCGAATCGAGCTGGATGGGTCGGTCGCTGTGGAACCCGTTCGTTTATCCGGCGAGGGTGAGGTTGTGCAGGCGGGCTATGCCGAGCATGGCGTGGTGGACGCCGTCGCCCTTGAGGCGGCAGCCGCGGAGGATCTTCCAGGTCTTCATTCGCGAAGGTGTGCTCGACGCGGGCGCGGACCTGTATGTGCGAGCGGTTGTGCTCCTGCTGCCAGTCGGGGAGTTCCTCGCCATTGCGGCGGCGATGAGGCATGACGAGCCCGGTTCCCGGACGGCCGCCGTCGGCGATCGTCATCGTCCTCCCGACAGCGGCTTGGACGCCGGATTACTACCACCTGGTGGTTGGTGGAGTATCTGTAGTTCTTGGACTGCTCGGCGATCGTGTGGTCGCGGGTGGGTACCAGGGTGCCGTCCACGGTGAGCACGGCGTCTCTCGCGAAGCGGCGCCGTCACCAGTTTCGTGAACGGGCGCGGGCTCAGCCCGGAGAACGGGAATGTCCAAGACGGCTCCGAGGCCGTGATCACAGAGAGCGGGGTCCGGACACGAAGGCAAGGACGTCGCGGACCGCTTCACGCAGGCTGCCGAAGTGACGATGCACGCCGTCCACCGCCGCAGGGGCGTTGACACCCCACACCGTCATCCCGGCACGCAGCCCGGACTCCACCCCGGAAGGGGCGTCCTCGATGACCAGACAGTCCTCCGGTTTGGCACCAAGTCGCGCGGCTGCCTGCAGATACGGCACCGGCGACGGCTTGCCTTCCTCCACGGCGGCCGCATCCACGAGGACCTCCGGGACCGGCAAGCCCGTCCGTGCGAAACGTCCACGCACCCGGTGCTCATAGTTCGAAGTCACCAGTGCCCATGACCCAGGCTGCAGAGCACTCAGCAACTCCGAGGCGCCACCGAAGGCCTTGTAGGCGCCGGAGCGGACGTCGTCGTCCTCCAGCTCGTGCAATGCAGCAAGACACTCCCCGGGGTCCTGGTCCGGAGCAACCTGCGCGAAGGTCTCCATCGGCCTCGTCCGCAACGCCACTCGATAGACCTCATCGGGGTCCAGTCCGTATCGCTCTGCCCACGTTCGCCAAACCAGGCGCTGATTGTCCACGGCATCGATCAACGTGCCATCGACGTCAAACAGGACATACCTCATCGCACCGGACTGGCCGGGTTCACTGGTCACGCTTCGATCATGCCATCAGGCCCTGAGCAGGCAGTTTTCGGGACAGGTGTTAATCCTGGCGCATTACGTCGCCAGCCGGAACACCTTGGAAGCGGCGAAGGCCAGCATGTCCAGCGGCTCCCAGAGATTGGTCCAGCGGTTCAGAGAAACCGGCAGGTGCACGGGCACGCTGCCTCCGTACGGAGGCAGTTGCCCACCTCTGGGGTCGCAGACATGGAAGAAGGCCGCCTGGGAGCCGAACGTGACCAGGGATCGGTCCACAACGGCACGGTGGCGGTGGCCATGTCGACGGCGATGACACCGCCGAGACTGTGGGCCACGATGCGCACCGGACGGTCAGGGCTGCGCCCGAGGTCAGGGTGCACCTCGTCGATCACCTGGCGTACGCGGGCGTGGACGGCATCCTGGTGGCGTTGGTAGACGAGCACGTCGCCGAGGAAACGCGTGGTGCCGGGCCCGAAGCGGCTCCGTACGGCGTGGTTCAGCCGCGCGCCCATCGCCTGAACAACTGCGCCCGCAACACGGTCCAGGTCGTCCAGTCGACGCCGCACCAGGGAACGGAGGCGGTTGTGACCGTCGGACTCACCATCACGCAGTCCGTCGTACGAGTCGTCCCAGGGGGTATCGATTTCGTCCAGGAGCGAATGCGCCAGAGAGCGCCCGGTCTCACGCAGCAACTGCAGGTTGTCGGTGCGACGGAGCCATTCGGTGTCGGCCATGCTTGCCTCCTCGCGCGTCCGGTCCGGCGGTGCGACGGCGAGCCACCTCAGGGAGCACACCTGCGTGTGGCCCGCCAACTGCGCTCCAGCCGCTTCTCAGTCCCCGGTGTTGCCCTTCATGTCCCGTTCCATTTCCAGCAGTTGCTCATTCGGAACCGCGCCGCCGAACCGCCGGTCACGCGAGGCGAATTCGACGCAGGCGCGCCACAGGTCGCGGCGGTCGAAGTCCGGCCAGAGAACGTCCTGGAACACCATTTCAGCGTAACTCGACTGCCAGATCAGGTAGTTGGAGATACGCTGCTCGCCGCTCGGGCGGAGGAAAAGGTCGACGTCCGGCATGTCCGGGTAGTAGAGGTACTTCTGGATGGTCTTCTCGGAGACCTTGTCGGGGTCGAGCCGGCCGGCGGCGACATCGCGCGCCATCGCCTTTGCGGCGTCGGCGAGTTCGGCACGGCCGCCGTAATTGACGCAGAAGTAGAGCGTCATCGCGTCGTTCTTCTTGGTCTGTTCCTGAGCGACCTGGAGTTCCTGTACGACGGACTTCCACATCTTGGGCATACGCCCAACCCACCTGATACGGATACCGAGTTCGTCCATTTCATCCCGCCGCCGCCGGATGACGTCGCGGTTGAAGTTCATGAGGAAGCGGACCTCTTCCGGGGACCGCTTCCAGTTCTCGGTGGAGAAGGCATAGAGGGAGAGATTCTTGACGCCGAGTTCCAGGCATCCCTTGAGGACGTCGAGGACGGTGCCCTCACCGACCTTGTGCCCCTCGGTACGCGGCAGGCCACGCTCCTTGGCCCAGCGACCGTTGCCGTCCATGACGATCGCCACATGGTTCGGTACCAGCTCGCCGGGGAGCTTCGGCGCGGTGGCGCCGGACGGGTGCGGTTCCGGCGTCTTGTACTCGCGGCGCCGGCCCCCCAGGATTCCGCGTACGACCATGTGCTTCTCGTCTCCTTGTGACTTCTGCCGACTTCTACCGACTGCTACTGCCTGGCTTGCTTGCTTCTAGGCCTTCTCTTAGGCCTTCTCTACGTAGCGCAGCGAGCGCAGCCCGCGCTCCAGATGCCAGTGCAGGTAGGCGGACACCAGCCCGCTGCCCTCCCTGACATGGCGCGGCTCGCACGCGTCCGCGGTCGCCCAGTCGCCCGTCAGCAGCGCGCCGAGCAGTTCGAGGGCCTGGGGAGAGGGTACGACGCTGCCGGCCACCCGGCAGTCGACGCAGACGGAGCCCCCGGCGGACACCGAGAAGAACCGGTTCGGTCCGGCCATGCCGCACCGCGCGCAGTCGCTGAAGGTGGGCGCGTACCCGTTGACGGCGAGGGAGCGCAGGAGGAACGCGTCGAGGATGAGGTGGGGCTCGTGCTCGGCCCGGGCGAGGGTGCGCAGCGCGCCGACGAGCAGCAGATACTGCTGTACGGCGGGCTCACCCTCGTGGTCGGTGAACCGCTCCGCCGTCTCCAGCATGGCCGTCCCGGCGGTGTACCGGGCGTAGTCGGTGACGATCCCGCCACCGTACGGAGCGATGGTCTCGCTCTGCGTGCACAGCGGCAGCCCGCGTCCGACGAGTTCACTCCCCCGCGAGAAGAACTGCACGTCGACGTGGGAGAACGGTTCGAGCCGGGCCCCGAACTTGGACTTGGTCCGCCGCACCCCCCGGGCCACGGCCCGCACCCGCCCGTGACCGCGCGTGAGCAGCGTGATGATCCGGTCGGCCTCACCCAGCTTCTGGGTGCGCAGCACGACACCGTCATCACGGAACAGACTCATGGGGTCATTGTCGCGTACGGAACGGGGGGCCAGGACGGGGGCGGTATTTCTTGAGTTTTCTTGGGACGCGGACGGGGACGGCACCTCTTACCGGTGAACGGGGCCGGATTCGCCTGTCGGTGGCCGGCCTACCGGCGAGGCTCGGGGCATGAGCCCTGAACGTACGCCCCCTGGACGCGCCGCGAAGATCAAGGCCGGCTTGGCAGCGGCGGAGGAAGCCATGGCCCACCTCCCCCCGCCGACGCCGGAGGAGCAGGCGTGGGTGGACGACCTCATGGAGCGCGTCACCCTGCCCGTTCTCATGACCGCCGAATCGCCCGACGAGGCCGAGACACTCGCCGCCGTACGTATGCGCCGCCTCTCCGAACTACGTGAGCGGCTGTGCGTGACGCAGGCAGACGTCGCCCGGGCCCTGGGCGTCACCGAGGACCACGTCTCCCGCATCGAGCGCGGCGAACTGGAGCGCAGCGAGGTGGACACGCTCGCCGCCTACGTACGGACCCTCGGCGGGCGGCTGAAGATCGTCGCCGAGTTCGGGGACGAGCAGTACGTCCTGGGGTGACCGACCCCACCCGCCAGGCCTCGCAGGGAACCCCTAGGGAACCTCACCGCGGCTGCGTGCGTTCGCGTACGCCGTGGCCGCGCTGATGCGTTCCGTCGTGGTGGCGGGCCGGAGGCCGGTCGGGGCCGCGTCCCATTCCCGGCCGCCGCCGTACGACCTGAGCTGGACGTAGGTTCCCTCGTGCCCCATGACGATGCCCACCTTTCCGGTGCGGGTGTCCATGACGTACGAGCCGATGGTCGGCCGCGCCGGCTTTCCCTGGCTCCCCGACTTCGCCGGCCTCATGTCGTTCATCGCAGCGCCGCCACGATCCTGGCCGCCGTCTCGACGTTGCAGCGCCCCAATTCGATGAGCGGACAGGGCGCTTCCCGGGCGACACTCGCCGCGTCCAATCGGAGCGACGGCAAGGTAATCCCGGCGCTTTTCAACGCCGCCCGCAATTCCTTCACAGTTTCCTCCGCCTCTTCGACGCATCCCGCCGAGTGTCCCGTCTGACGTGCCGTCACCGTGCTCCCCTGACTTATCGAGTTTCACTCTTCGCACTTCTACGATGACGCGGTGTGCCTACACTCGGAAGGCTCTGGGCGCAGCAACGGTGGTGCAGCAGAAGGGGGTTCGGCCATGGCCAATGGTTCACATGGCTCGCATGGTTCACAGAGGCAGGCGGCTTGGGAGTTCTTCGGTACGGAGTTGAAGCGGCGCAGGGAAGAGGCCGCGTTAACTCAGGTGGAGTTGGGGGCGCTTGTCTTCGTCTCCGGGGGCTACATCGGACAGTTCGAACAGGCCATTCGTAAGCCTCAGTTGGACGTGGCGGTACGGATTGACGACATCCTACAAACCGCCGGTTTTTTCGAGCGTACCTGGCGCAAGCTCATCGACGACAAGCGGTACGCGGATTACTTCGCGGAGGTTGTGGAGCTTGAGCGAACGGCGACGAAGATCTGTGAGTTCGCCCCGACGGTGATCCCCGGCCTGCTACAGACGGCCGCGTACGCCCAGGCAGTCACACTCGCGGCCAACCCCTTCGTCACGGACGAGTACGTGGACGAAAAGGTGGGCGCCCGGCTGGAACGGTCGCGCATCCTCAAGGACGCTACAAGGCCCGAGTATTGGGCGATCCTGCACGAGAACACCCTGCGTACGCCTGTCGGCGGGCCGGCAGCGATGGCCAAGCAGCTGGAGCACATCGCGACGCTCATGCGGGAGCGAACGGTACTGGTACAGGTACTGCCGTACTCGGTTGGGGCGTACGCGGTCACCGCCGGGGACCTGCGGCTCATGGAGTTCGAGGACGCTCCACCAACCCTCTATACAGAGACGGCGTTTACGGGTGACCTGCTCGACGATCCAACGGTGGTGAAGCGAGCACAGCGCGCATACGATCTGCTCAGGGGCGCCGCGCTGTCGCCGGAGGCGTCCCTCGCCCTGATCGAGTCGGCGGCTGAGGACTTCAGACGATGCGCGAGTACGACCTGAGCAACGCCCGCTGGCGCAAGAGCACGTACAGCAACGGCGAGGGCGGCAACTGCGTCGAGGTGGCGTACGACTTCATCGGCGCCGCCCAGTGGCGTAAGAGCACGTACAGCAACGGCGAGGGCGGGGACTGCGTCCTCGTAGCCGACGGAGTCCCCGGTGTCGTGCCCGTCCGGGACAGTAAGGTCTCGGACGGGCCCGTGGTGCTGGTCGGGGCGGGGGCCTGGGCGGAGTTCGTCGGGTCCGTCGCCTGAGGTCAGCGCACTGGGAGCCGTACCGGGGCGATGAGCGCTCCGCGCTCCGGGCCGGAGCCGACGACCGAGAAGCAGACCTCGTCCTGCGGAGCGATCGTTTCCGCGGTGAGGTCGGCGTGCAGCAGGGCGATTGTAGAGACCGCCGCCGTGTTGCCGAGGGTGCGGACGTGCGTGGGCGCCTGCTCGGCCGGGATGCCCATCTCCTCCCGGAAGGCATCGACCAGGACAGGACTGGCCTGGTGCGTGTACAGCCGGGTCACCTCCTTGAGGTAGCCGGGGCGGGCGTCCTCCAGCGCCTCGTGGTTCAGGGTCATGCCCCGGCTGTAGTAGCGCCGGATCTCGGGTGAGTTCATGCCGTACCCCGACAGTTCGCAGGAGCCCGGGGAGCCCGCCGGGTGCCTGCTTCCCCCGCCCGGGTAGTGGATCAGGGGGTCGGCGAGCCCGGGCTCGTTCCCGAACGACAAGCTGTCCCGCGAGTACAGCACCAGCCCGTCCGACTCCTCGCTGCGCCGCAGGACGAGTGCCGCCGCGCCGTCCGAGAAGAGCGCCGGGGACGCCCAGAGGTTCTTGCCGTACGGGTGGAGAGGGTTGTCGGAGTAGTGGGGCAGCAGGGCGCCGTCCGCGCCGGTACTGATCCGGCTCGTGACGTTGTAGGCGACGACCAGGGCCCGTTCGGTGCCGGTGGCCGCCACGACCGCCGCCGCACGCGCCAGTCCCGCACACCCCGCGCCGAGTTGGACCGGCGGTACGTGGTCCGGGATGCCCAGCACACGCAGCAACGTGAAGGCGTCCTGGTCGAGCATCACCTCGTAGGCACCCTCATCGACGCGGCCCGGGCCCGCGCCCGCCGCTACACGGCCGGTCCGTCCGACGCCCTGGCAGCCGCCAAGCGCGCGACGGACGCCGCCCACGAAGGTCCCCTCGACCACGGCCTGGACCTCGAACTGGCCCTTTTCACCCCGCTGCTCACACCGAAACATTCCGGACAGCCTGAAGCATCAGGGACACCGGGAGCCCCCGGAGCGCGCACGGCTCACTTCCGAAGCTTCCAGAAGCAGAGATCGCGCGGTTAGGCTCCCCCGGCGCGCGCATGGGGCGCGAGCGCGTGGAGTGGGGGACATCCGAGGTGGGGGACATGACCAACGACATCGACGTACCCAGATCCGCCGAGCCAACTGGAGCGGGTGGAACGGCTGGAGCGGGTGGACCGGCCCGCCCCGAGAAGGGCATGAGCGAGGGCGCGCAGGTCGCAGCGGCACTGATAGTGGTCGCATGCCTCGCGGTGGGCTTCTGGGTGATGGCGAAGTACGAGCCCGATCCCAAGGACAGCCCACCCGCCTCGTGCTCCCGCTCGGACGACGACGTGCCGCTGTCGAAGCCCGTCTCCGGTGTGCAACTGTGCGAGGCGCTGAACCGCCCGGATCTGCCGACGCTCCTCGGCACGCCCGACGACCGCGTGTGGAGCGCCTCCAGCAACGAAGCCACGTCCAGCGACAAGCAGGACGTCATGTCGACCGACCCCGAGGCCACCGTCCAACTGGAGGGCTACTCGGTGAAGCTCACGGAGGCCAAGGACATCACGGTCGCCGACATAGCCGACTCCGAGTTCCTGTCCGTGTCGGGAGAGCGGAAAACGGTCCTGGGCCACACGGCGTTCCTCTACACGGGCCGGACCTTCGGCATCGTCTTCAAGGACGGAAAGGGCTCCAGCGGCCCCGGCGGCATCTCCCGCAACCTCCTGGTCGCCAAGGACCCCAAGGACGGCGGCGGTACGTACGAGATCTCCATCTGGCGCCAGGACGACCTGCCCCCCGACGGCACGGCACTGCTCTGGCTCGCCGAGCAGGTGCTGCCGACGGTGCCGGGGTGGCCGACGGGCTGAGGGGTCCGTTCCGATCGGTTTCTCGCCCCCGCCGCCCCTACCCGTCCCATCCCTGGGGGCTGCGCCCCCAGACCCCCGCTGTCGACCCTGAACGGGCCTCGTCCTCAAACGCCGGACGGGCTGAAATCCAGCCTCTCCGGCGTCTGAGGAGCGGGGGCACCCTCCGAGGATGGGACGGGGCGAAACTACCTGGGAGTCAGCCGGTCGCCCGGGCGGTCGGCCCTGGGTGGTCGCTCAACCGACCTTGCGCAGTTCCCCGTCGGCGAACACGGCGACCATCACCAGACTGCCGCCCAGCGCCTCGACGTACCGCGCCACGACATCCGTACCGGAGACCTGACCACTCTCGATCTGCGAGACGCGCCCCTTCGTCACGCCCATGCGGTCGGCCACCTGAGTCTGGGTGAAGCCGCGTTCCTGGCGCATCTCGACCAGTCGCCAGGCCCGCGCCTCGGCGAGCATGCGCTGGGCGCCCTCGAGAAACGCGTCCCGATCACCGGCCAGTTCCTCCGCCCGCTCACGATGCCCGGCGTCCGACCACCTGACGTATCCGCTCACTGCTCCAACTCCCTCTTCCGGTCGGCGACATACTCCGCGTACCTCAACTCGGCCAACGGGATCGCCTCGTCGTACCAGACCTGCCAGTTGCCGGCCTTGTCCCCGGCCACCAGAAGGATCGCGGAGCGCCACGGGTCGAACACGAACAGGACACGCACCTCACTCCGACCGGCTGAACCCGGGCGTAGTTCCTTGAGGTTATGGAGGGCCGAGCCCTTGATCCGATCGACGAGGGGACGCCCCTCGGCGGGTCCGTGACAGGCCAGGATCCAGATCGCCTGGTTCACGAGAACGTACGAGGCCGGGTCGGCCTTCTCCAGGTCGTTCAGCCATTGATCCACCTCGTCGGTCAGGTAGACGTCCCACTGCTCTCCCACCTTCAGCCCTTTCGCGAGTTTAGCATTCACTAAACCAACGGGAGGGGAACCCGCAAGGCCGGAACCCGTGAGCTTCACTCGTACGGGACGGATCGCTCTCCTCGCTCAGGGAGCCAGCCGGGCGCCCAGGACCGGTGCGATCGCCTCCGCGTACGCGTCCGAGATGTGGCTGGTGTCTCGGTAGACGACCGTATTTCCCACCAGGACAGGGCAGTTGCCCTCGCTCTCGCCCGGACCCGTGCACAGCCAGGGTGTGGGGTCGATCAGCGTGGCGTGGGACTGCTGCGCCGCTATCCGCGTCGCCGTTCTGCGGGAGTGGTCCCGGATCGCCTCGGGGAGGTGGTGTGTGCAGCGGTCCAGTCGGAGGGAGTACAGGGCGACGCAGTCGACCGCGTCCGTCTTCGGCCAGGGGGTGTCGAGGAGCCCGACGACCCGGGCGCCGGATTTCCCGAGCGCGTCGTACGTCGCACGGAAGCCGTCCGTCCACTGCTGGACGAGGTCGGGCTCCGGGTACAGCGGGTCGCCCGCGTCCGAGGAGGAGACGATCACCAGGTCGGGGCGCAGGGCGTTGATCCTCTCGATCGCCCTGGCCCGCCAGGTGTCGCAGGCCGCGTACGGGCCGTCGAAGCGGCGCAGGGTGACCTTGGCCACCTTGCACGACGCCTTCGTCAGCGACACCAGCTTCCAACCGCGCCCGGCGGCAAGGCGGTTGAGCGCCGGGAACCACTGGGCCGCGTGGGAGTCGCCGAAGAGGACCACGACCTTGTCCGAGGCCCGGTTGCCGTACTCGCACGGCGGGGTGCTCGTGCTGTCGTACGCCACATGGCAGCCGTCCCGGTAGACCGCGGAACGCGCCGACTTGATCTCGGTGAGGGGTGGGGCGAGGTTGCTGGGCAGGCTCCTGGGGGACTCCTCCAGGAGCTGGCGCAGTCGCAGGGCCGGGTTCGGGGCCGTCGTCATCTCCTGCCTCAACTGGGCTGCGGGGCGGCCCGAGTCGAGCGGCGGCGGGAACGCGTACGCCGTTACGGCGATCATCGCCGCGACCGCCGACAGGGCCACCCCGAGCCGCAGAGCGCGCGCGGGGCGGCCACGGAAGGTGGGGTGGAACCGTACGGGGTTCTCCACCAGGCGCAGGGTCGCCCAGGCCAGGAGTAGGGCGATCGCGCAGAGCAGGAGGGCCAGCCGGACGCTGGTGGTCTCGGGGAGTCTGCCGAGTGCCACGGGGCCTATGAGCAGCAGCGGCCAGTGCCACAGGTACCAGCCGTACGACAGGCCGCCCAGCCGGACCAACGGGCGCCGGGACAGGACCAGTTGAGCGCCGTACGGGGAAGGGGCGCAGCCGCCGGCCAGGACGAGGACCGACCCGAGCACCGGCAGGAGCGCGTGATAGCCGGGGAACGGGGTGTCGTTGCCGTACAACACCGCTGAGAGCAAGATGCAGATCAGGCCCGTCCAGCTCATCGGTGCCGCCAACCGGGCGGGCAGCCTGCGCAGTTGGGCGGCGTACAGGGCCAGGAGGGCGCCGGCGCCCAGCTCCCAGAACCGTGTGTGCGAACCGAAGTACGCCCAGGACGGGACGTCCTGCGTCACGGCGACGCTCAGCCCGAACGACAGCAGGCAGAGCACCACAAGCGGCACCGCCAGCAGACCGCGCCCGCCTCCGCCTCCGTGCCCGCGTCCGCGTGCGCGTCCGATCGGGCGTACGAGCCGCCAACTGAGCAGGAGCAGCAGCGGCCACAGCAGGTAGAACTGCTCCTCCACCGCCAGCGACCAGAAGTGCTGGAAGGGGGACGGCGGGCTCCCCTCGGCCAGATAGTCCGTGCCGCCCGCGGCCAGCCGGAAGTTCACCACGTAGAGCGCGCTGCTCAGCGCGTCACCGGCGTACTCCTCGAAGCGGACTTTCGACAGGAACACCCAGGAAGCAACGAGGGTGGCCACGATGACGAGCGTCGACGCGGGGAGGAGGCGGAGGGCTCGGCGGGCGTAGAACCTGCGGATCGACATCCCGTCCGTGGTGGACAGTTCGCGCAGGAGTAACGAGGTGATGAGGAAACCGGAGATGACGAAGAAGACGTCGACGCCGACATAGCCGCCGGTGAACCCCCTGACCCCGGCGTGACTGAGGACGACTAGCGACACGGCCACGGCCCGCAGCCCCTGGATGTCGAGCCGCAGCACGGGGCTCGCGTTCGGTTCCGGATGCATGGGTTCCGGATGCCCGGGTTCCTGCCGCTGCGGTCGTGTCTTCACGCTCATCACAGACGGTCGGCCCGCTCGAACGGTTGTGGCACTCACCATCCGGTCACCAGATATTTTCCGGCGGTCCGCGTGCGCACCGTCCGTGCCCGGGAAGGCCGCCCGAGTGAAATGACCCGTCCGGCACGTTTGCTACGCTCACCGCGCCTCCCGTGGGGGAAGTCCGGTGAGAGTCCGGCGCTGACCCGCAACGGTATGCACGTCCCGGTCCGGTCCTCCGGATCCGGGTGTGCGAGCCCGATCACCCGCGGTGGCACTGCGAACCCCGATGACTGCTCGCCGCGGACTGCGAGAAGGGAACGTACGGCGGGCTCCCCCGCCGTGCCGCCCGGCTTTCCCGCCGGGCCCCTCCTGGTGATGACGAGGCGGCCCGAGGCGAAGGAACCACCCGCCGTGCGCCGAATACCCGTCGTGCCACTCGCCGTGGGGCTTCTCCTGCTGCTCGCCGTCTCCCTGCTGTGCGGGGTCGGGCTCGGGGCGTCCGGGATCGGCTGGGGGCAGGTGTTCCGGTTCCTGTGGGGCGGGATCAGCGGCGGGACCATCCGTGCCGATGAGCTCGCCGCGTACACCATCGTCTGGGAGCTGCGGCTGCCCCGGGTGGTGCTGGCCGCCGTCGTCGGGGGCGGGCTCGCGGCCGTCGGGGTGGCCGTGCAGGCCATGGTGCGCAACGCGCTCGCCGATCCGTTCGTGCTGGGGATCTCCTCCGGTGCGGCGGTCGGGGCCAACGCCGTGATCCTGCTGGGGGCGTTCGCCGGGCTCGGGGTGTGGGCGCTGTCCGTGTCCGCCTTCGTCTCCGCGCTCGCCGCGATGGTCCTCGTGTACGCCGTTGCCCGGTCGGCCGCTCATGGGCTGACGCCGCTGCGGCTGATCCTCACGGGTACGGCACTGGCGTACGGCTTCCAGGCCGTGACCACCGTGATGGTGTTCGGGGCCGCCCGGGGTGAGGCGGCCCGCTCGGCGATGATGTGGCTGCTCGGGAGTCTGGGCGGGGCGACCTGGGCGCAGGTGCCGATCGCCGCCGTGACCGTCGTCGCCGGGTGGGCGTGGCTCGCCCGGCGGGCCGAGTCGCTCAACGCGCTCGCCATGGGCGACGAGACGGCTTCCGCCCTCGGGGTCCAACCCTCCCGGCTGCGGCGGGAGTTGTTCCTCGTGACCGCCGCCGTGACCGGCACCGTCGTCGCCGTGAGCGGGGCCATCGGCTTCGTCGGGCTCATGGTCCCGCATGTCGTACGGATGCTCGTGGGCGCCGATCACCGGCGGGTGCTGGCCGTCGCGCCGATCGTCGGGGCCGTGCTGCTGGTGTGGGCCGACCTCCTGTCCCGGCTGCTTCTCGCACCGGCCGAACTGCCCGTCGGGGTGATCACCGCCGTGGTCGGCGTACCGGCGTTCCTGCTGCTGATGCGGCGCGGCGGCTACGCGTTCGGGGGGCGGTGAACGCGATGCGGCTCGACGTGGAGGGGGTGTCGGTCGACGCGGGGGCCGTTCGGCTCGTCGACGACATCCGGATGACGGTGGCCGGCGGCACCTTCGTGGGGCTCGTCGGGCCCAACGGGAGTGGGAAGTCCACCCTGTTGCGGTGCGTGTACCGGGCGCTGCGGCCTGCGGCGGGGGCTGTCCTCCTCGACGGGAGTGACGTGCACGGCATGGAACCCCGGGCCGCCGCCCGGGTGCTCGCCGCGCTGCCCCAGGAGTCGTCCGCCGAGTTCGACTTCACCGTCGGCGAGGTGGTCGGCATGGGCCGGCTGCCCCACGCGGGGCGTACGGCGGCCGGGGACCGGGAGATCTGCGGCGCCGCCATGGAACGCACGGGCGTCGCCCACCTCGCCGACCGCGGGTTCCTCGCCCTCTCCGGCGGCGAGAAGCAACGCGTCCTCATCGCACGGGCGTTGGCCCAGCAGCCCCGCGTCCTCGTCCTCGACGAACCCACCAACCACCTCGACATCGCCCACCAGTTGGACGTCCTGTCCCTGGTCCGCTCCAGCGGCCTGACCGTCCTGGCCGCCCTGCACGACCTCAACCTCGCCGCCGCGCACTGCGATCTGCTGTACGTCATCGCCGGGGGCCGGGTCGTCGCGTCGGGCCCACCGCACGATGTGCTCCAACCCGGGCTGCTGGCCGAGGTGTTCGGGGTCCGCGCCCATCCCGTACGGCATCCGGAGACGGGCGCCGTACAGCTGCTCTTCGATCTGCTTCCCACGTCGTCCTCTTAAGGAACTGCCCGTATGCGCAAGCCAGTTGTCGCCGCCGTGCTCCTGTCCGTCCTCGTCACCGGGTGCGGTGTCGACGTCGAGCCGGCGGCGAAGGCCGCGTCGCCCTCCGTCACCCTCACCAACTGCGGCCAGAAGGTGACGTACGACAAGGTTCCCGAGCGGGTCGTCACGAACGACGTCGGGATCACCGAGCTGATGTTCGCGCTCGGCCTGGAAGACCGGATGGCCGGGTTCGCCATGCCCGACGACAAGGGTGACCTGACCGGCGTGCCCTGGAAGGACGGCTACGAGAAGGTGAAGTGGCTGTCCAAGCAGCAGCTCACCAAGGAGAACGTCCTCGACGCCCGCGGCGACTGGGTCTTCGCCGGCTGGAACTACGGCTTCCGCGACGACAACGGCTTCACCCCGGCCGCGTTGAAGAAGCTCGGCATCCCCACGTACATCCTCACCGAGTCCTGCCGCAACGGCCGCACCAAGACCTCGCGGGGCATCATGCCGCCCCTGGACGCCCTCTACACCGACCTCACCAACCTCGGAAAGCTCTTCGGCGTCGAGCAGCGCGCGGCCACCCTGATCGCCGGCTTCAAGAAGCAGGTCGCCGCCGTACAAGCGAAGGCGCCCGCGAAGAGCCCCAAGGTGTTCCTGTACGACAGCGGCACGGACTCGCCCTTCACCTCCGGGCGGTACGCCGCCCCCGAGGAGGTCATCAGCAAGGCCGGCGGCGTCAACATCATGAACGACCTCGCCGACTCCTGGACGACGGTGGGCTGGGAGACGGTGGTCGACCGCGACCCGGACGTCATCGTCATCTGCGACTACGGGGACGTCAGCGCGGAACAGAAGCGCAAGTTCCTGCTGTCGTACGGCCCGTTGAAGAACGTCTCCGCCGTCAAGAACAAGCGCATCTTCGTCCTGGACTACGTGGACCTGGTCGAGAGCCCGCGCAATCCTTCGGCGATCGCTCGGCTGGGGGCCTATCTGCGAACGGTGACGGACGCCGGCTCCGCCTCGTAGGCACCTTGTCCCCTCTCCCCCACTCCCCCTCTCCCGCTATCCCCTCGGCGGTGTCACCAGCCCCCATTCGTATGCCGTGATGACCAACTGCACCCGGTCCCGGGCATCCAGCTTCGTCAGCAGTCTGCCCACGTGTGCCTTCGCCGTGGCCACGCTGATGTAGAGCTCCGAGGCGATCTCCGTGTTGGACAGTCCGCGGCCGATCAGGACGAGCACCTCGTGTTCGCGGTCGGTGATGCCCGGCACCGGCCGCACCTGCGGGGGCTCGGCGACGGGGCGGGCCGCGAACTCGGCGATCAGGCGACGGGTGACGCCCGGCGCGATCAGGGCGTCCCCGGCGGCCACGATCCGGATCGCGGCGAGGATCTCGTCCATGTCCATGTCCTTGACGAGGAAGCCGCTCGCGCCGGCCCGCAGCGCCCCGTAGACGTACTCGTCGTCGTCGAACGTGGTGAGGACGAGGACCTTCGGCGGCGTGCCGGGGGCCGCGCAGATCTGCCGGGTGGCCTCGATGCCGTCCATCTCGGGCATCCGGATGTCCATCACCACCACGTCCGGCGCCAGCCGGGCCGCCAGCCGCACCGCCTCCTCGCCGTTCGCGGCCTCTCCGGCCACCTCGAGGCCGGGCTGGTCGGCGATCAGCACCCGCAGCCCGTGCCGGACGAGCGGCTGGTCGTCGGTGAGCAGCACCCGGATCATCCGACGGCCGCCGGCAACGGGAGCCGCGCCGCCACCCGGAAACCGCCCTGCGGGAGCGGGCCCGCGGTGAACTCGCCGTGGAGCAGGGCCGCCCGCTCCCGCATGCCCGTCAGTCCGTAGCCGGCCGCGTCGGGGAGTCCGGACGGGCGGGGAAGTCCGGTCGGGCCGCGGCCCTCGTCGACGATCTCGATCGACAGGTCGTCCTCCTGGTAGTCGAGGGTCACCCGGCAGGCGCCGGCGCCCGAGTGGCGGACCACGTTGGTGATCGCCTCCTGGATGATGCGGTACGCGGACAGCTCGATCTCCGTCGGCAACTCCCGCCGCTGCCCGCGCCGTTCGAGGTCCACCCGTACTCCCGTGTCCCCGGTCCGCTCCGCCAGCCGGTCGAGGTCGGCGAGCACGGGCGCCGGGCCGAGCGGTACGCCGTCCGCCGGGTCCGTCCGCCGCAGCGTGCCGAGGATCCTGCGCAGGCCCGCCAGGGTGTCGCGGCTGGTGTCCTCGATGGCGGCCAGCGCGCTGCGGGCCTCGGCGGGCTGGGTGTCGATGACGCGTCGGCCCACACCCGCCTGGATGGCAATGACGCCGATGCTGTGCGCGACCATGTCGTGCAGTTCGCGGGCGATCCTGAGCCGTTCCGCGACGACCGCCTGCGCTGCCGTCCGGGCACGCAACACCTCGGCGTGGCGGCGGCGTTCGCCCAGCGAGTGGCCGACCGTCCACGCGGTGACAGCCATCAGCGTCAGGAACACGGAGGCGGCGAGGAACGCGTCGGACCCGTCGCGGTAGTACGAAGCGGCCCCGATCTGGCCGACGAGCGCCATCAGTGCGGCGGCCGCGGCGCGGCGCCCGCCGCGGGTGGCGGCGATCCAGCCGACGAGAAGGTCGGTGAGCACCGCCTGCAGAGCCGCCACCTGCCAGACCTGGGACTGGCGGCTCTGCCACGGGACCCACCCCGCCGACATCGCCGAGTCCACCGTGACCGTCGCGGCGAACGAGGCGCCGATCAGCAGGCCCAGCGCGGGCAGCGGCCGACGCAGCGCCAACGGCAGCAGCAGGACGACGGCCAGTCCGGCCGGCGCCAGGCGCAGGCCCGTCATCTGCCGGCCGGAGATCAGCGTGACGACGTACAGGAGGGCGACGTAGGCGACGCCTCCGCACCAGGCCAGGGCCTCGACGAGAACCGCCCGCCGGTTGCCGGTCAGGCGCTGCGTGCGGTGCTGGAGGCCTTGCGGGGCGGTCATGGGTTCGATGATAGGGAGCCGACCTCGTCCAGGCATTGGCCCGCGGGCCCCCTCCCCAGGGCTACCCCACCGCCCCGGTTGCCGCCCTGGGCCCGATGCCGGAGCGGGGTTCGTCCCGGCAGCGTGGCGTACGTGATTCAAGCAACGGAACTCACCAAACGCTACGGCGTGACCAGCGCCGTGGACCGACTCTCCTTCACCGTGCGCCCGGGTGTCGTCACCGGGTTCCTCGGCCCCAACGGCGCCGGCAAGTCCACGACCCTGCGGCTGGTGCTCGGGCTGAACACGCCCACCAGCGGCACCGTCACCGTCGACGGCCGGCCGTTCGCCGACCGCCCGCGCGGCCTGCGGCACATCGGTGCCCTGCTGGACGCCCACGACGTGCACGGCGGACGCAGCGCCCGCGCCCAGCTGACCACACTGGCCGTCAGCAACGGACTGCCCCGGCGGCGGGTGACCGAAGTGCTGGCGGAGGTGGGCCTGTCCGAGGCGGCGAGCCGCCGGATCGGTGGCTTCTCGCTGGGAATGAAACAGCGCCTCGGCATCGCGGCGGCGCTGCTGGGCGATCCGCCGGTGCTGCTCTTCGACGAGCCGCTCAACGGACTGGACCCGGAGGGGGTGCTCTGGGTACGCGGACTGTTCCGGCGGCTGGCCGACGAGGGGCGCACGGTGCTGGTGTCCAGCCATCTGATGGGGGAGATGGAGCAGACCGCCGAGGACCTGATCGTCATCGGCCGCGGCAGGCTGATCGCGGCGGAGAGCCTCAAGGACTTCGCGGCCCGCGCGACGGGACTTCACGTGTCCGTTCGCACCCCCGACGCCGACACCCTCCCGTCGCTGCTGGCGGACCAGGGCGCGGCGGTACGGGCGGAGCCGGACGGCTCGTACACCGTGACCGGTCTGCTCGCCGAGCGCATCGGCGAGCTGGCCTTCGCCCACGGTGTGCGGCTGCACGAGCTCAGCCCGCGATCGGCCTCCCTGGAGCAGGCGTTCATGGAACTCACCGCCGACAGCGTCGAGTTCGCCGCGGGAACCGACACGACGGACACCCCGGACGCCTCGGACATCCCGGATGCCCCCGCCCCGACGACCCGCGCAGGAGCCTCCCGATGACGACCGACACCGCCACCGCCACCGCCGGGCCCGCGCGCCCGCCGTACCGGCCGTCGGCCGCTCCTGCCGCCCGCTTCCGGCACCTGCTCGCCGCCGAGTGGATCAAGCTCTGGTCGCTGCGCTCCACCGCCCTGGTGCTGACGGCGGGCGCGCTGACCACCCTCGGGATCTGCGTGAACGCCGCCAGGGTCAACGCCGACCGCCTCGCCCAACAGGCGGAGCTGCCACCGGAGCCGCCCGGCGGAAAACCGGCGTTGCCGCAGATGCTCTACGACCCGCTGGGCGCCGCGTACGTGTCCCCGGCCTGGGCCCTGCTGATGATCACCGTGGCGGCGCTCGGCGCGAGCGTGATCTTCGGTGAGTACACCAGCGGCCTGATCCGGACGACCTTCGCGGCCGTGCCCGACCGCCGCGCGGTAGTCGCCGCCAAGGTCACCGTCGTCACCGGGGTGACGCTCGTCCTCGGAGCGGCCGTCTCGGGCGGCTGCTTCGGCGTGACGCAGGCGATCCTGCGCGATCACCACGGAATGTCCCTCGACGGCCCGGGGGCGCTGCGCGCCGTGACGGCGTCCGCGCTGATGCTGCCGCTGTGCGCGCTCATCGGCATGGCGGTGGGCGCCCTGATCCGGCACACGGCGGGCGCGGTCGTGACGGTCATCGGCCTACTGATCCTGGTACCGCAGTTCTTCAGCGGGGAGCAGTACCGCTGGGTCGCGGAGATCGGCAACGCCATGCCGCTGACCGCCTGGGACCGGCTGATCCTCAACCCGGCCCGGGACTACGACCTGGGCAAGTACCCGGTGACGGTCACCGAGGCGTGGTGCGTGTACGGCGCCTGGGCGGGGGTGGCGGTGGTTGTCGCGGTGCTGGTGGTGGGGCGGCGGGATGTCTGACACCTGGCGTGTGTCTGGCGATGCCCGTCACTGGGACCGGGTGCAGTACGTCGAGCAGCACCGCCTCCGCCCGCGAACGGGCGCCCGGGGCAAGGCCGTTGCGGGCCAGTTGGTCGATGAGGGCGCGGAGCGGAGGGCCGGCGGACACGACCGTCGGCTCCGGCCACTCGATCCCCCGTCTCTTCACTGCGGTCCCTGCGAGACCCGAAGGCCGTCGAAGGTGACCGCTTCGCGCGGGACCGACAGACGGCCTGCCGGCCGAGCGGGTGGTCGTAGAGCGCGTCACGGCCAGGCCGGCTTCGACGGGCTCGGCGAAACGGCGGCGCCTGCGATCTCGTCCGGACCGCCTTCGTCCCCCGGTGCCGGCGTCGGCCCAGAGGCCGCCGACTCCCCTGCTGTCCACGCGGTTGGCCGACCGCACCCTCTCACTGGTCGCGCCGGTGCACGCTGGTGACGGCCAGCGCGGCCGCGGTGAGCGCCCACACCCCGTAGACGGTCCAGGCTCCGCCGGTCGTCCACGGGAAGGCGGCCGGGGAGTGGCCGACCTCTGTGAGCCGGTTCCACGCCTGGTAGAGCGTGGCGTGCCCGGCGACCGCCGACCAGTGGCGGCCTTCGGTGAAGACGAGGGGCAGCACGAGGATGACCACCACCGAGGCGATCATGGTGGCCGAGGTGTGCCTGATGACGGAGCCGATCGCCATGCCGGTGAGGGCGCAGACGGGCGCGAGGAGGGCGGACGCCACCACGACACGCAGAGCGCCCGGGTGGCTCATCGATATGCCCGCGCTCCGGCCGTCGAGGATCGCCTGCGTCAGGCCGAACGAGGCCCCCGCCACGATCGCGCCGAAGACAACGGTGACCGCCGTGACGACCACCGCTTTGGCGGCCATCACGGAACGTCGGGCCGGAACGGCCGCGAACGTCGTACGGATGGTGCCCGTGCTGTACTCGCCGATGATCGCGACGGCGCCGATGGCACCGAGGGCGAGCATCATGACCATGGCGGCGTTCGCCGTGAACGCCTCCTTCAGCGGAATTCCGGCCCGGACGAAGTCGGCCCGGTCCGCCGCGTTCCGCTCCGTCCAGTAGCTGTACGTGTCGTACGCGGTGCCCGCGTTGAACGCGATGACGGCCAGGGCGGTGGCCCCGTACGCGATCCAGGTCGAGCGCAGCGACCGGAGCTTGATCCACTCGGCGGCGACCACATCGTGGAAGCGGGCGCGGGGTTCGGTGGTGGCGGGACGGAAATCCGTGGTCGCGGTCACCGGGGCTCTCCTGCGAGGTATTGGACGCTGTCGGCGGTGAGTTCCATGAACGCCTCTTCCAGGGAGGCGGACCGGGTGCTGAGGTGGTGCAGCGGAATGCGGTGCTCCAGGGCGATCTCACCGATCCGGACCACGGTCAGACCGGTCACGGTGAGCAACTCGCCCGCTGCGTGTACGACTGCGCCCTCGGCCGTCAGCAGGTCCGTCAGGACGGTCGCGTCGGCGGTGCCGACCACGGCGCTCTGCCGGGTGCCGCGGGCGGAGAACTCGGTGAGGCTCTCCGCCGCGATCAGTTCGCCGCGGCCGATGACGATCAGCTGGTCGGCGGTGTGTTCCATCTCGGACATCAAGTGGCTGGAGACGAAAACGGTGCGGCCCTCTGCGGCGAGCCGCCTGAACAGGTCGCGCACCCATTTCACCCCTTCCGGGTCGAGGCCGTTGAGCGGCTCGTCGAAGAGCAGGACCGGTGGATCGCCGAGCAGGGCGGAAGCGATACCGAGCCGCTGTTTCATGCCGAGCGAGAATCCTCCGATACGGCGGCGGGCGACGCCGGCGAGGCCCACCTCCCGCAGCACCTCCTCCACCCGGCGCTGCGGTATGCGGTTGCTGCGGGCCAGGGCGGACAGCTGCGCCACCGCACTGCGCCCTCCGTGCACGTCGTGCGCGTCGAGGAGGGCGCCGACGTGACGAAGGCCGCGGGGCCGGTCGCGGAAAGGACGGCCGTCGACGGTGGCCGTGCCGCTGGTGGGCTCGTGGAGGCCGAGGATCATCCGCAGCGTGGTGCTCTTGCCCGAGCCGTTCGGTCCGAGAAACCCGGTCACCTGGCCGGGTTCCACGGTGAAGGTCAGATCGTTGACGGCCGTCGTGCTGCCGTACCGCTTCGTGAGTTCGTTGACTTCGATCACGGGGACAACGGTGCCGGGGAGCGACCCGGCCCGTCGTCGGACCGCCGATGGCAATCGGAGGGTGCGGGTGTCGACCCCGGTTGTACAACCACGGTCAGATGCCTCGTCAGGTGCGGATGCATACGATCACGGCATGCCCGCCTCGTCGCCGCTGCCGCTGCCGCTGCCGCTACTCAAACGCATACCGCCGGGCCTGTGGACGGCACTTGCGTGGTACACGGCAGCGGTGGAACCCGTCGTCGAGTACGTGCTGATGCCGCCGCGGTCGTCGTACTCGCTCAACTACCCCCGGGACGGGCTCGACTCGCTCAGAGCCCAGGCGCTGCTCGCTCTCGCCTTCGTCCTGGTCCTGGCAGGCAGCGCGGTGCTGCGCCGCAGGCCCTCCGCGGCGCACGCGCTGGTGCTCGCCGGTACGGTCGTCTCGACGGTGGCCTGGCGCCAGGACGAGATCCCGCCCACACAGTTCCTGGCCGTGGATGTCGCCCTCTGCTACATCGCGGCCACCCGCCCCCGGCGGAACTCGCTCACCGCGGCCGGCGTGGCGCTCGGCACGCTCTTCGGCTATCTCGTCCTGCGGTCGATCACGGGCGACGGTTCCGGTACCGCACAGGAGCCCTTCGTGGCCCTGACCGTGGTCATCGCCTGGCTGATCGGCAATTCGGCGCATCAGGCCCGCGCCCACACCGAAGAGCTGTACGCACGGGCCGCCGCACAGGCCGTCACCGCCGAACGGCTGCGCATCGCCCGCGAGATGCACGACACCGTCGCCCACAGCATCGGCATCATCGCCCTGCAGGCCGGCGCCGCAGCGAGGGTCATCGAGACCCAGCCGGCCAGAGCCCGCGAGGCGATGCTCGCCGTGGAGATGGCGGGACGCGAGACCCTGTCCGGGCTGCGAAGGATGCTCGGCGCCCTGCGCCAGGCCGACCACGGCTCGGAAGGCACCGGCCAGGACCATGGGCCTGCACAAGCATCCCTGCTACCGGCCGCCGGCCTGTCGGACCTGGAACGGCTCGCCGCGGCGGCCACGGCCGCCGGGGTCCGCGTGGAGGTGTGCCGGCAGGGCAGGCACCGCCCGTTGCCGGCCGACATCGACCTCGCGGCGTTCCGGATCGTCCAGGAGTCGGTGACCAACGCCGTACGGCACTCGGGTGCCGACTCCTGCCGGGTGCGCCTGGACTACCTCGATGACGAACTCGCCGTCGAGATCTCGGACCGCGGCAGGGGCTGCGGCGGCAGCACGGACACCGGATACGGTCTGATCGGCATGCGGGAACGGGTCGCCCTGCTGGACGGCAGCTTCACCGCGGGACCGCGCCCGGGAGGCGGTTTCCTGGTGGCGGCCAAGCTCCCGGTACCGACAGGGACCGAGGCAGAACCGAAGGCGGGAACCAGATGACCATCCGTGTCGTGCTCACCGACGACCAGCCGCTGGTCCGCGCCGCCCTCCAGATGGTCATCACGGACACCGCGGACATCGAGGTGGTGGGCGAGGCCGGAGACGGCGCGGAGGCGGTACGGCTGACGGAGGAACTCGCCCCCGACATCGTGGTGATGGACCTCCGGATGCCCGGCATGGACGGCATCGAGGCCACCCGCCTGATCACCACCGGCACCGGCTCCACACGCGTGGTCGTCCTCACGACCTTCGATGACGACGACTACGTCTACGGGGCCCTGCAGGCCGGCGCGTCCGGTTTCCTCGTCAAGGACATGGCCCTGGACGACATCCTTGCCGCGGTCCGGATCGTCGCCACCGGCGACGCGCTGATCGCGCCGAGTGTCACCCGACGGCTGATCAAGGAGTTCGCCGACCGTCCCACAGCAACGCCGCGTCGGCAGGCGGAACTCAGCGGGATCACCTCCCGGGAACGCGAGGTGCTGACCCTGGTCGGCAGCGGCCTGTCCAATGCCGAGATCGCCGAGCAGCTCTGCATCAGCGTCGCCACCGCCAAGACCTATCTCACCCGGCTGCTCGCCAAGCTCGACGCCCGCGACCGGGTGCAGTTGGTGATCCTGGCCTACGAGTCGGGCCTGGTGGCACCGTCCTAGCAGGGCTGGAGAAGCGGCGGGGCGGGTCGGCCGGGTGGGCCAGGGGGTGGGAGACCCGACCCCGGCCGTGCCGGCCTCGCCTCTCACCCGCCGCCCCGCACGGAAAGTACTGACGAGGCGTGATCCCCGTGATCCTCCGGAACGCGGCCACGAACGAACTCGCGGAGCCGTATCCGCAGCCGTTCCCGCCACTGGCCGAAGGCCAGGGCCAGCCCCGTCTCCGCGACGAACAACCGGGCCAACGTCCTTGCTCCGGCGCCCCGAGCGCACCGGCCGTCGTAGGCCCCGCTCTCACCTACCTGCAGGCGTACCGTCGGGCAAGCGCGTGGAACGCCTCCTTCGGTTCCCAGTGCCAGGGTGAATCCGGGTCGCCGGGGCGGTTCTTGACGGCCTTGGCGATGCCGTAGCTCGCCATGTCGAGGTCGTAGCGGGGATCGTCGGGGCGGTGCTCGGCGTCGGCGGTGCCGAACTCGAAGGCCATCGCCGCGTACAGGCCCATGGACTCGAAGACGTCCAACAGGTCGGTCAGGTAGGCGGCTTGGGTGCGTTCGCTGCGCACCAGGTCACCCTTGATCTCCGGCGGGGTCTTGTCGTAGTCGACGACGTACCAGCCCATGCCGCCCGCCTCCGGCGCCCCCTCGTACGTACAGGTGCCGAACTCGGTGATGGCGAGCGGTTTGCCCCACTGCAGATGGCGCTTCAACTCCTTTACGTAGTCCGCCTTCTTGGGGAAGTACGAGTAGTAGTCGATGCCGACGACGTCGAAGAGGCTCCAGTCGACCTTGTCGTCCTGGGCGGCGGCGTAGCTCAGCCGTCCGTGGAAGACGGAACGGCCGACCGCCGCGGCCTTCGCCGTGAAACGGTCGAGGCGGCGCTGCATCTTCTCCCAGTCCACCGTGCCGTTGAGGAGGTTCTCGATCCGTTCGAGGACGGTCTCGCCGGGGACGATGCCCGGCACGAACAGCCAGAACTCGCAGCCCACGCTGAACTCGACACTCGCCCCCTGGCGCCGCAGCCGCTCCGCGTGCCGCCCGGTCTCCGCGAGGTGTTCGAGGATGTCCCGTTCCGGCACGTCCCCGAGAGTCGGTTGCAGCCAGACGTGCATACCGCGTTCGGCGACCTCGGAGGCGGTGGCGTTCAGCCGCTCGACGCCGTCGCCGGTGACCTCGACGGTGTCGGCGTGCAGGTCGCCGCGGATCGCGCGGATGTCGGCGCGCATACGGGCGGTGCTGAAACCGGTGGCGGGGGTCTCGCCGTCGACGAGGGTGTAGACGATTCCCCGGCGGGTCAGACCGCGACCACCGCCACCGCCACCGCCACCGGCTTCAGCACCTCGCCGCTCCGCCGCCGTCGTCGCCCCTGCCCCCGTCGGCAGTAACGCCCCCGCGAGCCCCACACCCGCGGCGCCGGCGAGAAACCGGGCCCGGCTGATCCCTTTGGCCTTGTCCTTGTCGATCCCGTTGATTCCTTCGGTCTTCTCCATGCCTCCACTCTTCCGAGGCCGCGAATGCACCGCCGTCCCCCAAAGGTCTACGGCGGCGCGACGAAGGTATGAGGAGCGGGCGCACCTGGCCGGAGGACGGCCCTCCGGCTCGGCCGGAATCCAATGATGTGATGTAGATCACATACACTTCCCCTCACTCGAACTGGAATCGGACCCTCATATTCCGCCACGGAACTCGACGGCCCAAGTTCGAATATGCGCATGTCATTTCGATCCCGAGGCGAAAAACAGGGACAATACCACCAAATAGCATATAGACGTCAATTCCCTACATGCGTCGCCCGGCCCGCATCCCGCCGAGCCTCCTTCGGACTTCCGGCGGACCCGACGAGAACGCGCCACCCGTAGCCTCCGACTAACTATCCTGTTAGTTTTTGAGCGTTCCTTAGGCACCTCGATACCAATCGAGGGGTTGACGGAGCGCTGCCATTGAATTATCGGGGGGAATCTTGATGGACAGTCGGCCGCACGCCGCCCTGGTGCCCGAACCCAGGGCCGCCGCCATTCCGAGCGATGACGGCCGCAGCCTGTCCTGATAACGCGTACCAGCTGACGCGCCCCCTCGATCCCGAATACCACGCCTGTCGTTCCGCCATGCCCGAAGCACGCGGAGACGGCGCCTCGATCGTCACTTCGCCGTCCGTGCCGCCCCACCGAAAGAGAGTGCCCGCATGACAACTGTGCGCCGTACGCTCAGCGTTCCGCCCTTTTACTGCCCTTTGCCCGACGTGGTGTACGACAAGCCGAAAGACGCGGACGACGGAGCCGTCGCATGGATGTTTCGGCAGGGTTTCCGGAAGGAAGGTGACTGGCTGCCGAAAATGAAGGCCGGCTGGTACACCGCCTACTGCATGCCGTACGTCCTCGAGCGCTGCGCCGAGATCATCACGTACGTCATGTACTGGGGCGGCGCGTGGGACGACGACCTCGATGTGATCCCCGGGATGGACCAGCCCGCGCCCCTGACCATTCACATCAGCCGGCTCAAGCACATCCTCGCCTCGCCGAAGGCGGCGGTGCCGGCCGGCGATCCGTATCTCTCGTCCTTCCAGGACTTCTGGAACCACATCGCCACGGTGTCGACTCCCGAACAACTCGAGCATCTGCGCCAGGGATTCTGCAGCTATTTCGACGGGGTGCTGTGGAAATGCGCGAACCAGGCCGGCGGAGAACTCCCCGAATTGGGCGACTATCTCATCATGCGGGCGAACGACGTGGCCGGCCCGTGGCTGACCGCTCTCACGCCGATAGGCGGCGGCTATGAACTGACCGCCGCCGAACGGCTGGATCCCCGAGTCCGCGCCGCCTCCGAAGCGGTTTCACTCATCGTCGGCCTCGACAACGACCTGATCTCCGTTCACCGGGAGAATCTCCAGGGCCTGTTCGACCAGAACGTCATCAGCATTCTGGTGCGCGACCGGAACTGCACACCCGAAGAAGCGGTGACAGAGGTCCGCGGTCTCCGTGACCGGGTCATGTCCCTTTATCTGCGGCTGCGCGACGAGGTTTCCGCGACTTCCCGCCCGGAACTCCAGCGCTATATGCACGAAATCGGCTACTGGATTCGCGGCCACATCATCTGGGCCGATTTCACCACCCGCTACTGCGCGCCCGTCGACCCGGAAACCGGCGAGGAACAGAACTACGGCGGCTACGGCCTGGTCTGGGCGGACGAGCCGGCCGACGCCGACCCGACGCCGCTGCCGATTCCGCAGATCGCCTGGTGGTGGGACCAGCTGGACCGCTGACGGCGTCACCGCACGCCCGTCACCGCACGCTCCGCACAGGTCGTCGTACTCGAACCCAACCGCACGGAGGTCCCATGACAGGCCAGGCAACCGGCTCCTACACGAAGGGGGCGGCACCGAACGCGTTACCCCTGCTCGGGCACGCGCGTCAGCTGCGCAGCGACCCCCTCACCTTCCTCAGGTCGCTTCCCGAGCGGGGCGACCTCGTGAAGATCGAGGTGGGGCCGACCCCGATGTACATCGTGTGCCACCCCGACCTGGTCCACGAGATGCTGGTGGAGAAGGTCAAGGACTTCTCCAAGGGCGGTCCCGTGATGGACCGCGTGCGCACGGTCCTCGGCGACGGACTCGTCACCGTCGACGGTCTCGTCCACCGCAAGCAGCGGCGGCTCATCCAGCCGTCCTTCCACCCCGCGCGCATCGCCGAGTACGTCGGCATCATGCAGGAGCAGGCCGCCGTGTCGTGCCAGGAGTGGCCGGCGGGCGAGAAGGTCGACCTCCTGCTGCAGATGGGCAACCTCACCGCCGATGTGGCGCTGCGCTGTCTGTTCTCCGAGCCCGGCGAGAGCAAGGTGCGCCGGGGCGGCCACCACGGCCTTCCGGCGGCGCTGAACACGGTCATCGACGGCATGTTCTTCCGCATGCTCAACCCCCTGCCGACGCTGGCCTCCCTGCCCACTCCCGGGAACCGGCGCTACAAGCGGGCCGAGGCGCAGCTGCACCGGGTGGTCAACGAGACCATCGAGCGGTACCGCAAGTCGGGTGACGGCGGCGGACTGCTGCGGACGATGATGACGGAGGTCGACGAGGAGGGCCACCGCTTCACCGACCAGGAGCTCCACGACCAGTCGATCACCCTGCTCCTCGGCGGCGCCGAGACCACCGCCGTGCTGATGTCGTGGATCTTCCACCTGCTGCACGAGAACCCGCAGATCACGGCCAGGCTGCACGCCGAACTCGACGAGGTGCTGGCCGGCCGTCCCGTGGAGTCCGGGGACCTGGCGAAGCTGCCGTACACCCGCAACCTGGTCGCCGAGGGCCTGCGGCTGTATCCGCCGGCCTGGCTGCTCAGCCGACGGGCCGCCGTCGACACCACCCTCGGCGGTCTGCCCGTACCGGCGGGCACGGAGCTGTCGTACAGCCCCTTCCTGCTCAACCGGGACGCCCGCTACTTCGACAACCCCGACGGCTTCGAGCCCGACCGGTGGCTCACCATGTCCACCACTCCGCGGCGGGGCGCCTACCTGCCGTTCGGCGCGGGGAACCGCAAGTGCATCGGCGATGTGTTCGCTCTCACCGAGGCCCAGGTCATCGTCGCCACCGTGGCCCAGCACTGGCGGCTGGACCGCACCCCGGGCACCCCCACGACGCGTGCCCTCGTGCGCATGAGTCTGCGTCCCGACCAGCTCTCGGTGGTGCCCACCCGGCGGGAGCAGGCGCTCAAGCCGCAGACCGCGGCGAGCTGAACCCGTTCTGTTCGGCCGACAGGGGCCGGTCACCCGCGTGCCCGGCCCCGTCCCGGCGTGCCCGCCGACGGCCGGCCCGGTCAGCCGTCCCGTCGCCCGGTCGCCCCCGTCGACAGTCCACAGGAGGCCACATGAGCCCAGGTTCCCCGCAGGCCGGACACTCCGTCACCACCCGGCCCGCCACATGCGATCCACGCCCCGGACGAGGGCAGGTGACCGTCGCCGAGGCGCTCCTCGGGCCGGACGGCGAACGGTCGGTCTCACCCGCCGTGCCGCTGCTGCACCGAGCCCTGACCGACGCGGGCCTGACGGTCCTCACCGGCACGGTCCACACGGACCCGCCACCCGCCGCCTCGGACGGAGCCACCACGGCCCTGGTCGCCGAGGCTCCCGACGAGCACACCCCGCCGCTCGCCCTCGCCGTCGACGCCGACGACCAGGACGCCGATCGGGCAGCCCGGGAGGCGCTCGCCTCGGTCGCGTCGGTACGGGGAGCCCGGACCGTTTTCCTGGCCTCGCCCCGCTCCTTCTGCGCGGGGGTGGAGCGGGCCATCGACGTCGTCGACCAGCTCCTGGAGCAGAACGACACCGGTGATCCCGTCTATGTGCGCAAGCAGATCGTGCACAACACCCATGTGGTGAACGATCTGGCGCAGCGCGGCGCGGTGTTCGTCGACGAGCTCGACGAGGTACCGGACGGCGCCACCGTGGTGTTCTCCGCGCACGGCGTGTCCCCGCAGGTCAGGAACGACGCACGGCACAAGGAGCTGCGGGTGGTCGACGCGACCTGCCCGCTGGTGACCAAGGTGCACACGGAGGCCCGGCGGTTCGCCGAGCAGGGGAACACGGTGGTCCTGATCGGGCACGCCGGCCACGAGGAGGTCGAGGGCACCGTGGGCGAGGCCCCGGACCGGACCGTGCTGGTCGAGAACATCTCCGACGTCGAACACCTCACGGTGCCCGACAGCGACCGGGTCGCCTTCCTCACCCAGACGACCCTGTCCGTGGAGGAAACCGCGGGCACCGTCAGGGCCCTCAAGTCCCGCTTCCCGAAGGTGCAGAGCGCCCCCTCGGACGACATCTGCTACGCCACGACGAACCGTCAGAACGCGGTGGCCGAAGTCGCAGCCCGCTCCGACCTGGTGCTGGTGGTGGGGTCGACCAACTCCTCCAACTCGGTCCGGCTGGTGGAACTGTCGGAGCGCCAGGGGGTGCCCGCGCACCTTGTCGACGACGCCCGGGACATCCGGCCCTCCTGGCTGGCGGGCGTCCGCTCGGTCGGGCTGTCGGCCGGCGCCTCGGCACCGCCGAGCCTGGTCACCGAGGTCATCGCAACCCTGTCCGGACTCGGCCCGGTCGACGTGGTCGAGTGCACCACCACCGTGGAGAACGTCTACTTCGCGCCGCCTCGCTCGGTGAGGAAACCATGACCTTGACGCATACGACTTCGAACGCCTCGACCTCGACCTCGACCTCGACCTCGACCTCAACCGCGACCTCAGCCACATCGACGCTGACGACCGTCGCCGATCCACCCACCGCGTGCGTCGTGCCGACGCACGACGGGCCCCTGCTCGCCCGGATCGGGAGCCCCGCCGACCTCAAGGCCCTCCCCGCCCAGCAGTTGCCCGCCCTGGCGGAGGAGATCCGGCAGCTGCTGATCGAGAAGGTGTCCGCGCGCGGCGGCCATCTCGGCCCCAACCTCGGCGTCGTGGAACTGACGATCGCCCTGCACCGGGTGTTCGACTCGCCCCGCGACGCGATCGTGTTCGACACCGGCCACCAGTCCTACGTGCACAAGATGCTCACCGGGCGGGTCGCCGAGTTCGACCGGCTGCGGCAGCAGGACGCGCTCTCCGGCTACCCGTGCCGGGCGGAGTCGCCGCACGATCTGGTGGAGAACTCGCATGCCTCCACGGCCCTGTCCTGGGCGGACGGGCTGGCCAAGGGATTCGAGCTGACCGGCGAGCCCGACCGGACGGCGGTGGCGGTCGTCGGTGACGGCGCGCTCACCGGCGGCATGTCCTGGGAGGCGCTCAACAACATCGGTGGCGCCCGGCGCCCGGTGATCGCCGTACTCAACGACAACGGCCGCTCCTACGACGCGACCGTCGGCGGCCTGGCGGGACATCTCACCGAGCTGCGCGACCGTACGGAAGAGACCGCCCCGCAGCCGTCCTCCGCACCCTCCGGCAGCCTCTTCGAGGCGCTCGGCTTCGCCTACGTCGGCCCGGTGGACGGCCATGACGTGGAGCACCTGGAGAAGGCCCTGCGCGCGGCGCGCGACCTGGGGCGCCCGGTCCTCGTCCATGTCGCCACGGTCAAGGGCAAGGGACACGCGCCGGCCGAGAACGACGAGGCCGACCGGCTGCACGCGGTCGGCGTGGTGGATCCCGCCACCGCGCGCCCCCTGAAGGCGTCCAAGCCGTCCTGGTCGAAGGTGTTCGCCCAGGAGATCGTGGAGGTGGGCGCCGAGCGGCCGGACGTGGTGTGTCTGTCGGCGGCGATGGTCCGGCCGACCGGTCTGCACGCCTTCGCCACCCGCTTCCCCGACCGGGTCTTCGACGTGGGCATCGCCGAACAGCACGCGGTGACCTCCGCGGCGGCGCTCTCCACGGCGGGACTGCACCCGGTCGTCGCCATCTACTCGACGTTCATGAACCGTGCCTTCGACCAGGTGCTGCTCGACGTCGCCCTGCACGACCGGCCGGTGACCTTCGTCCTGGACCGGGCCGGCGTCACCGGCCCCGACGGTGCCAGTCACCACGGCATGTGGGACCTCTCGACGTTCAGTCAGGTACCGGGGATGCGGATCGCCGTACCGCGCGATCCGTCCTCGCTGCGTGAGCTGCTGCGCGAGGCCGTCGCCCACGAGGGGCCCACGCTGCTGCGCTATCCCAAGGCGGACGTCGGCGCCGACCTGCCCGCACTGCGCAGGACGGACGGCGTGGACGTGCTGTTCGCCTCGGAGACCCGCGACGTCCTGCTGGTCGCGATCGGCCCGGTCGCCGCCGAATGCCTCGCGGCGGCCGAGCAGTTGGGCTCGACCGGCATCGGCTGCACCGTCGTCGACCCCCGCTGGGTCGCCCCGGTCGCCGACCGGCTGACCGAGTTCGCGGCCGGGCACCGGCTGGTGGTCAGCGTCGAGGACAGCAGCCGGTGCGGCGGCATCGGCACCCTGATCGCCCAGGCCTGCGCCGACGAGGCCGTGCCCGCGCCCGTCATCAGCCTCGGCCTGCCGCGCGCCTTCCTGCCCCACGGCGGCCGCGCCGACCTGCTGGAAAGCGCCGGTCTGAGCTCTCGCGGCATCGTCGACGCCGTACTGCGCGCCCGCGCCAACCAGCCCCAGCAGCAGTACGGGAGGACCAGTTGACCACCGAACTCGGTATGCCGGTCCTGCGTCGGCCCGGGAGCGACTCCGCGCCCGCGTACGAGCCGCAGCCGCCGGTCCGGCGGGACTCGCGCCGCATCCAGGTCGGCTCGGTGGCGGTCGGCGGCGGCGCCCCCGTCTCCGTACAGTCGATGACCACGACGGTGACCGCCGACGTGAACGCGACCCTCCAGCAGATCGCCGAACTGACCGCGGCCGGCTGCCAGATCGTCCGGGTCGCCGTCCCCTCCCAGGACGACGCCGACGCACTGCCCGCCATCGCCGCCAAGTCCGGTATCCCGGTCATCGCCGACATCCACTTCCAGCCCAAGTACGTGTTCGCCGCGATCGACGCGGGCTGCGCCGCCGTACGCGTCAACCCGGGGAACATCAAGCAGTTCGACGACAAGGTGAAGGAGATCGCCAGGGCCGCGCGGGAGTCGGGTACGCCGATCCGCATCGGGGTCAACGCGGGCTCCCTGGACAAGCGGCTGCTGGCCCGGCACGGCTCGGCGACTCCCGAGGCGATGGTGGAGTCCGCGCTGTGGGAGTGCTCGCTGTTCGAGGAGCACGGGTTCACGGACCTGAAGATCTCCGTGAAGCACCACGACCCGAGCACCATGATCGCGGCGTACCGGCAACTCGCCGCCTCCTGCCCGTACCCGCTGCACCTGGGGGTCACCGAGGCCGGCCCGCTCCAGCAGGGCAGCATCAAGTCGGCCGTGGCCTTCGGCATCCTCCTGGGCGAGGGGATCGGCGACACCATCCGGGTCTCCCTGACCGCTCCCCCGGTCGAGGAGGTCAAGGTGGGCCAGCAGATCCTCCAGAGTCTCGGCCTGCGTCCACGGCAGCTGGAGATCGTGTCCTGTCCGTCCTGCGGGCGCGCACAGGTCGACGTCTACACGCTCACCGAGAAGGTGCAGGCGGCCCTCGAAGGGTTCCCGTACCCGCTGCGGGTGGCCGTCATGGGGTGCGTGGTCAACGGTCCCGGTGAGGCGAGGGAGGCCGACCTCGGCGTGGCCTCGGGCAACGGCAAGGGGCAGATCTTCGTCCGCGGAGAGGTCGTCAGGACCGTCCCCGAGTCCCAGATCGTCGAGGCCGTGGTCGAAGAGGCCCTGCGGCTGGCCGAGGCCGACGCCGCATCCGACGCCGCATCCGACGGCGCGGACACCAGCGCAGACAACGACGTCCGGCAGGAGAAAGACACGTGAGCCCCACCTCCACCAGCCCCCTTCCCCTCGGTGCCGACGCCCTGGACTCGGAGCTTCTCCGCAGCCGGATCGACGAGCGGCTGCACACGTTCCTCGACACCAAGTGCGGCCGGAACACGGACGTCCACCTGGCCTCGCTCATCGAACACGTCCGCGGGTTCCTGACGGCGGGCGGCAAACGCATACGGCCGCTGTTGTGCATGGTGGGCTGGCACGCCGCCGGTGGATACGGCGAACCGGACCCCGTCATCGGCGCGGCGGCGTCGCTGGAGCTCTTCCACGCGTTCACCCTCATCCACGACGACGTCATGGACGCCTCCGAGACCCGCCGCGGCCGTCCGACCCTGCACCGCGCGCTGGCCGCCGGCACGGCCGAGGGCGGCGGGCCGGACACGCTCGCCGAGCGGTTCGGCGCCAACAGCGCCATCCTGCTCGGGGACCTGGTCATGGTGTGGTCGGACGAACTGCTGTACTCCAGCGGGCTCGACCATCATCAACTGGCCGCCGCACGGCCCCTGCTGGATGCCATGCGCACCGAGGTGATGATCGGTCAGTACCGGGACCTGCTGGCCACCGGGCGGCCCACCGCGGACGTCGAACTGGCGCTGACCGTGATCCGTTTCAAGACGGCGAAGTACACCGTGGAACGGCCCTTGCACATCGGTGCCGTGCTCGCCGGGGCGGACCGAGCCCTGCTGGACGTCTGCACGTCCTACGCGCTGCCGATCGGCGAGGCCTTCCAGCTGCGCGACGACCTGCTCGGCGTCTTCGGGGACCCGGCAAAGACCGGCAAGTCGGCCCTGGACGACCTGCGGGAGGGCAAGGCCACCGCGCTGATGGCACACGCCCTCTGCGGCGCAGGCCCCGAGCAGGCGCGGGTGCTGACCTCGCTGGTCGGCGACCCGGAGCTGGACGAGGCGGGTGCCGAGACGGTGCGCGGCCTGCTGCGGGCCACCGGCGCCGTCGACAAGGTGGAGGAGATGATCTCGGAGCGGGTGCTGCGCGCCCGGCAGGTCCTGGACGACGCACCGTTCCCGGACGAGGTCAGAAAGACCCTGGACACCTTCGCCACCACCGCGACCCTCAGGACCACCTGATCCTGAGCCCGAGAGCAGCCCCCGGGGCCCTGACCGTCAGCGCGGGAGCGCGGCACGGCCCCGGGGGCTTTTTCCTGTCCCCGCTCAACCGGGAACAGTTGTCACATGGCGACGGTCTTCACCGCGTCGGGAGACTTCTGCGGAACGCCGGGGCGATACAGCAGGAAGGTCACGACAAGACCGACGGCACAGAGGCCGGCCGCCCACCAGTACGCGGTGGAATAGCTGTGCAGCCCCGCCTCGGCGATCACCTGGGGAGTCGGCTGCCTGCTGCTGAGGTAGCTGCCCGCCGCGCTCGCCGCGAGCGTGTTGAGGACGGCGATACCCAGCGAACCACCGATCTGCTGGGTCGTGTTGACCGCGGCGGAGGCCACGCCCGCGTCGTCCTCGTGGACCCGGTAGGTGGCCAGGTCGATCGCGGGCGCGTAGACCAGCCCGAGGCCGAGACCCAGGACGAGAAGCGGCGGCAGAATGCCTCCGGTGTACGTGCTGTCCAGCTCCAGCCGGGTGAACCAGACCATCCCCGAGGCCAGCAGCGCCATGCCGAGGGGGATCACGATCTTCGGACCGACCCGGGGCATCAGCACCCCGACGGCCAGACCGGAGGCCAGGACCAGCGAGACGGGGATGGGCAGGAAGGCCAGGCCGGCCTCGACCGGGCTGTACTGGAGCGTCTGCTGCATGTAGTAGGCGAGGAACAGCGCCACCGCGTACATGCCGCCGGTGGCGACCAGGATCGCGATCTGCGAGGCGCCCCGGTCCCGGTCGAGCAGGATCCGCAGCGGCAGCAGGGGCCGCGGCGCCGCCGACTGCCAGCGGACGAAGGCGGCCAGCAGGACGACCCCCGCGACCAGCAGGCCCCAGGTGGCGGGCGAACCCCAGCCGTGCGACTCGGCGTTGGAGAACCCGTACACCAGGCCGAAGAGACCCAGAGTGACGAGCACCGCGCCGGGGACGTCGAGCTTGCCGCGCTCGGCGGCCTTGGGCTGACGCTCGATCAGGAGCAGCCCGCCCAGGAACGCGGCCGCCGCGAACGCCAGGTTGATGTAGAGGGTCCAGCGCCAGGTGAGGTACTCGGTCAGTACGCCGCCGAGCAGATTGCCGAGCGCGCCGCCCGCGCCCGCGATGGCGCCGAAGATCGCGAAGGCCCGGCCGCGTTCCTTGACGTCGGTGAAGATCGTCGTCAGCAGGGACAGCGCGGCCGGGGCCAGCAGGGCGCCGGATACACCCTGTAACGCCCTTGCCAGCACCAGGAGTTCGAAGTTTCCGGCGGCGCCGCCGAGCACCGACGCCCCGGCGAAGCCGATCACCCCGGCGAGGAAGGTCTCCTTGCGGCCGAACAGGTCGGCGATGCGTCCGCCGATCAGCAGCAGGCTGCCGAAGGTGAGCGCGTAGGCGGTGACGATCCACTGCCGGTTGTTGTCGGAGAAACCGAGGTCGGCCTGGGCGGACGGCAGGGCGATGTTCACGATGGTGGCGTCCAGCATGATCATCAACTGGGCGAGGCCGATCACGGACAGCGCCCACCACCGCCGCGAGGACTGCTGGGACGGAGGGCCGGATTCGGGTGGGATGCCGGTGCGCGCGTCGGTGGATGACGACATGGCGGGCTGCTCCAGGAGGTGTGAGAGCCGGACTCGAGGATTACTTGACTAACCAGATGGTTATTTTCTGGGGTCAGCCTGCCCGAATTCCCCCGGCCCGTCAATGAAACGGCCGGACGGTGAGCCGGCCGGACGGTGAGCCGGTCGGCGGCAAGACGGTCGGCGGTCAGACGGTCAGGCGGACCCGGATGCCCACCGTGCGGTCCGCGCGCCCCCGCAGACGGCTCCCCAGCAGACCGAGCCGCGCGACAAGGCCGTACTTGCGCTTCATCAGATCGCGGTAGTGGCCGGTCTCCTGGGAACCGGGCAGGTCGGCCACGCCGTCCACCGCCTCCCCCAGCGGGGTGCCCCGCCAGTCGCACGGGGCGACGGTCACCCGGCCGCTGTTGCGGATGCGCTTGACCTTGCCCGCGTCGGCCGCGCTCCATACGGCCAGGCAGTCCCCGTCCCGCATCACCCACACCGGGGTGGGCACCGCACGCCCGTCCCGGCGGAACGTGGTGAGCAGGACGTAACTGCTCGCCGCCAACTGCTCAAGAGGCCCGCTCGGGGCGGATGCCGATGCTGTCATCGCGGCAGCATAACTGGTTAGTCACCTAGACTGCCCTGATCGCGCAAGCTCGCACCACCGCCTGTGCTCCGACCTCGCTTCCCCGCCCGCCTTCTGACGAGGAGTCATCCGTGCTGACGTTCGCCTGGGCCGTGCTCGCCGGATTCGCCCTGGGCACCCCGGCCATCCCCTTCGGCCTGTCGATCTCCCTGGCCCCGCCCGTCGCCCTCTTCGCGGTGCTCCTGGGCGCGGCCGGATGCCTGCTGTCGGCGGTCTTCGCGGTCGAGCAGTTGCGTACGCGATGGCTGGCCTGGCGCTCGAACAGACGAACCGTCGCCGTCACGGCCGACGGTGACAGCGACGTCGCCGACGAGGCGCCGCGCAAGAACCGGCTCTCCGGACGCACCGGTCTGCGGGCGCGGCGGGTGGTGAACCGGTACGGCGTGATCGGCTTCGGCATCATCGGGCCGGCGCTCTTCGGCACCTGGGGCTCCGCCATGCTGGGCACGGCGCTCGGCCTGCCCCGGTGGCCGCTGCTCGGCTGGCTCATGGCAGGCGTCACCCTGTGGTGCACCGTCATGCTGGTGGCGTCCGAAGCGCTGCTCCAGGCCTTCGGACTGACGTGACGGCGCCGCCCGAACCCCGGCGGAACGAAGAGATAACCGTTTAGTCAGGCGCTGTTAGCATGACCCCCATGTCCCGAGCCGAGGCCACAAAAGCACGCATTCTCCAGGCTGCCACCGAGGAGTTCGCGGCGCACGGGATCGCGGGGGCCAGGGTGGACCGCATCGCCGCGGCGGCCTCGGCCAACAAGAACCTCATCTACGTCTACTTCTTCAACAAGGACGGGCTCTTCGACGCCGTCTTCGACGCACATGTGGGACGCGGGCTCGACATGGTGCCCTTCACCCCGGACGACCTGCCGGACTACGCCGGACGGCTGTTCGACTTCTACCAGAAGCACCCCGAGGTACTCCGCCTCGCCACCTGGCACCGCCTCGAACGCGGTGGCGACGGAGAGCGCGACCCTGCCGTCGCCGCGCCCACCCGCAGCGACAAACTGGCCGCGCTCGAAGCGGTCCAGCGTGAGCGGGGCGGCACCCCGGGGTTCGCACCGGCCACTCTGCTCACCCTGGTCCTGGCCATCACCTCGGCCTGGAGCCCGACGAACGCCACCAGCATGGCCGGCACCGCCACCATGGAGCAGAGCCCCGACGAATGCCGCGAAGCAGTCGTCGAGGCCGTACGCCGCATGCTGTGACCCCGCCCAGGCGCCCGGCAACCGGCGGTTGTGCCGGCGCCGGTTGCGGCCATGCCGGTCGGGGCGCGAACAGGCCGCAGGCGGGGTTCGTACGACGCGCCGAGACGATCGTCACGTACCAGCAGCCCCAGGGCCCTCCGCGCCCAACTCCCTTTCTCCGCCTCGCGGTTGCCCGGCCCTGGGGGCCGGGCGACGCGGTGCCGGGTCAGGATCCGGTGCCGGAGCCTGTTCCGGCGGTCGTGCCGGGTGGGCTGACGGGTTCGGTGGCGTCCCAGATGACGTTGAACCGGTTGACCCGTTCCTCGATGTGCTCGCGCTCGGTCTTGAGGGTGGTCTCGGCCGGCTTCTGGTCGACGTCCGGCGCCGTCTCGTAGCAGAGTTCGCCGTCGAAGACGATGAAGTCGTTCGTCATACGGAGCCGGGCGCTGGGCGCCAGTACCTCCCTGACCGCGACCCGTGTCTCGATACCCAGGTCCCGGTGGCTCTGGCAGAGCCGCTCCAGTTCGTCGGTGTGCTCCTCGCGGGTCCGCACCAGGAACAGTCGCCGGACCTTCACCCCGCGGTGCAGGATCGCGTCCTCCTGCGCCTTCAGATAGCGGTTCGCGGCCTCGCTGTACCAGAATCCCCGGTCGACGTCCGTGCTGGTGGCGTCGATCGACGTCTCGACACAGGTGGTGAGGTCGATCAGCCAGTCGTTGTTCTCACCGAGGCAGGTCACGCTGCCGGAGCTGAGGTTCTCCATCTGGGCGGCCAGCCGGCCGATCTCCTCCTGCGAGAAGGTCTTCACCAGTTCGGACTCCTGGTGGCCCAACTGCGTGTAGGCGCGGGCCAGTCGGGTCACCCCGTCGGACCGCAGCACCGAACGGTCGACCTGGCTGAAGAGCTCGGTCGCCTCATTGATCCCCGCGAAGCTCTTCTCCACCGCGGCCCGCAGTTCCTCGTGGTGGGCGGAGAGGCTCTGCTCCATCGAGCCCAGCCGTTCCTCGAAGTCCACCAGGTACTGGACGATCAGGGCCGCGCCGCCTATGACGACCGTGAGGGTCAGTTTCCACACTTCGTCCGCGTGCCGGTTGAGCACGTTGGTGAGAACGTAGGTGCCCGCGGACACCAGGGCCGTGATCAGTGTCTTCCGCAGCAGCTTGGAGTTGCGCTCCTGCCGACCGGCCCCGGCCTGCAGCTGTGCCTGTGCCGCCTGCTGGGCCTGGAGAGCCGCCTGCTGTGCCTGTTGTGCTCGTCGTGCCTGTAATGCTCCGTTCATCTCAACCTCCCCCGTCGGGTGTTTCGTTGATCCGGCGTCAGCTCATGGCCAGCGCCTTGTGCAGTAACGGAATGGCCTGGACGGCCAGTTGGTCGCGGATGCGCTGGACCAGGGTCTGCCACTGGCGGGTGAAGCCCGGTTCCTGTTCGAGTACGTCCCACAGGTGGCCGAGGTCCCTGTCGACCCGGGCGCGCGGCATCCACACGTGCAGCAGATGGTCGACGGCGGGGCGGAGGGCGAGTATCGCCTCCGGTCCGTCCACCGGCCCGGTGCGGCTGCGGTCGAGCATGTGGACGACGGTCGTGAGCAGCCAGTCGTGCAGCGCGAAGTCCTCGCAGAGTCCGGCCACCGCGGCCGTCTCCGTACCGTCCGGCACTCTCAACCGTACGGTCCGCAGTCCCTCCTCGGCCACTATGAAGCTCTCGATCGACGCCCCCGCGCCGTCCGGAGCCCGCAGCGCCGCCCAACGCAGGTGTGTGCGCCGGGACTTGAAAGGAACCTTCTGGTCGAGCAGCGGGTGCCGCAGCAGTTGGGCGAGCAGGCTCTCGGCGATCATCCCGAGGTCCAGCGCACCTCGCTGACTGTCTTTCAGAATCCCTTCCACCACGGCCCGTTCGGGCAGCTTCCCGAAGGGCTCGATCACTCCGGGCCGTACGAGGTAGTGCCCCCACGGCCGGCGTACGTCGGGTCCCGTGGCCGGGACACTGAAGTAGGCCGTGGTCTGCAGGACGCGCCCCTCGGTGAGTGCCGCGCGGGCGGCCACCGTGCCGACGGCGCGGATCCGGGCGCCGTTGGCGGTGGGCAGCGGGCAGTCGACGCCGGTGAGGACGTCCGGCGAGAGCGCGTACAGGTTGGGGCGCTCGGAGACGCGGACGCGTTCGTCGGCTCGGAGCCTGAGGAGTTGGGCGGCGGTGCGGCTGTCCAGCGCCTGGAAGGCGGGCAGCAGACAGGTGCGCACCTCGCCGCAGGCGAGGACGGTGGGCGCGGTCTCCGCACGGGGCCGCATGTCAGGGCTCCTCGTAGAAGACGTACGCGACGCGCTGGGCGACCGCTTCGGGCACCGGTACGCCCTCGCGGGCGGAGCGTTCGGCGACCTGCGTCAGGGCCCCGGCGTCCACGTCGACCTGGTCGAGGACGAGCCGGACGGCGTCCTCGACGGCCAGGAACCGGTTCGGCACCAGGCTGCAGGTGCGGTAGGCGCTGAACGGCGTGGCGGTGGCGGTGAGTTGGAGCAGCGGGGGCAGCTCGTCCCAGTCGAGCGGGAAGCCGCCGGTGGGCCGGGCGCGCGGGACCAGCACGGGTTCTCCGCAGTGGCGCAGCAGTCCGAGGCGGGCCAGCTGCCAGACCGCGGCGAGGAAGGGGCAGGACCACAGGCGCCCGCCGTCCCGCTCCGACCACAGTTCGACGTCCATGAAGACGGAGTGGACGCGGGCCGCGGTCTCGTGCGGCGGCTGCCACTCGGTGACCTCGGCCATGGCGGTACGGGAGGCGGGGGTGCGCTGTCCGTTGGCGAGCCAGCCGGCGTTGCCGACCGGTGGGCGTGAACCGTAGGTGCCCGGCGGCGGGGACTCGACGAGGCGGTGCATCACGGACTCGGCCAGCTCGACCTTGTCGGCGACGGCGCAGCCCGACTCGCGGGCCAGGTAGTCGATGGTGAGGCCGGCCCGGTCGGCCTCGGCGAGGACCAGCGGGATCAGTTCGGCGGGGGTGGAGAAGCGGGTGAAGTAGTCGTCGATGAGGAAACAGGTGCTGATCCGGGGCCGCTTGCCGCCCAGCCGCCGGGCGGCGGAGGCCCGCGCCGCGTCCACCCAGACCCGTACCTCCGCGAAGTGCTCGCGCAGCCGCTCGGGGCCGGCCGCGAAGTCCTCCATGTACAAGTGCCCTATTTCCAGGGAGAGATGGGACAGCGGTACGGACTGGGTCCGGGGGTCGGCCGCGGTCTCGCGGAACACCGGGCCGGTCACGGCTGCCCCCAGTACTTGTCGTCGGTGAGCCGTCCGGCGAGGTCGCTCATCGCCTGCCAGGTCTCCATGTTGGCGATCTGGCTGTCGAGGACGTCCTCGTCGGTGATGAGCTGCTCGCGCCACTGGAGAACGGGCTCCAGCGGTACGGAGCCCAGCACTTGCGTGTATCCGATGCCCCGGTTGGAGGCGAGCGACTGGAGGTCGGCGTCGCACTCACGCATCCACGCGGACTGCGTGGGCGCCACCTGCGACCACAGTGCCGACTCGGGGTCCGGTACGGCGGCCCGGACGAACCGGATGGCGCCGCGCAGCGCCTCCTCCGTGTGGCCCCGGGCCACACCGCCGGCCATGATGCCGCGCGGGCCGAAGACCAGTCCTGCGGCGGCCATCACATGCTGGCGGGTCCAGCGGTGGAAGATCAGCCAGCGGGCCTCTATGCCGCGCAACTGCGGTTCCGCGGTGGCCTTGAGGGCCATTTCGACGGCGTAGCTGCGACCGGCGCTCAGGTCGACGATGATCAGGTCGAACTCGCTGTTGAGGCGCAGCAGCAGGTCGACGCAGCGGCGCAGGTTCTCGCCGGTGGTGGAGAACTCGCCGCCGCCCAGGTCGCCGGGCATGAGCACGAGGCGTCCTGAGCCGGGCGGCCGGTTGGTCAGCACCCGGTGTTCGGTCTCGGCCCAGACGTCGATGCGGGCCGGTTCGCCGACGTCGCCCTCCAGATAGGAGTGCAGGCCCCGGTTCCCGGCGTCGCGTTGCGCTATGTCGACGTCGAACACGGCGGCCGCGGTGGGCGAGCCGAAGTCGAAGTCCAGGTAGCAGACGTCGTCACCGCCGAGCGCCCGGTGGTAGGCGAGGTTGGCGCTGGTGACCGAGCGGCCCGTGCCTCCCTTGTCGGAGGCGGCGAAGACGAGCATGGTTCACGCCCCCTGGGTCGCCGCGTCGCGGGCCCGGGCGAGGGCGTCGAGCTGTCCGAGCACGTCGAGGGTCAACGCACAGGCGGTGCCCGGCTGTTCGTCGATGAGCTGGCGGGCCCGGCGCAGTTTGACCTCGATGCCCTTGAGGTCCATGCCGCGCCTGCCGTCGGAGGCGGGCGCCGGCTCCATCTGCTCGTTGCCCAGGAGGTGCGTGGACTCGCTGAGCAACGCCCGTGCCAGGACGCCGAGTTCGGAGCTGCGGATCGGTGGCTGCCGGTACAGCTGGTGGGCGGCGACCAGGCATTCGGTGACCCGCTCGGTGACGCTCCAGGACACGGGGCGGTCGGAGGCGGGCGACCCGGGAAAGAGGGCGTGCACGTTGTCCCACAGGTCGACGCCCTCGCCACCGCCGATCCGGCGCCGCCACATGTGCCCGAAGATGTCCTCGGCGAGCCGCAGCAGCCGGTCGTGCGAGACGAGGTTGCGGGAGAGGGTGCACAACTGGATGGTCCGCTTGAGGAGTTGGGCGGAGAAGTCGTTCATCCGCCACTGCATGGGCGGCCCGACGCGTTCACTGCCCTGGAGCGGCAGGACGATTCCGGGGTTGTGCAGTTCGACGGCGTTGTCGGTGCCCGTCACCCGGCTGGTGATCCGCCCGCGTTCGGCGAGCCGCTCCATGATGCCGACGGTGCGGGTCAGGTCGTCGTCGGTGGCCCGGCGTCGGACCAGGTCGTGCACCAGGATGGCGGCGACGGAGAGGGAGAAGTACTCGGACTCCAGTTTCTGTCCTGTCGTACGCCAGGGGATGTCCTCCAGCGGCCAGCGCTCGGAGTCGAAGCGGGCGATCGCCGACCAGTACTGCTGGGTGATCTCCCAGCGCAGGCGTAACGCCTCGGCGAGCTTCTGCTGTTCGGCGTTGAGCAGGCCCAGGGTCAGGGTGCGGTCGGAGAACAGGTCCGCGATGCCGTCGAGGGCGACGACGGTGAAGTAGAGGTAGGGCACGGCCCCGGCGACGCCGGCCGGCTGGGGGCCGATCGGTTCGTCGGTCTCCACCTCGGGCGCGTCCTCGACAAGGCTCCAGGCCCAGCCGCACTCGAAGAGCTGGTTCTGGTCCGCGAGACCTTCCTCGACCTCGACACCGAGGACGAGGCTCTCGCTGATGACAGCACGCAGGGCCTCGAAGCGGCGCTGGAACTTCTGCAGGACGAGCCGCTGGGACAGCCGCCCCTGGCCGAGGAGTTCACAGAGCGTCCGGCCCTGCGAGGAGTCCGTGTCGAAGACGTTGACGGCGAACGAGCGCAGCAGACTCACCATGGCCGCGGTGAGCCTGGTGCTGGTGGCCGCCCTGAGTTCCTGGATGAGTTCCAGCACCTCGGTGCGGCGCGTCTTGGTCTCGTAGACCTTGAGGAAGCCGAGCGTGGCGAGGCAGAGGGTGATCGACATCGAATAGCTGTCGACCACGCCGAGTTCGCGCTGCTCCGGGGTGAGGTCCTGGGTGTCGTCCCGGGAGTAGAAGTAGTTGCCGCCCGCGAAAGTCGGTCTTTTGTCGTCGCCGGTGTGGTTGCGCATGAACTCGGCCGCGGCCGTGAGCACGTTCACCGGGAGCTCCAGCCGGCCGCCGGCCCTCCGGAGCGCCTTCTGGACGTCGTCGGGTGTCGTGTCCGGATCGTCGAGCCGGAACGCCGGGATCTCGGTGGCCGGGTAGAGCAGGCACAGCAGCCGCTCGGCATCGGCCACACTGCTCAGCCCGCCCCACTTGCCCCAGGCCCAGCCGCCACTGTCGAACGAGTGCCGGCCAACCGCCTGCCAGACGTCCAGCAGATGCTGGCGTGGCTTGATCTGCATGCCATGCCCCTCACAGGCCGCGCTGCCATGTTTTCTTGGAAAGATCGACTTTCTGAACCTACGCCATTACGCCATTACACCGATCTACCGATCTACCGGTCGACCGGAATATCGGAATCCAAATTCCGGCGGCCGTAGGCGACGATCATTCCGGAATATCCTTCGCGCAGATTTCCCGGCGCCTTCAGCCGCTTGAGCCGAAGCGTGTCGATCTTTCCCGCGAACGGTTCCAGACTTTCGTACACCTCCGACTCGCCGACATCGCACGCGGGGAAGAATTCGTCGCCCACGCGATACCCCTCCGAGTGTTCCATGAACGCGGCGAAGAAGGGTGCCCCGGGAGCCAGCGCGCGCATGAAGGACGCCACGCCGCGGTCGAACTCCTCGCGCTCGGTGGTCATCGACTCGGCGACGAAGAACATGGTCCCGACCGACCAGGGGCCGCGCTCCGCGACGAGGTCGAGGTCGAGGAGGTCGCCGGGTACGACATGGACGACCTCGCGGAACTTCTCCCTCGGGTCCCCGTCGTACGCCCGGTACTCGGGGTTCTCGCGCAGGGTCACCCAGAACTGGTCCCAGTTCTCGTCGTAGGACTCCAACTGGCTTTCCAGATAGCCCAGGTTCCGCGACGAACGCTCGACGAGCGTGATCTCCTTGCACCACGGGAGCATGGCCAGCGCGGGGTAGAGGTTGGCACCCGCGCCCATGTCGATACCGATGACCGGGTCCTGGTCGACCGGGTCCTGGTGATGCTCGCGGAAGTAGTCACCGAAGTGATCCCGCATGATCGAGATGATCTCGGCGTCCTCGTCGTGCAACTCGAGATAGTTGGCGTTGACGTACGCGCGTGAATCAAAGCCCGACCAGGGCGCCTGTGCGTTGCGCACGGCTGGCCTCTGTTTTTCCCCCGGCGATCCCAAGTCCATGGTTCACGGTATCAACATCATCACCGCCGGGGACCCCCTCAGGCTGAATACGATGATACTGCGCAATGCCCGTGGAGCCCCCTGCAGCCCCGTGGAGCTCTTTTGGACCTGAATCAGTCTTGAGTGAACAGATCACACCGCGCAATGCTGACCTGATCACCCAATGCCGGTCGGAACCTGCCGAACGCAGGTGAACGGCAGAGAACACGCTGTCCCACCCGTATCACCCGTATGGGTATCAACGTGTCTTTACTTCTTGTCACAGGGGGAAGCATGAGCACTCTTCCGACAGATGATTCTCGGCCACCCACCATGGACCGGCCGCTGCACATCCGCCAGGTCGAGGAGGCCGACCTGCCCGAACTGGTCCGGCTGGACGCGGAGGCGTTCCCCGAGGGCCCCTACCCCTTCTTCACCCTTCGCCAGCTCTTCGACCTGTACCCGGACCATCTGCTCGTCCTCGACGGCGGCGAGAGCGGCCTGCACGGCTACGTCCTGGTCGGCATGCCCCGGGACGCCGGCCGCGGCTGGATACTGAGCCTCGGGGTCACCCGCGACCGGCGCGGGCGCGGACACGGCCGGCAACTGATGCGGGAGGTGCTCCGCCGCCTGCGCGACGACGCCGTGCACGAGGTGCTCCTGACCGTGGAACCGGCCAACACCGCGGCGATAGAGCTCTACCGCTCACTCGGCTTCCTGGCCGAATCCGCTCCGCGCAAGGACTACTTCGGCCCGGGCGCGGACCGCCTCGTCATGACGCTGCACTTGTAAAGACACCCACTCCCCTCCCGCTTCCACCCCCTCACCCTCACCGGAACCGCCGGACGTACCGCCGCTGCCAGGGCGTCTCCACGGCGTGCCGGTCGTAACGGGCGCGCACATACGCCACCGCCTCGTCGGCCGGCACCCCGTCGAGCACCGCCAGACACGCCAACGCCGTCCCCGTACGCCCCCGCCCGCCCCCACAGGCGACCTCCACCCGCTCATCGGCCGCCCGCTCCCACACCTCACCCAGGACGGCACGGGCATCCGCACGGTCCTTCGGGAGACGGAAGTCGGGCCAGTCGATCCAGCGGAACTCCCAGGGAACTGCCGGGGGTTGGCTCCCGAGAAGATAGACGGCGTACGAGGGGGGCGGCGCCGCCGGGTCGAGGGCCCGGCGCAGGCCGCGCCCCCGGACCAGGCGCCCGGAGGGCAACCGCAGTACGCCTGGGGCACCCTCGTCCCATGGCTCGTCCACTTGCCGGTTCACTGGCTCGTCCACTTGGTGACTCACTGGCCCATCCACTCGCTGGCTCACTGGCTCATCCACTTGCCGGCTCACTGGCTCATCCACTCGCTGGCTCACTGGCTCATCCACTTGCCGGCTCACTGGCTCATCCACTCGCTGGCCCATTGGCCCATCCACTTGCCGGCTCACTGGCCCATCCGCTCGCTGGCTCACTGGCTCGTCCACCCGCACATTCGAACCCGGTCTCGAACCCCGGGCAACCGATTCCGGGGAAACGGTGGTCTGGTGGGCGAGGGGGTGCTTGATGCAGGCCGAACAAGAGGCCCAGTTCCACGAATTCGTCAGAGCGCGGTGGTCCCATCTCGTGCGGACCGCGTACCTGCTGACCGGCGACGCCCATCACGCCGAGGACCTGACACAGACGGCGCTGGCGAAGGCGTACCGCTCCTGGCGACGGGTCTCGCGCACCGACAATCCGGAGGCGTACGTCCGGCGGATGCTGGTCAGTTGCAACAGCGACCGGTTCCGCAAGCGGCGCGTACGGGAGGCGCTGACCGACGCGCCGCCCGATGTGGAGGGCCGTGACGAGTCCGTCTCCTGGGCCGACGAGCGCAGTGCGCTGCTCGGCGCGCTCGCCCAACTGCCGCCCAAACAAAGGGCGGTGGTCGTCCTGCGCTACTGGGAGGACCTGTCCGAGACAGAGGTAGCCGACACGCTCGGCTGCTCCCAGGGCACGGTCAAGAGTCAGGCGTCCAAGGGACTGGCGAAGTTGCGGATGTACCCGGGGCTGGCACAGGTCGTGGGCCGGCCCGAGCAGAGTCACGCGGCACCCGTTCGGGGAGGCCGCCGGTGAACGGGGAACAGCCGGAGGGGCCGGAGCGGCCCGACCAGCCGGACCAGTTCGACGAGTTCGACCAGCCACAAGAAGCAGGACAGCACGTGGGAAACGAACACGGGAAGGACTTCGAGGAACAGGTGCGTGAGTTGATGGCTGAGGACGCCTACACCATCCGGCCTTCGCCGGCCCCGTATCCGACGATCCGCCGCCAGGGTGCCCTTGAGCGCCGACGGCGTGTGGTGGCGGCCGGCGCGATCCTGGTCGCACTGACGGCGGCGCCCGTGGGGGCGTACGCGCTGAACGGCAACGGCGGCGACAAGGGCACGAACACAGCGGCGCCCCAGGTGTCCGTGAGCGCCTCGCAGGAGGCGACGCCGACTCCCGTGCAGTCGGCGCCGGTCGGCCCGGCGGGACCGGCGACGCCGGGGCAGTTGCTGGACGGGATCACGCTGACGCAGGCCTCGGACGGGCTGGAGAAGTGTCTCGCCCGCAACCATGAGGACCAGCAGGACATGCCGTCCGAGATGCGGAACGATCTGGGCGACGCCGCCGACTACCGGATCATCCTGGCGCAGAACAGCACCGGCGACTCCAACGCGCCCGGCGACGGCATCTTCGTCGTCGCGGTCAAGGAGGGGGCGAGGGAGTCGCTCCGGGTGATCTGCAACATCAAGGACGGCGAGGCGAGCGGCATCAACTCCGGTGGCTACGGCCTGGAGTTGGACAACGGCGGCCCGGTGATGGCCGACATCAACGGCGGCAAGCTCTACCAGCAGTCGTTCATCGACAAGGGCAACTGGAAGCTGCCGTTCCGCTGGAGTGTCATCGGCCAGTTCGAGCCCTCGGTGACCAAGGTGACCGTCTCGTACGGCAGCGGCGGCGAGACCAGCGAAGCCGCCCTGGACCACGGCTGGTTCGTGGCCTCCGGCACGCTGAACGAGCAGGTCACCCTGGCTCCGCACATCAAGGGGTACGACACCACGGGCAAGGTCGTCTACGACTCGGACAACGACGCGGGGTACGAGAAGACGCTGCCGTAGCCCGGGCCGCGACGGGACATGACGGGGACGTGACGGGGGCGCCGTACAGGGGTCGGCGCCCCCTTTCGCGTGCCCGCACCGGCGTCCGTCCCGCCTGCGTGGTCAGCCCACGCCCCGTGACTCCTGCGCCGCCCGCGCCTCTATCCCGCGGAAGTGGTCCGCCAGCGCGCGTTGCGCACCCGCCACGTCGTGGGCGCGCAACGCCGTGACGATGTCCCGGTGCCGGCGGGCCGTCAGCTCGGGCGCCGGGTCGTCGTGCCAGCCGCGGGCGCCGGAGACACGCCGGAACACCGTCCAGAAGGCGGCCAGCAGTTGCGGCACGAGGGCGTTGCCGAGAGGGCCGTACAGCGCCTCGTGGAACTCGCGGTCGAGTTCGGGGAAGCGCCGGCCCTCGCGACCCGCCTCCTCCATCCGGGTGACAACCGACTCCAGCCGGTCCAGTTCCGCGTCGGACAGCACGGCGGCGACCCGCTGGATCAGCCCGTCCTCCAGCACCTCCCTGATCTGGAGGATCTCGGCGAGCGCGGCGCCGTTCCCGTCGTGCCGGGCGAGCGTACGGAACGTCAGTCCGTCCACCAGCGGCGTCAACGACGCCTGTCCGACGTACGTGCCGTAGCCGTGCCTGATCTCCACGATGTCGAGGGCCTGGAGCGCCTTGAGGGCCTCGCGGACGGAGTTGCGGCTGACCCCGAGGACGTCCATCAACTCGACCTCTGTCGGCAGCGGTGCGCCCGCCCGGAGTCTGCGGTCGAGAATCAGCTGCATGACCTCGCGCTGCACCTGGCCGCTCACCCGCCGCTCGGGCCGGCGCCGCTTCCCGGACTCCTGAGACATGCGGGGCATCGTACGCTCGCCGGACATCCCACGTCCCACCTCCAGGCATATCAAAATCCAACTACCGTGAATTCACCGCGCTCTTGACGGCACCTCGACAACAGCCGTGGTCGAATTTCATATCGTCATTGGTCGCACCTCTGGCAGATACGCCATTCGTGTGCGATCTCTTGACCGGCCCCACCGCCCCTCTTATGGTCACGCTGCCCCCTATGACGTAGGACGTCGTATCTCCTCACCTTTTCGGACCCCACCCCGCTGGAGGAATCGTGCGCGACGTGACCCGCGACGTAACCCGCCACGTACCGGCCGCCCCACACCGCCGGTCGTTCCTGAAGTACACCGGCGCCCTGGGTGCCGCCGCCATTTCCTCCTCGCTGTCGGCCTGTTCGTCCGGGCCGGAGTCCACCAACGACACCGAGGGCGGCGCCGGGGGCGCGAACAGCACGCTCACCGCCGTGATCGGCTACGGAAACGACGGCAGCTGGGACCCGACGCAGACGGCCTCGGCCTTCTCCATGGCCGCCAACAACCACATCTACGAGGGCCTGCTCGACACCGACCCGATCTCCCGCGAGCCCTACGCGGCGCTCGCCACAGCGGTCCCCGGCGACCTCACCGGCACCTCCTGGAAGTTCACGCTGCGGGCCGGGGCCACCTTCCACGACGGCAAGCCGGTCACCGCCGACGACGTGGTCTTCGTATTCGATCGAATCCTTGATCCGAACACGCAGACACTCGCCAAGGGGTTTTTCGCCAGCTGGCTGAAAGAAGTGAAAAAGGTCGACGCGCAGAATGTCGAGCTGGTGCTCAAGTTCCCCTTCCCGGAGGGGATTTCCCGGCTCACGCTCGCGAAGATCATGCCGAAGCACGTGTACTCCCAGCCGGGCGGCTGGGACGAGGCGATCAAGGGAAAGGCGATCGGCTCGGGCCCGTACCGCCAGACCGCGCACCACCCGAAGTCGAACACGACCTTCGAGGCGTTCGCCGCCTACAACGGGCCACGAAAAGCGGCGTTCAAGAAGATGAACTGGATGACGATAGTGGATGCCGCGCCCCGCGTCGCCAAGATCTCGGGGTCCAGTGCCGGCGCGCAGATCGCCGACAACATCCCGTACGCCAACATCCAGCAGCTCGAGAGCGGGGGGATGGACGTCCAGGGCGGGGCGGGGATGAACAACCTGTTCCTGATGTTCAACACCAAGCGCAAGCCCTTCGACGACGTACGGGTCCGCCAGGCGCTGCACTACGCCATCGACACGGGGAAGATGGTGGAGGTGGCGCTCAAGGGCCACGGCAAGCCGTCCTCGTCCTTCCTCAACGAGGCCAACCCCAGCTACCGGGCGGCAAAGGTGGTCTACGACTACGACCCGGAGAAGGCGAAGGCGCTCCTGAAGGAGGCCGGGGTCAGCGGTCTGAAGATCGAGATCCTGTCGGTGAACGTCAGCTGGATCGTCGACTGCCTGCCCACCATCAAGGCGTCCTGGGACGCGATCGGCGTCGAGACGACCCTCAACCCGCAGGAAACCACCGCGGTGTTCACGAAGATGGACCAGAAGCAGAACTACCAGGTGGTGTCGGCGGCTTCGAACCCCAACCAGTTCGGCCTCGACGCGGACCTGATCATGCACTACAACTACGGCCCGGAGAATCTCTGGATGGGCTACGCCCGTTGGGCCGACAACTCCGTGGCCAAGCAGCTCTTCCGGGACATGGACCAGGCGACCCAGCAGTCGGACCCGGAGAAGAAGAAGCTGATGATCCAGGACTACATCGACGTCGTCGCCGAGGAGGCCGTGCTCTACCCGGTCGTCCACAACGAGCTGATGACGGCCTGGGACCCCAAGAAGCTCACCGGCATAAGGGCACAGCCGTACCCGGGCATCAACCTCCTCCAGGCCAAGTGGGTCTAGCCACTGCCAAACACCGCTGACTGCACGGGAGTTCGTACGTGGTCGCCATCGCCAGGATCCTGGCCCGCAGGATCATTCTGCTCGTCCCGCTGATGCTCGGCATCGTGCTGTTCGTGTTCCTCGTCATGCGGTTCTCGGACGTCGACCCGGCCTCCGCGTTCTTCCAGGGCGCCAACCCGACCCCGCAGCAACTGCACGACTTCCGCGAGGAGAACGGCCTGCTCGATCCGTTCCCCGTCCGCTACGTCAACTTCATCGGTGACCTGCTCCATGGCGACATGGGCATCAGCGCACTCACCCGCGCCCCGGTGATCGACCAGGTCACCACCGCCCTCCCCCTCACCCTCCAACTCACCTTCCTGGGCCTGGGTATCGCGGTGGTCCTGTCCCTCCTCGGCGGCGTGACGGCGGCCATCTACCGCGACCGCCTCCCCGACCAGATCATCCGCGTCGTGTCCCTGACGGGCGTCGCGGCGCCGGGCTTCTGGCTGGCGCTGCTGATGATCCAGTACCTGGCCGTCGACCTGGGCTGGTTCCCGACCGGCGGCTACATCAACCCGGCCGACTCCTTCACGGGCTGGCTGAAAACCATGACCCTGCCCGCCTTCGCGCTCTCCCTCCCGGTGGCGGCACAGCTCACCCGCATCGTCCGTACGGCAGTGGTCGAGGAGTTGGACAAGGACTACGTCCGTACGGCGATCGGCAGCGGCCTGCCACCGAGAGTGGTCGTGGGCCGCAACGTCCTGCGCAACGCCCTCATCAACCCGCTCACCGTCCTGGGCCTGCGCGTCGGCTACCTGCTCGGCGGCGCGGTCGTCATCGAGACGATCTTCTCGCTCCCCGGGATGGGCAAGCTGATGATCGACGCCGTGAAGAACGGCGACCCGGCTGTTGTCCAGGGAGTCGTCCTGACGACGGCGACCGGTTTCGTGGTCGTGAACCTGGTCATCGACATCCTCTATCTCCTGGTCAACCCACGATTGAGGGATGCGGCCTGATGTTCATGATGTTCGAAAGGGGGCGCCTGGCCGCCCTCCTCTCCCGCCCCGGCATCCGCCTCCGAGGCTGGCGCCGCCTCCCGGTCCTCTCCCGGATCGCCGTCTGCTTCCTGGCCCTCGTGGTGTTCCTGGCGGTCTTCGCCCCCTACCTCGCCCCCGACGACCCCCTGGACCAACAGCCCCTGGTCGGCGGCACGGGAGCGCCCTCCGCCGAGCACTGGATGGGCCAGGACAGCCTGGGCCGCGACATCCTGAGCCGGCTGATGTACGGCGCCCGCTGGTCCCTCGCGATCGGCCTCGGCGCCACCGCACTGGCCCTGACCGTGGGCGCGCTGATCGGCGCGATCGCGGCGACGTCCCGCAAGGCGGTCGACGAGACGCTGATGCGCTGCCTGGACGTGGTGATGGCCTTCCCGGGCATCGCGCTGGCCGCCGTACTCGTGGCGGTCTTCGGCGGCGGCATCACGGTCCTGATCTGCGCGATCGCGTTCCTCTTCACTCCGCCCGTGGCAAGGGTGGTCCGGGCGAACGTCCTGGACCAGTACGGCGAGGACTACGTGACGGCGGAACGGGTGATCGGCGCCCGAACGCCACACATCGTCCTGAAGCACGTGGCGATCAACTGCGCAGCCCCGGTACTGGTGTTCTGCACGGTGCAGGTGGCCGAGGCGATCGTCTTCGAGGCATCGCTCTCCTTCATCGGCGCGGGCGTACGACCGCCGGACCCGTCCTGGGGAAGCGTCATCGCGGACGGCAAGAACATGGTCCTGACCGGCGGTTGGTGGGCGACGGTCTTCCCGGGCCTGCTGATGCTGATCACGGTGCTGTCGCTGAACGTCCTCTCGGAGGGCGTGTCGGACGCCTGGGCGGCACCGGCGGCGCGGGACGTCGAGGTACGGGACGAGGAGGACCCGCTGGAGGCCCCGGAGCCGGGCACCGGCAAGGTCCTGGCCCTCCCGGGCCTGACGGAGGCGGCACAGCGCCTGCGCACGAGGGCCCGCCCGGCCCCAACGGGTCTACCAGTACTGGCGGTTGAGAACCTGACAATCGGCTTCGCGGCCCGCCACGCCGGCGTGAACATCGTCGACGGCATCAGCTTCGAGGTCCACCCGGGCGAAGTCCTGGGCCTGGTGGGCGAGTCGGGCTGCGGCAAGTCCCTGACCGCCCTGACGGTGATGGGCCTGGAACCGAAGGGCGCCCGGGTGACGGGCCAAGTCCGCTTCAACCAACGGGACTTGTTGACGGAACCGATGCGCGTCCGCCGCAAACTGCTGGGCCACGAGATGGCGATGATCTACCAGGACGCCCTGTCGTCCCTGAACCCGGCGATGACGATCCGCTCACAACTCAAGCAGGTCGTACGCCGAGGAGGCCACCGCCCGCCGGAGGAACTGCTGGGCCTGGTCGGCCTGGACCCCGACCGCACCCTCCGCAGCTACCCGCACGAACTGTCGGGCGGCCAGCGCCAACGGGTCCTGATCGCGATGGCCCTGTCCCGCCAGCCAAAACTGATCGTCGCGGACGAACCGACAACAGCACTGGACGTCACGGTCCAGGCCCAGATCATCGAACTGCTCCTGCGCCTGCGCGAGGAACTGGACTTCGCCCTGATCCTGGTCTCGCACGACCTGGCCCTGGTGGCGGACGTGACGGACCGGGTGGTCGTGATGTACGGCGGCCAGATCGTCGAGACGGGCGTGACGGCGGACCTGGTCGGCGCCCCGTCCCACCACTACACCCGAGGCCTGCTGGGCAGCGTGCTGTCGCTGGAGTCGGCGGCGGTCCGCATGACCCAGATCAAGGGCACGGTCCCCTCCCCCGCCGACTTCCCCAAGGGCTGCCGCTTCGCGGACCGTTGCCCGATCGCAACGGAGGTCTGCCGCACCACAGCCCCCGATCTCCTGGGCGCCTCAACCCACTTGGCGGCCTGCCACCATCCGGCGATCGACCTGACGACGCCTCAGCCGTCGGGAAGCGAGAGGTTGCAGTGAGCAGCAATACGGCTGTCAGCACGGCTGTGTCGACCCCGTTGGTCGAGCTGTCGGACACTCACGTGGTCCACAAGGCCCGCAGCGGCGGCCTGTTCACCCGGGACCGCGTGTACGCCCTGACAGCCGCCGACTTCAGGGTCGCGCCCGGCGAAACGGTGGGCGTGGTCGGCGAGTCGGGCTGCGGAAAGTCAACGCTGGCGAAGGTGCTGGTGGGCGTACAGACACCCACATCGGGCCAAGTGTCGTTCCGCGGCGCCGACTTGTGGACGATGAAACCGGCGGAGCGCAGGTCGGCCATCGGAACGGGCACCGGCATGATCTTCCAGGACCCGTCGACGGCCCTGAACCGCCGCCTGACGGTCCGCCAGATCCTCCGGGACCCGCTGGACGTCCACAGGCGAGGCACGCCGAAGGAACGGGAGGACCGGGTAAGGGAGTTGATGGGCCTGGTGGGCCTCCCGCGAGCTCTGGCGGACGGCCTCCCGGGCCAGCTCTCAGGCGGCCAACGCCAACGAGTGGCGATCGCACGGGCGTTGGCGCTGGACCCGGACCTGGTAGTGGCGGACGAACCGACCAGCGCCCTGGACGTGTCGGTACGCGCCCAGATCCTGAACCTCCTCCTGGACCTGAAGGAGCGGCTGGGCCTGGCACTGGTCTTCGTCTCGCACGACATCCAGACGGTACGGCGGATGAGCGACCGGGTGATCACCATGTACCTGGGCCGGATCGTGGAGGAGTCCCCGGCGGACGAGGTGACGGACCGGGCCCGTCACCCGTACACACGAGCACTGTTCTCGGCGACGCCGGGCTTGCTGGACCCCATCGACCCGATTCCGCTGGTAGGCCCGGTCCCCTCAGCGACGCGCCCACCGTCCGGCTGCCCGTTCCGTACGCGCTGCTGGAAGGCGGCGGAGGTGTGCGCGGAGTCGATGCCGGAGTTCACGGCCGCGTCAATCCCGGGACACCGGTTCCGTTGCCACCACCCTGTGGAGGAGGGCCGGGCGACGCGGGACCTGGTCGCCCAGGCGGTCGCCGCCGTGCCCGACGTGGCCGCTGACCTGCGGGACCTTCCCGTAGCACCACCGCACACCCCGAAAGACCCCAGGGAGCCCTGATGACCTTCCCCACCCCGCTGACCGGTGTCGTCCCTCCCGTCTGCACTCCCCTGACACCGGACCGCGAGGTGGACGTCCGCTCACTCGTCAGGCTCGTCGACCACCTGGTGGAGGCGGGCGTGGACGGCCTGTTCGTCCTCGGTTCGTCGTCGGAGACGGCGTATCTGACGGACGATCAGCGCAGGCTCGTGGTGGAGACGGTGGTGGGCCATGTCGCCGGCGCGCTGCCGGTCCTCGCGGGCGCGATCGACATGACGACACCCCGGGTACTGGACCACGTACGGTCGGTCTCGGCGGCCGGCGCGGACGCGGTGGTCGTCACGGCGCCCTTCTACACCCGTACACACCCCTCGGAGATCTCCCGCCACTTCCGCCTGGTGGCGTCGGGCAGCCCGGTCCCGATCGTGGCGTACGACCTCCCGGCCTCCGTCCACAGCAAACTGGCCCCGGCCCTGGTCCTGGAACTGGCCGCCGACGGCGTCCTCGCCGGCCTGAAGGACTCCAGCGGCGACCTGGCCTCGTTCCGAGCGGTGGTGACGGGCGTACGAACCCACCCCGGCATCAGCGACTTCAGCGTCCTGACGGGCAGCGAGCTGCTGGTGGACTCGGCCCTGGCAATGGGAGCGGACGGGGCGGTACCGGGGCTCGCGAACGTCGACCCGGACGGTTACGTACGCCTGGACCGGTTCTGCCGAGCGGGCGACTGGGAACGGGCGCGGGCCGAGCAGGAACGGTTGTGCGTGCTGTTCGGGATGGTGGGGGCGGGGGACCCGGTGCGGATGGGCGGGAGCTCGGCGGGGCTGGGGGCGTTCAAGTCGGCGCTGTATCTGCGGGGGGTCATCGACTGTCCGGTGACCGCTGATCCGCAGATTCCGTTGTCGGAGGACGAGGTGGAGAGGGTGGGGAAGTTCTTGGCGGGGGCGGGGTTGTTGTAAGGCGGAGGCAGGTCCAGATCAGGGGCAGCGAGCGGTCCGGCACTTGCGGAAGCGCTCGCTCATGTGGCCTGGTGCGGGTCGTCGTCCAAGCCCTCGGCCGCGCCGGTCAGGTTGGGCAAGCCGCCTTCAGCAAGCCAGCCCAGGAACGACGCGCGCTTCCGACGCTTGACCGCGTCAGCCGTGGCGACCTTCGTTGCGGTGCCGAAAATCTCGGTCCCTCGGGCCGTACTGATCTCCGCGACAGCCGAGTCGACAGCATTGTCGAATTCGGGATCCTGGCGGGCGATGATCCGGCCACGGAACTCCTCGACCAAGCGCACGACTCCGGTGAGGTCCGCGGGGTCGGAGTGGTTGATCTCGCGGGCCAGGTCGGCCTCGAAGTCGTCGGCATCGCCGGGGAAGCCGTAGCCCATGGTGAGGGCGGCACGTAGTTCGCCGATGGTACGCATGGGCGGGCGATGGGACGGGCCGGAGTTTGCCGGGTGTGTGGTCACGGCGTTGCGGCTCCCTTTCACGGTGTCGGTGCCACGGTACCGGGGGTGTGACGTGCTCCGCCTGGCGTCTCTACTTCAGCAGGAGGCCGCTCTGACCCTTGGCTATGCCTCCGACGAAGGCGCGGTAGTCGTCCTCGGAGACGACGAGTATCCGGGCATCGGGATCACCGATGTCGTTGGAGTCACGCAGGGCAACCACGCCGTCGACGAAGGCGACCTCCAGGCAGTTGTCGCCGCCGTTGCTCAGGTCGCTCTTGGCCCAGGTGGCGTTGGTGAGGTCGACCTTCTTGTTCATGTGTAGCGGTCCTTGATCAGATCGTGGATGTAGCGCTGGGAGGCTTCCGCGTCGAGCGCTTCGGTGCGGAGATGATTGAAGGCGGTTTCGTAACGTCCGATGTCGCTATCTTCCTCCAGGTACAACGACGTTGTCATCGGCTCGACCACGGCCACGGGCGGTCCCGCGGGGAAGTGCAGCAGGTGGAACGGCCCGTCGACGCCGGCATGGGCCCCGTACGCGAACGGGAGAACCTGGATCGCCACGTTCTTGTTCTGGGCGGTGACGTCGAGCAGCCGCTCAAGCTGGGCCTTCATCACGCGTTTTCCGCCCACTTCGCGTTGCAGCGCGGACTCGTCGAGCACGCACCACAGATGCAGCGGGTTCTCACGCGACAACGCCTCCTGCCGGACCATGCGAAGCTCGACGAAGCTGTCGATCTCACGGTCGGTCTGCCACTTCCGGCTGCGTTCCACGACGGCTCGGGCATAGTCCGCGGTCTGAAGCAGCCCTGGCACCACCCAGGCGAACGTGTCGCTCTTGGAAGCCAGTTCCTCAAGGTGCAGGTACTCGGCGAACGGGTCGCGGATGGACTGGCGGTACTGATCCAGGAGGTTCGTCCGGCGCCCCGAGTTCGCGAGCGAGGCGAGCCTGCGGAGCTTGTCGACGCGGTCCTTGTCCTGAAGTCCGTACACCTCGAAGAAGCCGGCGAGCGAGATGGGAGGGACTCGCTGCTTGCCGTTCTCGATCTTGCTGAGCGCCGGGGCGCCGGACAGCGACAGCGCACCTGCCGCCTCGGCGAGGCTCATTCCCGCCGCTTTGCGCAGCGACCGGAGCTCTAGTCCGAGGCGCCTTCTGTGCAGGTTGGGCTGGGCATCGGTCATGTTCTACCTCCCTGCCGCGCAGGGTATCGCCGCACACGGATCACAGGCGCCGGTTTCCTTCTGAGAACTCTTTCGAGTGAGACACCTTGCGAGCAATGTTGCTCGTACGCAATCTTGGAAGAGCGGGCAGCCGACAACTCACCCTTTAAGCGCGTCACGTTGGCGAGCCTGCCGCGTTCAGACAGCCGCGCCCCGCCGACGCGGTCGGTAACGGCTGTCTCGCAAGAACCCATGGACATTCAGTCCGCGTGCCAGACCACACCGAGGGAGTCTTCATGCGCCAACTGACCAGGAAACTCACCGACTGGGCAAGGTCGCTCTCGTCGCCTGGACGGCACCACCAGAGGTACCTGTTGCTTCCACGGGTGCCGCCGCAGGCATCTCGGCGCACCAAACCCCGCGTCCCAGTCGCCCCGACAGTCCGCGCCTGGTACGAGCCCATCGACGGAGCCTCCATCGCGCTGGTCCGCCCTTACCTCACCGCGTACGAGCACGAGGAGACGGCCCGACTTCAGCGGCTGGGCCGCGAAACCCCGTGGTTCGCCGCCTACGGTGTCGACCTCCACTCGCGCGACGCTCATCGTCGGCTGGAGGTTGCGTGATGGACGTGAGTGACGGCGAAGTGAATCACCCGGTACGGCTTCTGCCCTGGACCGGAAGCGAGGGTCAGCCATGCCTCCTCATCTCCGACGGCGACGGCCCCGTCACCCGGATCGCCGACCGGGTCGAAGCCGTACAACTCAGCCTCGCGGACAGGCTGCTTGGCCGTGCGAAGGAGGTGATCGCAGCCCCTGAGCTATCGATCAGCGAACTCGGCGCGCTGGCAAACCAGTTGGCGGACGCACTCCGCGACGCACTTCTCATCGCCGAGTGCCGGGGTGCACGCCTCGGAGCCGTGGGGCACGGCGCTCCTCAGCTCGATGAGGACATCCATGACGCACTCGCCCACACCTCGTCCGGCCTCCAAGCGCTCGTCGCGCTCTCACTCCCGGGCTCGAACCTCGCCTCTGCTCGCGCCGCCCGGCGCTGCGTACGGAACATGGCCGAGTTGCGGGATCTCCCTACCGGGACGGTGGACTCTTTGGAAACGATCACCGGGGAGTTGGTGGCCAACGCCCTGGAACACAGCGACAGCCGAACCATCACACTCGCGCTGACCCTGGCCGCGAAGACGGCCACCGTCAGCGTGACCGACGAAGGCGAAGGGCACAGGCAGGTGATGCCTACGTCGGCCAGACCGGGGCCAGACGAAGAGCATGGGAGAGGGCTGCTGATCACTGACGTACTGGCAGCCCGGTGGGGACGACGGCAAAGGAACAGCGGCCTGACGGTGTGGGCCGAGGTCGACACCGATACCTCGGCCCATGTCGGACAACCCGCGCGACTCCACCCGTAACCGCAATGCTTCCAACCTCACGCCCGATGCTGAAGAACTGCCTATGGGGCCGAAGTTCACAGGACTACGGCTCCGTACGGCCACTCGGGCCGCTCGGTCTCCGAGCCACTTATCGGTAGCCGAGGTGGTCGTCCCCTCAGGTCATTCGCTGGGGCGAGTGATAGTGATGTCGATGGCGCCCGCGTCTGGCCCCGGCGAGTCCACCGCGACACGCACGCGGAACTCACCGCGGTCGCCCACTCGATGCGCGAAGCGGGTCAGTTGTTCAACATCGCCAATTGCGATACGGCCGTCAGGCAGCAGAAGAAGGCCATCGAAGACTGTGGTGAAATCTGGGTCGGGCCCTTCGGCCTGCAGCGCTTGAGGCTGCGTGAAGAGACGCACTTTGATCAGTCCCCTCTGCGCTCGAACCCGAACAGCCACGTGAGTGTCACAGCTCGCCGCAGGTGCAGAGTCCAGAGCGAGAGAGACGGGAACCCAGTCGGTCGCTCCCAGGTGCAGCACAGGGTGATTCACGTAGATGTCGACTCCGGCGACCTGCACGGTGCTCCTCATGTTCGCAGTAGGTACGACCACCGTTGATCGTAGGCGTGTGGAGACAACCCATCATGTGGTGATCGCAGGTCACAAAGTAGACGCTGCCTGTGCTGGTCGGACTCGTCCTCGGCGAAGAACACGGACGCGGGCGGCAGGCCGACGGGTGTGAGGTAGCCCGGGTTCCGCACGTGCTAGACGAACAAGGCTCTGATCATTCCTTGAGCTTGTCGAGCTTGTGCGCGGCGACCTGGCCAGTGACGGTCTCCGCCAGTGCCTCCGCGGCGTCCGCCTTATTCCGCATGCCTTCGAGCCAGGCGTCCGCGGAGACCCAAGTGAGCGGCAGTCTGGCCTTCGGCCACTTGCTGGCGAGGTCGGTGGCAATGCTCAAGCTGTCCTCGACGAGATCGCGTCTGTGGGCCGCCGCGGCAATGAGAATGCTGTCCTCCATCTCCATCACGGCTGGGGGAAATCCCTTTTCCTGGCGGGCGGAGGAAGACGAGTGATACTCCCTCACGATCTCTTCCAGCGACGGCGGCACGTCGAGGGAAAGCCGGCTCTGTGCTTTCAAGGCGTCGACCGCACGCTGGAACTCTCCTTCCTGACGAGTGAAGAGCACGGCTTCCGGCTGCCCGGAAAGACGCTCCAGGCGGTGTCCCAGGGTCAAGGAGATCACGGGGAACTCCCTGGTCAGCGCATGCACATGCGCTGTCGGGCAGTATCCGTCCCCGGATGTCGACCGGTCGAGGCAGATCCCCTGCACGACCGGACCGATCCGGCGCAAGAGGTGTAGGGGACGCCAGACGGTGAACCCGGGGAACGCCGCAGCCCAGTCCTTCGTCACACGTCGCACAGTTGCGGCACTCGGATTGGTCATGGATTCACCTCGATCGTGAGCGTGGATGGCACGTTTTTGGCATTCAGGTCAGCGCTGCCGTAACCCACCCCGCACGTGTCACATCGTCAGGAGACAGAAGCACGGCCGATCTTCTGAACGCTTACTTCCCATGTTTATTCCGAGTGCTCCCACCAGAAATCAAGGTCGGCATGCAGACGCTCTCTGAAGCACGTCGGGTGTGCATAGAGAGTCTGGTTGAGATCACCGGCAAGCAGGCCGACCCTGATTCTCATGGCGAACGGATCTTCGGTACTCTGAATGATTCCGTAGCAGAAGCAGCACGTCGGGTCAGAACTCATCTCAGCCATGGTCAAACCATCTTCCGCTGTCCAGCCGTCCTTGCAATGACGAATCCGTCAGATTTCGGAAGCTGGCGATCGGGCCGCCCACCGCCGACTGGGGCACCCGGGACTTCGTCACGATCACCGACTACAACGACGACGGCGCCGCCGACATGATCTACCGCATCGCGGGCGGCACCCTCTACCTCCGCAAGGGCATCCTCGAAAGCGACCGTACGGGCACGGTCCTCACCAGCCTGGGCACGTCGGGCGCCAGCCTGGACGGCGACGACGTCTACGCCACCGGCATGACGCCCGAACTCTTCCCCCAGCTCTACGGCAGCCCGGACAACACCGGCGACGGCAACCCCGACATCTGGGCGACCAACAAGGCCGGGGCCCTGCTGCTGTACCACGGCGGCGCCACCACCATCGGCAGCGCCAGCACACTCCGCGCCAGCGGCTACAGCACGGTCAAGCGGTTGGGCTGACGGTCGGTCTGTGCCCGGCAGCCAGTCCGCATGGCTGCCGGGCACAGCCGTATCCGGACCCAGCGTCCCCCTAGCCCACCGCCTCCACCGGCACCCGCCGAAACTCGATCGACTCGTACGTCCCCTCCGTGCCCGTCTCATAAAGCACCCCCACCACCCGCCGGTCCACCCGCACCAGATCCGAGTAGGCGGCCCGCTTCGTCGACAACGTCAGCACCTTGCTGAACGTCTCCCCGCCGTCGCCGCTCCTCCAGATGGCCATCGATCGTCGCGCCGTCGGCTCGGAAGGGCCCGAGAACAGCAACGCGTCGGACTCGCCCCGCAGTTGGAGCACGCTGGCCTGCACGATCGGGACGTCGTTCAGGGTCGGCTGGACGGTGTACGGGCGGTCCAGGGACTCCGCGCCGTCGCTCGAGTAGGAGTCCAACCGGTTGCCTGGCATCAGGCCGTTCTGGTCCCTGGAGGAGAAGTACAGGCGTCCGTCCGGGAGTTGGGCGGCGGTCGTCTCGTTGGCGTTTTCGATGCCGTCGTAGGAGTCGTCTACGAAGCCCAAGTGCCAGGTGCGGCCGGCGTTGTCGCTGTAGATCGCGTGGCCGCCGTAGTACTTGGACTCCTGGCCCGTGTCCGGGGAGCCGGCCGGCGGGGCTGTCGAGTGGTTGGACGGGATCACGATCCTGCCTGCGTGCGGCCCCTGCATCAGATACACCGCGTGGCCCGGGCCGGTCGCGTACCAGCGCCAGTTCGGGAGTTTCGTCTGGGGGGTGATGTCGCGCGGGGGCGAGAAGCTGCGGCCGTCCTCCGCACCGGAGCTGGTCTGGACGAAGACCCGGCGGCTCTGCTCCGGTGTCGCCTCGCCGCGCATGATCTGGGCCTCTGTCACCGCGCCGTCGTTGTACGACGTCACCAGGACGATCCGGCCCGTCTTCGGGTCCACCACCGGCGCCGGATTGCCCCGTGTGTCACCGTCCCCGGCCGCGACCACCGACAGGGGGCCCCAGGTGCAGCCGCCGTCGGTGGAACGGCGCAGGACGACATCGATGTTGCCGCTGTCTCCCGCGCCGTTGAGTCTGCCCTCGGCGAAGGCCAGGACGGTGCCCTTGCGGGTGGTGACCGTGGCGGGGATGCGGTAGGTGTCGTAGCCGTCCTGGCCCGCGGTGTAGGGGACGGACGAGGTGCACGTCGTCGAGCGGGGGGCCGCCTGGGCCGTGGTCGCAGTCGTGAGGCCGGTGACAGTCATCAGGGCCACGCCGGTGGTGGCGGCGAGCAGGGTACGGCTCAGGGGCGTCATCGCTCTCCCTCAGTGGAGTAGGGGCGTGCGGGTGGCCTGTACAACCACAACAGGAAGCGACAGTAACTCCGCTGACGGACCGTCACCACCGTTGGCGCGTACGGAACATACGTACCCGTGTGCCCACCGCTCCTTGCGCCGTCTCACCCCGTCCCCGGTGTCACCAGCCCCGACTCGTACGCCACGATCACCAGCTGGGCCCGGTCCCGCGCGCCCAGTTTCCCCATGATCCGGCTGACGTGTGTTTTCGCGGTCAGGGGGCTCAGGCCCAGTGTCTCCGCGATCTCCGTGTTGTTGAGGCCGCGCGCGACCAGTCTCAGCACCCCGCGTTCGCGTTCCGACAGGCAGTCGGGGGCGCCCGTCGGGGGCGGCGCCTCGGCGCTGCGCAGCAGACGGGCGATCAGGCGGGCCGTGGGGCCCGGGGAGAGGAGGGCCTCTCCCGCTGCCACCGTGCGGATCGCGTCCAGGAGTTCGGCGGGCTTCGTGTCCTTGACCAGGAAGCCGGACGCGCCCGCGCGCAGCGCGTCGACGACGTGCTCGTCCGTGTCGTACGTCGTCAGGACCAGTACCTTCACGCCGGCCAGGTCCTCGTCGGCGGCGATCAGGCGGGTCGCCTCGATGCCGTCGAGGTCGGGCATACGGATGTCCATGACGACCAGGTCGGCGCGGGCGCTGCGGGCCAGTTCGACGGCTTGGCGGCCCGTACCCGCCTGCCCCACGACCTCCATGCCCGGCGCCGACTCGACGAGCATCGCGAACGCCTCCCGTACGAGCGTCTGGTCGTCGGCGAGCAGCACACGAATGGCGGTCATCCGGCCCATACCCCGTCTCTGCGCCTCTCCCCGTTCCCGTTCACCGGCAGTGGAAGTACCGCGTTCACCTCGAAGCCCCCGTCCTCGCCCGGTCCGGCGTCCAGTGTGCCGCCCACGCTGCGTGCCCGTTCGCGCATCCCGACCAGCCCGAAGCCGACGCCCTCCGTGCTCCCGTCGGCCCCCGCCCCGTCGTCCGTCACCTCGACCCGCAGCGCGCCCTCACCCCCGTGCAGCAGCACTCGTACCGTCAGATCCTTCCGTCCCCCGTGCCGTACGGCGTTGGTGAGCGCCTCCTGGACGATCCGGTAGGCGGCCGCGCCCACGGCCGGGGGCAGCTCTTCCACCCGTACGACCAGTTCGACCTTCGCGCCCGATGCCCGCGCGGTCTCCGCGAGGTCGGGCAGGCCGGCCAGGCCCGGCAGCGGGCCGCGCGCCTCGGTCGTCCCCGCTCCCTGGCCGTCCCGCAGTACCTCCAGCGTCGTACGCAGTTCACCGCGCGCTGTTCGGCAGGTCTCGGCGATGTCGTCGAGGCACTTGGCGACCGCCGTCCGGTCCAGGCGGTCGGGGTCGGCGGCCAGGACGTGTGCGGCCACGGAGGTCTGGACGCCGACGAGGGTGATGGTGTGGGCCAGGAGGTCATGGAGGTCGCGGGCTATGCGCAGGCGCTCCTCGGCGACGCGGCGGCGGGCCTCCTCCTCGCGGGTGCGTTCGGCGCGCTCGGCCCGCTCGACGATGGCCGACACGTACTGGCGGTAGAAGCGGACGTCGACGCCGAAGAACAGGACGGCGATGATCCAGCCGAAGATGCGCAGGAGTTCGATCGCCTGTTTGGTGTCCACGGTCAGCATCACCGTCATGGAGACGGCCAGGACCGCCATGCCGGTCAGCAGGGCGCGCAGGGGCCGGCCGGTGACCGCGACCGTGTAGAGGGCCACGAACGCGGCCGGGGTCGGCGCCGAGTGGTTGTTGTCCATGGCGTGGTACGGCACGACCAGCGCCACCACCAGTGCGAGGACCAGCATCGGGCGGCGCCTGCGCCACACCAGCGGCACCTGGAGGGCGAGCAGCAGTGTCCAGCCGAGCGCGTCGGGGCGCCGGCCGTCGTCGATGAGCAGGGCTGTGGCCGTGCCGATCACGGCGGTCGTCAGCGCCAGCAGCGCGTCGTTGCGGGTGGCGTGCGGCGCGGTACGGGGGTCGCGGATGATCGCCGCCATCATCCGCTCGCCGAGACCGACCCTGCCGACTCGGCCGACTCGGCCGACTCGGTGCGCTTCTGCGGTAGTTGCCTGCACGGGCTCATCCTCCGTCAGCGGGCGCCCCTCCGGGAGGGAGGGGCGCCCAGGTGCTCGTACGGCAGATCTCACACGGGTTCCGGCTGGCGTTCCGGGCGGGCCGGTTCCGGGGCGCGCGACAGCCCGCCGGGCCACCACATCTTCCGTCCCAGCGCCACGCTCGCGCTCGTCACCAGGTAGGTCCGGACGAGGAACGTGTCCAGCAGCACGCCGACCGCGATCACGAAGCCCAGTTCGACGAGCTGCACCAGCCCCATGTTCGTCAGCACCGCGAAGGTCGCGGCGAGGACCAGTCCGGCGGAGGCGATGACCCCGCCCGTGGTCCGCAGCGCGGTCAGTGCCGCCGTCGCCGGTTCCGCGCCCTTCAGCGCCTCCTCGCGCATCCGGTGCATGAGGAAGATCCCGTAGTCGACGCCCAGCGCGACCAGGAACACGAAGGACAACAGCCCGAGGCCGGGGTCGGTGCCCTCGAAGCCCAACAGTGGTCCGAACACCAGTCCGCCGATGCCGAGCGCGGCCCCCCACACCGCGACCACGGCGGCCACCAGCAGCAGCGGCGCGACGAACGACCGCAGCAGCGCGACCAGGATCAGCAGCACGGAGACGAGCACGAGCGGTACGACGACCCAGCGGTCCCGCGCGTTGGTGTCGACGAGGTCGATCTGCTGGGCGCTCACCCCGCCGACGTACGAGCCCGGCAGTTCGTCCCTCAGCTCCTTGATGGCCGCCGTCTCGGCCGCCGACTGGGGCGCGCCCTTCGCGAAGACGGTGATCTCGGACCAGCCCTCCCCTGTACGTCCCTGCTGCGCTTCGCTGATCCCGTCGGCGGCCCGGATCGTCGCGAGCGTCTCGTCGGTCCTGCCGGCCGGGGTGATGACGCTGATGGGCTGGGTGCCGCGGTCGGGGTAGGCGCGTGCCAGGGTCTGCATCGCGGCGACGGCCTCCGGCTTGTCGACGAAGGCGTCCTCCTGCTTGACCGGTCCCGCCAGGTTCAGCGTGCCCAGGGCGAGTGCGCCGAGCAGGGCGGCTCCGCTCGCGAGGACCACCAGCGGCCGGCGCCCGGCGGAGCTGCCCATCGCGGCGAAGAGCGAGCGGCGCCGCACCTTGGGCGTGCTGCCGTACGCGGGCACGAGCGGCCAGAACACCCGGCGCCCGAGCAGGACGAGGATCGCGGGGAGCAGGGTCAGCATGGCGATCAGTGCGCAGAGCACGCCCACCGTGCCCAACGGGCCCATGCTGCGGCTGGAGTTGAGGTCGGCGGCGAGGAGGCAGAGCACTCCGGCGGCGACCGTGCCGGAGGAGGCGAGCACGGCGGGTCCGCAGCCGCGCAGGGCCGCCACCATCGCGTCGTACGGGCGCTCGACGCGGCGCAGCTCCTCGCGGTACCGGGAGACGAGGAGAAGGGCGTAGTCCGTTCCGGCGCCGAAGACGAGGATCGTCATGATGGCCGAGCTCTGGCCGGAAACCGTGGTCCCGAAGGCCTGGTTGAGGCCGTAGGCGACGCCCATCGCCAGGTAGTCGGCGATGCCCGCGACGACGAGCGGAACGAGCCACAGCACCGGGCTGCGGTAGATGAGGATCAGGAGCACGGCGACCACACCGACCGTCGTGTAGAGCAGCGGGCCGCCGAGCGAGTTGTAGACCTGGGCGGCGTCGGTGGCCAGCGCCCCCGGCCCGCCGACCTCGACGCCCAACCCGCCCTCGCTGTGGGCGACTTGGCGTACGTCGTCGACGAGGGCGTCGCGCTTCTTCTCGTCGGTGCCGGGCTCGTTGCTGCTCACCGGGTACATGAGGGTGGTGCCGTCGGCGGACGGTACGCCCTGCGGGGTGGCCGTCAGGACGTGCTCGCCGGCGATCCGGTCGACCTGTGCGGCGGCCGTAGCCTTGTCGGCGGCGGTGAGTCCGCTGTCGCGGTGGTAGACGAGCACCAGTTGGGTGGTCTCGCCGCCGGGCAACTGGTCCTGGATCCTGGCGACTTGGGTCGAGTCGGCGTTCGCGGGCAGATAGTCGGTGATCCGGTCGTGCTGGACCTCACCGAGCTTCGCCGCGAACGGGCTCACGATCGCGAGCACCCCGACCCACAGCGCGAGCGCGAGCCAGGGCACGGCTCGTCGGCGCCGTGCACTCGTCACTGTCTTGGCGGCCCCCATGTCGAGGCCCTCCCCTCGTCCGGACATCTGGATGACGCTCACCAGAATTCCGTCGGGCGGGGGTGGAATCGTCGCGCGGGAGGGCGAGTTCGGCAGTACTGCCGGGGGTGACCCGGGGGTCGGATTACTCCCTGGGGAGTACGAGCACGGTCAGGGGCTTACGAGGGAGAGGCCTATCGGGGGGAGACGGGGGCACCCGGATCTCACCCTTTCGAGAGGACCGGCCCATGCTTGGTATAGCCGCGGCAGTACTGCTCTTCATCGCGTTCCTGATCAACGCTGCCGAGATCACGACGAATGACGCCTTCTCCTCCACGAACGTCATGCTCCTCGGCCTGATGCTCCTGGCCCTGCACGTCGCGGGAATCGGGAGTGGCTGGTCCGGCCGCAGGCGCTGACTCAGGACGGTGTCCGCGCCGCCGCCAGCAGCCGGGTCACGTCGTCTCCGCAGATCGTCAGCGCCGCTCCCACCGTGGCCAGCACATCGCGTTCCGCCGGGGTGTACGGGCCGTCGGCCAGGGCGATGCGGGCGCCCTGGAGCAGGATCGACTCGCGGCCGGGGGCGGCGAGATGGGGGGCCAGGGGGTCCAGGGCCTCGTGGAGCTCTATGGCGAGGCCGGTGCCGCACGGGGGGCCGAAGAGGCGGCCCGTGTCGGCGGCCAGGGCTTCCACCAGGGCCGCCAGCTGGTCCTCCGTACAGTCGTCGAAGCCCGCCGCACGGACGCCGGTCGCCGCTGTCTCCAGGGTGTGGCGGGCGTGGGTGCCGCCGGCGGCGAGGACCGCGAGGGCGACCGTGTGGACCGCGTCGCGGAGCATCGCGGAGAAGCGGGTGGTGGTCGGGTGGTCGAGGACGTCCATGCCGAAGTGGCGTTGGCAGGCCGCGCATTCGACGACCGGGCCGGTCTCACCGCGCGGGAGAATCGGTACGCCCAGGAGCGTGAAACGGCGACGGCCGGTCAGGCGCTGGTAGTTGCGGTCCCCGCCGCAGCCGGGGCAGAAGAACTCACCGTCGCCGACGCCGGTCCAGACCGTACGGGAGCCCAGGACGCGAGCTGTCCGGCCTCTGCGTACGACGCGTACGACACGGTCGTCTCGTCCCCGTCCTTGGAGCACGTCGCACCTCCCGAAACACCACGGCAACATCGCCGTGCTGGCGTGATGTTAGCCACATTGTTGATGCGGAGTCAGTACCCAGGACCAGACCTGCCCATGACCGGCCCCCGGTTTGGCCGGTAAACGACGGAAGCCCCGCCCGCCACAGAGGGCGGACGGGGCCCGAAACCAACCGGTCGGGTGAGTCAGCGGCCCGCGCGGTTGACGGCCGAGACGACCGCCTTCAGCGAGGCGCGGGTCGTGTTCGCGTCGATGCCGATGCCCCACAGGACCTTGTCACCGATGGCGACCTCGATGTAGGAGGCGGCCTGTGCGGAGGCGCCCTCGCTCATCGTGTGCTCGGTGTAGTCCAGGAGCCGGGCGTCGATGCCGATGCCCTGCAGTGCGTGGAAGAAGGCCGAGATCGGGCCGTTGCCCGTGCCCACCAGGGTGGTCTCCACTCCGTCCACCTCGGCCTGGACCGTGAGCGTGTCCACGCCGTCCTTGTCCGTCGTCGACTGCCCGGTGGCGACCTGGATACGGCCCCACGGGTTGTCCGCGTTCGGCAGGTACTCGTCCCGGAAGGTCGCCCAGATGTCCTTCGGCGTGACCTCGCCGCCCTCGGCGTCCGTCTTCGCCTGGATGAGCTTCGAGAACTCGATCTGCATCCGACGCGGCAGGTCCAGCTTGTGGTCGTTCTTCAGGACGTACGCGATTCCGCCCTTGCCCGACTGCGAGTTGACCCGGATGACGGCTTCGTAGGAGCGGCCGACGTCCTTCGGGTCGATGGGCAGGTACGGGACCGCCCACTCGATGTCGTCCACGGTGACGCCCTTGGCGGCGGCGTCGGCCTCCATGGCGTCGAAGCCCTTCTTGATGGCGTCCTGGTGGGAGCCGGAGAAGGACGTGTAGACCAGGTCGCCCACGTACGGGTGGCGCGGGTGGACCTCCATCTGGTTGCAGTACTCCCACGTACGACGGATCTCGTCGATGTCGGAGAAGTCGATCTGCGGGTCGACGCCCTGCGAGAACAGGTTCATGCCCAGGGTGACCAGGTCGACGTTGCCGGTGCGCTCGCCCTGGCCGAACAGACAGCCCTCGACGCGGTCGGCGCCGGCCATCAGCGCCAGTTCGGCGGCGGCGACGGCCGTACCGCGGTCGTTGTGGGGGTGGATGGAGAGGACTACGTGCTCGCGGCGGGTCAGGTTGCGGCCCATCCACTCGAAGCGGTCCGCGTGCGTCGACGGGGTCGAACGCTCCACCGTGGCGGGCAGGTTGAGGATGATCTCGCGACCCGGACCGGGCTGCCAGACGTCCATGACCGCCTCGCAGACCTCCAGGGCGAAGTCCAGCTCGGTGTCCGTGAAGATCTCGGGCGAGTACTGGTAGCCGAACTCCGTCTCCGGGCCCAGCAGTTTCTCGGCGTACTCCATGACCAGCCGCGTGCCGTCGACGGCGATCTGCTTGATCTGGTCCTTGGAGCCGCGGAAGACGACCCGGCGGAAGACGGGGGCGGTCGCGTTGTACAGGTGGACCGTGGCGCGCTTGGCGCCCTTCAGGGACTCCACCGTGCGCTCGATCAGGTCCTCGCGGGCCTGGGTCAGTACGGAGATGGTGACGTCGTCCGGGATCGCGCCCGGCTCCTCGACGATCGAGCGGACGAAGTCGAAGTCCGTCTGACCGGAGGCCGGGAAACCGACCTCGATCTCCTTGTAGCCCATCTTCACCAGCAGGTCGAACATCGCACGCTTGCGGGACGGGGACATGGGGTCGATCAGGGACTGGTTGCCGTCACGCAGGTCGGTGGAGAGCCAGCGGGGGGCGGCGGTGATCCGGTTTCCGGGCCAGGTGCGGTCGGAGATGTCGACCTGCTCGTACCGGCCGTACTTGTGGATCGGCATCGAAGTGGGCTGCTGGCGATTGGCGCGGCTCTGACTGGTGGCCATGATGCGGGGGCTCCTCGTGGTGTCCTGAAGGACGGCCGACGGCGCAACGCCAGACTCCGCGGGGAGGGGGTCGGCCTCGACTTACAGGCCCTCGCCGCGGCAGCTAAGGAGGAGCAGCCCGATACGCATGATGCTCCGCACTGTAGCCGAGCCGCGCCGGACGCGCGGGTCTGTATCACTATGCGGGACCACCAGTATGCGGGGACGGAGGAACGAATGGGACAAAAAGTGCGCCATACCACTCCGTCACCGAAAGATGGCCCCCTTGTCCGGGTATTTCACCAATCATGGTTGCGGGTAGTGACAGCCCCATGACGGGGTGCAAAGGTGCCGGGCATGACGACCAACGGGGGCTTTGAGCCCGTCTTCTGCACGATCATCCCGCCGCACGTCCTCGACAAGGTGGCCCAGGCCGACGACCCGGTGCTCGCCGGTCCCGCCCGCCGCACCCTGGAGCGCGACGCCTTCCAGCGCACCCACCGCCGGATGACCACGGTCCTCGGCGCACCCGCCGTCGCCCTGTCCGCGGCAATGGCCGAGGAGAAGGCGCTCCGGAGCATCTACGACGCCGAGCACCGCCAGAACCTGCCCGGCACGCTGGTCCGCTCCGAAGGTTCCGACCCCGGCCAGGACGCCACGGTCAACCGTGCGTACGCCGGTCTGGGCGCCACCTTCGACCTCTTCCTGCAGGTGTACGGGCGCAACTCGATCAACGGCGAGGGCCTGCCGCTCGACGCCACCGTGCACTTCGACGAGGACTACAACAACGCCTTCTGGAACGGCGAGCAGATGGTGTTCGGCGACGGTGACGGCGAGATCTTCCTCGACTTCACCCTCCCCATCGACGTCATCGGCCACGAGCTGACCCACGGCGTCACCCAGTACACGGCCAACCTGACGTACTTCGGCCAGCCGGGCGCCCTCAACGAGTCCATGTCGGACGTCTTCGGCTCGCTCATCAAGCAGTACGCGCTCGGCCAGAGCGCCGACCAGGCCGACTGGCTGATCGGCGCGGGCCTGCTCGCCCCGCGCGTCACCGGCGTGGCCCTGCGCTCGATGAAGGCCCCGGGCACGGCGTACGACGACGACGTGCTCGGCAAGGACCCGCAGCCGGCGACGATGGACGACTTCGTCCGCACCGGCCGCGACAACGGCGGCGTCCACATCAACAGCGGCATCCCCAACCACGCCTTCTACCTCGCGGCCACCACCCTCGGCGGCAACGCCTGGGAGAAGGCCGGGCAGGTCTGGTACGACGTGCTGACCGGCGGCGAGCTGCACGAGCAGGCCAGTTTCACGGACTTCGCCACGCTCACGGTCGCGGCGGCGAAGACCCGCTTCACCGAGGGCGAGGAGTTCCAGGCCGTGCTGAAGGCGTGGGAACAGGTCGGGGTGCCGACCCGGTGAGTGCGGGCCGGTGAGTCCGGCACAGTGAGTCCGGCGGGGTAGGTCTCGCGGGCATTCCGTACTCGTACTAGAAAAGAGCCATGCGTATTCAGGTGCGACGCACAGGCGGATTCGCGGGCATCGAGCGGCACGCCCAGGTGGACACCTCGGGGATGCCCGATGCCCACGAGTGGCACGCCCTGGCCGAGCAGGCGGTCGCCGCCGGCCGGGGCACGCGCCCGATCGGGGTCCCGGACGGCTTCACCTACGAGCTCACGGTGGACGGGAAGACGGTGTACTGCGCCGACCCCCGGCTCACGGAGGAGCAACGGAAGCTGATCTCACGGGTGTTGAAAGAGGGGGCGTAACGGGTGTCACGGGTGCCGACGGACGGTAAGTAACTGGTTGTTCACCCCGAGCCGTTGACACCCATTACCCCCGGTACCCATGATCCGGCTCATGGCGACCAACCCGATACCTCAGTTCCCGGCCGGCTTCCTGTGGGGAGTGTCCACCTCCGCGCACCAGATCGAGGGGGCGGTGGACCTGCGCGAGCCGTCCGTGTGGGATGCCTTCACGGCCGAGCCCGGGCGCGTGAAGGACGGCTCGACGGCCGCGGTGGCCTGCGACCACTTCCACCGCTACCCCGAGGACGTGGCCCTGCTGGCCGGCCTCGGCGTGGACGCGTACCGCTTCTCCGTCTCCTGGCCGCGGGTGAACTCCCCCGGCGGGCCGGCCTTCTACGACCGGCTGGTGGACGAGCTGTGCGCGGCGGGCGTACGTCCCGTCCCGACCCTCTTCCACTGGGACCTGCCGGCCGGTCTCGACTGGCTGGAGCGGGACACGGCGTCGCGTTTCGCCGAGTACGTGTCCGTGGTCGCGGAGCGTCTCGGTGACCGCGTGAAGAAGTGGATCACGATCAACGAGCCGGCCGAACACACCCTGTTCGGGCACGCGTTGGGCGCGCACGCCCCCGGCAAGCAGCTGATGTTCGACGCGCTGCCGGCCGCCCACCACCAGCTCCTCGGCCACGGTCTGGCCGTACGGGCGCTGCGGGCGGCCGGTGCCACGGACATCGGGATCGCCAACTCGCACGGGCCGACCTGGCCGGCGTCGCAGTCCCAGGAGGACCTGGGGGCGGCGGACTTCTACGACCTGCTGCTGAACCGGCTGTTCGCCGACCCGGTCCTGCTCGGCCAATACCCGGAAGGGATAGGTGAGTTGATGCCGGGTGACGTGGAGGCGGACCTGAAGGTGATCGGGGAGCCGCTCGACTTCTACGGCGTCAACTACTACGCGCCGACCCGGGTGGGCGCGCCCCAGGGCGCCGACATCGAGTTCGGCGGCCTGACGATCCCGGCCGAACTCCCCTTCTCCGTCCAGCAGATCGAGGGCGTCCCAGTGACGGACTTCGGCTGGCCCGTCGTACCCGAAGGCCTGACGGAGCTGCTCACGACCTTCCGGGACCGTTACGGCGACCGGCTGCCGCCCGTCGTCATCACGGAGAACGGCTGCTCGTACGAGGGGCTCGACGACCAGGACCGCATCGCCTACCTGGACGGTCATGTCCGGGCGCTGCACGATGCGTCGGAGGCGGGCGTGGACGTGCGCGGCTACTTCGTGTGGTCGCTGCTGGACAACTTCGAGTGGGCTGAGGGGTATGCGCGCCGGTTCGGGCTGGTGCACGTCGACTTCGACGACCCCGCCACGCTGAAGCGGACCCCGAAGGCTTCGTACAGCTGGTTCAGGGACCTTCTCCGGGCGCAGAAGACTCAGCAGGCGTAGAGGACGGGTGATGTCACGGGGGTGACGGCGGCCGAGGGAGGCGAGGGCGGCGCCGCGGCTCTCGCCGAGCCCGTCGGGCGGGTCGGGCGGGTCGGGCGGGTCGGGCGGGGGGTGGATCTCGGCGCTCTCGCTCGCCAACGGGGCGATCTGGGTGGGCTGGTACGGCCCCTTGCAGATCCTGCTCGCCTCCCAGGCCGAGGACTTCGCGCCCGCCACCGGGATGTCGAAGGAGACCCTGCCGGCCTGGGTGGCCGGGGCGGGCGCGCTGGTGTCGCTGGTGGCGAACCCGTTCTTCGGGGCGCTGTCGGACCGCACGACGGCGCGGTGGGGGCGCCGTACGCCGTGGATCGTGGCCGGGGCGGCGGGCGGTGCGCTGTCGTTGCTCCTGCTGGGGGGCGCGGGCGGGCTGTGGACGATGGTGGCCGGCTGGTGCCTGGTCCAGCTGACCCTGAACGCGGCTTTCGCCGCCGTCACGGCCGCCGTCCCCGACCGCGTACCGAGGCTCCAACGCGGCTCCGTGGGCGGCTGGTTGGGGGTGGCCCAGATCCTGGGTGTGGTCGTCGCCCCGGCCCTGACGGCGCCGGTCATGACGTACCTCGGCGGGTACCGGGTGCTGTATCTGGTGGCCGCGGTGATCGGGCTGGCGGGGGCGGTCCTGATGGGCCGGATCAAGGGCGTGGACTGACCCCGGGCAGCCATGCCGGTCCGCGGGTCGCTGACCTGCGTATTCGCAACCCATCTACACCATGACACCACTGGCGACACAAGTGGTGCCATAAATGGCTCGCCATGGCGCCATCGATGCGCCATGATGGCATCACTAACGGCGCACGCCCTCGCCTTCACAGGCCGAGGGGTGCGCGTTTCGCGGAGTGAGCCAGCAAAGGGGTCGGATCATGGAGACAGCGAAGGCGGCGGCTCAGGGTCGGGAGCAGGCCGCGCCCGGCGCCTTAACCGCTTTCGCCCGCTTCGTGCTCTGCGGCGGCGGGGTGGGGGTTGCCTCCAGCTTCGCCGTGGCGGCCCTCGCCTCGTGGATTCCCTGGGCTCTGGCGAACGCCCTGATCACCGTGGTCTCCACGCTCGTCGCGACCGAGCTGCACGCCCGCTTCACCTTCGGTGCGGGCGGTCGGGCGAGCTGGCGCCAGCATGCGCAGTCGGCCGGGTTCGCGGCGGCTGCGTACGCGGTGACCTGCGTGGCGATGCTCGTCCTGCAGCTGCTGGTGGCGGCGCCGGGTGCGGTGCTGGAGCAGGTCGTCTACCTGTCCGCCTCCGCACTCGCCGGTGTCGCACGGTTCGTGGTGCTGCGCCTCGTCGTCTTCGCGCGAAACCGTTCGCAGGCCGCGGCCACCGTCCGCACCGCCTGCCCTGTGCACGCGGCCGCGGCCGACCCCGCGGCGCTCTGCTACGCCGCCTGACCGCTCAGAAGCCCAGCTTGCGCAGCTGGCGCGGGTCGCGCTGCCAGTCCTTCGCGACCTTCACATGGAGGTCGAGGAAGACCGGCGTGCCAAGAAGCGCCTCGATCTGCTTGCGGGACTTGATGCCGACCTCCTTCAGCCGCTTGCCCTTCGGGCCGATGATGATGCCCTTCTGGCTGGGCCGCTCGATGTAGACGAACGCGTGGATGTCGAGCAGCGGCTTGTCGGCGGGGCGGTCCTCGCGCGGGAGCATCTCCTCGACCACGACCGCGATCGAGTGGGGAAGCTCGTCGCGGACACCCTCCAGCGCGGCCTCCCGGATCAGCTCCGCGATCATGACCTGCTCCGGCTCGTCCGTGAGGTCACCCTCCGGGTAGAGGGGCGGGCCCTCCGGGAGGAGCGGGACGATCAGGTCGGCCAGCAGACCCACCTGCTGGTCGGCGACCGCCGACACGGGGACGATCTCGGCCCACTCGAAGCCCAGTTCACGGCCGAGCTGGTCGATCGCGATGAGCTGCTCGGCCAGGACCTTGCCCTCCACCAGGTCGGTCTTCGTCACGATCGCGATCTTCGGCGTCTTCTTGATGGACGCCAGTTCCTTCGCGATGAAACGGTCACCGGGGCCGAGCTTCTCGTTCGCGGGGAGGCAGAAACCGATGACGTCGACCTCGGCCCACGTCGTCCGCACGATGTCGTTCAGCCGCTCGCCGAGCAGCGTGCGCGGCTTGTGCAGTCCCGGGGTGTCGACCAGGATCAGCTGCGCCTCCGGACGGTGCACGATGCCCCGTACCGTGTGCCGTGTGGTCTGCGGCTGGTTCGCGGTGATCGCCACCTTCTGGCCGACCAGAGCGTTCGTGAGGGTGGACTTGCCCGCGTTGGGGCGGCCCACGAAGCAGGCGAAGCCGGCGCGGTGGGCGGCCGCGGCCGCCGACGGGTCGGTCGGCTCGGACGGCTCGGATGACGGGGTACGAACGCTCATGGCGCCCATTGTCCCTGATCCACGGGGACCCGCCGCACGCCGAGCCCCGCCACGGCCCCGCCACTGCCCCTCCGGCGCCCCTTCGACGACCGGCGGGGCGTGTACGGCGCGTACGCCTCGCCGGGGCGTAGGGACCTTACGGTGCACGCCGGGACGGCATACGATCACGGCGTGAAGCTCATCACCGCGATCGTCAAGCCGTACCGCCTCGACGAGGTCAAGGACGCGCTCCAGGAACTCGGCGTACACGGTCTGACCGTGACCGAGGCCAGTGGTTACGGGCGCCAGCGCGGGCACACCGAGGTGTACCGCGGCGCCGAGTACCAGGTCGACCTCGTCCCCAAGGTCCGGATCGAGGTCGTCGTGGACGACGCCGACGCCGAGGCCGCCATCGACACGATCGTCAAGGCCGCGCGGACGGGGAAGATCGGCGACGGCAAGGTGTGGGCGTTGCCCGTCGACACGGTCGTACGGGTGCGGACGGGCGAGCGCGGCCCGGACGCGCTCTGAGGCTCGGGGCGTCATGAGTGGGGGGTCCGGCGAGTGGTATGTGCTCGTCGAGCGGATGTCGGCGTCGTCCAGCGACTCCAGCTGGAGTCTCGACAAGAAGCTGCACGTGGACGGCGGCAGGGAACAAGCCCTGGCCCGCGCCGAGGAGTTGAGCCGCTCCTACCCGAAGGACCACATGGGCGGCGAGACGGAGTGGGGCTACCTCGTGTTCCGCACGTCCGAGACGAGCTGGCTCCTCGAAATCAGCCATGAGTACTGGTCCGAGCACTGGGACCGGCCCATGACCTTCACCAAGCACGTACGGATATCCGTCGCGCAACTCGTGGCGTCGAAGGAGATCCCGCCCGCCGAACCCCCCGCCGCGAAGAAGGGCAAACTCCGCCGGGCACTGGGCCGCGACTAGGGCCTGTCCGGCGGATCAGGCCGCGGGGAATCAACGGCACCTCATCAGCGCCGGTGAGCGGGGTTTGGTGCGTCTGGCTGCAAGGCGGAGGAGGGTGTCAACGCGATGGGGGTCCCCCGCGCGAGCGCAGCCGAGCGTGGGGGGAGTTGGCAACCGACGACAACGCCGCAGACGGGCGTGCCAACCCCCGCGTCTGCGGCATGATCCGCCGGACCGGCCCCTAGGCGGCCTGGGTGTGATCGGCGCGCCGGCCCCGCCGTCCGGACCGTGCCCTGTGTGCCCTGATCGCCAGTACGGTCGCCACCGCGCCGAACACCGCGAGCACCAGCGCCATGAGCCACGGCAGCGCGAAGAACGACACGCTCGCCGACTCGCGGGTGTCCTTGGCGGACGCGGTCAACGTGATGTCGCCCCAGTCGAGTTGGGGTGCGTCACGCCATGGTTCGGAGAGCCGGACCCGTTGGCCGGGCAGCAGCTCGGAGGGAAGCTCGGTGAGGTCGCGGGCGAGCAGCGTACGGCCGAACAGGCCCTGCGCCCGTAGCTCCACCCGGGGGTCGAGGGTGACGTTCCCGGTGTTGTGGAGGGTGTACGAGATCGTCGCGGCGCTGTCGCCGAAGCCCGGGACGAGGGGCTGGTCGTGGCTGATCCGGACCTTCTCGACGGCGATCGCGGAGACCGCCGGACCGCTCACCCGCAGGTAGACGCGTGCCCCGACGGCCCGCCGTACCCCGAGCGCGAGCGAACCGTCGCCCGCATCGATCCGTTCGTCGAGGGCGACCAACGCGCCCACGTGGTCACCGGGTTCGGCCCCTTCGGGCACCCGGAGGGTGAACGGCACGGTGACCGACTTGTGCGCGGGCACGGTGACCCGGGACTTCGCGGGCCGCGCCCAGGCTCCGACGCCCCGCTGCTTCTCGTCGAGGGTGCGTATCGCGAACCCGCCGTCGCGGACGGTGTTGTAGGCGTCGGCCCCGTACAGCCGGAAGGTGAGCGGCCGGTCGGTCTTGTTGGCGACGGTGATCCTGTCCTCGACGGTCGTGCCGGGATCGGCGGACAGGTAGAAGTACGGCCGCTGCGCCACGGCGGAGGCGGCCGGGAAGACGGACCAGCTGCCGTTGTCGGCGGCGCGGGCGGGCGCGGACGTCAGGAGTGACGTACCGAGCAACGCCAGCAGGAGTGCGAGAAGGGCGTACGGCTTACGCATGGGTGCGGACCCCCACGGACGGGACGGCCGGAAGCGGTCGGGCGGGTGCGCGCCCGGCCACCGGATGACGAACTGCCGAACTGCCGTTCAGATGAACGTTGTTCTTCAGGAGAGGGTGAGCGTGAGTACGCCGGAGTACGTGCCCGGCGGGGTGAACGCCGGTACGTTCAGGGAGAGTCCGGCGTCGACGGTGAACTCGCCGCCGGTGAGGGTGCCGTCGGGCGCGGAGGCCAGGGTGGCTCCCGCACTGCCGACGGAACCGGCGGAACCGGCCTGACAGGTGCTGGGGCTGCCGGCCTTGGTGGCGCAGGCCGGGGTCCAACTCAGTTTGCCGGCCTCGATCTTGGCGCCGGGACCGGTGAAGTCGGTGACCTTGCCGGTCAGGGACCAGCCCGCGGGTCCGCCGCGGAAGTCCTTGACGGTCACCGTCTGGAGCGCCCCGTTCGACGCTCCGCCCTTGCCGAAGTCGACCGCCGAGAGCTGGACGGCGTCCCCGGCCTGGGACATGGACAGGTCACCCGCCTTGACGGTGGTGGTGAGCTTCTGGCTGTTGTCGGGAACGGGCGTGTCGTCGATGACGACGTAGGCGGCCGGACCGGCGCCCTTGTCGTCGGTCCACGAGCCGCCCTCGTACGCCACGACCCCTGTCGTCGTCTTGTCGTTGACGGCGAGAGTGCCGCTGAAGGCGCCCTGGGAGTCGGCGGTCACGGTCGCGGTGTCGGCGGTCTGGGTGGCCCCGGACCGGCCGGCGAGTGTGACCGTGGCACCGGCGGTGAAGTTGGCGCCGTTCACGGTGACCCCGGCGCCGGGTGCCCCGGAGGCCGAACCCAGCGTGATGGCACGGGTGTTGGTCTGGGTTCCGTCCGTGGCGGTGATCGTCTCGGAGACGGGTGCGGGCGGGGTGATGACCGTGCAGGGGGTGTCCAGCTCAAGGATGTAGCTGGTGTGGATGTTGTAGTCGCCGGGCGAGAGGGTGATCGCGCCGGGTTTGGTGACCGTGAACGTGCCGGTCATCTCGAAGGACGGGAAGGCTCCCTTGCCGGGTACGGGGTCGTTCTTCTTGGGCCCCGCGACGGTGAACTCACCGGGCTGCGCTCCGCCCAGGGTGATCTTCCCGGTGGGCGTCATGATGTCGGCGGGCAGCGCGAGATCGGTGGGGTTGCTGGCGGCCGGCTTGACCACCTTGTACGTCACGGTGACGGTGTCGCCGACCTTGGGCGCGGTGTTGTCCACCGTGATCTGTGCGGTGGTGGTGCCTTCGATCGGCGGAAGGCCCGCGATCGGCGGCGGTACGCAGCGTGTGGCGAAGTCGACGGCGGCGGACGCCGTGGCGAGTGCGCCGGCCGGGACGGCCAGCGCGCCGCCCGTGGTGACCGCGAGTGCGGTCGCCCCGAGCAGTGCGGCCCAGCGCCGTCTTCGACCGGTCGAACCCATGGTTGCCGTGTTGGCCATGGTTGCCCCCTCTGAGGGATGCGGGCGCAGCGGCTCGTCTGCGCCGACAGGGGGCCATTGATGAGCAGGTTGTGTGAGAAGTCAATGGAATCTCACGGAATAACGCGCAATCGCGGTAAGTGAACTGACGGTTCATCAGTTCCAGTTGCCATCAACGGAGTTGGAAGCGGCCGACGTCGCCGTGGAGCTGGCGACGCCGGCCGGTCCGTGCGAGGAGGCTGCTGGCTGTCAGTCGAAGACGAACGGCCCTGGTGCCTGCGCTCCGGTCGCGGTGCAGGTCACGGTGATGCCGAAGAGCACCAGCGTGAGGGTGCCGGGGTACGCGTCCAGGGTGTCCCCGGAGGCGACGGTGCCGTTCAGCGGGCCGACCGTGACCTTGTCACCGGTGGCCATGGCCGGGTTCTTGTTTCCGGTGAACGAGGTCGTGCCGCCCGAGGCCTTCGTCAACGTCAGCGTGGAGCTGATCGAGTCAGCGGCGAGGGCGAGCGGGGCGTTGATCGACGAAGTGACCGTGATCGTGGCGGAGGTGCCGTCCTGAGTGGCGGTGAGAGTGGCGGAACCGCCGCCGTAAAGGCCGCAGTTGTAGGTGACTGTCGCGGTGGTGGGGGCTACGGCCGCGGCGGCCGGTGCGAAGGCCAGACCGGTGGCGGCGAGTGAGCCCGCCGCCAGTACCGCACCGATTCCGAGCCGTCTGCGCGCAGGCGGGTGTACTGACGTGCTGGTCATCGATCGGATTCCCTTCCCTGGTACGGGAATTGCCATGTGGGGAATTGCGATGTGGGGGGTGGGTCCGGCGGGCGGGTGCGGTCGGCCACGGGCGGGTGCGGGGCGCCACGCGGTGGAATCTGACGGTCCGTCGGAAGAGCGGGTTCCATTGATGCGTGGGTTGCCTGCGATTGCAAGAGAAGTTCTGCGGGTTCTTCCGGGGCGAGGCGAAAGTGGCCGAAGACGGTCCCTCCCGGTGACGGACGAACCATGACGTAGCAGCAGTCGGGGGGGCCCCCCCCCGGGGGGGGGCCCCCCCCCCCGCCCCCCGGCGCGCCCCCCCCCCCGGCCCGGCCCGGGCCCGCGCCAGGGCGCGCGGCGGGGGGGGCCGCCGGCCTGCCGCGGCGGGGGGGCC